>JADJLX010000002.1:0-600000 GCA_016709865.1 Bacteroidales bacterium
ATGATCGTTTAATGTATCCGGACTTATCACGATCAAAAGAAAAACGACTAGCTTTATAATCATGATAACAACAAGACGATGATTGAGGATTGTGATTAAACTTGAGTAAATATGAGAGTAAAAAATCGTTAGAAACTTATTGATTTTAATTCTTTTGGCAACCAATGTTGGATGCGATCAAATATCCAAATCTATTGTCCGACAAACAATTGACTATGACCACAGGACAAGTGTAATAGGGAGTTTTGTAACAATTACAAAGGTTGAAAATACTGGAGCATTTCTAGGTCTTGGAGATCAATTACCAAGAATTATCTATAAAATCCTTATGATAATTCTACCATTGATTGTACTTGGATATGCACTCTATTATTTATTGACTAGTAATAATCTCTCCAAACTATTAATCATCGGAATATGTCTTGTTATTGGGGGTGGACTAGGAAATGTCTATGACAGAATAATATATGGCTCCGTGACAGATTTTTTACACTTTGACTTTGTGCTATTTCAAACTGGAATAGTGAATATGGCCGATATTTCAATTACGATTGGATTCTTTATTCTTGTATTTGAGTTCTTCAATAATGGATGGACCTTAAACCTAAAGTCATCTGAAAAATAATATATGCAAACTGCTAACACTTTAAGAGACAAACTCATTTTAAAATCTTGCCGGGGTGACTACTTCGCCACGTATTTCAGGATTAAAGACTACCATGGCAACATTCTGGTACCGTGACTGTTTTAATTCTACTACTTGTGCTAACAAAGTCGGTATAGTTAATTGCCTTTATCGGCAGGCCGGACAAATCCGTTATGACGATTAAATATTCAATGGGCCTACCGGGACTAATTTCTTTCTGTCGAGTTTTTTGCAGCAACACTATTAAATTTTATCATGACGTGACAACTTTGTGCCTTCTATCGGGACCTGCAAAAAACTCGCCAGATCCGGAATTACGGCAACTAACCATACCGCCTGCCGTTATGCTTAAGCCTCAGGCCGTTACGTGACAGATTCGTCTTGACCGAAAAGGCCTAAGCATAACGGTTTCGAAGTAAATTTTCGTCATAATATGGACAATTTCTTAATCGCTGAGAGACCGTTTACCGTGACAAATTTGTATATCAAGACAAATCCTGCTCCCCCACCAGGACTTGTACTAGATCTAGTTTTAATGTTGGATTGGAACAATTTTTGCTGTTATTACATTAACACCAAATTTTCAAACATAAAGCAATGAAGATTAAAAGAAAGTTACTTGTATTTTCCTCAGTTTTACTTGCATTTCTTCTTATTGAGTGCGATGATGACAACAAGACTAGTTGTGCATTTGCTATGTGTACTGAGGAATTCAGATCTATAGTATTTTCAATAAAACATGAGAGTGATAATACGGCCTTTGTTCTTACCAATTATACGGTCATACGTTTGTCGGACAATAGGGATATTACAATTACCGATGACAATCTCACCGACAACAATGGATATTATCAAATTACGAATGACCTTAAACTCGACCTCTTTAAATTCAAGAATACTGAGGTAGAATTTAAAGGATACCTCAATGATGTTTTAGTAATCCAGAAACGATTGACTATTACTTCAGATTGTTGTCACATATCTCTGGTTGATGGAGAGACCGAATTTCTTCTGTAAACAGTACCTTAAGTCCAAATAATCTGCTTTATGCCGGTCTACTCCTTCCTTGACGACTTCGATTACCGTGACAAATTACATCACCTTTACCGTGACAAATCCTGCTGGATAATTGAGTTTTAATTCCAGGCCTAAGCATAACCCGGATGGTATAGGTAATTGCCTTCGCCAGCCCGGACCAATTCGTAATCAACCCAAAGTCTATCACCGTAATTTATACCCACTTATCAAGTTTCGTATACCGTGACTAATCCTGCTACCGTGACTAAGCCAATGGGGCTGTCGGCCTTCGCGCCGTTGTCATGGTTTTTGCATCACCATCGTGACAATTAAATCATAGCGTGACAAACCCTGCTCACTTATCGGGACACACTCATCTTGACAATTTTATCGTGACATCCAAATCCTGCTCACTTATCGGGACTGTGCAAAAACACATGCCAACCCCGACACAGACGGCAACTACCCATACCACCGAGCCGTTATGTTTAAGCGAGCTTCGCATTATCTGGACAAATTCGCCTTAATATCAAGCTCTTACCCGTCTTGACAGGATTTGCCTAAACATAACTTTTTGATGAAAAATTGTTAATAATTTTGACTATTTCTATACCCTTGACAGATACTCCAATAGTTTTTGCTCATTACCTTGACAAATACATCATGACGGGATAGATCCTGCCCATTTATCGGGACACTTAAATCTTGATAACTTTACCATGACACCCAAATCCTATCTATTTATCTGGACTGGCAAAAACCGTTTTCAAGCATTTCTTTAAAGCCTTGAAATTAATTTTAATGTAGAACTATACTTCTCTGTTAATAAATTAACATAACTTTGATTTTTACTTTGACTCACTCACTTAAACTTAATGACATGAAACCGAGTCTATTTTATCTAATACTCTTTTCCAGTACCTTGCTTCTTTCGTGTGAAAATGCGAAGGAGATGACAATAGAGAACGAAAATATGCCTTTGCTTTGGAAAGAAGTTTTTGCAGAAGATTTATATTTTGAATATACTTATAATGAGGCAAAACTTCTTTTTGAAAGGAAGACCAAATGGTCATATACAAGCTATTCTTACAATAATGACAATCAATTAGTTTCTTATGATATGTATGAAGACTTGCGTATGGCCAGCAGCGACTGGACTACTCTTCAGGCAGCAATGAATAGAACTGATTGGGTTTCCCCAAAGAATACTGAAATTTCTGGCCAAGCAACTTATTCATACAATGATAATAAGTTGACAAAAATTACAGTAACACGGTTCCCAGGTGGTACCGCTAATTCCGTCACGTTTGATTATGATAATAATGGTAGGATTTCAAAGCAAACATACTATTACAACAATCAACCAAGTGGTTTCCGTGAATATAGTTATGATGAAAGAGGCAACCTAATTCTTGTGACGCACAAAGATTTAGTTAATGGAAGTCCAGTAGTAAGTTCCACAGAACAGTTCGAATTTGATGACAAAATAACCCATACAAAGCATTTAAGCGACTTCTACAACCTGGAGTATATACCAATGAAAATAATATAATAAAGAAAACATTGACCCTTAACATTAATGTCGCTGGAGTTGACAAAATTCAGGTAACAGAATCAACGTATGAATATAATTTACAGGATTATCCAATAAAAAAAGGCGATGTCAAGTTTGAGTATAAATAATCGTTAATTTGATCTCCAATTCATAAAAATAATTCACGAATTTTAATAGAAGTCATCAACAATCGGGACAATTTCGATATCAGTGACAGATTCGTTTGGACTCACAATTTTAATATTTCGCCTAAACATAACCCGGATGGTTGAGGTAATAAGCTTGTCACAATTTTTGCTCTCAACCGTGACAATTTTATCTTGACACTTAACTTATCAATCATCTGCCAAATCCGTTTTTTCCGGCTCTGGACAAATCCAGAATCAGTGACAACATTATCATTCGCCGGGACTGGCAAAAATTGCGCCATGGTGGCTTGCCCGCCGGGACTAATCCGACCTAAAGTACCTGGACACGTAACGGCGGACGGCGCCACCAACGCTTACTACCGCAACCACCGAGCCGTTAGGTTGCATGCTCCAAGATCTATCTACCATGTTTTCACATATCTTGAGAGTCTCTCTTTTCTACTATATCTGGATTAATACTTATCCAAATTTATCATGACAATTAGATTTCGTCCATCTGCCGGGATTCAGCCGTCTGCCAAATCCTGCTGGACGTGATTGTCTTGCCCATTTATAGGGATCTGGGGATCGCACGCAACCTAACAGTCACAGTGACAAATCATTCAAATTACTATAATTTGTGTAAAAGTGACAAATCTTAAATCCACATAGTTTCGTTTGGGAATAAATTAGCAATCAATTTGTATATTTGATCTGCTAGACATGGGTTACGACAATAAAGTAGAGACAATAAAACAATGAAGTAGATTCTCCGTTAGTCAATTATTATCCAAAATTAACAAAGATGAAAAACATCACGATTATTAAAAGGCGATTGTTAAAGAAAGTTCTTATTTTTATGGGTGTGTGTAGTGCTGGATTAATGGCGTCTTGCTGTAAATACGGAGCCTTGGTTTCTACTCTATACATGAATGTTAAAGGAACGATTCGATCCAAAGCGACTACACAAATCATCGAAGGTATTCAAATCGAAGTAAGAAATAGCCTGTCAAACCCTAAAGTGTTGACAGATAATAATGGTGTGTTTTCAATCAATTCTGTGCTTGATGAATTTGAGAACTCTGTTAATATACATATCTCAGACATTGATGGAGCGTTAAATGGAAGCTTCCTTCCAAAAGATACCGTACTTTTGTTGAGTTCAGACGAAAAGTTAGCTCAAATCAAAGAAAACATTGAAATCAAATTAGACAAGAATGAATAATAGAAATATTTCATTCAAAAAACGTTTAACACTCAATGTATTTAAAGAATATCGGAAAACTGAAATTTCCCTTCATGAATTGCAGTATCTTTTCTGGGAATGTACCCACCGCTGCAACTTACAATGTATCCATTGTGGAAGCGACTGTAAGCAAAATAGCATAATTCCCGATATGCCTGCTTCTGATTTTCTTCAAATAACGGAAATAATTAAAACTCAATACCGTCCGAACGACATTATGATTATAATTACGGGTGGAGAACCCTTAATGAGAAAGGATCTCGAATTCTGTGGTACAGAATTGACTAAGCAAGGATATCCATGGGGAATGGTTACAAACGGTGTACTTCTGTCCCAACAACGATTGAATAGTTTACTTAGCGCTGGATTACAATCTATTACAGTAAGCTTAGATGGATTAGAGACAACCCATAACTGGATTAGAAATAAAAAGTGCTATCTAGATGTTATTAGGGCAATTAAATTGCTTGTAGAAAAAGAAAGCTTAGTCTTTGATGTTGTGACTTGTATTAATCAAAAAAATTTTAGTGAGCTAAACGAAATAAAAGACCTGCTAATCTCTTTAGGTGTAAAAAGGTGGAGACTATTTACCATTTCTCCTATTGGCCGTGCGAAATCCAATTCAGATCTACTCCTTAACGACCAACAATTTACGATTTTAATGGAATTTATAAAAGATACACGACAGGAAAGGCAAATCGAAGCAAACTATGAATGTGAAGGTTTTGTTGGAAATTATGAAATGGAAGTTCGGGACGGATATTACTTCTGTAGAGCTGGAATAAATGTAGCTTCTATTCTGGTAGATGGCTCAATTTCAGCCTGTCCCAATATAGATGGTCGTTATTCCCAAGGGAATATTTATAAAACCAATTTTTTAGATATCTGGAATAATCAATTTAAAATAATGCGCCAACGAGATTGGATGAAAACTGGAATATGTAAACAATGTGAAGTATTTAAATGGTGTGTTGGAAATGGAATGCACCTTCGAGATTTTGATTCGAAAAATGTTCTATGCTGTCAATACAATATGCTTAACAATTGATAAATCTCCTTTTTTACAAAAAGGCTCTATCTACCTTGACAATTTCACACTAAGGTGACAGTTTTAATGCTAGCACGTAACCTAACCCGGATGGTTGAGGTAATAAACTTGTCACATTTTTTGCTTCCTACCGTGACAATTTTATCGTGACACTTAGATTTCACTCATCTGCAAAATCCGTTCTTTCCGGCTCTGGACAAATCCGTATACCGTGACAACTTTATCGTTCGCCGGGACTGGCAAAAAATGCGCCATGGTGGCTTGTCCGCCGGGACTAATCCGACCTAAAGTATCGGGACACGTATCGGCGGACGGCGCCACCAACGTTTACTACCGCAACCACCGAGCCGTTATGGTTAATTCGCAAGTTTCGTGATAGTTACAGATTCTCAAAACTAACCATAACTCAAGCGAGGTTTATAAATCGTGACAAATCCTGCTTCGTTACCGGGATTGGTAAACTGTGACAAATTCGTAAAGCTGGACAACTCCTGCCCTTCTGCCGGGATTGGTAACCGGGACAAATTCGTAAAACTGGACCACTCCTGCCTTTCTGCCGGGATTGGTCATCTAGAAAACTTAACGTGATTAGAGAGTATATATCTTTTCACATAAGAAATAGCTAAGTCCTCAGAGTAATGGGAATTATTCAAGTTTTAAGTAAATTAGAAAAGTTAAAATACCATATCAAGCAACCATCAATGTTTAATTTCAATCTATAAAGTATGAAACAAATTAGTATTTTATTTTGTCTTTTTATCTTTACCAATTCTTGTATAAAGGAGAACCTTCCCAATGTGATTACTACTCCAATAACGGAATTTACATGGGACTATGCTATAGCTGGCGGAGAAGTCATTGATGATGGAGGTTCTCAAGTTATTTCAAGAGGCGTTAGTGCTCGCACCAAATGGGATCAGCCCTGGCTAACAGTTGATGGTTCAGGTACCGGCAGTTTTGAGAGTAAAATTAACATAATATGGCATGGAGCATCAATGTCAATTAGAGATACGCATTATTTAAGAGCTTACGCTACAAATAGAAATGGGACATCTTATGGCGAAGAACTTTCTTTTTATCCAAAATTAAAACCACCAGATTCTAATTCAATAGAGTTAAGAAAGATAACTGCGACAACTAATTCAATTATTGTTGCTTACAGTTTATCAATACCCCCAGTACGGCCTTGGGAAGAAAATGGTATATGTTATAATACCACTGGGTCTCCTTCTATTGAAGGAGCGCATATTGTTGCTGCTGGCCCTTACACATCAACTAGCATCATCATAAATAACTTATTACCAAATACTAAGTATTATATTTGTGGATACATAAAAAATGAATCTGGTATATCTTATACAGGCCAGCAAAGTATTTCAACTACTGAAGGAGAAATTTCTGATATAGATGGAAATATTTATCAAATCAAAACTATCGGCAATCAAGTCTGGACTATTGAAAACCTGAAAGTATCAAATTTCAAAGACGGGACTCCAATTAGTTTTGTGGAGGATAATTTATCATGGAACTCAACATTTACAAGTGCTTATAGTACATATAATCCAATTTATGGTAAATTGTACAATTATTATGCTATAGCTGATACCCGTAAACTTTGTCCAACAGGTTGGCATGTACCAACTGACGAGGATTGGAAAATTTTAGAAGTATACCTTGGGATGAGTCAAATTCAGGCTGATGCTACAGGATTGAGAGGGATAGATCAGGGTGGAAAGTTAAAGCAGATTGGATGCCCGGATTTTTGGACATGTCAAAATATTGGAGCAACAAACTCGTCTGGCTTTTCAGCATTGGGAGGCGGTTATAGATATGATAACGGAATATTTTCAGAGGCTGGACTAAAAGCATACTATTGGTCAAGTACAGAGTATGACGCTATTTCTTCTTGGGCCAGATCTATATCAAATAATAATACTCAGGTTGGACGTTCAAGTATTAAAAAGGGATTTGGATTTAGTGTCAGATGTATCAAGGATTAAACTATCCATAAATGAGAAATTGTAGGCTAAACTGTCTTCAATACACTCATATTCATATATATATATATCAAATATTCAATTCCATGACTAATCTTGACTACCTGCATGGATTAGAAACACTGACAAACTTCATTTGAGGGACAAATTCGTTGTCGTTTGACAGTTTTAATATTAGAACTAACCATAACACGGATGGTATAGGTAATTGCCTTCAGCAGCCCGGACCAATTCATAATCACCCCAATGTCTATCACCATAATTTACACCCACTTATCAAGTTTTATATACCGTGACCAATCCTGCTACCGTGACAAAGCCAATGGGGCTGCTGGCCATCGCGCCGTTGTCATGGTTTTTGCATCACCATCGTGATAATTTTATCATACCGTGACAAACCCTGCTCACTTATCGGGACACACTCATCTGGACCACTTTATCGTGACATCCAAATCCTGCTCATCTATCGGGACTGTGCAAAAACACATGCCAACCCGACATAGACGGCAACTCCCCATACCACCGAGCCGTTATGCTTAAGCGACAGTCACTTACGGGACAGATCCTGCCTTGACTCAATCGCCTAAGCATAACGTCCAAAAGTTGAAATTCTAATTAAAACTTGATAAATTCGCAAATAATTAGGATCTTAAACTTGACAATTTTCTAACCCAATTTTAACTCCTGCTACCCTATTAGGATTGAATATTAGTAAAAATCAAAGCAAGGAAACCTATTGGAACAATTTTTGATGTTAATTAATTAACAATTGAGTTTATGAAAAAATCCTTCGTATTTCTATTTCTACTTTTCTTTTATTCCATCGGTTATGCACAATTAAACACAAGCAAAGAGCAGGATCAAAACAATTTTAATACTCCTATTGCAGAACGATTCAATAGTGACTCTTTAACTTTAATCGAGAAGGTCTATCTTCATACTGACCGTACTTACTACTTTCCCGGAGAGGATATATGGTTTAAAGCATATCTTATTGATGCGTCAAACTTGTTCCTCTCCGATCATAGTAATAACCTTCATGTCGAAATTATCTCTCCAGCTTCAAAAATCATAGGCAGCAGAACAATCAAACTCGAAGGTGGTTTAGGTAACGGCGATTTCAGACTTCCTGCCGATCTCATTTCTGGAAGATACAGAATACGTGCATATACCAACTACATGAGAAATTTTGGAGATCAATTTTATTTCAGCAAAGAAATTACTCTTATCAATTCAAATGATGAAAAAGACAGAATCTCAGATGATGTAAAATATGTTGAAAATAACATTCATGTAAGTTTTTTTCCAGAAGGTGGTTCTCTTGTAGACAATGTCCCTTCAATTGTTGCTTTTAAAGCTACTAATAACCTTGGTAATGGCTGTGATATAACTGGCAGGATCTATTCCTCAAACGGCAATCTGATAACCACATTCAGATCGACTTATCTTGGAATGGGCTCTTTCTTACTTAGACCAATATCGGGATTGAGTTATTATTCTGTCATCAAAGGGGCCGATAGCATAGAGGTTCGGACTGAATTGCCAAAGAGTTTTTCAGATGGTGTAACATTAAGTGCTTCAATAAATCAGAACAATGAACTACTAATTACTACAAGGAGTGATCCTCAGACCTTTCAACTTAAATCAGAACATGATCTGTTACTTAGATTTTCAATACGAAAGGAATTAATAAAAACTGTTGTATGTAAAGTTAAGGCTCCTACAACCAATTTTATTCTTCCGACAATTGATCTTCCTGATGGAGTTTTAATGCTTACACTTTCGACTCTGGATAATACTCCACTCGCTGAAAGACTTATATATATTCAAAGAGTGGACCCGGTAACCCTTCAAATTGAAACTGATAAACTCATTTACAACAAAAGAGAACGAGTCTCTCTCAACATTCTAATGCCGGGAGATTCATCTTATACTATAAATGGAAATATCTCATTAGCTGTTGTTAATAGTAACCTGATTGATAGCACATCCCGGTTTCCCAGTAATATTTCATCATGGTTTTTGCTTGAGTCAGATGTTCATGGTCCTGTTGAAGATCCATCGTATTACTTTGATCCTTCAAATACCGATAGATTCAGAAATATGGACCTCCTGCTTCTTACACAAGGATGGCGTGACTTTACCTGGAAGTACGAGAATACATAT
Source organism: Bacteroidales bacterium (assembly GCA_016709865.1). Classification (NCBI taxonomy): domain Bacteria; kingdom Pseudomonadati; phylum Bacteroidota; class Bacteroidia; order Bacteroidales; species Bacteroidales bacterium. The sequence continues at coordinate 9,804 of JADJLX010000002.1, forward strand.
TTTCCACCGGAAAATGGATTTACTATATCAGGTAGATTAAGAAAGACATATATTAACAAACCGATTCAAAACTCAAGGGTCAGTATAGGCATTTTCGGAAGTACTGGCTCCTTTTTAGAAACAGTTCCAGTCGACTCATCCGGGAGATTCAGTTTGTCTGGTATTGACTTTACTGGAGATGCAAGATTAATTGTAACAGGAATTGGTGAAAAGGATCGCTTCAAGGGAGAGATTTATTTAGACTCAGTCTTATACTTTCCTGCTAAAGTGACTGATAGTTTGAACCAGATTTCAGTTATAATTGAAAATAAATGGATTTATCTAAGAACATATTTTGAGATAAATGAGTCTGTAAGAAAACAATACAAACTTTCAGACACAATAAATCTAGGGGAAGTTAAGATTATAGCTGAACGACATAAGGATCCTCAAACTGTTAAAATCCAGAGTAGTCGGGAAAAATATGACAACCCTGACAGTGAATTAATAATCACTCAGCAGATGCAAAGCTACCCCTACCTTATTGAAATCCTGAGGGGTCATGTTGCGGGTGTTGTTGTTGAAGGGTCATATCCGGATTACAGAGTTCTGATTCGTGGATTCGGTTCCGTAAGTGCCCAAGGACAGCCTCTTGTACTCATCGATGGGAACGAGGCTAGTTTTGAAGATTTGATTCATATGCCAATCTCCAACATTGACAGAATTGATGTGTTGAAATCATATGCCACAACAAGTATTTTTGGATTTAGGGGTTCTTCGGGAGTTTTCAACCTTATTACCAGAGCAGGAGGCTCAGCTTATGTACCTGTTAGATACTCCATAAATGCCAGGATTATGGGTTACAGCTCCTCACGAATATTTTATTCACCACAACATTTGTCCGATTCAGATTCTGCCTTTGGCCCTGATCTAAGATCAACACTTCTCTGGGAACCTGATATTGATCTGGAGAGTAATAAAAAGGTGACTCTAAACTATTACAACGGAGACAATTCATCAGTTATCAGGGCTATTGCAGAGGGTATAACCTTAAATGGTGTACCAATAACGGGAAAGGCTGATTATGAGGTCAGATAGAATGTTACATGACAAGACAATTCCTGCTAGCATGACAGTTTTAATTCCTCGCCTAAGCATAACCCGGATGGTATAGGTAATTGCCTTCGCCAGCCCGGACTAATTCATAATCTACCCAATGTCTATCACCATAATTTACACCCACTTATCAAGTTTTGTATATCGTGACAAATCCTGCTACCGTGACAAAGCCAATGGGGCTGTCGGCCTTCGCGCCGTTGTCATGGTTTTTGCATCACCATCGTGATAATTTTATCATACCGTGACAAACCCTGCTCATTTATCGGGACACACTCATCTGGACCACTTTATCGTGACATCCAAATCCTGCCCATCTACCGGGACTGTGCAAAAACACATGCCAACCCCGACACAGACGGCAACTTCCCATACCACCGGGCCGTTATGGTTAATTCTCTAGTTTCGTGACAGTTCCAATCTTCTCAGAACTAACCATAACTCAAGCGAGGTTCATAAATCGTGACAAATCCTGCTTCGCCACCGGGATTGATAACCTTTGACAAATTCGTAAAACTGGACTACTCCTGCCCTTCTGCCGGGATTGGAAACCTTGAGAGAATTCTTTTAACATGACAGATTCTGCACATCTATCGGGACTATTCATCTTGACAAATTCGTTTCGATATGTGTATTTCAATATATTCTCAGGGATTATTTATCTTTGAGTACTGATGGACAAATGATTGGTGTGATTTTTGCTGTGAATATATTAACACTAAACCTAAAGACGATGAAAAAACTACTTATTCTTTTTTCGTTTACTCTTCTGTTAATCTCTTGTGAAAAATGGCCGGATTTTTTAATTCCTAGCTCTGAAGTTCCAAGGTGGCTTAAAGAGAGGATTTCACATGATGAAAAGATAATTGAATCGAACCCCCAATCAGGACTAGAATCTTCAGCTTGGATTAGGTACAAATGGAATGAGAAGTATTTCTTTGAATATCGCAACGCATTTAGCTCTGCAGGACCTGAAAAATATACTTATGCTGGAGATAAAATGACTCTCAATCAGGAGTATTTAAATTTTGAGACAGAAAAATGTTGCAAGGAAATAGTTTGGAAAACTTCTTCTTATATTGATTACTAATATCATGAAAGAATTTGTATTGTTGTTTTTCTTCTCTCTCATGTTCATTTCTTGCGAGAAAGATTATTTAGTACCCGAAAAAGAGGTTCCTGAATGGCTTAAGACTAAAATTAGTCAAGATGAACAAACAATCAAAGATTCTCCAAAATTCATGACTGCTTATGGTTGTTGGTTGCGTTATAGTTGGCAAAATGAATACTATTTTGAATATCACAATGTTGTTAGTTCTTCATCACCAAGAGCTATTTCTTTTTCAGGTGACACCCTTCACATCTGGGCAAATGATATAAACACAGACTATTGCAAAGAAAAATGTTGCAAGCAATATGTTTGGAAAGCACCAAAGTATAAAGAATATGGTGGGATTTAAAGTTTTGCTTTTAACTTTAATGATGGACTTAGAGTATTAAACCCCTGATAAGTATTCCTCCTTTTGCCAGGACAATTTTCTTTATCGAGACAAATTCGTTATTGCCTGACAGTTTTAAGATTAGAACTAACCATAACAACGCTGGTATAGGCAATAAGCTCGTCACAATTTTTGCTCGCCATCGTGACAATTTCGCCATGACGATTACCTTCTCACTCATCTGCCAACTCTTTTCCGGCTCTGGACAAATCCGTAATATAGGGACATATTATCCTTCGCCGGGACTGGCAAAAATTGCGCCATGGTGGCTTGCCGCCGGGACAATTTTCTGGCTAAAGTATTGCATGACATATCGGCGGGCTGCGCCACCAACGCTTACTGCCCATACCAGCGGGCCGTTAGCTGCAAGGCAAAGTGCGTGCAAGTCCTCACTGCACCGGGATTTCCGACGCGCGCGCAAGAGTTTTGAAGCCCTTCCCTGCAACCGTCCCTTCGCTTCAAAACACATGCTTTTTTGCCCGCCCGGACTCCACCATCGGGCCAATTTTATTATACCATGACAACCCCTGCCCGTTTGCCGGGACTTTGGCATCTCGTGATAACTTCATCATACCATGACAAATCCTGCCAATTTATCTGGCCTTTATATAGCTTTTCTTTTTAATCAAATTAATTTGCTCAACTAACATATTCGTTATACCTTTAAATTGGATTAGCAAAAAAATCTAATAAATTAATTATGAAAAGAATATTCATTCTGATCTTTATAAGTCTATCCTTGACAATTTTCCAAGCTTGCCGACAAAATCGTCTTAAAATCAGTGAAAAAAAACTATCTAATGAAATCCTCGCCCTTGAAAAAGAAAAAAATGAAGGCAAAATCTCAGAATTTGATAAAGAATCTCCAGAATCCAAGAATGGCCACTCAGGAGTATTGAGGAGGAAAGAAATTCGTTCAGTTGATTCAAGGAGACCTCCAATTAAACTAGACTTACTTGAAGCTAATAAGAACACACGTGACTTTAGACTTTCCGATATAGCATCTTCTGTAAGTTATATAAAACTTGAAACACCACCTGATACGAACTTAACTTATGACCCATTTTACTATCGAACTAGATTGATGTCGACAATTAAGGTTGCAGATGGACAAATCATATTTCAGGGAATATTCGGCGTTACCCGCTTTAATATGCAGGGTGAATACCAGGAAACCATTTGGAAGAATGAAAGAGGGATAAAATTCATGGGACAAAGTGCTGCATGGTTCCCTAAAAGTTTTTTTGGTGTAATGCCAAATAATCCGGTTTCTATTTTGAATGGGAACATTTTTTACACTTTCACAGATGGGAATACTGGTACTACACAATACATGCGATATAAACCTGGATCAACAATCGACATTTCTGTTCAATCCCAAAAAGAAGTGCCTGGATTAGGTTCTGCACCAAAGGGAAATACTCTTTCAATTTCAGGGATGCAGCGATTGGAACTATTTGACTGGATCTATGGGATTAGCTCAGATACCTGGGCAGGGATTAATTCAAAAATGACTGCAGGGGAAACTGGTTCACTACTTGTAACATATAACTCCATTGGAGATACAATCTGTCAGTTCACTGATTTTGATCGTATTGTAAACTATAATCAATCCACATTCAGACGCTCTGAAGATTTTATCAACTACTATTATGAGGGATTACTGACAATTAAACAGGAATATAACGATACTGTTTTTAGACTTATCCCTCCAGACAGATTATTACCAACATATATAATTGACTTTGGAGAATCTAAAGTCGATTATATGGAAGGTCTCAATCCAAATTCTGATATTTCAGAAAAGTTCATGTTGAACTCAATGTTTGAGACATCTGATTTTCTACTAATCCGATATACTCAAAACAATGATTCACCCAATAATCTGAAAAAAAATTCAGTAAAGTTTTTCAATGTCCTCTTCGACAAGAAGCAGATGAAATTATATCATCAAACAGGATTCTCCAAAGAACCTGAAGGTATTATTAATGATATTGATGGGGGTATGCCATTCTGGCCCGATTACGTCACTCCACAAGGTGAAATGATAAAACTTGTCTCTGGTAAAGTTTTTGGGGATTATATTAACTCCTCCAGATTCAGAGAATCAACAATCTCTGAAGAAATCCGTAATAAACAAATTTCAATTGGCACAAACCTAAAACCTTCTGACATGATCCTTATTTACGTTAAATAAACATATCATTGAAATGACTATCAATATCAAAATCATTCTGCGTAATTATATCAAAAAACCAATTTATTCCATAATAACATTCGTGGGGTTTACTTTGAGTATTGTTGCTGGATTACTAATTTATCTGTGGGTTTTTAATGAGCTTAGCTATGAAAAATTCCATCCAGATTACCAACAAATTTACCGAGTCCTCACGCTTTCAAAACAAGGAGATAAAATCGTAAAATCAGCCCTTTGCTATGCTCCCGTAGCTGAAACAATGAAAATGGATTATCCTCAAATAGAAAATGCTGCATATATAGGCTATAGCAGTGAAGATTCACCATTACAATTGGAATCCGGAGGAGATAAAATTGAAGCCCGAATGAGCTGGACCAGTGATGATTTTTTTCAAATATTTTCAGGGTTCAAATTTATGGAGGGGTCACCAGAATCCGCATTTGATAAACCTGAGAATATTGTTATCTCCGAAAAAGTAGCAAGAAAAATCTTTGGTAAAAACCAAGCTTTAGGTAAAAAACTAATTAGTTCCAAGTATTCTAATGAAGTCTATACTGTTAGCGGTGTAATAAAAATTCCAGTTCAAAGTCATCTTGATTTGGGATTTATTGTATCTAGTAAAAACTCCAGGTATTCCTCATTTTTAAATGAATGGTACTCAAAGTCTTATGTATATATAAAACTTCATAAGGATGTAAAAATTGATGAGCAGTTTCTAAACTCTATTTCAAATCACCTTAGTCGGTATACAAAATATACAGATAAGCTCATGTTTCAACCATTAGCAGATATTCATCTATTTACTGATTACGAGACTTATAGTCGGGACATAGACATAAGTAATTACAAATATGTTTGGATATTTTCAATCCTTGCCATTTTGATTGTCCTTATGGCATCGCTTAATTTTTCTATATTATCAGTTGCCAGAGCCTCGGAACGTGCTATTGAAATTGGAATTAGAAAGGTTAACGGTGGAAGCAGGAACAGTATATTCAGACAATTTATGTCTGATTCTTTATTTCAAACTTTCCTGGCGACTATTTTAGCGCTCCTTCTGGTTCAATTAATTCTCCCGACTTTTAATTACCTGACTTCAAAAGAACTAATTCTTAATGTTTCTCTAAGACTTATTCTTAATCTTTTTATTTTAACATTACTTGTTGGTATCATTTCTGGATTATATCCTTCATTATACCTCTCTTCATTTCCTCCAATATCCATTTTCAGAAGAGGTACAGTTTCCGGATCAAGAAGCAATTTTATCAAATTACTTGTAACTGTTCAGTTTACATTAGCAATCTTCTTCATAATTGCTACTTTAATTTTCATTAAACAATTAAATTTTATTCATAATAAAGACCTGGGCCTTGATGACAAAAATGTCGTAGTCATCCCAACTGGGTTGTGGTACGATAATAAGGAATTCAAGCAAGAACTGCTTAGAAATCCAAATATTCTAAATGTTTCAGCAAGTGTTGCCGCACCAATTGACTTTGGTTGGAAATACCAATTCCCACTTAGTCACCAAGGTCGAGTTGACAGCCTTGAAGCATCGCTATTTTGGGTTGATGAAGATTTTGCAGAAACATACCATTTAGAAATTGTTAAGGGTCAATTCTTGCAAATGGATTATAGTAAATACTGGGAGGAACTTGAAAAGAATAGTCGTAATAAAGGGAAAGATTATACTTTTTCTCTACCAATAGTTATTAATGAAACAGCAGAAAAATTATTGGGATTTGATGATCCAATTGGACAGCGAATTGGCAATAATATAATTGTTGGCGTAGCGAAAGACTTCCATTTCAGACCATTGCGTTATCCTATAAGTCCGTTAGTTATGACAAATGACCCACAAAATATAATGACAATGAATGTACGTATTGCGCCGGGAAATACTACTGAGACGCTAAATTACATTCGTGACATGTACATGAAGTATAGAAATGACAGAGAGTTTTCTTACCGTTTCTTTGATGATCTCCTTAACGAAAAGTATCAGGAGGAGACACGTTTACGAAATATTACTATTGCTTTTGCCCTTTTAGCCATTGTAATTTCTATTCTCGGCATTCTTGGGATGTCTGTTTTTTCTATCGACCGACGCACCAAAGAAATTGGTCTCCGTAAAGTAGCTGGAGCAAAAAGCTCTGAAATACTTCTTTTATTGAATATGGAATTCATCAAATGGGTGTTGGTTGCATTTATAATTGCAACGCCAATTGCATGGTATACAATGCATAATTGGTTACAGAATTTTGTGTATAAGACAGAATTAAGTTGGTGGATCTTTCTTTTAGCCGGAATAATTGCATTTGGGATCGCATTATTAACTGTAACGTGGCAAAGTTGGAAAGCAGCGACAAGAAATCCGGTAGAAGCATTAAGATATGAGTAATTATCTCGAATGACCAATAATTTAATACTTTACGGATGTTGTCAGGCACATCCTGCAACACAAGCTCAAATCAAAATTCTGGGATTTCTTTACTTACGATTAATTAATGATATTCAATACCTGATTTTAATAGCCAAACCGTCCCTTCGCTTTACGGCACATTACGCAAAAATTAAATCAGTTTAATAACATCACACTCGGTTTTGCGTAAAGAGCCTTAAAGCCCGTCCCTGCCACTCAGCAGGACAGGCGGCTAAAGTAGAAAACGGTGACTCACTGAGACAAACACTAACTTTGCCCTGCAGCTAACCGGCTAGTGCGTGCAATAAGCTTTTTAACCATGCTCTTATCCCAGATTTATTATCAAAAAGCTCATTGCATGCACTAGCTAAAACCAAAACCGGATTTGATTACATTAAACAAATGATTTAGCCTTGCAGACTTCTATTATGTCATCAATAAAATTCTAATACCATGACAAATCAGTTTCTTTTGCTGGGACTTTTAGATTCTCATTCAAGTCGACAATACCTGCAAACAGGACAGTTTTCAAATAAGCCCAGCAGCTAACCCGGATGGTTGGGGTAATAAACTTGTCACAATTTTTGCTCGCCACCTTGACAATTTCTTCATGACGATTAACTTATCACTTATCTGCCACATCCGTTATTTCCGGCTCTGGACAAATCCGTAATACCGTGACAAATTATCGTTCGCCGGGACTTGCAAAAATTGCGCCATGGTGGCTTGCCCGCCGGGACAACTTTTCGGCTAAAGTACCAGGACTCGTAACGGCGGACGGCGCCACCAACGTTTACTACCGCAACCACCGAGCCGTTATGTTTAAGCGAGCTTCGCATTATCTGGACAAATTCGCCTTAATATCAAGCTCTTACCCGTCTTGACAGGATTCGCCTAAACATAACTTTTTGATGAAAAATTGTTAATAATTTTGACTATTTCTATACCCTTGACAGATACTCCAATATCTTTTGCTCATTACCTTGACAAATACATCATGACGGGATAGATCCTGCCCATTTATCGGGACATTTACATCTTGATAACTTTACCATGACACCCAAATTCTATCTATTCATCAGGACTGGCAAAACCCGTTTTCAAGCATTTTTTAAAGCCTTGAAATTAATTTTTAATGTAGGACTATACTTCTCTGTTAATAAATTAACATAACTTTGATTTTTACTTTGACTCACTCACTTAAACTTAATGACATGAAACCGAGTCTATTTTATATATTACTCTTTTCCAGCACCTTTCTTCTTTCGTGTGAAAATGCGAAGGAGATGACAATAGAGAACGAAAATATGCCTTTGCTTTGGAAAGAAGTTTTTGCAGAAGATTTATATTTTGAATATACTTATAATGAGGCAAATCTTCTTTTTGAAAGGAAATCCAAATGGTCATATACTAGCTATTCTTACAATAATGACAATCAATTAGTTTCTTATGATATGTATGAAGACTGGCGCATGGCCAGCAGCGATTGGACTACAGCTCATGCAGCAATGAATAGAACTGATTGGGTTTCACCGAAGAATACTGAAATATCTGGCCAAGCAACTTATTCATACAATGATAATAAGTTGACAAAAATTACAGTAACACGTCTTCCAAGTGGTACTTCACATTACGTAATGTTTGAATATGATAATAATGACAGGATATCAAAGCAAACATTCTATTCCAACAATCAACCAAGTGGTTTCCTTGAATATAGTTATGATGAAAGAGGCAACTTAATTCTTATGACGCACAAAGATTTAGTTAATGGAAGTCCAGTAGTAAGTTCCACAGAACAGTTCGAATTTGATGACAAAAATAACCCATACAAAGCATTTAAGCGACTTCTACAACCTGGAGTATATACCAATGAAAATAATATAATAAAGAAAACATTGACCCTTAACATTAATGTCGCTGGAGTTGACAAAATTCAGGTAACAGAATCAACGTATGAATATAATTTACAGGATTATCCAATAAAAAAAGGTGATGTCAAGTTTGAGTATAAATAATCGTTTATTTGATCTCCAATTCATAAAAATAATTCACGAATTTTAATAGAAGTCATTAACAATCGGGACAATTTCGATATCAGTGACAGATTCGTTTGGACTCACAATTTTAATATTTCGCCTAAACATAACCCGGATGGTTGAGGTAATAAGCTTGTCACAATTTTTGCTCGCCACCGTGACAATTTTATCTTGACACTTAACTTATCAATCATCTGCCAAATCCGTTTTTCCCGGCTCTGGACAAATCCAGAATCAGTGACAATTTTATCGTTCGCCGGGACTGGCAAAAATTGCGCCATGGTGGCTTGCCCGCCGGGACTAATCCGACCTAAAGTACCAGGACACGTATCGGCGGACGGCGCCACCAACGCTTACTACCGCAACCACCGAGCCGTTATGTTTAAGCGAGCGGCCGCATTTCCGGGACAGATTCTCTTTCGCCTAAACATAACTTTTCAGAGTATAATAATCATCAAAAGTGACAATCTCTAGACCTTGAGAAAGACTCAATCGGTTTTTGCTCGCTACCTTGACAAATTCATCATGACTGGATATATCCTGCCCATTTATCGGGACTTTGGCATCTGGAAAACTTTATCATAATGCATCAATTGCTGGTCATATTTCAGGACTGGCAAAAACCTAGACAAATCTCACAAATATGAAGGAAACTTCAATTGAAAAATATTTTTCAAGAATTATTTGCATATTTACAAACTACGTTCTATATTTGTAGAATGTAATTATTAAATATAGAGACATGCAATTAACAAAAGCGGAAGAACAGGTAATGCGTTATCTCTGGAATCTCGAAAAAGCATACCTAAAAAATATACTTGACGAATTTCCGGACCCGAAGCCTGCAACAACAACCATTGCAACATTATTAAAAAGAGTAATTGACAAAGGATTCGTTGGTTATCAGCAGCATGGAAGTAACAGAGAATACTTTCCTAAGGTCAAGAAAACAGATTACTTTTCTAAGCAGGTGAATTCCATGATTAAGGATTATTTTAATAATTCTGCATCTCAATTTGCTTCTTTCTTCACAAACGAGACTAATTTGAATCTGACCGATCTCGAAGAAATTAAGCAGCTAGTTGAACAAAAGATAAAGTCAAAGAAAAAATCAAAGTGACATGATTACTTTTCTCATCAAATCAACGGTATGCCTTCTCATTCTATACGGGTTTTACCATATTTTTCTCCGGCATCAAAAGATCTTACTCTTCAATAGATTTTATTTGATTTTCTCGTTGGTATTCTCAATGATTATTCCTCAGATTGATATCCCGATAAAATCTAGTCTTCCAATTAATAATACACTTGAAAAACTCACTTTTCCCACAGGACAACTAATTCAAAGAGAAGCTATAATTGAAAATTCTCCTACGGTATTTTCATTCCAATTTATATTAATAGCTCTCTTTATAGTTATTACATCAATCGTCTTGATTCGCTTTATCCTTAACCTATTCAGGATTCTCAGTAAAATACTTAAAAGCAAAAAAGTAGATTATTCAAAAACTTCGCTTGTTCTAGTTGAAGAAAGAATTCTACCATATTCGTTTTTTAGGTACATTTTTGTCAATCGGACAGACTATGAGAATGGTAAAATAGAGAAAGAACTTCTAATACATGAAGAAGCCCATTGCTTGCAATATCATTCAATTGACATTATAATAATCGAATTACTTAACATATTCCTTTGGTTCAATCCCGCTATCTGGCTCTTCAGAAAATCAATCCTCTTAAATCACGAGTATTACGCAGACAATAAAGTTCTGGCTTACAGAGATCCCATTGATTATCAACAGTTATTGCTAAATATTCTTCTACGAAACAATACTAACTATCTGGTCAGCAATTTCAAGTATTCATTTATTAAAAGCAGAATTAATATGATGACTAAAAGCAACCCTTTGCACAAATCGATCCTGAGAAAGTTTTCAGCTATCTCTTTATTCCTGATAATGGCAATTACACTGACATTTAGCCAGAAAATTGAAAAAATGGATGTTTCCAAAAATATTGAAAACAAATGGTGGTTTCCGGTCACTCAAAAGCACAACATAGATCTTAAACAATATACTTTTATGGGAGATAGTAATCCAGCTTCAAGTGATACTAGTTACTTTTATTCTTTAGAACTTGGATTTGAGGCTAATTTGAATGATGGAACTTTTACACTTAAAGATCCTGTATTTATATATAAAGAGAGCGAAGAGGGTTATAATTTAATTGTGGCAGAATTTGCAAACCATCTTTTAGGGACCAAAGAGTATAAATGGTTGAATGGCAAATGGGAATTTTTTAAGTTCGATTCAAAAGACAATAAACCAACTCACAGCATTTCATTTGATGAGTTGACAATAGATATGAAAACCCGAAAAGCAACAATTAAAAAATTAACAGGTAAGGTTTATCTATAAATACAAATATACCAACTGGACAGTCGTTTAGACCCTGACAACTTTCAAATATCGCCTAAACATAACAAGCGGGTAGGCTTAATTGCCTTCGCCAGCCCGGACAAATCCTTCATAACCCCAACGTCTATCACCATTATTTACACCCACTTATTAAACTTTTGCACCGGGAGCAATCCTGCATCCGTGACAAAGTCTATGGGGCTGTCGGCCGACGCGCTGTTGTCATGGTTTTTGCATCGCCATCTGCCAACTTCTGTACCCGGAGCAATTCTCGCCGTTTATCGGGACACAGCCATCGTGACTATTTTATCATGACAGCCAACTTATCGCCACTTATCGGGACTGTGCAAAAACGCATGCCAACCCTGACACGGACGGCAACTAATCCTAACCCGCTGGCCGTTAGCACAAATAGTCTTCGGTGTTATTGGCCTCCCGCCGCCATCTATTGTGTTTATCATGACAATCATATTTCGTGTCATCTGGACTGAAATATCGCCCCGCTTCTGCACCTTGACAACTTCGTCTGAAACGCATATTTCGTATACCTGGAGAATTTTATCCGCCGGCCAATTCGGGACAATTCCTGCTAAAACTACTTGTGCTAACTCCCCAAGACAGCTATTTTTAACCGGACAAATCCGTACCGCTTTGATAACTTGACTGCAACTATGCAAAATACATTACCTTTAAAAAAATAATCATTATGACCATGGCAAAGCTTTTTTGGATTTCTGCTCCACTTATCTGGACCATAAGTCTAATACTTCTAATTATCTCCTTGACTAATATTTTCCCAAACAATCCCTTAAAGCAATATAGCCTTGTAATAGGACTTGGATTTATCTGTTTTTCAGGATTAATTGGGGTTTTCTACAAAAAATTGAAAAATTAAAATCCACAGCGTAAAGATACCATGACCATTTTATGTATCCGGACTAATCAGGCCAGTCTTACATTGTTTGATTAAAGTATGACACTCTCCTATCAAAACCTTGCTGGGGTGACTGTTTCGCCACTTATTTCAGGATTTAAGACTACCATGACAGCTTTCTCCTGCCGTGACAGTTTTAATTCTACTACTTGTGCTAACAAGGCTGGTGTGGGTAATAAGCTTGTCGCAATTTTTTTCTACCGGGACCATTTTATCGTAAACCAATACTTTCACTAATCTGTTAATTCCTGCATGCCGGCTCATGACAAATAAATGTACTATTGACACTTATTCCTTTCGCCGGGACTTTGAAAAAATTGCGCCATACCCGTCTTGCAACCGGGACCATTTTCTAGCTAAAGTTCCGGGACACGTAACGGTTGGCTGCGCCGGGTAACGCTTACTACCTACACCAGCCGGCCGTTATAGTTAATTGTTGAGTTTCTGCACGTTAGACAGCCCCTGACAACTAACTATAACAGAAAAGCGTTAATTCTGTACCTTGACAAATATCTCTTTCTCCCAGATTCATCACCTTGACTTTTCCGTCTGGACAGGTAATTTTCACTCATCTACCAGGATTTGTAACCTTGACAATTTTATCTTGAAGATCTAATTTCAGCCCATCTGCCTGGATTGGATTATAATAATCTCTTGAGTTTTTAATGACTGGCTTGGTTTTTGTTGTGAAATTATTAACACCAAGATCAAGACGATGAAAAAAATACCAAATATCAAACACCACATAAAATATCATATAGATTCCTCCGTTTGTTTAACTCAATACCTAATTTCTGCCACAATGAAAAAAACAATTATTTTATTAAGCATTATTTGCCTGACTTCTTTGCTTTCTGGACAAGAACTCAGAGTTTCAGTTGCACCCACTTTGAGTAATGTTTACCAATTCAAATATGTTAAAGGTACAACGTATGGGACAACTGGATTTGGATATGTTGGCAACATAGATTATTCATTTGTTACAAACAGAAAAGTAGAATTTGGAATCGGATTAGGATATCATATAAGTCAGGTTCTAATTTGGATTCCAATTATGTCGGACTTTACTGCTGATCACGAAAGAATAGATCTTTTCTCCATTAGCCTTAAATCAAAATTTAAGCTGCCAAAGGAATTCTATGCGAGCTTAGATCCCTCATTAGATTTTCAAGTAAATTATGACAGATTACTTGTTACAGATAATCAGTCCGGATTGGGTATGTCATTTGGTATTGGAAGAAATTTCAGATTAAATGATGGTCTTTTGTTGAATATAGAACCAAGACTCTGGTTACACAATCTTATACCATTTCATGAACTTGAAAGTCCGTTTAGGTTAGCCACTGCTGGTATAAACTTTGGACTAGTTTTCGGACATGTGTTCACAAAATAAATTGATAAGTAAAATTACAACTAACTATAACACGGATGGTAGGCTTAATTGCCTTCGGCAGCCCGGACAAATTCGTAATCACCCCAAAGTCTATCACCATAATTTTCACCCACTTATTAAGTTTTGTACACCATGACCAATCCTGCTACCGTGACAAAGCCATTGGGGCTGCCGGCCCTCGCTCCTGTTGTCATGGTTTTTGCATCACCGTCGTGACAATTTTTTCATACCGTGACAAATCCTGCCCACTTATCGGGACTCATTCATCTTGACAACTTTATCGTGACAGCCAAATCCTGCTCATCTATCGGGACTGTGCAAAAACTCATGCCAACCCCGACACAGACGGCAACTAATCCTAACCACCGAGCCGTTATAGTGCATTTGCGAATCATGCCTGACCCCAAATTTACACTCCAAACGCACTATAACTCCAAATCCTATTTATAATTAAATTTGTATACCGTGACAAATCCTGCATCAAAGACAGTTACTCAAGACAGACAATCAAGACTATTGAGTAATGGTTTTTGCATCGCCGTCGTGACAGTTTTATCGTGACAGGACAAATCGCAGCCTTTTATCGGGACTCAGTCATCTGGACAACTTTATCTTGACATGGAAATCCTGCCCACTTATCGGGACTGTGCAAAAACTCATGCCAACCCTGACTGGCCAGCAACCAATCCTAATAACTGGGCCATTAGCAGTAAGACGAGATAGCCCATTAGTATGATATTTTGTAATTCACTTACATATTTTATACTAATAATTTGCATTATTGTAATTTTATGATCTATATTTGTAAATCATTTACAAAATCAAGCAGTAATGATTATTAATTTTAGCATTCAGAACTTTGCCTCAATAAAGGACAAACAAGTTTTATCTTTTGAGGCTGACAAGTCAGATCACCTCGAAAAGTATTATATCATTGAACCTCTTAAAGGAATAAGACTTTTGAAGGTAGGACTAATATATGGAGCGAATGCATCTGGTAAAACCAATATTCTTAAAGCTCTAGAATTTTTAAGAGATCTTGTTCTAGAACCTGAAAGCAAAAAAACGGAACCATTAGACTTTAACCCATTTCTATTCGATTCAAACACGCCAAATGAGAATTCAATTCTCGCCATAGAGTTTATTCAGAATAAGATACGATACTTTTATGAAATTGAATTTAATAAGAGCGCTATAGTTAGAGAGAAACTCGATCATTATAATCCAAGTAAATCAAATGTTTTTAAAAGAACAACTGACCTAAAAAAGCAACTTTCAAAGATTATATTTGGCAGCAAAATCAAGAAAGATAAAAATAAAGATAAGGCTCTTGAATCAGTTACCCTATGGAATGTTTCAGTTTTAGGAGGATTCTTAAAAACTAATATTGAGTTAAAGGAATTAAAAGATGCTACTGACTGGTTTATAAATTACTTGAAACCTGTAATATTCTCCAAAACTCAATTAGAAGGATACATAACAGCAAAAATCGACACTAATGAAATAGATAAATCGGATGTTATTAATATACTTAGAAAGGCAGATTTCAATATTTCGGATATCGTTATACAAAAAGAAGAACAAGACATCCCTGATGGCTTTATTGAGTTGATGGAGAAACAGATTAAAAACCCCAGTGAGAGTATAAATGAACTTAAAAGCAAAGGGAAAATAACCGCTGCAAAGCTAGAATTTGAACACACAGTGAATGATCATAAATACAACTTACCATCAAAACTTGAATCACAAGGCACAATTAGGTACTTTGGCTTTGCAGGTATCCTAAGTATGATGATAAGAGATTCTATTGCAATTCCAATTGATGAACTTGAAGCCTCTTTACATCCTGATTTGTATATTCATTTCTTATTATCATTTATTACTAATTCAAAGAATTCTCAACTTATTGCCACAACACACAATAGAGAGATTTTGAATAATAAAGATATTTTCAGGAATGATTCAATTTGGTTTGCAGATAAAAAGGAAAGTTGTTCAACTGAATTATATTCATTGTCTGACTTTGATAGCTCGGTAATAAGAGATACGAGTAATATTCTAAATGCCTACAAATATGGGAAACTTGGTGGCATTCCTAATCTTGGAGACTATTTCATTGATATAAATAATGAGAGTAAATAAAAGAATGCCGTGCAAGTGCCGGCAGAAATTCGCAATAATTGTTGATGGGGAATGTGAGTTCTGGTATATACAAATGCTTAAGCGGAATGAGCGATCATTAAATATAAACCTTGAACCTAAATTACCCCAAAAGAAATCTGTTACTGATCAATACAATAAATTAATTGAACTTTCATCAGAATACAATAAAGTTTTTTGGATCGTAGATTTTGATGTAATTATACGAGAGTCAAGAGAATCTAGAAGAGGTGAAAAACCAATACAGACATTCTCACGATACTATCCGTTACTAAAAGAGCATCAAAATATAGAGGTTATAATTAACAATCCTTGTTTGGAGTATTGGTATTTATTACATTTCAAGCAAACTAACAGATATTATGATTCTTGTGATAGTTTAATACATGATTTAAAAAGAATTGAAGCACTTTCAGACTATGCCAAATCAGAAAAATTCTATACAAGACTCAACCAAGATATCTATCTGAGATTGAAACCATTTCTAGGTACGGCAATAATACACTCAAACAGACTAGGTGACTTTGATTTATTAAACCCAGAAACAGGAATCTCTCAAATGCAGCTACTTTTTGAGACAGATGATCTTAAATTTATTGTAAATTAATTCCTACTGTTCAAAGCAAGTTATAGTACATTTGCGAATCCCGCCTGACCCTAAAATTGACTCACCCAAACACACTATAACTCCAAATCCTTTGTATAATTGAATTTATATACCTTGACAGATTCATCCCCAAAGACAGTTCCTCAAGACAGACAATCAAGATTATTAAGTAATGGTTTTTGCATCGCCATCGTGATAGTTTAATCTTACCATGACCACCTCGTATAATTTGCCGGGATTTATCCATCTGGAGAATTTTATCTTGACACTTAACTTTTCGGTCATCTGCCGGAACTATGCAAAAACAGCACAATTACACATACCTATTTTTCGCATTAAAATTTTAATTTTAGTATATTTACATAAAGCAATCTAATCTAACAATTTAAAAAGGTTATAGACATGGCAAGATGTACAGCACCAGTAAATGGACATCGCACAGCTAGCGGAAGAGCAGCCTGCCCAGCATGTGGCAGCCGCTATAGTCGCTACAGTTCATACTCACCCTACTCCACGCCCTACTCCTCGTTGGGGAGCAGCTCGGGCGGCCGGAGTATCGGTGGCGGGTCCAGCAGAAGTGAAAAGCCGAGTTGGTCGCGAGCAGGTTCGTCTGTTTTCTACACACCAGCAGAAGTGCGGACACTGACCCCGGTTCGAGCAAACGTCGAAAAGCGATCATCCGTACCTGACCTTCGGGACTTTTTTCTTTGCCACGCGTGGGACGACAGGAAAGGGGCCGCCAAGGAGCTGTACGACCTTCTCGAGTCTTGTGGCGTCTCAGTATGGTTCAGCGAAAAAGACGTCCTCCTCGGTTCAAACTTGCTCCGCGAAATCGATAAGGGTCTTGCGAAGTCACGAGTAGGTATTGTGCTGGTGACTCCTGCATTGTTGAATCGCCTAGCAGGTGAGGGAATAGCTGACAAAGAACTTTCGGCACTCTTGGCTCGTGATTTACTCGTTCCCATTGTGCATAACACGACGTATGAAGAACTCCGTGAAGTTAGTCCATTGCTCGGCTCGCGAAGCGGCCTAAGCACTGCAGAAGAGTCAATGACAAACGTAGCGGCCAAGCTCGCAGAACTGGTAGCCCTCTAACTTCCTTGCCCGTACAGGTATATTCACTCACTTATTTTATTTTTAGTACCGTGACCAATACTACTATCGTGACCAATCCTGCTACCGTGACAATTTAATCAATGGTGGACAGTTTTAATTAATAAACGCACTATAACCCGGTCGGTTGGGGTAATAAACTTGTCACAATTTTTGCTCCTCACCTTGACAATTTTATCGTGACACTTAGATTTCACTCATCTGCCAATTTCGTGCTTTCCGGCTCTGGACAAAACCGTTTATCATGACAAATTTATCTTTCGCCGGGACTGGCAAAAATTGCGCCATGGTGGCTTGTCCGCCGGGACTAATCCGAACTAAAGTACCGGGACACGTAACGGCGGACGGCGCCACCAACGTTTACTACCGCAACCGCCGAGCCGTTATGGGCAATAGCGCTGATTCAGTTACAGTTACCTAGACAAATTCGTCAGCGTGACAGATTCGTTTTCCCGTGACAAATTATCTCTCAGCGCAACTAGCCTATAACAGCCTATCTGGATCAATTATCATTGACGTGACAATTTCGTTTCATCTATCAGGACTCTCCCATCGTGACCATTTTATCTTGACGGTTGATTTTTCGCCATCTGCCGGGATTATGTTATGACTCATATTATTGGAACATTTTTTGCTGTTAACTAATTAACAACAAATTATCTAACTTTACACTTATAACAATTATCGATTAAATCTTCACCACCATGACAAAACAGCTCCTGAGATTTTTGCCATTTATTTTTATACTAGTAAGTTGCGAAAGAGGAAACCTTTATGTTGATCCAGATTATCCTTCAACTTATCTAGAGATTCCAACCGACATTCTTTTAAGTAGGAGAGCAGCCCTAGAATCAAATTATCCGTATCTAAAAACATCAATAAACCAGTTTGGATTTTGCTACTGGCCCAATGATTATAGAGATACTAATCCGCCTGCCAATTCAGATTTGTTGACTGAGGAAACATCTACTCAGCTAGCAAAAAATTTTATTTCAGGACATCAGGAGGAAACAGGTATCCAAAATCTTGAGGACTTGGTAATAGCAAAGGCCTATCCTTTGTCTGGCGGAATTCATTGGGTGGTAGTAACATCCAATCAAAAAGTTAATAATACAGAAGTGCTAAATACTGAAGTTGTGATCAAAATGACAAATGGAGTACTCGTCACTTGTGAAGGGAACTGGTTCCCGGAGATTTATATACCTGATAAATTCAATTTCAATGAAAGTGAGGCCAAAACACATTTAGTTGGACAGGATGTTACTCATTCTAATATTGGAGGAGATAAATACTATGTGACGATTACCAAACCGGACTTAAATAATATCTCTGGAGAGTTGAAAGTTGTGCCTATCAGGACAGATAAGAAAATTGAATTAAGATTGACTTGGATGTTCAACATTCCATCTCCAGTGTATTGCAAAGTTTACGCTGATGTAATGACTGGAGAAATTATTCTACAAGTGCCAACAATAATTTCATAAACTTATCTTCTTCCAGTACTTCTCTACCTTGACAAATACTGCTCTCATTCAAGGACTTGGGGATAATTTATGACAAAAATAACTACTGCCCATAACCCGGATGGTTGGGGTAATAAGCTTGTCACAATTTTTGCTCGCCACCGTGACAATTTTATCGTGACACATAATTTATCACTTATCTTCCAAATTCGTTTCTTCCGGCTCCTGACAAATCCGTTTATCGTGACAACTTTATCGTTCGCCGGGACTGGCAAAAATTGCGCCATGGTGGCTTGCCCGCCGGGACAAATCCGACCTAAAGTACTGGGACACGTAACGGCGGACGGCGCCACCAACGCTTACTACCGCAACCACCGAGCCGTTAGCACAAATAGTTTGTCATGTTATTGGCCTCCCGCCCTCATCTATTGGGTTTATCATGACAATCGGGTTTCGTGTCATCTGGACTGAATATCGCCCCGCAACTGCACCTTGACAACTTCGTCTGAAATGCATATTTAGTATACCTTGAGAAATTTATCCGCCGGCCAATCCGGGACAATTCCTGCTAAAACTACTTGTGCTAACTCCCCAAGACAGCTATTTTTAACCGGACAAATCCGTACCGCTTTGATAACTTGACTGCAACTATGCAAAATACATTACCTTTAAAAAAATAATCATTATGACCATGACAAAGCTTTTTTGGATTTCTGCTCCACTTATCTGGACCATAAGTCTAATACTTTTAATTATCTCCTTAACTAATATTTTCCCAAACAATCCCTTAAAGCAATATAGCCTTGTAATTGGACTTGGATTTATCTGTGTTTCAGGATTTATTGGGGTTTTCTACAAAAAACTGAAAAATTAATTTCCACAGCTTAAAGATAGTTTCGCGATTCTGGACAAATCTGTTGGATCAGAATATATCATGATCGTTTAATGTATCCGGACTTATCACGATCAAAAGAAAAAACGACTAGCTTTATAATCATGATAACAACAAGACGATGATTGAGGATTGTGATTAAACTTGAGTAAATATGAGAGTAAAAAAAATCGTTAGAAACTTATTGATTTTAATTCTTTTGGCAACCAATGTTGGATGCGATCAAATATCCAAATCTATTGTCCGACAAACAATTGACTATGACCACAGGACAAGTGTAATAGGGAGTTTTGTAACAATTACAAAGGTTGAAAATACTGGAGCATTTCTAGGTCTTGGAGATCAATTACCAAGAATTATCTATAAAATCCTTATGATAATTCTACCATTGATTGTACTTGGATATGCACTCTATTATTTATTGACTAGTAATAATCTCTCCAAACTATTAATCATCGGAATATGTCTTGTTATTGGGGTGGACTAGGAAATGTCTATGACAGAATAATATATGGCTCCGTGACAGATTTTTTACACTTTGACTTTGTGCTATTTCAAACTGGAATAGTGAATATGGCCGATATTTCAATTACGATTGGATTCTTTATTCTTGTATTTGAGTTCTTCAATAATGGATGGACCTTAAACCTAAAGTCATCTGAAAATAATATATGCAAACTGCTAACACTTTAAGAGACAAACTCATTTTAAAATCTTGCCGGGGTGACTACTTCGCCACGTATTTCAGGATTAAAGACTACCATGGCAACATTCTGGTACCGTGACTGTTTTAATTCTACTACTTGTGCTAACAAAGTCGGTATAGTTAATTGCCTTTATCGGCAGGCCGGACAAATCCGTTATGACGATTAAATATTCAATGGGCCTACCGGGACTAATTTCTTTCTGTCGAGTTTTTTGCAGCAACACTATTAAATTTTATCATGACGTGACAACTTTGTGCCTTCTATCGGGACCTGCAAAAAACTCGCCAGATCCGGAATTACGGCAACTAACCATACCGCCTGCCGTTAGCACAAATAGTCTTCGGTGTTATTGGCCTCCCGCCGCCATCTATTGTGTTTATCATGACAATCATATTTCGTGTCATCTGGACTGAAATATCGCCCCGCTTCTGCACCTTGACAACTTCGTCTGAAACGCATATTTCGTATACCTGGAGAATTTTATCCGCCGGCCAATTCGGGACAATTCCTGCTAAAACTACTTGTGCTAACTCCCCAAGACAGCTATTTTTAACCGGACAAATCCGTACCGCTTTGATAACTTGACTGCAACTATGCAAAATACATTACCTTTAAAAAAATAATCATTATGACCATGGCAAAGCTTTTTTGGATTTCTGCTCCACTTATCTGGACCATAAGTCTAATACTTCTAATTATCTCCTTGACTAATATTTTCCCAAACAATCCCTTAAAGCAATATAGCCTTGTAATAGGACTTGGATTTATCTGTGTTTCAGGATTAATTGGGGTTTTCTACAAAAATTGAAAAAATTAAAATCCACAGCGTAAAGATACCATGACCATTTTATGTATCCGGACTAATCAGGCCAGTCTTACATTGTTTGATTAAGGTATGACACTCTCCTATCCAAACCTTGCCGGGGTGACTGTTTCGCCACTTATTTCAGGATTTAAGACTACCATGACAGCTTTCTCCTGCCGTGACAGTTTTAATTCTACTACTTGTGCTAACAAGGCTGGTGTGGGTAATAAGCTTGTCGCAATTTTTTCTACCGGGACCATTTTATCGTAAACGAATACCTTCACTTATCTGTTAATTCCTGCATGCCGGCTCATGACAAATAAATGTACTATTGACACTTATTCCTTTCGCCGGGACTTTGAAAAAATTGCGCCATACCCGTCTTGCAACCGGGACCATTTTCTAGCTAAAGTTCCGGGACACGTAACGGTTGCTGCGCCGGGTAACGCTTACTACCTACACCAGCCGGCCGTTATAGTGCATTTTCAACCTGTGACAGATTTCAAGTATACCCCGACAAACGCACTATAACTCCAAATCCTTTTTTTAATTAAAATTGTACCACGTGACAAATCCTGCATCAAAGACAGTTCTTCAAGATAGACTATCTAGATTATTGAGTATTGATTTTGCATTTTTATCTGGACAAGTTTATCATATCGTGACAAATCCGAGCCGTTTATCGGGACTCAGTCATCTGGACAACTCTGACTCAATTGATAACTTTTCAATAATCCACCATGACTTTGCATCCGACGTACATTTTCTTAAAATCTACTGCTTTTAATTCCGAAGACTGAAATATTCTTACAATAAACATGAATGCCGAGAGTAGTTCAATCTCATTTAAACCCTTTGTCACCTATTTATCAACCCTTATTTTAAACGCCAGCAATAATTCTTGAAATAGATTTGCGATAAAGTTTTTAATCTTAAATTTAGTACTATGAAAAATCTACTTCAATCATTATCGGGCACGCTCTTAATTCTATGCTTAACTGTAAATTCTGTCTCCGCCCAAGAAAAGAAACAGACTGGCCAGATTGACAGAACTGAGTTTAGCCTTCATAAGTCGATTAGCTTCAATGGAGAGAATGAAAAAATTGAAATTCTAATTCAAGTTACTGAGTCAAACAATGTTCTTAAACTAATGATCTCATCAATCGTTTTCTCAGGCGAGCTAACAATTGAAGTATTTGACCCCACCGGTGAAGAACAAGGCAAGTATTCTGTTGGAAGTCAAAATTCTCTAAAAACAACTGGTAAAACAAACAACCCTACCCAAAATGAGACAGTTAGTGGAAAAATTTCAAAATTAGTTGAGTCTCCCATTAAAGGAGATTGGAAGATTATCGTTATCCCCAAGAATGTGAAAGGCTCATTGAATATTGACTCTGATCAATCATCCATAAAAAAGTAAATTTTGAAAGGATGATGAAATATAAATTCCTGATTCTCTTATTGATTAGCTTTACTAGTCAAAATCTCAGATCCCAATCCGGCATTTCAGGTCAAATTATTATTGACACTGCAATTTGGAAACCTGAAGTTTATCTTTCGATTATTTCAAACTTCAATGACATGTACTCAATGTCGAACGAAATTATTGTTGAAAAAGCTAATATAGATCCATCGGGGAAATTTACTTTTAACATGCAATTCTTTCCGGATAATGACAACTTATATAGACTTCACTTCTCAAAAAAAACAGATCCTCCGGCTTCATTAATCATCGGTGGCAAAGATGAAAACCATTTTTTCCTGATTGCAAATAATCACTCATTTGTACAAATAAGAGACACAATTGATTCTGACATCATTAAGGGTATTATAATCGAGGGTTATTATCCGAATCAGATACTTCAACAGGTTAATGCGATAGCCACTTATCTTGATTCTACAAAATTTAATGGATCTATTATCAAAACAAGTCTAATCAGAAGCTCTGTATTTGAGAAGCTCCGTCAGGTTGCAGATACATGTTCAAATCCACTGGTTTCCTTATATGCCCTGTATAAAAGTAAATTTGAGCAAAACTACCCGACAAATCAGCAGTTTTATAAAGACTACTTATCTAAATGGAGAAATGAGCAATCTTCATATTTTGTAGAATTCAGAAAAGAAATCCCAATCACCGAAAAAAAGAACATTTGGCTTTATTTAACTATTTCTTGCATTGTTTTCATTCTTGGATTTTTAACATCATGGACTGTTACGAAACTTAAGAGAAATCCAAATCCAATAGCTGATTTAAGCTTGCAACAGAGGAAAATATTTGCACTTCTCATTGACGGTAAATCAAATAAAGAGATTTCCGAATCATTAAACATAGAATTAAGTACCGTAAAGACTCATATTAACAGGATCTATTCAAAACTTGGACTCAACTCGCGGAAAGACATTGCAAACTTAAACATGGACCAGAAATGATTTGCTGTGAGTATTATGACATCAAATTTATAAATAGATCACAATGACAAATTTCTATCAGGCATCTGGACTTAATAATCACATTGACATTTGCAATATTGTTGCTGTTAATACGTTAACAATACATACCTAGTATTTAATTTAGATAGTTCATAAATTTAAATCCCACAATCATGAGTACTGAATTCAGACCTTCACTTTTTTCTTTCAGTAGAAAAACTGTTACTGTCATTCTATTCCTTTGTTTTGGGACCGGATTTACTTTTGGTCAAAATAACGTGTCTTTCCTAACCGACTCAAAGTATGAAAATGAATGGTGGTTTCCATTAATTAAAAAACATAACATCGATCCATCCCAATTTACTTTTGGGAGTAATATTAAACCTGCTTCAAGCAATCCAAAAGGATATACTGCTTTAGAGCTAGGGAAAGGCGCGTATATAAACGACACAATTCTAACTATCAAAGACCCAATCTTCATCATTAAAGAAAATGACGAAGAGTATAATATTTTTATAGCAGAATCTGCTACTCATGATTTAAGGATTAGTCAAATTAATTATGAGAATGGGAAGATGGAGTCTTTTAAATATAAAAACACTGATATTAAACCTAATAATAGCATTTCATTTGATGAATTACAATTGGATACTAAGACCTCAAGGGTAAAAATAATAAGAAATGTAAGAGGAGTACTTCCCAAATGACAAGATTGATTCTTCACACTTATCGGGACCTTACAACGTACGACAGACATTTGCCCGCGCGCCTCCATTAATAAACTCTGTTACTTAATTAAAAAATTACTTTTTACCTGGATTCGGCCCTCGCGCGACGGTGACAAGTTTCTTGATATTATAAAATTTCGATACCGTGACCAATCTTGCTACCGTGACAATTTAATCGCTGGTTGACAGTTTTAATAAATAAACGCACTATAACACGGACGGTTGGGGTAATAAACTTGTCACAATTTTTGCTCGCTACCTTGACAATTATAACATAACGGTTAACTTCTCACTCATCTGCCAAACTTTTCCGGCTCTGGACAAATCCTTCATCCAGGACAACTATTTCGTTCGCCGGGACTGGCAAAAATTGCGCCATGGTGGCTTGCCGCCGGGACAGTTTATCGGCTAAAGTATCGCATGACACTTCGGCGGGCTGCGCCACCAACGTTTACTACCGCAACCGCCGGGCCGTTAGCATTTATGCGGGGGCCAATGCTTCGGGACAAATTATTTATAGCATGACAGTTTATTCTTCCATGACAGATCGCACAAATGCTAACGGAAAAGGCAGATTCGTCTTAAGTGAAGATGATATTTGGTATAATTTTTGCAAGATATTAGCTTGACAATTAATCGATAATATGAAAGCCTCGATCCCTATTTCACTTATATTGTTTTTTCTATTCTCATCATGCGAGAAAAAATATGACATTGATGACATTTCGAGTTTTGAGCTTAATTATAATATTGGGAGCGGATGGCCAAGCTACTTTTATCTTTTACAATTAAACGAAACTGGAGAATTGGATATTCAATCAAAACGTCCTTTTTCTGAATCTATAAGGCATTCCGTCTATTCAATCAATAATCCTGACTTATTACAACTTAAACCCTACTTAGTCGATTTATTAAATAGCGATATTAATGAGAAATATGGAGTTGGACCAGACAAAGCGACTGATTTAGCAGTTACAACTCTAAGCATTAAAACAAATAAAAAGCAAATTGATACATATATTTACCAACCCAATGAATCTGAACTTCCAGAAAGTTTGAATCGGATCATTGGAGAACTTTCTAATTTAAAAGTTAAGTACGACACACTTTTCAATTTCTAATTTTTCGACACTTTCTTTTATGCAGAACTCCTGCCTATTAGCCAGGACTGAAAAGTGTGAAGAATTTTAGATATCGTGACAAATTCGTTTCGCCGTGACAGTTTTAAAATAAGCACAAATGCTAACAACGCTGGTATAGGCAATAAGCTTGTCACAATTTTTGCTCGCCACCGTGACAATTTCGCCTTGACGATTAACTTCTCACTCATCTGCCAACTCTTTTCCGGCTCTGGACAAATCCTGCATCCGGGACAACTATATCGTTCGCCGGGACTGGCAAAAATTGCGCCATGGTGGCTTGCCCGCCGGGACTATTCCTGCCTAAAGTACCAGGACACGTATCGGCGGACGGCGCCACCAACGCTTACTGCCCATACCAGCGGGCCGTTATGCTTAAGCCTCAGGCCGTTACGGGACAGATTCGTCTTGACAGAAAAGGCCTAAGCATAACGGTTTCGAAGTAAATTTTCATCATAAAAATGGACAATTTCTTAATCGCTGAGAGACCGTTTATCGTGACAAATTTGTATATCATGACAAATCCTGCTCCCCTACCGTGACTTAGACAAAAGTCCCGTTTAAATTGCTGGATTGGAACAATTTTTGCTGTGAAATTATTAACAAAAGAAAACCAGAACTATGAAAAAATTAAATTTGCTGATAGTCCTACTTACTATCTTCTTTATATTCTCTTGTAAAAAATCTGATAATGATTCTATATCCTCATTTAAAGCGATGAAGGATGGTACGGAATGGATTTCCACATCAAATTGGTCCAATCTGTCAAAGACAGATAATAAATTTTTAATCAATGGGATAAAAAGAAACTCTAAGTATTACTCGGAAGAGGGTTTAAACTTAACATTCAACATTTCTGACATTTCAGAATCTAATACTGTCACTAAATTTACTTCTTCATGGAACTATATTATTGGCGGAGATGTACTTACTGACAGTTATGTAATTGATACAACGTCAGACAACTTAATTCAAATTATCTCCCTCGATACAATTAATAGAAATATTTCTGGAACTTTCAAGGTAAAACTACTCAAAAACAAAATTTATTCAAATACAGGAGAAATTATGAATTTTACCTCTGGCCAATTTAATCTCAATTATCAGGAGGTATATCAATATAATTCAAAGTCAAAATAATATCTTCAACCAAATCTCACATGATATTCAAACCGTTTATCTTGACAAATCCTGCTTGATAATTGAGTTTTAATGCCAGGCCTAAGCATAACCCGGATGGTATAGGTAATTGCCTTCGCCAGCCCGGACCAATTCGTAATCACCCCAATGTCTATCACCGTAATTTACACCCACTTATCAAGTTTTTATACCGTGACTAATCCTGCTACCGTGACAAAGCCAATGGGGCTGTCGGCCTACCCGCCGTTGTCATGGTTTTTGCATCACCATCGTGACAATTTTATCATACCGTGACAAACGCTGCTGACTTATCGGTACACACTCATCTGGACCACTTTATCGTGACATCCAAATTCTGCTCATTTATCGGGACTGTGCAAAAACACATGCCAACCCCGACACAGACGGCAACTCCCCATACCACCGAGCCGTTATAGTTAATTGTTGATATCCTGCACGTTAGAGAGTTTTATGCAACTAACTATAACAAAAAACCGAGGCTGATCTTGCATGACAAATCCTGCTCTTCAACCGGGATTAGTAACCTTGACAACTTCATCTGGATGGACAATTTGCATCCATCTATCAGGACTTATAACTGGACAAATATCGTATGACTTGACAGTTCATTATCATCTAACGGGATTAGTTACATTTACAAACTTTACAAATTAAGAAAACTTTTATACTGAAAATGAAAAAATACCTGCTTATACTGACTGCTACTCTTCTAAGCATTAACTCAGATTTGATGAGTCAAGAATATTCCAATAACAGCCTTAAAGTTGGACTTGGTATCGGGATGAATGAAGGACTCAAAGAAATGGGTATGGGGACTCTAGTTTCATTCGGATACCAGAAATCAGTTCTTAATGACAGACTTAGAATTAACCCAAACTTCATGACAGGAGGATTCTTCCCTTTTGGAATAACTGATACTAGAGACCAATATTACAGAATTACATCTCTTGGAGTCGATGGGTATTTTGACGTTATCAAGTATAAACCATTTTCATTATTTGTAGTAGCGGGCGGACTGATAAATTATACTCGTGGACTACTTGGTACTGGTGGTTGGCCAGAGGCAGGAAATAACATATCAGATTATCTTTTTAAATTATATTATGGTGGTCATCTGGCTTGGGGTATCAGGGTAAATCAACCAAAAAGCAGATTAGCATATGAAATAACTCCTTTAAATATTTGTTTTGGTAATGACCAATTCTTCATGGGATTTATTAAAGTTGCGATAGATATTAAATTAAATATAAAAGATTTGTCCCAAAAGTAGACAATATTACCCTATCAAGACAACTCCATCTTTTTGCCGGGATTGATTCCTTGACAACTTTCGTATACCGTGACAAATTCGTTGTACCGTGATAGTTTTAAAATTACAACTAACTATAACAACGCTGGTAGGTTTAATTGCCTTCGTCAGCCCGGACAGTCTAGTAATCAGTTCCAAAGTCTATGAGAGAGAGTTCGTCATCACTTATTAAAATATTAGTACCGTGACCATTCCTGCTACCGTGACAATGTCAATGGGGCTGCCGGCCTTCGCGTTGTTGTCATGGTTTTTGCATCATCATCTTGATACTTTTTAGCATATCGTGACAAATCCTGCTCATTTATCGGACACACTCATCTTGACGACTTTATCGTGACACCAAAATCCTGCTCATCTATCGGGACTGTGCAAAAACTCATGCCAACCCCGACACAGACGGCAACTAAATCTACCAGCGGGCCGTTATATTTAAGCCATCGTACGACGTGATAGCGAGACACTTACACCTCAATGGCCTAAATATAACTCCTCAAGTATGGATTTATTTTATATCTTAGTTTCAGAAAAATTGTAAAACCCCAGAATGAAACAAACAACCTTAGTTATTGCATTAATTCTTTTAATTACAATTGCTTGTAATAGAGAGAAAAAAGTTCATAATGTTTTTAATTCAGATTACGATACTTTATTTATTACGACTAAAAAGATTAAAGGTTATGGATTATTTAATGCCGCCTCTTATAATCTCGATTTTGTTGACACAATTGAGGAAAAGAGTTTCAGATTAGTTTACCCCAATAATGTTTCTGATATTAAAGTTGCTTATGAACTTATTGATTTTAAACCAACTTGGTTTGGAAATATTAAAATGAATAAATCTGATTACATGCCTACATTTTTGAAAAATTATTATCCCAATAAATTTGATACATTAAATATTCCTACCCTTAAAGAAAATTCAATTTGCATATTAAGTGGAAAGAAAGCTGGAGAAGATGTTTTCATTGTTGATGAAAACAACAACAAAGATTTCACAGATGACAAAATAAGATCCTACCGAAAATTTGATAATAAATCCCTGTCTGATTTAATTCCTTGCAAATACAACATTTACAATGGAACCCAAATGGCCGAGGATTCCGGATGGATAAACATTGGCGTCGATAATTCCAACATTCTAGTTTATTCAGTTGCACATCATTTGGAGTGTGATTTTACATACGATAATCATTCATTCAAAATAGGCATTATTAATAGTTTCCCATTTCTCCGATTTTGTTTCGAGAATCCATTAATTGCGATTTTATCCAAAGACGAGCTCAAAAAAGATTCATTAAATAATAGTGATATTGCTACAACTGGTGAATATCTTAGATTAAGCAAAAGTTATTATTATCTGGCAGACATTTCAAATGATGGTAGATTGGTCACGCTGGTTAAGGAAAAAGATGTCAGTAACAAGATCGGAACACAGGTTGGATTTATAGCACCAGATTTTAATTGTCATTCAATTGATGGTGATTCAATCGCACTTAATGATTATAGAGGAAAGTACCTGTTACTTATCAATGTTTCTGCTTGTTGGTCTGAAATTAGCAGCTATAAATGCTTTATGGATTTGACAGAGACTTTTAAAAACAAATTCGAATTTATCGGAATTGATGATTCGCCTATTGCGCTCAGGAACAATATAAAAGACTTAGAAATTTCAGGTAGATTTGTTATTGCAGCAGATAATCCAATGATTAGAAATACATATAGACCTGATATTTGTTCCAGAACTTGCTTTCTAATTGGTCCTGATGGACGCATAATTGACAATTTTGAAATATTTGATTGGGAAACAATTCTTAAAAATCATTTTCACTAAGAGATTAACATTCCTATAATTTGTACGATAAAGCAAACAGATTTGTCACGACTTTTACGTACTTTGAGCCATTTGCCGGGACTCATAACTGGGACAAATAGACCACTCCATCATTGTTATAAAATTAACACTACCGTGACAATTTCTTATCGTATGACAGCTTTAATTCCTGGCCTAAATATAACCCGGATGGTATAGGTAATTGCCTTCAGCAGCCCGGACCACTTCGTAATCACCCCAATGTCTATCATCGCAATTTACACCCACTTATCAAGTCTTGTATATCGTGACTAATCCTGCTACCGTGACAAATCCAATGGGGCTGCTGGCCTTCGCGCCGTTGTCATGGTTTTTGCATCACCATCGTGATAATTCTATCATACCGTGACAAACCCTGCTCACTTATCGGGACACACTCATCTGGACCATTTTATCGTGACATCCAAATCCTGCTCACTTATCGGGACTGTGCAAAAACACATGCCAACCCCGACACAGACGGCAACTCCCTATACCACCGAGCCGTTATAGTTAATTGTTGAATTTCTGCACGTTAGAGAGTTTTATGCAACTAACTATAACAGAAAAGGCCAGTTTCAAATACCTTGACAAATCCCACTTCATCGCCGGGATTGGTAACCTTGACTACTTCGACTGGACTAGAAAACTTGCAACCATCTATTGGGATTTTAAAGCTTGACAAATATTGTTTGACGTGAATTCTACACATTTACCAGGATTTGCAAAAACATATCAGAATCTGTTGCAAGACAGTTTCGCTGAATTCATAAGGATTAATTGATATTCAGCATCTTGTTTTTTTGATTTGGCATAAATTTTGTTCAAAATATCACATGTTAATCATCCCTGATACCTCAAACTCATGAAAAAGTTGACCTTAATTATTCTGACATTTTTACTCACTCTAAGTTGTGAGAAAGTTTCCTTTAACGATCAGTATAGTTTTCTCTATGGTGATTGGACTCCTACTCAATTAAGCGCAGGAATGGATTATTCTGCTGATCCTCACAAAATAGGTGATGTGATTCAAATTATTAAAAATGACTCATATAAGGTGATTAAAAATGATATAGTGGTGGGAAAAGGGAAGATCGATATTGAAAACCAATCAGCGGATAATTTAACTATCCAATTCAAAGCAAAAGAATTAAATCCAATAGATCAATTATTCTACCGGATGTCAATATCATCTCTAACTGTTACCATATTTAGCCAAGATTCTATTCGTTTAACTAATAATGCAACAGACGGTGGTTACTTTGGACTATTATTGGTTAAAAAGAAATAGGTTCTGCCGACCAGTTAGTAACATCTACCCAGACAGTTTCAAAATTGCAATTAACTATACAATTTCTTATAGCGAGACAGTTTTGCAGTCCCGTGACAGATTTAAAATTACAACTAACTATAACCCGGATGGTATAGGTAATTGCCTTCAGCAGCCCGGACAGCTTCCGTACGGGGACCCGAAGGCCACCTTACGAAAGCTCTCGGTAATTTAGTGTCCCGAACGCTCTTTTTTCTTTTGATTCAATTCACCAACATAACAATCTTCTACCCTCTACTTAAATTTCGGCGCCTTCCCTGCTCCTTTTTTGCCGGGATTAACAATTGGGCTGCTGGCCCTCGCGCCGTTGTCATGGTTTTTGCATCACCATCGTGATAATTTTATCATATCGTGACAAACCCTGCTCACTTATCAGGACACACTCATCTGGACCATTTTATCGTGACATCCAAATCCTGCCCATCTACCGGGACTGTGCAAAAACACATGCCAACCCCGACACAGACGGCAACTCCCCATACCACCGAGCCGTTAGCTGCAAGGCAAATTTGCCCCGAGTCCTGATTACACCGGGACTTCCGACGCGCGCGCAAGAGTTTTACAGCCCTTCCCTGCAACCATCCCGGCGCTGTAAAACACATGCTTTTTTGCCTGCCCGGACTCCGCCATCGGGTCAACTTTATTATACCATAACAACCCCTGCCCGTATGCCGGGACTTTCACTTTTTCCACTTTTGCCTGAATCAAGATATATCATAACCGATTTATATATCAGTCTAATCTCACTACATCCAAGCCTATTTTAATTCACTACCTTTACTTCTAACATGATAATGTTGTGGAGGCATACCCGGGATGATAATTGCTGGGCCAATGGTTTTAATCGATGCGACAATTGGCCTGGATAATTTCTGGCAAAATGGAGTAAATATGAACGTAGAAGGTGCAAATAGAATTAGTCAGGGCGACTATTCGATGATGTGGGATATACTTGGTCTATCAATGAGATAATAAAAGCTATATTTATGTGGCATTCTATTAAGTATTTGTACTACAAACTTTTTAAGTTGTTTGTAAGAATTAACGGGCAGGATGACCTTCCCGAATATACGGCTATGCTTGGATTAGGTACGTTGTTCTTTTTAAATATGCTTTCCATCGTATCAATTTTAAATGTAGTGTATCCATTTACTATGTTCCCTTCGATTTCAAGAGCAAGTTTTTTTGTTTCAGTCGGAATTCCGTACATTATAATACTTTATTTTGTTTTTGTCTTTAACGGAAAATATAAAAGAATCACTAACGAATTTATAAATGAGAGTGAAGATGACAGGAAAAAAGGAAGGAGAAAAGTTGTTTACTATATGCTATTTTCATTGCTGTTCCTTATTTTCTCACTTATACTGATGATTATGCAGAATGAAGGTGGAATTTAATTAAAATCTCAGTTCAGATATGGGTAAAGACACTTCCAAATCCTCACCAATGCCATGGTGCTAATTAGACAGATAGGGTTGGGGGTCTTGATTATGCTGGTTATTTAGTAGATAGAACCGGATATGCTGCTGAACTAATGTTGAATTTTCGACTTATTAAATGAACCTTCCCTGCGCTTTCAGGCACATTACGCAAGTATTAAATTCGTACTACAAATTGATATTCGCGTTTGCGTAAAGAGCCTTCAAGCCCGTCTCTGCTACTAATATGAGGGGCGTTAAAGAGGTAGGTTCGTCAATTTGCCAGGACTCATTTTAAAACTTTGCCCAGCAGCTAACTCCATGGTACATGTAATAAGCTTTACAAACCAAGACAATTTCGAAAACACTCCCAAAACGCTTATTACATATACCAGACCGTAAAAATCCAATGACTCCAACTTTTTAAGAGATAATATGGATATTTTAAAATTTCGGACGAGTTACTTTCCGCCATTTGGTCAATTTGCAAATTGTGACAAATCCGTTCTATTTATCGGGATTTAAATTTGATTATTAACCGTTACAATACCTGCAACGGGACAGTTTTAATTTCAGCCCAGCAGCTAACCCGGATGGTAGGCTTAATTGCCTTCGGCAGGCTGGACAGTTCCGTAATCAGCCCCAAAGTCTTTAAGAGCAAGTTTAAAGCCACTTATTATACTTTCTGTACCTTGACCACTCCTGCTACCGTGACAAGGTCTATGGGCCTGCCGGCTGACGCACAAGCTGTCAAGTTTTTTGCAGCTACACTATTTAAATCTACCTTGACGGGACAACTCCGTTCCATCTATCGGGACCTGCAAAAAACTCGCCAGCCCCGACACCGACGGCAACTAATCCTAACCACCGAGCCGTTAGCAAAAATACGCTGCCTCCCGGACATGAGGCTTCGCGCGCTACACGTAATTTAAATTTGCCTTGACGATTATGCTACTCGCCATCTATAATAATTTGTGCCGCGACGCTCCATCGGTCCGTTTGATGCTTTCACTTTTTAGACAAATACTGCAATCGGGACAAATCTCGTCGCCAGCCTCATTGAAGAGCCCCCGCTTCTATAAAAAATTGGCCTCCCGCTACTGCTCTTAATTAAATAACAATACCTTGACTAATTACACTTTCAATATAGTTTGTACCGCGACACACAAGCCGTCCAATTTTTTATGCCCTCGCTACGCCCCTTGCAAATGGACAAATTTTCACCAGTGACAGATCTCACACGTCATTTGCAAGGGGGCGTACTTTTGCTAACGCTCTGAGGCTATTATTGCTTGACAGGATAACTTCTGCCCACTTTGCAGGACACATACATTATCGGGTTCTTTTATATCTGGAGAAATTATCAATTCTACCGGGACTTTTTTTCTGGTCGCATGACAATTACATCTGGACCTCTCATTACGTACTTTTGCTAACAAGTCTGGTGTGGGTAATAAGCTTGTCGCAATTTTTTTACACCGGGAGAATTTTATCGTAAACCAATGTTTTCACTCATCTTGTAATTCCTGCATGCCGGCTCATGACAAATAAATGTACTCTTGACACTTATTCCTTTCGCCGGGACTTTGAAAAAATTGCGCCATACCCGTCTTGCAACCGGGAGAAATTTCTGGCTAAAGTGCCGGGACACGTAACGGTTGCTGCGCCGGGTAACGCTTACTACCTACACCAGCCGGCCGTTAGCATTTATGCGCGTTCCGCTCCTACCGGGACAATTTACTTATAGTATGACAGTTACATATCCTTTGACAGACCGCACAAATGCTAACCGAAAAGGCAAGGACCGGATTGAATCCAAGATTCAAAATACTTTGTAAATTTGTAGAAAGCGAGATATTTAAATGAGAGACCAATGATGTTTCACTTAAATACAATTGATCTAAATCAATAAATTTTATGTTATGAAAAGAATAATATTAATAGGGATAACAATTATTCTACCTATTCTAGTTAAAGGTCAGATATCAAAAGAAATATCAGTTTTTAATGATGTCAAGATCTCATATAGTGTTTCATCGATGACACCTGGGGGTGGTCATTTTAAAAGAAATGATAGCTTAGTTCCCTATGGTGTAGGAATTGAAACATCTTTATTAAGTCTTAGACGATTTTCTTTTGATTTTGGACTTCAATATCGTTCAACAGGTAACGTAAATGGTTATGGCTTTATGTTTACTGATCCAATTGGATATTCTGGACCATTTTATGAAGAAAGAAGTAGAACCTACTTTGATATTCCACTTCATCTAGGTTATGATGTAGTTAAGTCAGATTTTTTCAATTTACAAATCGTCGTTGGATCCAAAACGACTTATGAAGACTCAAGAAATTATGTTTTTACTGACACAGCAACTAGAACATCAAGAAATAGTTGGAACACAGGAGTTGATATTGGCTTAGTTGAGAAAATCAAAATATATAATAAAGTGAACTTTTTTGCTTCTCAATTTCGCAATAAATATATTGGAGAAAAGAGCTTTCTCAGAACAATTGATTTGAAATTTGGACTGGCAATAGACTTAAAATAATAATCGGTTATAGCTTCAAACCAAACTACAACAGCAGTTAATAGAATAACAGCACCGTGACAAATCCTGCTTGTCAGCCAGGACTGAAACCTTGACAAATTTCAGATATCGTGACAAATTCTTCATATCGGGACAGTTTTAAAATAAGCACAAATGCTAACAACGCTGGTATAGGCAATAAGCTTGTCACAATTTTTGCTCGCCACCGTGACAATTTTATCATGACGATTAACTTCTCACTCATCTGCCAACTCTTTTCCGGCTCTGGACAAATCCGTAATACAGGGACAAATTATCTTTCGCCGGGACTGGCAAAAATTGCGCCATGGTGGCTTGCCGCCGGGACAGTTTATCGGCTAAAGTATAGCATGACACTACGGCGGACGGCGCCACCAACGCTTACTGCCCATACCAGCGGGCCGTTAGGCGTCAGAGTTACGTATCACCCCATGCCGTCTTCGCTAGAGAATTTGCCGTGACAATAATATTTCGTATGTTCTATTTAATTCCTGCACTTCTTATCCAATTTTACTTTGACGGACAACTTTCACTCACTTTTCGGGACTTGGACCTTGGGACAACTTTTCAGTACCATGACAAATCCTGCTCATCTACCGGGATTTAGAAACTCCGGCGCCTAACAGCTAAAGCCATACTCCTCCTCATCTTGACTAATTCTAAAACCTGACAATTCAAAATCAATCTTCAATTAACATTACTCAATCCAAAGAACGCCAACACTATTAATCTTTACTAATTCATAGAGTCCTCAAATATTTTTTTTGGTTCTTCAAAAGAATTAAGTATTGTTCTAATA
This sequence comes from Bacteroidales bacterium, assembly GCA_016709865.1. Taxonomy (NCBI): domain Bacteria; kingdom Pseudomonadati; phylum Bacteroidota; class Bacteroidia; order Bacteroidales; species Bacteroidales bacterium. Next base: position 46,274 of record JADJLX010000002.1, read on the forward strand.
ATTTCATAAATTTAACAACTAGCTAATCACGTAATTGTATTTAAATTATGGCAATATTTGACCTATACTCAAAAAGACAAAAAGCATTAAGAGGTGAGGTCCCTGATGTTTTTGTCTATGATAATATCCCTAATCCTTTACGAGTTCAGATAATCCATATAATTAGAGATGCATTAGGGGATATGAAGTCACATGCAGCTCAAAATGAACCAAAACGAGCTTATGAATTCATTCACAAATCCTTATGCCGAGAATACGGCGTTTTTAAATTGGGACAGTCGCAATTCAGAGAAACTGATGAGGAGTCAGTTCTAAACTTTTTTCTACAAACAAAAGAAAATGAAAAAGCTATTGATGTTATTGAGTTCTTCTTTAAATATATAGATCGAGTTATAAAGAAAGACCTGAATACTTACAAATTTATGACAAATCTCAAAATGGAACCTGAAGAAGCCATAGAAGAATTAAACTATAGATTTAAAGAACATGGAATAGGATTTCAATTTGAAGGAGGTGAATTAATCAGAATTGATTCGACATATACACACTCAGAAATAATTAAACCAACAATTAGTCTGCTCACACATAAAAAGTTTCAAGGTGCTAATGATGAATTTATGAAAGCGCATGACCATTACAGACATGGCCAAAATAAAGAATGCTTGACCGAGTGCTTGAAATCTTTTGAAAGTACAATGAAGATAATTTGCAAAGAAAAAAAGTGGCATTTTGATACAAAGGATACATCAAAAAAGCTTATTTCTATTTGCATGCAAAATGAGTTAGTGCCAAGCTTTACGCAAAATCAATTCACCTCACTTGCAAATCTTCTGGAGAGCGGAATACCAGCAATAAGAAATAAGTTAAGTGGGCACGGACAGGGACAAATTCCACAGAAAGTTGATGATGAGATGACTAGGTATGCTCTCAACTTGACTGGAACAAATATTATTTTTCTGATTGAGCAGAGTGGTCTTTAAACAAATTTCTAATGTATTACAGGATTAAAATTACTCCGGCGCCTAACACGGATGGTAGGCTTAATTGCCTTCGTCAGCCCGGACTGTTCCGTTATAGCCCCAGTGTCTATCACCGTAATTTACACCCGCTTATTATACTTTTTGTACCGTGACTAATCCTGGCTACCGTGACAAAGTCAATAGGGCTGCCGGCCTTCGCGCCGTTGTCATGGTTTTTGCATCACCCTCAGGACAGTTTCATCGTGACAGGACAACTCGCAGCCGTTTATCGGGACTCAGCCATCTGGACCATTTTATCGTGACACCAAACTCATCGCCATCTGCCGGGACTTTGCAAAAACTCATGCCAACCCCGACACTGACGGCAACTAATCCTAACCACCGGGCCGTTAGCATTTATGCGGGGGCCAAAAGCTTCGGGACAAATTACTTATAGCATGACAGTTTTTGCTTCCATGACAGATCGCACAAATGCTAACCGAAAAATCAAGTATTCATCAAGTTTCAGTATTCGAAAACCTTGTAAATTTGTTTAAGTGTGGATTCTAAAAACAAGCTAGGCCACATTTTTCCAAACATAACTAGAGTTGGTACAAAAAGATATATTTGTGACACTATGAACTAATAACATTCAGATGGACCCTTTCAGATCCTATTATATTTCATCGATACTTCCTCAATTAAAAGAAATTGATAATGAACGTAAATCGCTTCATAAAAAAATAACATCCATTACAGTTATATCTGTTATCATTTTAACAATTATCGTAGGGTTTCTCTTTATCATAACCAAAAGACCTAACGTTTTTTACATTTATTTTGCCATTCCAGCCCCCTACGCTTTTCTATTGAAAGACCTGATTAAAAATTACTCCAAAAAGTATAAAGAAGGTATAATCAGAAACCTATTTCTTTCCTACTTCGATGATTACACTATCGATACTGAACAGAAATCGGATTGCATAAACATTATCAATTCAGGCCTACTGACCATAAATAGAAAGTATCAGGTTAAAACTGAAGATTTTATAAGGTTAAAACATAAGGACAATATTGTTTGTATTCAAGAAATAATTGTCAAGAAAAACAAATATGAATTTTTTAAAGGCTTACTTTTTTCAACTGACATGAAGCGATCCATTAATCAAAATGTGATCTTTTTCAACCAATCTGTTCCCTATAATAGTAAATATTTAAACAAAAATGGTTTTAAAAAAGTCGACAAGGATAATGTGACAATTTTTTACCAAGACAATTCTAGTTTAGAACAATTAAAACCATTTATCGAATTTACTAGTAAAAATAATTTGCCACTTAGTATTCAAAACGGTAAACTTTATTGTTTTTTCCCACCAGAAGATATTGTATTCACAGAAAAGTTAGACCTTTTTGAGCCGCTTTTAACTTCTAAGTACAACTCAAATGATACTTACAGATTTATTAGAGACGAATATCAAAGAATTATTAAGATATCAAGATTGTTAATAAAATTTGATGAAACAAACATGGCCTAATACTGTTAACAAAATAACAAAACCATGACAAATCCTGCCTCCTTAGTCAGGACTGAAAACCTCGACAAATTTCATATATCATGACAAATTCTCTGCATATGGACAGTTTTAAAATATGCACAAATGCTAACCCGGACGGTTGGGGTAATAAACTTGTCACAATTTTTGCGCCATACCTTGACAATTTTTTCATGACGATTAATTTCTCACTCATCTGCCAAATCCGTGCTTTCCGGCTCTGGACAAATCCGTCTACCGTGACAACTTTATCGTTCGCCGGGACTGGCAAAAATTGCGCCATGGTGGCTTGTCCGCCGGGACTAATCCGGTCTAAAGTACCAGGACACGTAACGGCGGACAGCGCCACCAACGTTTACTACCGCAACCGCCGAGCCGTTAGCATTTATGCGGGGGCCAAAGCTTCGGGACAATTTACTTATAGCAAGACAGTTTTTGCTTCCATGACAGATCGCACAAATGCTAACGAAAAAGATTGGATTCAGTAACACCCTATATCCAAAAATCCTTATAAATTTGATTATATGCAAATTGAATGTTTAACTATAAAACATCAAAAATTTTGTATTCAATGACAAGATTTTTGCACGTAACGACTAATAAATTATACTTATTTTTATCATTATTAACTACTAATCCTGTTTTAAATAGATAATTACCTTATGAAATATCATTCCTGTCTGTTAATTATTTTTGTTCTGCTTGGATGTGAGAACAACGATGAAGATCTTTACAGATACTCAAAAATAATTTCACAAACAAAAGAGTATTCAGTGTATCTCGATATGAATGAAATCGGGAATATAAAGGTAACGGACAGACTACCGCAAGGAGATCCGTTCAAGATAGTATACAATGATAAATATTATTTTATAGGCGACATGCTCAAAGGTATTTACGTTTACGAAAAGAAAGCAGGTAGTGTGAGTTATCTGTGTTTTATTGAGTGCAAGTATATCAAAGACTTCGAACTTGCCGATAACAGGCTTTTTTGTAATAATTTTGTAGATTTAGTTGTCCTTGATGTCAGCAATCCCATGCAGTCAAATATTTTACACCGACAAAAAAATCATTTTAACCGGTTCACAAGCTTTAAGGAATACTGGAATGTACCCTATGTGGAAGGAAAAGGACTTATTGTTGGCACAGAGACACATGTACAGACGGGTACAGTGACGGACAAGAAGCCGGATCTTGATTTCACAGAGTATGATAGTCTATACGGCAATCTAATGACTAAAGTGTTACCCGATTCCTGGTTCAGCAATCATCCTGAAAATGATAAGCCATACGTTGGAATAATTAAAATGGGTGCAGATCAAATATATACTTATGGCAATTACAATAGTTGGGCCATTTGTACTTTCATATCAAGTACTTTCACTGTAAGAGAGGAAAATGTGTGGACGACACCCAGAGGAAAATATGCTCCTCCTTATTATTACAGTGATGCATGGCCGGCACGAATGTTTTTTAAGGACAGTTTAATTTATATTTTGGGAAAGGGAAATTACTCTGGTTATTCTGATTGTATAACTTATAATGAAAACTATCCTTTAACCTTTCATCTATATTTTCCTACCTTCACTCCTTTGGATATTACTTACCTTCCGGATTTAAAGGAATTTTTGGTTCTGTCAGGCCAATCAGTTTGGGGAGCATTTAAATATCCTGGGGAAACAAGTGTTTATATGGAAAAATATATTGATTATAAAATACCAACTGCTGCATCTTCAATATTCAGAATAGGAAACAATGTGATTACTCTTGGAAATGAGCTATCAGTTTATTCATCTTCTGAAAATGAACTTAAGCTTGTGAAAAACTATCCTGACATATCAGGAACCTGCTATTCACAAGCAGGAAATGTCCTTGCAGTAGCTAATACACAAGGTTTATTCTTATATGATATAAGTGATTTGGAAAATATTAAGCTCATCCCCTAAAATGTTTTTTATGAAAAGGATTTTTTTTATCATTTTATCGTTATTACTGACACTCAGCACTTTTGCTCAATCTGGAATAGAAGTTAATCTCAACGGAGAGAGCAATAAAATAAACTCCAGTCTCCTTGACAGAAAAGAGAAAGGGTTTTATAACATAATGCATGTCAGCCTCTTAATAGGAGCCGGTCAATTCACCAACAAACCGGCTTATTACACACCATATCAGGCTCACTCTTCTACCTATATTGCCCCTAACCATGTATATTATTATCCTGATTTACTTACCAAATTGACCGTGGCACCTTCATTCACAATTACAAATGGTTATATGTTCAACGAACATTGGGCAGCAGGAGCGGGAGTCGGATTTGAAATTTTCAATTACAATCTTTATCCGCTTTTTGCTGAATTACGATATACATTATGGGATCATAAAATTTCCCCATTTGTTGTAATAAAGTCAGGATATTCTTTTGCTGGTTTCAAAGCCAAGCATTTTGACGAACTTTACTTGGACTGGCCTCCCTACTTCATAAATGATACCAGGCTACGGAATTATGGGGGATTCATTTTGCATCCCGAAGTAGGCGTTAAAGTTCCGTTAAACGAAAACAGTGATTTGTTATTTACTGCAGCATATCAGTATCAGAAAACAAAATCAATTGCAAGAAAGGAATACGACCAGGGCCAGTTTGATGAGTGGGAGCATATTGAGGAAATCAACCGGCTCTCATTTGGTATTGCAATTATGTTCAGGTAAATAGGCGACTGCATAAAGAAATTAACAAACTACAACGACAAAAAAACATATCTCATGTCTGAAATAAATGCCAAATCAAAAACAATTATGCTTTTTAACTTTTAACAGTACTCCAACATCTGTTAACAAAATAACACTACCAAGACAAATCCTGCATGATAGATGGGACTTGAAAATCTTGACAAATTTCAGATATCGTGACAAATTTTTCGCATCGGGACAGTTTTAATTTAAGCACAAATGCTAACCCGGATGGTTGAGGTAATAAGCTTGTCACAATTTTTGCTCGCCACAGTGACAATTTTATCTTGACACTTAACTTATCAATCATCTGCCAATTTCGTGCTTTCCGGCTCTGGACAAATCCGTTTATCGTGACAACTTTATCGTTCGCCGGGACTTGCAAAAATTGCGCCATGGTGGCTTGCCCGCCGGGACTAATCCGACCTAAAGTACCAGGACACGTAACGGCGGACGGCGCCACCAACGCTTACTACCGCAACCACCGAGCCGTTAGCATTCAGGCCCAAAGTCGCCGTGACAATTTACTCATATCGTGACAATTCCGTAACGTAATCAGGGGACCCGAATGCTAACCGAAAAATCAGATTACACTCGGTTTCGGGACTCAAAATGTTTTTAACTTTGACTGTCGATAAATCCTATAAACAAGCTATTGGGCATAATTCCAACCAATAAATATCTTTGATCAATGACCCAAACTAATTTCATAATAGTCCAAGATTGCACACTATTCCAGATCAAAAAAGCAATCAGACAATGGATCTATATGTATGATAAATCATTGTCAGAGAATTTTTGTATTGAGTTATATCAGTATGACACAAATAAGTATGTCATTATACCCAAAGAAGATATTGATAATCAGTCATTCAATTTTTTGGTTAATTATTTATACTACCCTGAAAACATAAAGTATAAACCAATAATTAGTGGTTACACTTTTGTGAAAGACACAACGATTTTCCCAAAAAGAGAAATTAAACTATGAAATAGAAATTTTTGTTCCCCAAAATGATACAGAGTACGATAATGTATATGCCGTGACTCAATATAATGAAGTGTTTAAAATTGATTTTGGAGGTAAAACGATTAAATCTTCATTAATCAAAAGTTTTGAAAAACCACCATTAGATTTCTCAGTTCTCTCATCACCTCAAATTTTTAAAAAAAGAAGGTTGATCCAAAGAAGGTCGCGCTTAAAGAAAAAGAAAAGATTAAAAGGCGAACAAGTATTATCTCACTCGTTGTTGTACTCTTGATTTTAATAAGTTATGCATTTATCGGGAATTCAAAGAATTTTAGTTTGATGACAGGATTTATCTTTTGGGGAATTTGGGGTTGGTTCGTTTTAGATTATAAAATGCTTCAACATCTATCATTTTTTCTCATAGCAGTTGCAATTTCAATTTTTCCGATAATATACAGCTACATATTATTTCAGAAACTTCTTACGTTTGACTATAGATTTATCAAATCAGCATCATATTTGCCAATTTTCCTTTTAACAATCCAATTTCCTTTAAGAAGATTATTCATAAAAATACTCAAGAGAGAACCTGTTGTCGATAAACCTGCTCCATCAATGGCAGATTTTATATACACCATTATACTCTGGATGACATCATTGATATTGCCATTTATAACACTAATATAGTTACGCCCCATAACCCTGACAATATGGGTAAGTTGTTCGTTACAGTTTTAGCTTTTTCTCTTCTACTCAAGACAGATATTTTATGGTTGATACCCCGGACACGCGTATCTGTATACAATTTAATTCATATAAAATGACAGGTTAAAAATTGGCCCGAAATGCTAACCCGGATGGTAGGCTTAATTGCCTTCGGCAGCCCGGACAAATTTTTAATCAACCCAATGTCTATCACCATAAATTTCACCCACTTATAAGTTTTTGGTACCGTGACTAATACTGCTACCGTGACAAAGTCTATGGGCTGCCGGCCCTCGCTCCTGTTGTCATGGTTTTTGCATCTCCGTCGTGATAATTTTACCATACCATGACAAATCCTGCTCACTTATCGGGACACCTTCATCTGGACAACTTTATCGTGACATCCAAATCCTGCCCACTTATCGGGACTGTGCAAAAACTCATGCCAACCCTGACACAGACGGCAACTAATCCTAACCACCGAGCCGTTAGCACAAATATTTCTGTGTGTGACAATTACGCCCTCGCGCCGTTTTTATTATGCTTTGTCTTGACAGGATAGTTTCTGCACTCTTACCGGGACCTGCCCTCGCGCGACAGACAAAAAGCCCTTGCGCCGTCATCTGCCAAATCTGTTATTTTATTAACAATACTGCTTTTACCGGGACTCTCCCCTCGCGCGACATGAGATAAATACTTGTGCTAACAGAAAAGACTTAGGGTGTTCATTTTTTGTGACAATCTTGTATATCAAGAGACAAAGTATAATTTAGCAATTTAAAATAGAACAATTACAAAACTTTTCCAATATGAGTAGACTTATTATTATTCGATTATCAATTTTGGCAATTATATTGTTCTCTACGGTAACAGATCTTTCTGGACAAGAGCGTATTCCATTATCAAAATCTGATTCAATTCTTGTTTTAAAAAAGATCTACATTTTCAATTCCGAAACCAAAAAATTTGATGATATCGATGAACCATATCTTGAAGAAATTTGGAATTCGAATAAGGGAAATGCTATGGTTTTATTTGATAAAGCAATAAGACTTTCAATAGCTCCCATAAATGAGAAAATGATTTTAGCTTCTTACTTTTATAAAAACAAGGATTTTGAAAAGGTTAAGTTTGTTCTGAGCTTATGTAAAACAAAAATAGACTCTACACAAATATTTAAAGTAATGAACTCATACGGCATAAAGTATAGTGACTTAAATATTAAACCAGAATTGCTTGTAAAGTATTGTAAGGACTGTAAATACCAATAAACTACTTGTGCTAACTTTGTAAATAGATTGGAATTACCCTTAAAAAGTTATTAAATGAAAAAAACATCAATTACTATCCTAACTCTAGTTGTAATCGTACTTCTATTCAATTGTGGATCTAAGAAAGAAAACCATAAATCTCAATTAATTGAAACTAATTTAGTCAATTGTGATAGTTGCTGGGCTTCCAATTTCGTCCAAATTGCGCAAGATATTACGAATGTTAGTGAGACAGATCTGTCAAGGTTTTTCCTTTGCTGCTGTAAAAAATGCTCGAACAATGTTGAATTTTCCGAATTTAGTGGGGGAGTAATATATAGGTTACTTATCGAACATACTGAATTCACATTGGAAATTCTTTCAAATACGAAAAACCTTGAAATGAATTATATCGACTTCATAATTCAAAATCCAGTGGATGATGGGATTGATGTTGATAGTGCAATCAATAAAGTAAATAGTTCAATAGGAGATCATGATTTGAAAAATCGTATTCTAAAATCTCTAGAGATAGCTAAAGAAAAAATGTAAATATTTACTTGTGCTAAAAAGATTTGTAATCATTTATAGCTTTATACTTTTTAAATACATCAAGACACTACAGTGACAGCTTTCTGTAGCTTGACAGTTTTAATCCAATACTTGTGCTAACAACGGATGGTAGGTTTAATTGCCTTCGCCAGCCCGGACAAATCCTCATTAACCCCAATGTCTATCACCGTAATTTACACCCGCTTATTAAACTTTTTGTACCGGGACCAATCCTGCTGCCGTGACAAAGTCAATGGGGCTGTCGGCCGACGCACTGTTGTCATGGTTTTTGCATCGCCATCTGCCAACTTTTGCACCCGGAGCAATTCTCGCCGTCTACCGGGACTCAGTCATCGTGACAACTTATCGTGAAAGCCAACTTTTCGCCACTTATCGGGACTATGCAAAAACACATGCCAACCCTGACACAGACGGCAACTAAACCTACCACCGGGCCGTTAGCATTTATGCAGCGTTCCGCTCTACCGGGACAATTTACTTATAGTGTGACAGTAACGTAACCTTTGACAGATCGCACAAATGCTAACCAAAAAGGCAGGGCTTCAATAACACCCAATATCCAAAAATCCTTGTAAATTTGATTTTATACAAATTTTAAATTAGGTTAACTGTAAATTGCAGCATATTAAATAATTATGGATATAAATAAAGAATACTTGATTTACAATTATAGACCTCTTTGCTTTTTAATATTTGCAGTGGTATCGCTGATATTTCCTTTTATCATAGTTGTCTCAGGGTGGTTGGATTTAATTACAACTTTGGTTGTCTTTGGATTATGCTCTATTAGTGGAATATTTCTTGCAAAACTAGGACTTCAGCCTATCAAAATTATCTTTACTAATAATAAAATTAGATTAGAGTACCTATCAAGGGATCTTCAAACCATCAAAAAAGCTAAAGAAGCTCTATTTCAAAACATTAGTGAATATTCCGATTACGTCCCCGGACCTGGACTAAAATTGACCCTGTACTTTAAAAATCATATGACTTTCCAACTATATAAACATGCACATTTTAACCGAAATGATGATTTTGAAAAGCTTCTTGCTGATTTTAGGTCAATTAGCGAATTATCCGAAAAGTCAAATAGCAATTTATCGGCTACATTCCCAAAATATTTTAATTACGATACTTCAAAAGATGCAAAATTCTGGATCTATGTCTCTATTCTATTCATAATTACGATAATTATCATTTCCGTGATGACTATGAAATATGGACTTCTTATTATTCTTATAATTCCAATTGGATATCTCTTTAGATACTTCCTTGAGAACAAAAAATAACTACCACCAAAACAATATTAGTTAAATCTCTATTACGGTTTTTGCAGATGGCTCCAACACCTGAGACAATTTTGTAACCATATATAAACCGAGTCAATTCCCGTACTGTTAACAAAATAACACTATCAAGACAATTCTTGCCTGTTAGCCAGGACTGAAAACCGTGACAAATTTCAGATATCGTAACAAATTCCTCACATCTGGACAGTTTTAATTTAAGCACAAATGCTAACAACGCTGGTATAGGCAATAAGCTTGTCACAATTTTTGCTCGCCACCGTGACAATTTCGCCATGACGATTAACTTCTCACTCATCTGCAAAATCTTTTCCGGCTCTGGACAAACCCGTAATACAGGGACAAATTATCTTTCGCCGGGACTGGCAAAAATTGCGCCATGGTGGCTTGCACGCCGGGATTGTTTATCGGCTAAAGTATGGCATGACACAACGGCGGACGGCGCCACCAACGCTTACTGCCCATACCAGCGGGCCGTTATGTGTAAGGTGTTAGTCCCGTGACAGTTAACCTACCGCGACAGAACCCTACACATAACAGCAAAAGATTTAATATTTTTAAATGTGCCAGGATTTCCGACACACAAAGCAAGAGTTTGGCAGCCTGCCACTGCGATAAGCCCCGCTGCTGCCAAACACATGCTTTTTTTGCCAACGCTTTTGAGCAAATACTGGAATATTGGAATAGATAAAATTCATAACTTTAGATAAATATTTATACAAATAAACAATGGACTGGTTTACATCATTTTTCGGAAGTAATAACAAATCTAACAAACAGGAGCCTACTACTTTTGTTACACGCATAGACAAATCACTGCCCATTGATGATGCATTTCGTGCATGGACTTCTGGAAATCTTGAAGAAATGCTTAAAGCAGCAAATACTCAAACTAATCCAATCGACAGGCATTTTCTCCTTCAATCAATTGTCACAGAGAGCTACAAACTAAGAAAAGATGAGAAGTATAGAAAAATTTGCACTGAATTCTCAGAAAAACATCTTCAAGAATTTCCCTCACTTGCCCCTGCTCTGAAAGAAGACATGGGTGGCTCACTTCCGCGAATTAGTACTTTCCAGCATTATGCTACTATATTAACTGAAAATGAAGAATACGAAAAAGCAATTGAAGTCTGCCAGCTAGCTATATCTTATGGACTCCATGATGGCACAAAAGCCGGCTTTGAAGGACGAATAAGCCGAATTTTGAACCACATAAAAGCATAATTGAGATGCATTTTACTCGATAGATGCCTTCTGGATTAAAAATCTTATTGTTATGATTAAATAAAGACAAACTGAATATTCCAAAAATGGAGATAAAAGATTTATTAACAACCTATTGGAGCCAAGTTACTTTGATGCTGTTTGCAGTTGGCTTCCTCTTGAAGCGAATTCTCGATAACAAATCGAAAAAAATTGAAATTAATCATTCATTATTTCAGCAGAATAGACTGATTGCAGTTAAGTTGTTTTTTTCGAAATATGCAAAGGCTGAATTAATGTGGCACCAAATTGCTATTTATGAAATTCTAAATAGGAAAATTCCAACAAAGGAAATTGACAAAATAATCTTTCCATATCTAAACGAATTAGAAGAAACTCTTTTGGAATTAAAGATCTATTTTGATTCCAACGACCATAAATATTTCGAAGACCTTACTAAAGGATTATTATCCATAAATGAAAAACTTTTAAGTATCTACTTTGATTCAGATCCTGAAAAGAATTTGGTTAAAAAAAGTAATGAATACTCCTTTTATAAAGACGAAATTTTAACTAGAAACAAAGCTATCATGGACAAATTATGTCTTACAGTCAAAAAGACCTTTGAATCTTGATAGTTAAATTACCTTAAAGATGAATTCCATTTTTCAGCTTGCTTATTCGGCTTTCAGGCACATTTGCAGCTCGCACTTTCCATCCCGACACCTAAAGCTGCAAAAGAGCCTGCTAGTTTCATATTCTGGACAATAGTTATATGACACAAGGACAAATTATCCATACCGAGACAATTTTAAATTCCACCCTACACATAACCCGGATGGTATAGGTAATTGCCTTCAGCAGCCCGGACTAATCCGTAATAACCCCAATGTCTATCACCAAATTTTTCACCCACTTATAAAGCTTTTAGTACCGTGACTAATCCTGCTACCCTGACAAAGTCTATGGGGCTGCTGGCCTTCGCGCCGTTGTCATGGTTTTTGCATCACCATCGTGATAATTTTATCATACCATGACAAACCCTGCTCACTTATCGGGACACACTCATCTGGACCATTTTATCGTGACATCCAAATCCTGCTCATCTACCGGGATTGTGCAAAAACACATGCCAACCCCGACACAGACGGCAACTCCCCATACCACCGAGCCGTTAGCTGCAAGGCAAAGTGCGACAAGTTCTCACTGCACCGGGATTTCCGACGCGCGCGCAAGAGTTTTGAAGCCCTTCCCTGCAGCCATCCCTTCGCTGCAAAACACATGCTTCTTTGCCCGCCCGGACTCCGCCATCGGGCCAATTCTTCATATAATAGTGAACCCTTCTCTTTGGTAAGGATTTTTTCCGCAACATTGCAAGTAAAAAAATTCTTTATTCCACCTCGATTGTTAGCTCTGTCATTTTTACATTGTCCAAATAAAAATCCAATATGTATGTACCCGGTGTACCATCTGGCCAGATAGTAACTGTACCATCACTTGAACCCTGGTCTTCACTTAGATCAATATGTTGCTCAGCACTAAGTGTATGGTACTCAATTACCCAATTACCGTTTGTAACTTCAATATCTACATCATTGGTATATGGGTACACAGGTGTTGTACCTTCAAACTCAATTTCTCCATCTGTGACATTAATTCCACCGCAATAAAGAATCATATAAGGATCCTCTCTTGCAGCTAAAAAGGTTGTCATGTTTTTTCATTCCGCCCATTAGTTGTAAAGGCAGAAAAACAGATTCCTAAAAAAACTAAAAAAATCACAAATCTGAATTCTTTTGTTTTCATTTTGTAATAAATTTGGTTATAAACTAAAAAATAAGTACTAATTTAATACAAATATCAATACTTGTCAATAATAAATTCATAATCAGATCAACATATACCACAGTAAAATCTCATAAAATATGAGTTTTAAATGATGATGCCAAATCAATATCAATTTTCTTCTTACAAAATCAAGTATGATATAATAATCTTCTATATTTTTACTTTAAATGAAACGCATCACATATTGATAAATGAATCAAATTGTAATCATCTCCATTGTATTGCTTACCATTTCGACTACAAATAGTCCGTCAGTAATATTATCGGACAGAACTGAACTAGCATATTCAGTTATAACTGAGCAGGATACTCTGAAAAATAATCAGGCTCTTTATTCCGGGAAAGTCTGGAAAAATTTGTATCGAAGAATCAACGGAGATCAATTCCTTTTTACAGATTATTTTTTAGATGGTTCAGTTACAGTTTATGGAAGGACTTACAAAAATCTTAAGATCAAATATGATACTTTTTCTGATGAAATATTGATTCCTGTTGATCTTGAGGAGATCGTTCAGTTGAATAAAGAAATGGTTGACAGCTTCTCAATTAGTTATGAAAACAGAATGTATCGTTTTGAAAAAATCAATGATGATTCGTTAAATAGAAAGAATGATTTTAATGGATATTTATGCGTTTTATATAAGGGAAAATCAGCTCTGTATATAAAATACAATAAATACATATCACCAAATATTACGGAAAAGAGTGATGGTGAATTTATTGAGACTCACAAAGTATTTTTGGTTAAAGACAAATCTTTGTATCCGGTATTATCCAAAAATGACTTTATCAATACATTGAATATAGACAAAATGGTAATTAAGAATTACCTCAGGAACAATAAGTTAAAGATCTCAAAAAAAAGTCCTGAAAGCTTCATTCCGATTCTCAGATTCTATGATAGTTTGAGCAAATAGATGAATAACATATGCAGCCGAAAAAATTTCTTCTGTATTTTTTCTTAACATTAACCTTAACTCTTTCGGCGCAGGAGAATTATACTATACCCTGGGATTATAAAGGTTTACCTTTTAACGAATTTGTCACAAAGACTGAAAGTCAGTTTAATATCAGATTCCTTTTTAAGGAGGAGTGGGTGAATGAACTGAAGCTGGGTAGTTATCCGGGGTGCAAAAACCTTCCATGCATTTTGACTAATCTGTTCAAAAACACAAACCTCTTTTATTTTATTGATGATTCAGAAAATGTAATAATAACAAAGGGATACTCTGCAGTTAAGTCAAATGATCCTGAACAAACAGGCAATTCTCAAATACTTGCATCAGACAATGCCTATTACAATGAAGGCCAGCAGTTTAAGGCAAATGAAGTTGTGGAAATAGGAAACAGAAGTGAGAGAAACAAACAAGGGAATGTCACAATTACCGGAATCATAACAAATTCTGAAACAGGAAGTAATCTGGCAGGCGTTACGATCTATATAAAAAATCTTGGCATTGGAACAAATTCCAATAAAAATGGTTTTTATTCTTTAACAATGCCACGCGGATTCCACGAAATTCAGTTTTCATTTATTGGTTTAACAGAAAAAAAAGTCAGTATAAATCTATATGGCTCAGGAGAATTAAATGTTGGGTTAGACAATTCTGTGGTTTCGTTGAAGGAAATAATTGTATCTGCTAATAAGAATACCACACTCGATCGCACTGAAGCAGGTGTTGAAAAGATTAATAAATTATTGCCGTCAACAATGGGTGAATCAGATGTTATTAAAAGCATCATCATGCTCCCGGGGGTACAATCGGTTGGAGAAGGCTCTGCCGGATTCAATGTAAGAGGCGGATCGGCAGCTCAGAATCTGATACTGCTTTATGGTGCTCCAATTTATAATTCTTCACATTTTTTTGGATTCTTTTCATCAGTTAACTCTGATATAATAAAAGATGTTACTCTTTACAAAGGAGGTATTCCGGGAAGGTATGGGGGACGGATATCCTCTGTTCTTGATATTGAATCAAAGGAAGGGAATAATAAAGAATTTGCCGGGAGCGTCGGGATAAGCCCAATAACAACACATTTAATGGTTGAAGGACCCTTGATAAAAGATACATTATCATATATTCTTACAGCCCGGTCAACCTATTCAAACTGGATATTTGATCTGATAAAGAATCCTCTGATACACGATAAAAGGGGTTCATTCTATGATATGGATGCGAAAATAACTTATAAACTGAATAAAAACAATAAGTTAGATCTGGCATCATATTTCAGTCTCGACTACTTCCGGTTCAATATGAACACTGTTTATAAATACGACAATAATATTCTGGCTCTTACCTGGCTTCATTTTTATAACAGTAGTCTTTCTTCGTCTGTTTCCTTAAGTAATAGTGCATATAAATATTATATTTTGAATCAGGACATTACAACGGAAGCCTATTCACTGTCACATAAAATCAACAGTACTCATCTCAAAGCAGATTTTAATTTGTTGCTTGGCAGTCACAAATTCAATTCCGGTGTTGATATAATCAAATATGCTGTTCTACCCGGAAAGTATTATCCTGCCGGTGACTCATCGCTCATTCTTCCAAACATGATAGAGAGAGAAAGGGCATATGAAGCTGCATTCTATATCGACGATAAATTCTCTATCACAGATTATTTGTCATTAAATCTGGGAATAAGAATCTCTTCATTCTTTTCATTCGGACCGCAAACTGTTCTCTCATATAACCCAGGTTTCTCAAAAAACAGTTCGAATATTTCTGATACAATTAATTTCATTACAGGCGAGATTACCAGCCAGTATGCTGGTCCTGAATTGCGAGCTTCATTAAACTACAGGATCTCAGATAGGAATTCCTTTAAGATTAATTATAACAGAACCAGACAGTACATTCACCTTTTATCGAATTCTATCTCAATATCACCGACTGACACCTGGAAATTGTCTGACTATTATTTTAAACCGGAAGTAGGAGATCAATATGCAGTCGGATTTTATCAAGTGCTTATGAATAAGCGTATTGAGACTTCAGCTGAATTATATTATAAGGAAATAAAGAATATGGTAGATTTTAAGGGAGGCTCTACACTTGCTATGGTTGGGGATATAGAACAATACATGATAGATGTGGAGGGAAAAGCATATGGTATGGAACTGGCTGTTAAAAAGACAGAAGGAAGGACTCGCTTTAGTGTCAGCTATGCTTATGCCAGGACTTTTATCAGAAGCACAAGCGTATTCAGAGAGGAAAAAATTAACTCAGGAAACTGGTATCCGGCTAATTATGATAAGCCAAACAATCTTATAATTACTTATCAGTATCTTTATTCACGCCGGTTCAGCTTTTCTGCCGACTATACCTATAGTACCGGCAGGCCCATAACATTGCCTATTGCATTTTATCGAGTCAACGATATTCTGATGGTCCAGTATTCAGATCGAAACAAATACAGGATCCCGGACTATTCCAGATTTGATGTTTCCTTAAAAATCAGTGGTAATCTGAGATCGGATAAGATAGCACATCCTAGTCTGACACTCTCAGTTTATAATCTGCTGGGGAAAGAAAATGCATATTCCGTATATTTTCAGAAGGATTACGAGACAATCAGGGGATACAAATTATCGGTATTTGGCAGACCAATCCCTTCAGTTACTTTCAGTTTTGATTTTTAATCGTATGTAAAAAATTTTACAAGCCAGAATGAATAGTATTGTCAAATATATCAGATATATAAGGAAGTCAGGGAGGAATTATCTGCCCGCTAACTCATCAGTGATTAAAATACTTCTATTACTTTTCCTTACTTTGAAAAGCTGTGTTGTACCATACATACCTGAACCACCTGAAAATGACCAGCTATTGGTAGTTGAAGGCCTGATATCTGATCAGCATGGAGTAAATACAATAAAACTATCAAAATCCCGTCCTATATGGACCGGCCAAAATCCTGTACATTTAACAGGATGTAAAGTATGGTTAAGTGATGATCTTGGGCACATTGATAATTTGAAAGAAACAACCATCGGAACTTATATAACAGACTCTTCAAGTTTTAAGGGTATTATAGGACGAAAATATACCTTACATATCAGGACAAATTCTGCCAATGGCAATCGTAATTATGAATCATTCCCAATGGAATTGAAACCTGTACCTGAAATTGACAGTCTCTACTATGAAAAGAAGGCTTTTATTTCAAATCACTTGCCGGTTGAAGGCTGCCAGATATTTTTAGACACCCATGACCCGCAAAATAATAGCCATTTCTACAGATGGGCATATTCTGAAACATGGGAAATCAATCTGCCATTCAATGTTGAAAACAAAGTATGCTGGAGAACGGAGAATTCTGAAGACATATTTCTTAAAAACAGTTCTCTTCTGGCAGAAAACAGGGTTGTTGGATTTCCCATAAAGACAATAGACAACCCTATTGACAGGTTAACCATAAAATACAGTATTCAGGTGAAGCAATATTCACTTAATGAAGATGAATATATTTACTGGGAAGCATTAAAAACTTCATTGGACCAACAAGGTGGCTTGTATGATATAATTCCACCAATAATCCCAAATAATATCTATTGCATTGAGAATCCGGATGAAAAGACATTAGGTTATTTCAGCGTTTCGGCAATATCATTGAAAAGAATATTCATAAATGACAATTTTATAGGTTATGATGAGAGCTGTAATTCCAGTATTAAATTTGGTTTACCAAAATTCGACCAGAATATCAACTCACCTTCGTATGGAAAAGATACTTCAATAGTTGGACTCGATGCAACTGTTTGGGTGGCTGAAGATCATACAGACGAGAATCCCCCATACAGGATTCTTGTAAATACCAGATGGTGCAGTGATTGCACAAAAAAAGGGATTTTTGGTGATTATCGCAATATCAGACCTTCATTCTGGGATGAAGATAATTAGCACTATGAGATAAGACAATGAGAATAGGAAAAATACCGGTTGCTGTATTATTATTGAACATTCTCTTTCTGAATTGTGCTTTCGGACAGTCTCAGTCCGTTATTCCGGAATATATAAGCCAGAAGTTTCAAAGCTACTGTAATTCGGTTATAAGAGAAGAAATATTTATCCATACTGACAAGGAAGAATATATTTCCGGAGAAGATATATGGTTCAATATTTACCTGATAGATCGCAAGAGTTTCAAACCGGCAACATCAGGTAAAATTGCCTATGTTGAAATTCTGAATTATGAAAACAAACCGGTCATTCAAAAACGTTTCATGCTTGAGGGTGGAGTCAGCCCGGGGCACTTAGTCCTGCCAGATACTTTAAGTTCTGGTACATATACTATAATAGCTTATACCAACTGGATGAAAAATTTTCTTCCGTATAATTGTTTTATAAAGGAGATTGAAGTCTATAATGCATTTAATACCAATGTATTTAAAAGAAGTGAAAGGATATTTGAAGAGAAGGAAGCAATTACCGAAACATCTGCCAATTCAGGCCTGAATCTGACAGTTAATAATCGAAAACAGGATAGCCTTGAAATTTTTGTTAATACTGATGAAGAATTTCGAATTGACAATAAAAATCAGATCTTTCTTTTTATCCAGACACATGGAGTAATTAACTATTTCAGAACTGAAAAGATACTCAGTGAAAATACCAGGATAGCTGTTCCTAAAATGTCACTTCTACCCGGAATTAATCAGATAACAATATTTGATTCGGAGGGTCCGGTTTGTGAAAGATATATTTATACTCCCGGAAAGAAAAATCAGGACATTATTCTTCATTCGATTGATAGTTGCATTAAGAGGGATGAAGTAACAATTGATGTTGAGATTGTAAACAATTCTTCACAAAAAACTGATTTAAAAAATCTAAGTGTTTCAGTTTCGCCAGTGTCAAGCAGTATCCCACCAATGGATCTGTATGATTATCTGATCTTTGGTACTGAATTTGGATTTTCTCCACAAAGTATGCTTTATAGGAAAAGGACCACTGAGATTTCTCCCGAAATTTTAGATAGTCTTCTGCTAACTCTGAAAAGCAACTGGATTATTTGGGATTCAATATTTTCAAACAATGAGCCAGCTTTCAAATTTCCTGCTGAATTAGATAATCAATATATCTTCGGAAAACTATTAACCGATAACCTGCAACCAGTGAATGAGTATGAGGTTCTAATTATGTCAGTCCCTGGGAAGGAGGCATTATTTCAATATACCACAACAGACATGAAGGGTGATTTTAACTTCAAAGTTGACATTGGTAACGAGTCCAAAGACTTTATTATTCAGCCTGATTTAAACATTATTAATCAAAAAGTTTACATTGAATCATCCTTTGCAAATCAGTATATATCTGCAAAGGTTTTTATTGATTCATTAAAAGAGAATATTCCTCCTGTTATTTTAAGACAAATCTTAAACTATAGGATAAGGAAAAGTTATGCATCCTCATCAGCAAGGGAACCAATTACACCCAACATCAGACCGGGTAATCAAAAAAGATTTTACGGAACTCCTGATTTTGAGTTGAATATGAAAGATTTCGTCACGCTTGATTCAATGCCGGAAGTATTTTTTGAATTAATTCCACGTGTATCTCTGGAATTAAAAAATTCAGTGTATGAAATTTCGGTAACTGATCCATTAAGGAATAAACTTGAAGGCTCACCAGTTGTAATGCTTGATGGAGTTATTATTAAGGATTTATCAACTATAGTTAATCTCAATCCTGATCTTGTTGAAAAAATTGATGTAGTCTGGGATAGATATCGTGTTGGAGGATACATATTCAATGGAATAATAAATATAATTTCCAAATCAAGTGACTTCAGGTCCGGGTTACTTCCAGATGATGCAATCAGGGTAAGCAACAGGCTATTTGAACCTGTCAGTTATTTTGTTTCACCTGATTATTCAACTGCAGAAATGAAAAATTCACGAATAGCAGATTATAGAAATACTCTTTTCTGGAATCCCTTAGTGAAACCAAATGAAAACGGTATTGCACATATTAAATTTTGGACATCAGATATAAAAGCTGAGTATTTAGTTAATGTAAATGGAATTACTTCAGAAGGTAAAACAATATCAATTAGAACAAATTTTAAAGTCAAGTAATTTTAGTACTAATTAGCAGACCTCCCTGCGTATTCTAAGTCATAACACGAGTAAAAAAATTTAAATAATCCAAACCTTCCCTGCGCTGTCAGGCACATTACGCAAACCTTAAATTCTGAACACAATTTGATTTCAGTTTTTGCGTAAAGAGCCTTCCAGCCCGTCCCTGCCACTCATCCGAGGGGCACTAAATCAGAAGGTTCGTCAGTATGCCAGGACTCATTTTTAAACTTTGCCCAGCAGCTAACTCCATGGTACATGTAATAAGCTTTCCAAACCATGACAATTTAGATAAAAACTCCCAAAACGCTTATTACATATACCAGACCACATAAATCCAATGACTCCAATTTTTTAATAGACAAGATGGATATTTTTACATTATTGACAAGGGACTTTCCGCCATTTGTACAATTTGCAAATCGTGACAAATCCGTTCTTTTTATCGGGATTTTTAATTCGTTTCTATAATGTGACAATACCTGCAAACGTGACAGTTTTAATTTCAGCCCAGCAGCTAACCCGGATGGTAGGCTTAATTGCCTTCGGCAGGCCGGACAATTCCGTAATCAGCCCCAAAGTCATTTAGAGCATGTTTAAAGCCACTTATTGTACTTTCTGTACCTTGACCACTCCTGCTACCGTGATAAGGTCTATGGGCCTGCCGGCTGACGCGCGAGCTGTCAAGTTTTTTGCAGCCACACTATTTAAATCTACCTTGACGTGACAACTCCGTTCCATCTATCGGGACCTGCAAAAAACTCGCCAGCCCCGACACAGACGGCAACTAATCCTAACCACCGAGCCGTTAGCATTCAGGCCCAAAGTCGCCGTGACAATTTACTCATATCGTGACAATTCCGTAACGTAATCAGGGGACCCGAATGCTAACCGAAAAATCAGATTACACTCGGTTTCGGGACTCAAAATGTTTTTTAACTTTGACTGTCGATAAATCCTATAAACAAGCTATTGGGCATAATTCCAACCAATAAATATCTTTGATCAATGACCCAAACTAATTTCATAATAGTCCAAGATTGCACACTATTCCAGATCAAAAAAAGCAATCAGACAATGGATCTATATGTATGATAAATCATTGTCAGAGAATTTTTGTATTGAGTTATATCAGTATGACACAAATAAGTATGTCATTATACCCAAAGAAGATATTGATAATCAGTCATTCAATTTTTTGGTTAATTATTTATACTACCCTGAAAACATAAAGTATAAACCAATAATTAGTGGTTACACTTTTGTGAAAGACACAACGATTTTCCCAAAAGAGAAATTAAACTATGAAATAGAAATTTTTGTTCCCCAAAATGATACAGAGTACGATAATGTATATGCCGTGACTCAATATAATGAAGTGTTTAAAATTGATTTTGGAGGTAAAACGATTAAATCTTCATTAATCAAAAGTTTTGAAAAACCACCATTAGATTTCTCAGTTCTCTCATCACCTCAAATTTTAAAAAAAAGAAGGTTGATCCAAAGAAGGTCGCGCTTAAAGAAAAAGAAAAGATTAAAAGGCGAACAAGTATTATCTCACTCGTTGTTGTACTCTTGATTTTAATAAGTTATGCATTTATCGGGAATTCAAAGAATTTTAGTTTGATGACAGGATTTATCTTTTGGGGAATTTGGGGTTGGTTCGTTTTAGATTATAAAATGCTTCAACATCTATCATTTTTCTCATAGCAGTTGCAATTTCAATTTTTCCGATAATATACAGCTACATATTATTTCAGAAACTTCTTACGTTTGACTATAGATTTATCAAATCAGCATCATATTTGCCAATTTTCCTTTTAACAATCCAATTTCCTTTAAGAAGATTATTCATAAAAATACTCAAGAGAGAACCTGTTGTCGATAAACCTGCTCCATCAATGGCAGATTTTATATACACCATTATACTCTGGATGACATCATTGATATTGCCATTTATAACACTAATATAGTTACGCCCCATAACCCTGACAATATGGGTAAGTTGTTCGTTACAGTTTTAGCTTTTTCTCTTCTACTCAAGACAGATATTTTATGGTTGATACCCCGGACACGCGTATCTGTATACAATTTAATTCATATAAAATGACAGGTTAAAAATTGGCCCGAAATGCTAACCCGGATGGTAGGCTTAATTGCCTTCGGCAGCCCGGACAAATTTTTAATCAACCCAATGTCTATCACCATAAATTTCACCCACTTATAAGTTTTTGGTACCGTGACTAATACTGCTACCGTGACAAAGTCTATGGGCTGCCGGCCCTCGCTCCTGTTGTCATGGTTTTTGCATCACCGTCGTGATAATTTTACCATACCATGACAAATCCTGCTCACTTATCGGGACACCTTCATCTGGACAACTTTATCGTGACATCCAAATCCTGCCCACTTATCGGGACTGTGCAAAAACTCATGCCAACCCCGACACAGACGGCAACTAATCCTAACCACCGAGCCGTTAGGTTGCATGCTCCAAAATCTATCCACCATGTTTTATATATCTTGATAGTTTCTCCTTTCTATTATATCTTGATTCATACTTATCCAAATTTATCGTGACAATTAGATTTCGTCCATTTGCCGGGATTCAGCCGTCTGCCAAATCCTGCTTGACGTGATTGTCCTGCCCATTTATCGGGATCTGGGGATCGCACGCAACCTAACGGCACCCTGAAAAATTTTTCAAATTACAATGATTTGTGTAACCGGACAACTCTTAAATATCATTATTTCAGATTATTCTGTGAATAAAAATATAAGTATAAGTCCTATCTCAAGCTAATTTTTAAATTATTAACTTTATAATAATTTCCAGACAATGAAAACATATATTTTAAAATGTAGCTTTCTGTTCATCCTGCTAATTTTGCCAATAATTGGTTGTGTAAAACATATTAATTCAGACTGTTATAAAGGCAAAGTTGTAAGTCTAAACAATGGGGATGGATGTAATAATATCCTTGAAATTATTGAATGCCCTGAAGCAGGGGGACTATCAATAGGTTCAACAACAACGTTTGATCCCACATTAGCTTTTTCAAAGATAAATAAAGGAGATCTTATTTATTTTAAGATAATACAATATAATAAATGGACCGGGCCAGCAAATGCTGCTTGCTTATGGCCTGAGTTTACAGCACAAATTGAGTTTTGTGACAATAATAAATAGTACAGGACAGACTTATGCCAGCGGGACAGTTTTAATTCTAGCACGTAACCTAACCCGGATGGTATAGGTAATTGCCTTCGCCAGCCCGGACCAATTCATAATCACCCCAATGTCTATCACCGTAATTTACACCCACTTATCAAGTTTTGTATACCGTGACTAATCCTGCTACCGTGACAAAGCCAATGGGGCTGTCGTCCTTCGCGCAGTTGTCATGGTTTTTGCATCACCATCGTGACAATTTTATCATACCGTGACAAACCCTGCTCACTTATCGGGACACACTCATCTGGACCATTTTATCGTGACATCCAAATCCTGCTCATCTATCGGGACTGTGCAAAAACACATGCCAACCCCGACACAGACGGCAACTCCCCATACCACCGAGCCGTTATAGTTAATTGTTGATTTCCTGCACGTTAGAGAGTTTTAAGCAACTAACTATAACCGAAAGCGAGGTTCGTTTATCGAGACAAATCCTGCTCTTTTGACTGGATTTAACATCTTGACAGTTACATCATGACGATTAAATTTGAACCCATCTGCCGGGATTGGTAACTTGGACAATTTCGTTTGGACAGAAAACTTACACCCATCTGCCTGGATTGGTAACTTGGACAAATTTGTCTGGACGGATAATTTAAACCCATCTGCCGGGACTGGGATCCTTGACAAATAAAATTTTCAGTTTTCTAAATAAACAACTAATTGTTTCGTTTTAATTAAATTGAAAACAATTCACACGATATTATTTTTAGTAACTCTGCAATTCGTTGTGGGACAAAACATCACCTTTGCACAGGATTCTCTTCGTGTTCAGACTCAAGTAAAACAAAAATTTAAGGCATACCCGCTTAAAGCAACAATGATGGCTGTCGTTTTCCCCGGACTTGGACAAATTTATAACAAGAAATACTGGAAAGCCCCCCTAGTCTATGCAGGATTCGCAAGCTTAATCTATAGTGTTGGACTCAATTCTGCACAATACAATCAATATTTAAAAGCTCTTCAGGATTTTTCAGATAAAAACCCTCAGACAACTAGTTACCTTAAGCTAGGTAAGCTAAAAACTATAGATCCGAAAACATATGACCCAGTTTTATACCCTGATACTTATAGGCCCTCTCAGAAAGCATACTATGAAGAAGGTATGTTACGTGGTGTTGATGGTTATAAACGTTACCGCGACTTATCATATATAGGTATCGCAGGATGGTATCTATTAACAATCCTGGATGCAAATGTAGATGCAAGTCTCACAAATTTTGATGTTAGTAAAAACCTCGACATTTCTTTTGTCCCAATGCGACAATTACTACCTGATGGATTTACTGGGACTGGTCTTAACATGCAAATATTAGTTTTGTTTTAGTTTTCAAATAAATATCATGATTAGAAATATGCCTTTTGATTCTAAAATTCTAACCATTAAGTATCTGGTGCTGTGACAGTTTTAAAATTACAACTAACTATAACCCGGATGGTTGGGGTAATAAACTTGTCACATTTTTTGCTCGCCACCGTGACAATTTTATCGTGACACAAAACTTATCACTCATCTGCCTAGTTCGTTTCTTCCGGCTCTGGACAAATCCGTATACCGTGACAACTTTATCGTTCGCCGGGACTGGCAAAAAATGCGCCATGGTGGCTTGTCCGCCGGGACTAATCCTGCCTAAAGTACCAGGACACGTAACGGCGGACGGCGCCACCAACGTTTACTACCGCAACCACCGAGCCGTTATGCTTAAGCCTCAGGCCGTTACGGGACAGATTCGTCTTGACTGAAAAGGCCTAAGCATAACGGTTTCGAAGTAAAATTTCAATCTAAAATGACAATTTCTTAATCGCTGAGAGACCGGATACCTTGACAAATTTGTTACCCTGACAAATCCTGCTTACCTATCGGGACTTGGACAAAACTCCCATTAATACTTGTTGGATTGGAACAATTTTTGCTGTTAATAAATTAACAATCATTTCTATAAACCTAGATGGACATGAAAAAAATCACTTTCCTACTATTTCTCATCTGCTTCAGTGCATGTGAAGATTCGAATTATTGTACAGATATAATAAAAGGGAAACCTGATAAAAATCTGATTGCTGAATCTGATTTAAATATTGTCAATTCTCTTTTCAATGCAAATAATTTAAGCTTGGACAATTTTTTGGTTTATCGTCTTCAGAAAGATAATATAGGGTACAATCACGTTAGATGTTACCAATATGTTAATAATCTTCAGGTTTTTAGTGATGAAGTAATTTTTCATTTTAATAGCCAAAATCAATATAACTTCTTGTCTGGAGAAATTATTTCTGAGATTAATTTAAGCCCAGATCCGAAGATGAGCAAGAATGAAGCAGTGGATTTTTTCCTCGAGCTTGTTGATGACGATGGCTTCTATACAAGTAAAAGCTTAAAAAATGAATGTTTCCTATGTGAGATTGGATATTATGACTTAAATGCCGGATCTGGAAATTCAGCACATAATTTTAAACTTGCCTGGAAAATCCATCAGGAGGATTCAGATATTCCATTCGCCTATATAAATGACACTGACAAGACAAAGATTTATTATGACAATGGAGTTAGATATTAATTTCATATTAAGAAAACACACCTAAGCATAACGGTTTCTTGGTTAAATTTCTTCATAAAATGGACAATTTTTTAATCGCAGAGTGACCGTTTACCATGACAAATTTGTATATCAAGACAAATCCTGCTGGATAATTGAGTTTTAATTCCAGGCCTAAGCATAACCCGGATGGTATAGGTAATTGCCTTCGCCAGCCCGGACCAATTCGTAATCACCCCAATGTCTATCACCGTAATTTACACCCACTTATCAAGTTTTGTAAGCCGTGACTAATCCTTCTACTGTGACAAAGCCAATGGGGCTGTCGGCCTTCGCGCCGTTGTCATGGTTTTTGCATCACCATCGTGACAATTTTATCATACCGTGACAAACCCTGCTCACTTATCGGGACACACTCATCTGGACCATTTTATCGTGACATCCAAATCCTGCTCACTTATCGGGACTGTGCAAAAACACATGCCAACCCCGACACAGACGGCAACTCCCCATACCACCGAGCCGTTATGCTTAAGCCTCAGACTGTTCCGTGACAAATTCGACTAGGCCGAAAAGGCCTAAGCATAACGGTTTCGAAGTAAATTTTCGTCATAATATGGACAATTTCTTAATCGCTGACGGACCATAAATCGTGACAAATTTGTTAATCAAGACAAATCCTACTCCCCTATCAGGACAAGGCAAAATCTCGGATTAAAATGCTCCATTGGAACGATTTTTGATGTTAATTTATTAACAAACTAAATCCAGATATATGAAAAGATTAAGTCTAATAATTGGTCTATCAATTTTCTTCTTCATATTCTCTTGCAAAAAATCTGAGAATGATTCTCTATCATCTTTTAAGGCGCTGAAAGATGGAGCTGAATGGATCGCCACATCTAATTATTCTTACTTACATAAAACTGACAATTCTATTTCAATTTATGGAAGAAAGAAAAATTCTAAAAATTACGAAGAGGAGGGTTTATATCTTTCATTCTACATTTCTGACATTTCAGAATTGAATACCATCACTAAATTTTCGTCTTCCTGGAATAAAACTATTGGTGGAGATTTACTTACTGATAGTTATGTAATAGATTCAATTTCAGCCAATTTTATTCAAATAACATCACTTGATACAATAAATAGACAAATTTCTGGGATATTCGAGGTAAAACTTCTCAAAGACAAAAGATTATCTAATGCTGGAGAAATAATGAACTTTACCTCTGGACAGTTTAATCTCAACTATCAGGAAGAATTTCTATATAATTCAAAGTCAAAATAATAGATTTAGACATCCCTTACTTGATTATTATAATACTCCATACTTTAACAGAAACTGTTTATAGTGACAAATCCTGCTAAGAATCAAGTTTTAATTCCAGGCCTAAGCATAACCCGGATGGTATAGGTAATTGCCTTCGCCAGCCCGGACCAATTCGCAATCACTCCAATGTCTATCACCGTAACTTACACCCACTTATCCAGTTTAGTATACCGTGACTATTCCTGCTACCGTGACAAAGCCAATGGGGCTGTCGGCCGACCCGCCGTTGTCATGGTTTTTGCATCACCATCGTGACAATTTTATCATACCGTGACAAACCCTGCTCACTTATCGGGACACACTTATCTGGACCACTTTATCGTGACATCCAAATCCTGCTCATCTATCGGGACTGTGCAAAAACACATGCCAACCCCGACACAGACGGCAACTCCCCATACCACCGAGCCGTTAGCATTCAGGCCCGCTTCGCGCCTACCGGGACAATTTCTCATACCGTGACAACTACGTAACCTTGCCAGATGGCCCAAATGCTAACCGAAAAGGCGGGCTTTCACTCGACGGCCGGGATTCAAAACACTTTATAACCTTGATTATACACAAAATCTAAATCTTTGAGAATTCAGAGATCTTTATAATTAAGAATTTCATAACTTTATAATATCAAATCCTATTGCAATGAAAAAGTACATCATTCTTATTACATTTTCGCTGTTATGCATTGATTGTGAAAGAGATCTATTTGATAAAGATGATCCAACTATTTTAGAAAAAGATAGCTTCTCTGAAGGAATTTATATGGGTTATTTTGTACTCCAAGACCAGCGATACTGGTGCGAAATTGAATTTAAAAGTAATACATATGAAGAATGGCCATCAGGAGGTGCCTTATATCAAAAAGAGATGAGTTGCCTTACTACAGGATCATTTAGCATTAATAATACTATATTAAAATATGACCTTGACAAATACAAATTCCCGACCTTTTTTATTCCATGTAATCCAGAAATGATTCTACCAGGGGACTACAAGATCAACTTAATAACTATGAATGATTCTTTAGTTTTCAGTAAAGGTGTCGGAAAAGATAAAATTAAATATCATCTAATCAAAATATTAAAATAAACTATAAAAACCTTTCTCCGGATAAACCAAAACTGCGTAATTGCTGTTTACAAAATAACACAATCGTGACAAATCCTGCCTGTTTGCCAGGATTTAAAATCGTGACAAATCAGATATCGTGACAAATTCTTTACATCGGGACAGTTTTAATTCTGGCCCGTATGCTAAAACGAGTTAGCATTTATGCAGCGTTCCGCTCCTACCGGGACAATTTACTTATAGTGTGACAGTTACGCAACCTTTGACAGATCCCACAAATGCTAACCAGACAGATTTCTCCATGATTCAGGATTTAATAGAATTGATTTATAACTAGTAATGCACCATGTTTCTCACTCTGTTAGTTTAATATGGCTTCCATTAAGAAATTTTCTTAATTAATTTTATTGTTATATTAATGTTTCAAATGTAACTTTGAAAAAATATTCAAATATGACTAGAATCGTATTTCTTTTTCTTATAAGCCTTCAATTAACTTCTTGTTATAGGGAATCTAGAAATCTTCCTGAAGCAAAAGAATCTGTTAGTTTTAATCCGAGTACACTAAATAGTGATTTTGAAGCCTATAAGCAATTTAAAGGACAATTATTATATCTCCCAGTTTATTCAAATGTCCCATATCAGATTGATACATTGAAATTTGATATGAGTGCTTTTGTTGCAATTCATAACACCGACCTTAATAATAGTATCCTTTTATCAAAAGTCTTGTATTTCAATCAAGACGGTAGATTAGTAGATGATTTCTTACCAAATGGCACAATTACTATTAAACCTTTAGCTACTAAAGACTTCTATATCCCATATGAAGATCAGAGTGGCACTGGGGCTAATTTCCTCATCGAATGGTCTGCCGATTCGCTTGTGAATGAACCACTAATAGAATCAATAACGATTTGTGTCAAGCCAAATAATTCCGTTGCAATTTTGAGTCAGGGTAAGATTATGAGGGTGAAAAAATAGAATAAACTAACCTGGTCACTTTAGTGCAAAGGTTTTTTCTTAAGCATTCCGCCTTTTGCGGACCCTAATTTATGGGTTACAATAAATGCATTATGATCAATAGTTTCAATTTCTCGATGCAACTTCGCAAGTTCCAGTTTTGTAATTACAACAAACAGAATATCTTGGTTATTTAGGCCACTTTCTAATGCACCTTTGCCTATAATCCCCCTTTTACCCATATATACTGAGACACCCCTACCTAACTTTTGGATTATTGCTTTTCTAATTACTTTACTATAATCTGAAATTATCGTCACGCCAATATATTCTTCAATTCCCTGAGAAACATAGTCAATGGCTCGCGAAGCCACAATATAAGTCAGGATTGAATATAAAGCAGTCTCGATATCGAATGCAACGGCTGCTATACTAAAAATTACAATGTTAATTATGAGGATAAATTCACCCACCTGTGTTGCAAACTTTCTGCTAAAGAACAGGGCTAGAATTTCCGTGCCATCCAGCACACTCGCACCCCGCATCGCCATACCAACACCCGATCCAAGAAAAATCCCCCCAAATACAGCAATTAATAATTTATCTTCCGTTACTACTGGAAAATGAATGAACTCGACAGAAAGGGATAATGCAATTATTGCCAATAATGTCTTTATGCCAAACTTAAGGGATATCTGTTTAATGCCCATTAAGATAAAGGGGAAATTTATAACAAAAATCAAAACAGATAAATTCCAATCAAATAACCTGGAAAGTAATAGTGATATGCCAGTCACTCCACCGTCTAATAATTCATTTGGAACCAAAAAACATTCCAAACCAATGCTAGCACTAAAAACTCCAATACCTATTAACAGAGTATCCTTTATATTATTGAAAAGATCTGACCTAAGCTGCCTATTTCTCATAATTGCCACATTTGATTACAAATATAATCTTTTCGGATAGTAATAAAAATATCAACGTTCCCCATACATATCCTTTAACTATTTTTTAAAAATACTGGCGATAAAATGGTTTATAACCTTAACTTGATCAGAATTCTAATTTTAAAATACTAGCTAGACAAATCCTGCACTTAATCCAGGACTGAAAACCTTGAAAAATTTCACTTATCGTGACAAATTCGTTGCATCGGGATAGTTTTAAAACAGGCACAAATCCTGCATAAATATTTTGTCCTGTAAAATCAATTTTCTTAACTTGTGCTTCCATAAGTTTCAGATATTATTGGATGAGTACTTGGTAACTATTCAAATCTAATAACTATTCTGAAACTTATGTTTTTACAAACATAGGGCCTAACAACGCATACTTTCACTGACAAAGGTTCAAAAATACAAATTTACTGAAACTCGAATTGGTTGGAGTTTGACAATAAGATTGCTATCTTTAGATGAACAGAAAAAACAAGGATTATGAATAAAATAGTTTTGAATAGATTGGATTATCTAAGGATAAAAAAGTGCATCAGTGACGCGAAACAGTTTAAATCGATAAGTGCATCAGAAGAAGAGACTTTACTAAAAGAATTGAACTCTGCTAAAATTGTTGAGCCACAAGAAATTCCAGATAATGTGGTAACCATGAATTCAGTTGTCAGGATAAGTTTTCTTAACACAAATAAACAGATTGAATTTCAGATAGTATACCCAAATCAAGCTAGTTTAAAAGACAACAAAATTTCAATTTTTTCTCCGATTGCCACTGCATTAATTGGCTACAAAATAAAGGACGAGATTGAATGGATTGTCCCAGCAGGTCTAACTAGAATCAGGATTGATAAAATTATTTATCAACCGGAAGCGTCAGGCAATTTTAACCTGTAAGTATTATATTACACAACCATGAAATTTATTTTTTATAAGAATTTACCATAAAGCTTAACTGACATGGACATAAAATGGGATATAACCGAAAGTGACATTCAGAAAATAATTGATTTCGTTAATCAACATAAAAATCCTTTTGTGGAGAAAAGGATTGAACAAAACATATACCGACACAACCTTCATATTGACAAAGATTCTGTCCTAAAATGTATGTTAATGTGCTTATTAACATCACAACAACGCTCTGGTCCTGACAGTATGACTAACGTTTTCCTTAGGCAGAATCCTTTCCCTTTGACCTATTCGATTATATCTCATGTTGAGGATGTTGAAGATTATGTAAGATGGGTATTACAAAAGAATAGTTTGAGTCGGTTTATAAATAAGATACCTGCCTTTTTCGCTATCAATTTGAGCTATCTGGAAGATACCAAATGGTTATTGCTAACAAATATTGAAAGCCTTCTTGAAGATCAGGTGACTAAACAAACTGAAAGAATTGTTGCAGATAGTATTGATCAATCTTTTAAAGGATTTGGTTCTAAACAAGCTCGTAATTTTTTACAAGCATTAGGCATCACAAAATTTGAAATTCCAATTGACTCGAGAATATCGAATTGGTTGAATGACTTTGGCTTTCCTGTTACACTATCTGCAACTGCATTGCAAGAAAAAGCTTATTATCATTTTGTATCTGATGGTATCCAGCTACTCTGTGAAAGGGCTAATATATATCCTTGTGTTCTTGATGCAGCAATATTTTCAAGTTTTGACAATGGACAATGGACAAAAGAAAATGCCATATACTAAACTCATTCGTTCACATAAGAAAGAAAATATATGAATTGAATCCCACCAATGAGGTAAATGAAATTTTTCGGATTTTGTAGTCAAAGCACCAAATCCTGCCTGTTAGGCTGGACTGAAAATCTTAACAAATTTCAGTTATCGTTACAAATTCTTTTGATCGGGACAGTTTTAAAATAAGGACAAATGCTAAATAATGGGCTACAACTTTTAACCGGACTTAATCAGATGTTAATAAAACATCAGCCCCATGACAAATCCAGCCTGTTAGCAATGACTGAAAACCGTGACAAATTTCAGTTATTGTGACAAATTCTTCGCATCGGGACAGTTTTAATTTAAGCACAAATGCTAACCCGGATGGTATAGGTAATTGCCTTCGCCAGCCCGGACCAATTCATAATAAACCCAATGTCTATCACCGTAATTTATACCCACTTATCAGGTTTTGTATACCGTGACTAATCCTGCTACCGTGACAAAGCCAATGGGGCTGTCGGCCTTCGCGCCGTTGTCATGGTTTTTGCATCACCATCGTGACAATTTTATCATACCGTGACAAACCCTGCTCACTTATCGGGACACACTCATCTGGACCATTTTATCGTGACATCCAAATCCTGCTCATCTATCGGGACTGTGCAAAAACACATGCCAACCCCGACACAGACGGCAACTCCCCATACCACCGAGCCGTTAGGTTTCATTGCCTTCGAAAAACCGAGTAACTGCCTGTATGACAAATTATCATGACACTTAGAGCTCATCACTTTTCGGGACTACTTCATCTTCCAATCTTCTCTTGACGTGATAGTTTTCTGCTGTTTATCGGGACTTAAAAAGGCAACAGAAACCTAACGGTCGTTTTAAAGTTGCAACTTGACGGTTAACTTCTTAGCATTTAATGGAATGATTTTTGCTGTGAATAAAATAACAATAAGTCTTTTATCTTTGACTAATTCTTACAAAATGAAAGCATTAACGACATTCTTCTTTTTTGTTGTAATGTGCGCTGGTTGTGAAACAGATGCAGATATTGTGAAAGGATATTATGATTCTATGCACTTTGTACGTGAGGGCGGTGGGCAAATTGAATTCAATTTATATACCACCGACAACACCGAACTAAATGCTATTGTAACAAAATATAGTTTTCGTGACACAACGATTCAAATTGTTATTGATGCCAATAATGATAATACTCAAGCCTTTTCGTCTTTAAACCAGGCACTTAACAGCCAGATTCAAATAAATGGGGATTTTAAACAATCAACATTAAAAACAGGAACTTGGGCTTATATTTATTTAGTTTCTAATAATAAAGAGACAGAAGTGACAAATACTGAACTCAGAAACGCATTACTTAAATTTGAGCAACTTGTCAGAGGCAAAATTCAATAATTCAAGGACGGGATTAATCCGGACAAAAATTGCAACGTAACCTAACACGGATGGTAGGCTTAATTGCCTTCGGCAGCCCGGACTAATCCCTAATCACCCCAAAGTCTATGAGCGCATGTTTAAGCACACTAATCAAACTTTTGGCACCATGACTACTCCTGCTACCATGACAAGGTCAATAGGGCTGCCGGCTGACGCACAAGCTGTCAAGTTTTTTGCAGCTACACTATTAAGATTTACCTTGACATGACAACTCCGTTCCATCTACCGGGACCAGCAAAAAACTCGCCAGCCCTGACACGGACAGCAACTAATCCTACCACCGGGCCGTTAGGTTGCATGCTCCAAAATCTATCCACCATGTTTTATATATCTTGATAGTTTCTCCTTTCTATTATATCTTGATTCATACTTATCCAAATTTATCGTGACAATTAGATTTCGTCCATTTGCCGGGATTCAGCCGTCTGCCAAATCCTGCTTGACGTGATTGTCCTGCCCATTTATCGGGATCTGGGGATTGCACGCAACCTAACGGCACCCTGAAAAATTTTTCAAATTACAATGATTTGTGTAACCGGACAACTCTTAAATATCATTATTTCAGATTATTCTGTGAATAAAAATATAAGTATAAGTCCTATCTCAAGCTAATTTTTAAATTATTAACTTTATAATAATTTCCAGACAATGAAAACATATATTTTAAAATGTAGCTTTCTGTTCATCCTGCTAATTTTGCCAATAATTGGTTGTGTAAAACATATTAATTCAGACTGTTATAAAGGCAAAGTTGTAAGTCTAAACAATGGGGATGGATGTAATAATATCCTTGAAATTATTGAATGCCCTGAAGCAGGGGGACTATCAATAGGTTCAACAACAACGTTTGATCCCACATTAGCTTTTTCAAAGATAAATAAAGGAGATCTTATTTATTTTAAGATAATACAATATAATAAATGGACCGGGCCAGCAAATGCTGCTTGCTTATGGCCTGAGTTTACAGCACAAATTGAGTTTTGTGACAATAATAAATAGTACAGGACAGACTTATGCCAGCGGGACAGTTTTAATTCTAGCACGTAACCTAACCCGGATGGTATAGGTAATTGCCTTCGCCAGCCCGGACCAATTCGTAATCACCCCAAAGTCTATCACCGTAATTTACACCCACTTATCAAGTTTTGTATACCGTGACAAATCCTGCTACCGTGACAAAGCCAATGGGGCTGTCGGCCTTCGCGCCGTTGTCATAGTTTTTGCATCGCCATCGTGACAATTTTATCATACCGTGACAAACCCTGCTCACTTATCGGGACACACTCATCTGGACCACTTTATCGTGACATCCAAATCCTGCTCATCTATCGGGACTGTGCAAAAACACATGCCAACCCCGACACAGACGGCAACTACCTATACCACCGAGCCGTTAGCATTCAGGCCCGCTTCGCGCCTACCATGACAGTTTGCAAATAGCATGACAATTTCGTAACCTTGACAGATGGCCCGAAATGCTAACGGTCAAAAGCAAAATCTCACTTGATAATCGGGATTCAAAATACTTTGTAACTTTGATTATTAGTTTAAAAATGATATTCCTTAACTTGCAACATAAGAGACAGATTACAAATGATTTAAATTTCCTATAAGATGATAAAAACGATCTACTTAACCGTACTTTTTTCAATAATGGCTTTCCTAACAA
Organism: Bacteroidales bacterium; assembly: GCA_016709865.1. Taxonomy (NCBI): domain Bacteria; kingdom Pseudomonadati; phylum Bacteroidota; class Bacteroidia; order Bacteroidales; species Bacteroidales bacterium. The sequence goes on from JADJLX010000002.1 coordinate 81,370, forward strand.
CCTGCAACGGATCAAACAATTCAAATCGATTAGAAAGCCAACAAACCAAAAACCAATTAGCGAATGACAGTATACAACTTACAGCATTAGTCAGACAAGTTTATAAATGGCATATGACCACCCGTTTGAATGACTTTCCCTATAAATATGAAAAACCTTCAGAAAATATTTTTACTGGAATTGACTGGGAATCATATGATCACAACATTGAAATATTTAAAAAGACAAATTTCTTCACTGATCAATTTTTATCCTATCATAAGACTTTAGCATTAAATATTGACTCATCAATAAATAAAGCAGACATAAAGTGGAGAGACATGAATGAAGGTATACCCATATGGGATACAAATGCTGATGATTGGTGTGGCTGTCAAGACTATCCAGATAATTATTGGGAGATTTTAACTTTAACCGAAATAAAAATTGCAAACGACACCGCAAGTTTTTATTGGACATGGAATAAAAGTCCAGATTTTGCCCCCCATAAATACAAAATGACAGCACTAAGAAAAGCTGACCAGTGGAGAATTAACTCATTAGAAGGCTTTAATTACTATGGCTCTGTTGAATATTATGACGGGATAATGAAGGAATAGAATAGAAAAATTCTAAGGCTAACACAATAAATGTAAGTTGTTTGTCATATTTTTCGAAGGACACTAAATCATCTGCGGGGTCACTTTACCGATACAAATCCAACCCGGACAAAGACTGTTAACAAAATAACAATACCATGACAATTCCTGCCTTTCAGTCTGGACTGGAACCCTTGACAAATTTCAATTATCGTGACAGTTTTAACCTTGGCCCGAAATGCTAACCCGGACGGTTGGGGTAATAAACTTGTCACATTTTTTGCCTGGTGACGTGAACGCCAGCCGAGCAAAAACTGCAAGTAATTTAGAGGCCCGAACGCTCTTTTTTCTTTTGATCATTTTATCTTCATTAAAATTTTCTGCCCTTTACCAATTTCTCATGCCTACGCTCGGTCGGCTGGCTTGTTTTATCTTGACGTGACAGTTTTCACTCTTCTGCCGGGACGAGCAAAAATTGCGCCATGGTGGCTTGTCCGCCGGGACTAATCCGAACTAAAGTACCGGGACACGTAACGGCGGACGGCGCCACCAACGTTTACTACCGCAACCGCCGAGCCGTTATGGGCAATAGCGCTGATTCAGTTACAGTTACCTAGACAAATTCGTCAGCGTGACCATTTCGTTTCCCCGTGACAAATTATCTATCAGCGCAACAGCCTATAACAGCTTGGCATCATAATTGTGGATATAGTAGGAAAGATACTATTTTGAGAATTGACCCAAAATTCCTCTTGACAAACTTCAAATGTAACTACCATGAGAAATATAAGTATAATAGGTTTCATTATATTAGTCTTATCTGTTTCCTGCGAATCAAATGATGGACCAGTCGACATAATTCAATCAATTAATATCGACTCTCTTGTCTTAAAGAATGCATCAAAAGTTAGTATTAAAAATGGGATAGCTGGCACCTTATTAAAGAAGGCCGGAGACTGCATGCCAATGATAAGCGGGAGTAACACCTGTAGGACTTACCCTGTTAGCAGAACAATTTTGATTTATAATTCTACTAACATGAATCAGGTAGAGGGATGGGGACCTTCTTATAATTCGGTAAATTCAAAATTGATCGCTAAATGTAATGCTGACCAAGTTGGTTTTTTTCAGGTAACTATAGACCCTGGAAAGTACTCAATCTTCATAAAGGAAAATGATAAATTCTATGCGAACAGCACGGATGGACAAGGTGTGATTAATCCAGTAACGGTTAAAACCGACAGTGCAAGCACAATGGTATTAATATTGGATTATGCAGTTTACTAAAATTCCAATGAAGATTGGCCACCAGGACTAATCCGTAATTGCCTCGAAGTTTATAAAAGAAATTTTTCCAATATTATTTTTATACTTTTCTACCATAACCAATCCTGCTATCGTGACAAATACTACAATTTATCAGGACTTGGGAAAAAAAGATCTATTAAAAAAATAACTACTGCCCATAACCCGGACGGTTGGGGTAATAAACTTGTCACAATTTTTGCGCCATACCTTGACAACTTTTTCATGACGATTAATTCTCACTCATTTTCCAAATCCGTACATTCCGGCTCTGGACAAATCCGTTTACCGTGACAACCTTATCTTTCGCCGGGACTGGCAAAAATTGCGCCATGGTGGCTTGCCCACCGGGACTAATCCGACCTAAAGTACCAAGACGCATAACGGCGGACGGCGCCACCAACGTTTACTACCGCAACCGCCGAGCCGTTATAGTTAATTGTTGGGTTCCTGCATGTTAGAGAGTTTTAAGCAACTAACTATAACAGAAAAGCGAGGTCCGATATCGTGACAAATCCTTCTTCGCCACCGGGATTTGTACCTGGGACAAAGTCGTAAAACTGGACTACTCCTGCCCCTCTGCCGGGATTAATTAAGATGCAAAATTTTTACCTGAGATCAGATGAACAAATAGTTATAATTTCTTATTTTTATATAAGCTTCAAAAAATATGAAACATACAGTATTAATTTTATTACTAATCCTTCTTTTCCTGATTCCAAACTCCTGTAAAAAAGAATCTATCTGTACCTGCAGTGTTGAGCATCCTGAAGAGAATATCCCTTGGCTTAAAGATTTTCTGTCTTTGACGACTTATGCGAATGTGTTTAAACTAGAATTTGATGGTCAAGAATACATTATTTGTACACGCGTAGATGGACAAGATGCTATATCCTTAGTTTTCGATTGTGATGGCATTTTGCAATGTAAATCAGGTGCTGAATATTCAGGTGACAATACCTGCTACTTTCTTTCACCATCATGGGATTCTTATTATCAAAATAGGGTACTGATCTATGAAAAAAGGAATTAACATGATCAATAAGACAATTTTCCTCAAATAAAATGACAAATTCGTTACTGACCACTGGCTTGGTTTTTGCTGTGAATATATTAACACTATAAATCGAAATTCATTTACTAGAACTAATAATTTCTAAAATTGATTGCCATGAAACACTTATTACTTATTTGTTTATTACTGGCTCTTCTGGCTTGTGAAAAGGATGTCAAAAGCCTAAAAGACGGTTCTTATATGGGATCATTTAATTATGGTACTCAACAACTTTGGGTATCATTTGGAATTAAAAATGGCACTTTTGTTGAGTATGCCTCTGGAGGAGTCATGAATCAAAAATTTCCACTTTACTGCTTGACAAAAGGTAGTTACAAAATCAATGATGGTATTATAAATTTTGATAATATTCAAATTGCCCAGCCTCCGAATAAGACTGTTGCTGAATGTAATCAGGACTATTTATTAATGGGAAGTTACAATATTGAAGAAGTTACCGATTCAATTATTTCTTTTTCTAGAAATTCGAATCTAGGCAAAATGGAGTACAAATTGAAACTCTATTATACTGAGTAACTACTCGGCTAAAAATAATAGACTAAAATAGCTCTGCTTTAACAAACTACGACTTCCAAGACAAATCCTGCATGGCATTCATGACTGGGAATCTTGACAATGTTCAGTTATAGTGACAGTTTCGTTTCCCCGGGACAATTTTAAAATTACAACTAACTATAACCCGGATGGTTGGGGTAATAAGCTTGTCACAATTTTTGCATCGCCGCCGTGACAATTTTATCATGACATTTAGTTTTTTAATCATCTGCCAAATCCGTTCTTTCCGGCTCTGGACAAATCCGTATACCGTGATAACTTTATCGTTCGCCGGGACTGGCAAAAATTGCGCCATGGTGGCTTGCCCGCCGGGAGAGTTTTGTCACACCCTCCTTCGCGTGAAAAACGCTTCGGAGGGCGAAGCCAGGACACGTAACGGCGGACAGCGCCACCAACGCTTACTACCGCAACCACCGAGCCGTTAGCTGCAAGGCATTACACTACACCCCCATTCTACCAAGACTTCCGACGCGCGCGCAATAGTTTTGAAGCCCTTCCCTGCAACCGTCCCTTCGCTTCAAAACACATGCTTCTTTGCCCGCCCGGACTCCGCCATCGGGCCAACTTTATCTTACCAAGTCAACCCCTGCCCGTATGCCGGGACTTTGGCATCTCGTGACAGTTTTATCATAACATGACAACCCCTGCCCGTATGCCGGGACTTTGGCATCTCGTGACAACTTATCAAATCATGACAAATCCTGCCCACTTGCCGGACTTTGGCATCTCTTGACAACTGTATCGAACCGTGCGAAATCCCACCCACTTGCCGGGACTCCGCCATCGTGACAATCTTTCAAACCGTGAGAAACCCTACACACCTGCCGGGAATTTGGCATCAATTGACAACTTTATAATGATTTTAAGCCATCGCTTGTCTCAAATGTGACTTTCATTTTGTACATTGAAATAGTTTTAATTTAATCAATATCGGTAGTTTACTATTTGGAATGAATTTTGTGCAACAATGATAGCCCTAACTAACACATCATGTTTCAATCTACTACTAACCAGACAAAATTGAACCGGATAATTCCATTAATATTTCTGATTCTGATAATTCAATCTTGCGAAGAAATTCTGCAAATTAAAATTCCGGATAGTGGTCCGATGATCACTGTCAATTGCATATTGAATGAAGGTGAACCAATTCAAATGCGGGTAAGCGAAAGTCAACCATATCCACCAATTACAGATACCGACCTTGTTATTAAGAATGCAATTGTAAAACTTTATGAAGATGATGTATACATAGAAGATCTTGTTTATCAGGAAACTTTCAACTTAATGCGTATTCCCCGTGTTACAGCAGCGTACCATTCTCTAAATCAATTCCGTCCCAGAACAGATCATTCTTATTCAATCAAAGTCAGTTCACCTGGATTTCCTGATGTTAATTCAAGTACCTATTTGCCAAATCCGGTTCCTATAATATCTATTGATACTAGTACTGTATTTACAATGAGCGGCCCATATCAATATAAAACTATTGAATGCAAAATAAAATTCCGTGATCCACCAGGAATCAGAAACTATTATAAATTAAGTCTCAGAAGAACCGCATTATACTATCTGTCAGCAGGATCAGTACCCGGATATTCAGGATTATTCACCTTTAAGCAGGCTATCCCTTTTCTTTGCCATGATCTTAATGCAGTATATTTTAAAAGACCTCCTGAATCTCAGATATTAGTTACTCCGGATATGGAGATGGAAGAAGCAATGCCTGACAAAATCTATATAGCTGATGATTCTTTTGATGGAAAAATCTACGAATTGATAGTAATGATTCCTGTTTATTTATTAGAAGATATGGCCTTCCCACAACATGGAGAGAAATTCATATTGAGGAAAATTAATTTTGAATTGTCTTCAATTAACGAGGAATATTACAAATATGCACGTTCAAATTATATTCAGTTCTATAAGAAAAATGACTTCTTCTCTGAACCTTGTTATGTTTATAATAATATTAACAATGGTACAGGAATCTTTTCAGGCTCTTCAGCAAGTGTTGACTCTTCGATTATAGTTCCAATCTACTATTATGTGTGGTTTAATAAAAAATAGGAACTCCAAATGAAAATCATTTTAATAATATTCGCTCTGATTTTTCCCCTCTCTCAAATATCCGGGCAAACCATTTCGATAAGCGGATACATTGAAGATTCAAAAACAGGTGAAAGGCTTATTGGTGCTATGGTCTACGATTCCTTATCATTTTCCGGATCAAGCAGCAATTCCTATGGTTATTTTATTTTAAAAAGAGCAAAGGGTTCAGTAAATATAATCAGCAGTTTCATAGGTTATAAAACATCAAGAATGAATTTTTATCTGACTCATGATACATCAGTAAATATCTTGCTCGAGCCGGAAATTTATGCACTTTCAGAGGTTATTGTTGGTGATAAAAAACGTCTTGTTGAAAGTTCCCGCATGAGTACCACAATACTTCCGGTAAATACTATAAAACAGATACCCATGCTCATGGGAGAGGTAGATGTTTTAAAGGCGCTACAATATATGCCCGGAATTCAGGCTGGAACAGAAGGTACTGCTGGTCTTTATGTTCGGGGAGGAGGACCAGATCAAAACCTTATATTACTGGATGGAGTACCTGTATATAATCCTGACCATCTTTTTGGTTTTGTTTCAGTCTTTAATTCAGATGCGATTAAAAATGTAACCCTGATTACAGGTGGATTTCCTGCTCAATATGGTGGACGGTTATCATCAGTGATAGATATTCGGATGAAAGAAGGGAATAATAAAGAATTTCATGGTGATGCAACTGTCGGTTTGATCTCTTCAAAGATAACACTTGAGGGTCCCCTTAAAAATAATAAAACAGCATTCCTGATATCAGCCCGTAGAAGCTGGATTGACATCATCACACGCAGCTTCCTCAAAAAGAAAGAAATGCCCTATTACTATTTCTATGATCTCACCGCAAAAATTAATCACACATTTTCAAATCAAAGCAGGTTATACTTTAGCGTTTATACCGGGAGGGACCATATCTCGAGTATAAATACAAAAAGTGAATTTGTAAGCGAAGGCATTAAGTATATTTCCGAACAGAACCATTATTATGGTTGGGGCAATATAACAGCTGCACTCAGATGGAATTACATTTTCAACAGCAAACTTTTCAGTAATACAAGCATTACATACAGCAATTATAAATACTTTGATAATAAGCTATTCAATAACACACAGACCAAACTGGCAACCGGAGTAGTTAAAAATGAGAAGTTCAAATCAGATTTTAAAACCGGGATAAGAGACATAGCTTCAAAGATTGATTTTGATTATCAACCTTTTACTGGTCACAATGTTAAATTTGGGCTAGGAGGTATTTATCATATTTTCACTCCATATGCTCAGATTTCGTTAATTAATTCAAATCCCGACAGTACATTTACCAATTCAGACAATTTCCGACAACTTGCGTTTGAACCTTCATTTTATCTGGAAGACGAGATTCAATTAAGTAGCAGACTCAAAGTAAATGCTGGCTTCAGATTGTCATCATTTCTTGTCAAAAATAAAATTTACGGCTCTTTAGAACCTCGCCTTTCAGGTCGATATCTCCTTTCTGATCAGTGGGCTATAAAGTTGGCTTATTCAAGAATGAACCAATATATCCATTTGCTTACCAGCTCAAGAATTACATTTCCCACTGATTTATGGGTACCTACAACCGACAAAGTAAAACCACAGATGTCTGATCAAATTGCAATTGGTTCAATCTTCAACATCAATGAAGATATTGAATTGAGTATTGAAACGTATTACAAATCAATGAATGAGTTGATTGAATACTCCGAAGGCAGCAGTTTTCTTGACCCGGGCAGTTGGGAAAGCAAAATTGAGAAAGGTGGCAGAGGAAGAGCTTATGGGCTTGAATTCATGCTAAAAAAGAATTCAGGAAAAACAACGGGATGGATCACTTACACCTTAGCAAAAACAGAACGACAATTTGAAAACATAAGTATGGGTAATTGGTTCCCATACAAATATGACCGCCGTCATGATGTCAGCATACTTGTAAATCAAAAATTTAATGACAGAATAGATGCAGGACTTACATGGGAATTCAGCTCAGGAAATTTATTTACTTTAATCACTGATGTTTATGAGTCATATCTACCTGCTGGAAGTTTTACTAATATTCAATACTATGAGTCCAGAAATAATTACCGTCTTCCGGCTTATCACCGACTTGATCTGGGGGTAAATTTTCATAAACAGAAAAAATCAGTTTACAGAACATGGAGCATTAGCGTTTATAATGCTTATAACCATAAGAATGTATTCTTTCTTTACTTTGGTAACGATGATCTGCATGGCAGGAAGGATATAATTGTTTTTAAGAAATATACTCTGTTTCCAATTCTTCCGTCAGTTACTTATAGTCTCAAATTTTAATATACTTCTTGAGATTATAAAAGCACTGATTCAAAAGCCTGATTTCTTTTCATGCAAATACTTAACGGAATTCAATACCTGATTTATATGGCCAAACCGTCCCTACTGCTTTCAGGCACATTACGCAAACATTAAATTCCATCCTACAAATTGAAATATGTCTTTGCGTAAAGAGCCTTCAAGCCCGTCCCTGCCACTCATCCGATCAGGCGTTAAATCGGGCGTTTAGTTAATATGCCAAGTCTAATTAAACTCTGCCCTGCAGCTAACTGGCTGGTGCGTGCAATAAGCTTTTAATCTTGCTTTTATCCCAAATTTGTCATAAAAAAGCTCATTGCATGCACCAGCTAAAAAACCAATACCAGATTTGATTACATTAAAAATTTTGAGAATTTGGTACTTAAAAACCAATTATGTTATTAAAGCTATGAACAAACAGATTGAATTAAAATCAACAATAACTTGAGTGTTCAAAATATGGAAAGGTTTTATATAAAATTCTTATACCATGACAAATCAGTTTCTTTTGCCGGGACTTTTAAATTCTCCCTTAACGTGTCAGTACCTGCAATCGGGACAGTTTTAATTCTTGCCCAGCAGCTAACCCGGTCGGTTGGGGTAATAAACTTGTCACAATTTTTGCTCCCTACCGTGACAATTTTATCGTGACACTTAGCTTTTCACTCATCTGCCAAATTAGTATTTTCCGGCTCTGGACAAATCCGTTTATTGTGACAACTTTATCGTTCGCCGGGACTGGCAAAAATTGCGCCATGGTGGCTTGTCCGCCGGGACTAATCCGACCTAAAGTACCGGGACACATAACGGCGGACGGCGCCACCACCGTTTACTACCGCAACCGCCGAGCCGTTATAGTGCATTTTCAGCCCTTGACAAATCCCAGCTTGACCCGGACAAACGCACTATAACTCCAAACCGCAAATATTCAATAGTTGATGATTTTGCCCTCGCGCACTGTTCTATAAGTTTCGTCATGACATGATAGTTTCCTCACACTTATCGGGACCTGCCAACGCTCGACAGAAATTTGCCCTCGCACCTTCACATATAAACTCTGTTATTTAATTAACAATACTGCTTTCTACCTGGATTCGGCCCTCGCGCGACCGTGACAGGTTTCGGGAGATTGCAAAATTTCGATACCGTGACTAATCCTGTTACCGTGACAATTTCATCGCTGGAGGACAATTTTAATTGAACGCACTATAACAAGGTCGGTATAGTAAATTGCCGAACGGTAGCCCGGACAAATTATTCTAATGCCCAAATCCTGCATTGGCTACCGGGAGAAATTTCTGGCTGGCATGGGTTTTTGCTCTTTCCTTTGACAGTTTTTCTATATCATGACCATTTCGCCACGCTACCGGGACTCAGCCATCTTGACAACTTTATCGCGACGTGAAACATATCGCAATCTATCGGGACTTAGCAAAAACCCATTCCAGTGACAGGGAAGTCGGCAACTTACTATACCGCCTGCCGTTAGCACAAATAGTCTTCGGTGTTATTGGCCTCCCGCCGCCATCTATTGTGTTTATCATGACAATCATATTTCGTGTCATCTGGACTGAAATATCGCCCCGCTTCTGCACCTTGACAACTTCGTCTGAAACGCATATTTCGTATACCTGGAGAATTTTATCCGCCGGCCAATTCGGGACAATTCCTGCTAAAACTACTTGTGCTAACTCCCCAAGACAGCTATTTTTAACCGGACAAATCCGTACCGCTTTGATAACTTGACTGCAACTATGCAAAATACATTACCTTTAAAAAAATAATCATTATGACCATGGCAAAGCTTTTTTGGATTTCTGCTCCACTTATCTGGACCATAAGTCTAATACTTCTAATTATCTCCTTGACTAATATTTTCCCAAACAATCCCTTAAAGCAATATAGCCTTGTAATAGGACTTGGATTTATCTGTTTTTCAGGATTAATTGGGGTTTTCTACAAAAAATTGAAAAATTAAAATCCACAGCGTAAAGATACCATGACCATTTTATGTATCCGGACTAATCAGGCCAGTCTTACATTGTTTGATTAAAGTATGACACTCTCCTATCAAAACCTTGCTGGGGTGACTGTTTCGCCACTTATTTCAGGATTTAAGACTACCATGACAGCTTTCTCCTGCCGTGACAGTTTTAATTCTACTACTTGTGCTAACAAGGCTGGTGTGGGTAATAAGCTTGTCGCAATTTTTTTCTACCGGGACCATTTTATCGTAAACCAATACTTTCACTAATCTGTTAATTCCTGCATGCCGGCTCATGACAAATAAATGTACTATTGACACTTATTCCTTTCGCCGGGACTTTGAAAAAATTGCGCCATACCCGTCTTGCAACCGGGACCATTTTCTAGCTAAAGTTCCGGGACACGTAACGGTTGCTGCGCCGGGTAACGCTTACTACCTACACCAGCCGGCCGTTAGCACAAATAGTTTGTCATGTTATTGGCCTCGCGCCGCCATCTATTGTGCTTATCTTGACAATCATATTTCGTGTCATCTGGACTGAAATATCGCCCCGCTGCTGCACCTTGACAACTTCGTCTGAAACGCATATTTCGTATACCTGGAGAAATTTATCCGCCGGCCAATTCGGGACAATTCCTGCTAAAACTACTTGTGCTAACGTCACAAGCCAGCTATTTTTAACTGGACAATTTCGTCCCGCTTTGACAACTGGATCTATGCACTTAAAACAATTTACCAAAATCCTGCTTTCGTGACAACTTCTACTTATCTGCCGGGATCAATATATATCATGACCGTTTTTTGTATCAGGACTAATTTGGCCTGTGTTAAAATCATTCCAACTAAGCCTGGATTTTTAGATACCTTGACAGCTTTCTCCTACCGTGACAATTTTAATTTGCTACTTGTGCTAACCCGGATGGTTGGGGTAATAAGCTTGTCGCAATTTTTTTTTCTACCGGGACCATTTTATCTTAAACCAATACTTTCACTCAGCTGTTAATTCCTGCATGCCGGCTCATGCCAAATAAATGTACTCTTGACACTTATTCCTTTCGCCGGGACTTTGAAAAAATTGCGCCATACCTGTCTTGCAACCGTGAGAAATTCGTAGCTAAAGTTCCGGGACACGTAACGGTTGCTGCGCCAGGTAACGCTTACTACCGCAACCACCGAGCCGTTAGCACAAATAGTCTTCGGTGTTATTGGCCTCGCGCCGCCGTCTATTGGGCTTATCTTGACATTCATATTTCGTGTCATCTGGACTGAATATCGCCCCGCTACTGCTACCTTGACAAATACGTCTGAAAAGCATATTTCGTCAACCTGGAGAATTTTATCCGCCGGCCAATTCGGGACAATTCCTGCTAAAACTACTTGTGCTAACTAAAAACCGGTAATAACCAATGTGATTAAAGCAGATACTTTGATTATTAACCAATTGGAACGATTTTTGCTAGTGAAAATTAATAATTCTATGAAAATGAAATTTCTCTATTCCTTTCAATTTTTATTCCTAGCCACATTATTCTTGTCAAGTTGTACTAAAATTGATCTAACAGCAACTGCCGAAGTTCAATTAAATACTCTACTTAACATAAAAGAGATTAATAATGGATTCATAGTTTCTGGAATAAAGGATTCAAGAATAACAATATCAAAATTGGACGTGAATTTTGATCCGATATGGCAAAAAGATAATTATGAATGGGGCGAATTATTATCTGAGGGAGGTTGGGGAGGAGCTTTCTATTCAGTTGAGGTTGTAGATATATTTCAAAAAGAGAATGGAAATCTTGTATGCTTCTGCTCAGTATCAGAAGGTGGCGATGTAATGTGGCATTCCGTGTTAATAGTCACACTTGATAAATTTGGCAATGAAAAAACTAAGACTGAATTAGAGCATACTTCGCTTCTCAGCGTTATCAGAACTAATGATGATGGATACTTACTTTTTGGTAGCAAATTAATTAAACTAAACTCAGATTTTTCGAAGGAATGGGAAAACAGTGATCAGAATTATGTTTTTCTGGGGCATCTGTTTCACCTATGAATAAAAATGGATTCGCAATTACAGGTACTTGGAGCGGTAAACAGGTTTTATTACAAAAATTCAATGACAATGGAGTACTGCAATGGTCAAAAAACAGTTATAATAAACAACCATTTAATGATTTAGGTTATGACGTCCGTCAGTTGTCAGATAAAGGATTTCTGATTATTGGCAGAACTCGGGACCTTATAGAACCTTGGGACATGAATTGTTTTTGTTCAAGAGTTCAATTAAATGATTTATTCTCGCAGTAAAAAATAAAACATTCGCTATAAAACCATTTACCAAAACACTGCTAGTGTGACAATTTCTCCTCTTTTGCCGGGATCAGAATATATCATGACCTTTTTATGTATCCGGGCTAATCAGTTCAGTTTTGAAAACCTGAATTAAAGTATGACACTCTCCTATCGAAACCCTGCTGGGGTGACTGCTTCGCCACATATTTCAGGATTAAAGACTACAATGATAGTTTTGACACCTTTAAAATTACTACTTGTGCTAACAAGGCTGGTGTGGGTAATAAGCTTGTCACAATTTTTGCTCGCCACCTTGACTGTTTAATCATGACACAAAACTTATCACTAATCTGCCAAATTCGTGACTTCCGGCTCTGGACAAATCCGTTTACCGTGACAGTTTTATCTTACGCCGGGATTTGCAAAAATTGCGCCATGGTGGCTTGCCCGCCGGGACAAATCCGACCTAAAGTACCGGGACCCGTGTCGGCGGACAGCGCCACCAACGCTTACTACCTACACCAGCCGGCCGTTATAGTTAATTGTTGGTTTTCTGCACGTTAGAGAGTTTTAAGCAACTAACTATAACCGAAAGCGAGGTTCGTTTATCGAGACAAATCCTGCTCTTTTGACTGGATTTAACATCTGGACAATTACATCATGACGAGTAAATTTACACCCATCTGCCGGGATTGGTAACCTTGACAACTTTATCAGGACAATCTAATTTCTACACCTCTACCAGAACTGAAAATAATACTCTGATATTGAACTGAGTGGCTCGATTTTTGTTGTGAACAAATTAACAATAAAACAAATTTTATGAAAAAGTTTCTTCTACTTATCCCTATTACCTTTCTCTTGATCTGTTGCAAGAAAGAGGATAATACCTTTATCGCTAAATATCAGTCAGTTATTGGACCTTGGAATACTCAATTCATAACTTATGATAGTTCAGGTATTACCGTCACAAAATCAACAAGATATGACAGGTTAATAATAAATGACGATCTTACATATACCATTCAATATGATTCTACTAACACAATCGAAAATGGTACTATAAAAATAATTTCACAGAATAATGATAAATTGGAAATATACTTTGCTGCAGTTTATCCAATGACAAGCTCATTTGCAGGGTCACATCTATTTGCTAATTCAATTATAACTCTAACTTCGCTAACAAATGACGAAATGATTCTTAAATCAAATGATCCCGGATATTATGACTATCCTGAATTCCATTTTAAAAGAAATTATTTTTTTATCATAGATTAAGAAGATATTTATAAGATTAATACTAGTACTGGATTTATGAATAGGATTACCTTGCTCCTAATCTATTCCCTTTTATTTGTTTCATGCGAAAAAGATAAGATTTCCGGTGACTTAATTGAGGATCCAAAACTATATTCAAGTCTTTACTCAGACTCGGTTGATACACTGACTATCGGGATTGACAAATGTATAATCGAAGCAGAACTATACCGGGACTTCTTCCCTGGTGGACCAATTCCAAGAAAAAGTCCATTGATTGCTTCGGTATATTTGGTTAAATGTGACAGTAATTCAATTCCTGATCATATTCAAATAAAAAAAATGTACATTATCTCAAACCAGACAATTTGGGTTTCAGACCCACTGGATAATCGACAAAGAAAATTCCCTGACTACAAATTATATGGACTAAGCAACAATGGCCCCATTTGGGATACTGACATTACAGTTGATGTTATTCTCAAAATCGTTGACAATTCAATTCCGAAGGACTATTTCCTAATCGCAAAAAATCAAATAATAGAGAGAATCGAATAGTACCCTTAGACTAAATTTTAAATCTGTACTTATAATCTGCAACTCTCTTTATCGTGACAGATTCGTTTCCACGTGACAGTTTTAATATTACAACTAACTATAACAACGCTGGTATAGGCAATAAGCTTGTCACAATTTTTGCTCGCCACCTTGACAGTTTTATCATGACGGTTAACTTCTCACTCATCTACCAATCTTTTTCCGGCTCTGGACAAATCCTGCTTCCGGGACAATTATATCTTTCGCCGGGACTGGCAAAAATTGCGCCATGGTGGCTTGCCCGCCGGGACTAATCCTGCCTAAAGTACCAGGACACGTAACGGCGGACGGCGCCACCAACGCTTACTGCCCATACCAGCGGGCCGTTATGTTTAAGCGAGCTTCGCATTATCTGGACAAATTCGCCTTAATATCAAGCTCTTACCCGTCTTGACAGGATTCGCCTAAACATAACTTTTTGATGAAAAATTGTTAATAATTTTGACTATTTCTATCCACTTGACAGATACTCCAATGGTTTTTGCTCATTACCTTGACAAATACATCATGACGGGTTAGATCCTGCCCATTTATCGGGACATTTACATCTTGATAACTTTACCATGACACCCAAATCCTATCTATTTATCAGGACTTGCAAAAACCGTTTTCAAGCATTTTTTAAAGCCTTGAAATTAATTTTTAATGTAGGACTATACTTCTCTGTTAATAAATTAACATAACTTTGATTTTTACTTTGACTCACTCACTTAAACTTAATGACATGAAACCGAGTCTATTTTATATATTACTCTTTTCCAGCATCTTGCTTCTTTCGTGTGAAAATGCGAAGGAGATGACAATAGAGAACGAAAATATGCCTTTGCTTTGGAAAGAAGTTTTTGCAGAAGATTTATATTTTGAATATACTTATAATGAGGCAAATCTTCTTTTTGAAAGGAAGACCAAATGGTCATATACAAGCTATTCTTACAATAATGACAATCAATTAGTTTCTTATGATATGTATGAAGACTTGCGTATGGCCAGCAGCGACTGGACTACTCTTCAGGCAGCAATGAATAGAACTGATTGGGTTTCCCCAAAGAATACTGAAATTTCTGGCCAAGCAACTTATTCATACAATGATAATAAGTTGACAAAATTACAGTAACACGGTTCCCAGGTGGTACCGCTAATTCCGTCACGTTTGATTATGATAATAATGGTAGGATTTCAAAGCAAACATACTATTACAACAATCAACCAAGTGGTTTCCGTGAATATAGTTATGATGAAAGAGGCAACCTAATTCTTGTGACGCACAAAGATTTAGTTAATGGAAGTCCAGTAGTAAGTTCCACAGAACAGTTCGAATTTGATGACAAAAATAACCCATACAAAGCATTTAAGCGACTTCTACAACCTGGAGTATATACCAATGAAAATAATATAATAAAGAAAACATTGACCCTTAACATTAATGTCGCTGGAGTTGACAAAATTCAGGTAACAGAATCAACGTATGAATATAATTTACAGGATTATCCAATAAAAAAAGGCGATGTCAAGTTTGAGTATAAATAATCGTTAATTTGATCTCCAATTCATAAAAATAATTCACGAATTTTAATAGAAGTCATCAACAATCGGGACAATTTCGATATCAGTGACAGATTCGTTTGGACTCACAATTTTAATATTTCGCCTAAACATAACCCGGATGGTTGAGGTAATAAGCTTGTCACAATTTTTGCTCTCAACCGTGACAATTTTATCTTGACACTTAACTTATCAATCATCTGCCAAATCCGTTTTTTCCGGCTCTGGACAAATCCAGAATCAGTGACAACATTATCATTCGCCGGGACTGGCAAAAATTGCGCCATGGTGGCTTGCCCGCCGGGACTAATCCGACCTAAAGTACCTGGACACGTAACGGCGGACGGCGCCACCAACGCTTACTACCGCAACCACCGAGCCGTTAGCATTCAGGCCCGCTTCGCGCCTACCGGGACAATTTACACATAGCTTGACAATTCCGTTACCGTGACAGATGGCCCGAAATGCTAACAGAAAAGCACGATTTCACACATCTACCGAGATTCAAAATACTTTTAAATTATGAATAAATTGCCTTTACTTCAACTATAAGCAAAATACAAAATAAAGCTTCTCGACTTTAAATGTAGATTCTTGAATTTTACATATGAATATATTTCATCATTTCTACTAAATATGATAAAAATATTTCAACAAGAAATATCTCTTAATATGTTGATAATTATCGATAAATCTACTCTAACTGCTTAATTATTTTCATTATGTTCGAAAAATATTTGGAGATTAATTTTAAGTATCTATATTTGTAACTTAACTTATAAGTGAAGAAAAAGCTAGAAATAGAACTTTTCGAAGAGCACACAAATGTCAATATCTACACAGTTCGATATCAAAATGATTTGTCAGAATTTGACAAATTTTTGAACAAGTATCCATTGGGTTGTGAATTTGATGAAGATATTGACATTATAGTTACATGGATAACTAAAATCGGCGAAAAAGGAGCATTAGAAAGGTACTTAAGGCCAGAAGGAAAATTCAAAGATAATGTTTATGCTATTCCTATTGAAACTACCAATTTAAGATTATATGTTATTCGAATTTCAGACCATATTATTATTCTTGGTAATGGAGGAAACAAGAAAACAAAAACTTACAACGAAGATCCTGAACTCAATAGTTACGTTGAACAACTGCAATCCATAGATGTTTTACTTAGGAGTAGACTCATTAAAGGAGCTATTCAAATTTTTGAAAAACAACTATTTGGTAAACTTGAGTTTGAAATTTAAACCATGAAAAAGAATCCCCGACTTGAAGAACGAAGGAAGTTAATTCCAACTGAAATTGACTTATTTGTAACCAGATCATTTGATATAGTTGATAGGATACATGAAATATTAACTTTTAAACAACTAGATCAAAAAGATCTTGCAACTCTACTTGGAAAAAAGGAGTCTGAAATTAGCAAGTGGATGTCTGGTACTCACAATTTCACCATAAAAACAATTGTTAGGATTGAAAAAGTTCTTGGATCTTCTATTGTTAAAGTGGTGAGAAAAGAGGACCAAATTCAGAAACATCCAACCCTTTTTCTTGTAAAAAAAGAATATGCTCACTTTAATCAAGGGAAAAAAATCAATATTGGAGAATCTCAAGAAATTGAGATCCATTCAAAATTTCAGAAAGCAACATCCTATCTTTCATAAAAATGTCAAAGACAAAAGAAGTACAAGTTAAGTTCTTAAAAGTAAAAGAATTGTCGTTTTCTTGTACAGATATCGCCAATGATCTGGATTACAGTATTATTGAAAAATATTTAAAAATTGAAATCGGTTTTAACTTCCAACTGAAGAAGGAAGAAAATGAATTCATAATTGGTACCTTAATCCAATATATTTTTAAAAAGGATGAAGTCTTAAAATATGAAAATCAAACTACTTTCAGTGTTTTAAATATTGATGAAGTAGTTACAACTGAAAATGACAAAATCAATATTAAGGACGAATTTCTGATATCTCTACTTAGTGTTGTAATTGGGACTACCCGAGGCATGATGATAAAAAATACCATGGGAAAAAAAATTAACGAATTTCCTCTCCCAATTTTAAATCCTAAAGAGCTACTTGACAATATAAAAGAGAAGCACTAAAATTTAATCAAATCGACACTCTTTGGGTCTTGACTCGTTTAAATATCGTCAGATCTGCCAATAAATAGATACCCAGACAATTTTAAATCTGGCCCGAAATGCTAACACGGACAATGCTATGAAAAGCAATCGCCTCGGGTTAAGCAAATTTAAATAATATTCTTCACTTATAAACTTCTTAAAAAATCCTATAAAATCACACTGCTATCTGTGGTCAGTAAGATATGCCTGCCGCAATCACTTGTCATTTTTTATAGTAAGGGTACGTATGCTAAGGGTTGTAATCGCAATGTTACCTGCCGTGTTTTACGTTATCCCTCATTTCTTTTGACCTTATAGGTTTTGTTTTTCTATGCCACTCCTGTTATGTATGGCTTCCTGTTTTTCATTACATATCTGATTCTGTTTAATAGTTTACGTGCCACTTTGATCACAACTTTATGTCCTTTGTTATTTACCAGATGGGAATGATAGTACTGCATCATTGCAGGATCCATCCTTATTGCCTGCCATGAGGATTCAATGAGAAGGGTTCTGAGAAACGAATTACAACGAAAGGTTATTCCACCGGTATAAGTGGTTTCTCCGCTCTCCCTTATCCTGGGAATGAGACCAACATAGCTGCCTAACTGATCAATGTTCGTAAAACGATTAATATCCCCAAGTTCTGTAATTAATGCTGATGCAGTTAGCGGACCTATTCCTGATACTGATTTTAATAATGTATAAAGCTCTCTGTCATATTCCCGGATCCTTTCCCTTATCTGACGACTTAGTGTCAGCAACAGGTTCCTGTGATACTCGTATGAACTAATCAGATTGGATAGTGCATCCTGACCGCTTTGTGTCTGCATCTTTACCTGTTTTAACCACGATACAAACTTTAATGTCCATTGGTTATTGTCAAATTCCACAGGGATCGGTTCTCCGTAGTACTGAAGAAAGCTTTTTATCCTGGTCTTGCTTCGTCGAAGATCACGCATCAGGTAAAACCGTGTCCTGTTTAAGCTACGGAGTTCTTCCAGTTCACGATCAAAAATATGAATCCCCCGAAGTGACCCTTTTTCAAGTGACCGGGCGATTTTACGGCTGTCAACCGGGTCACGCTTTTGAAGCTTATCTTTCTGGGAGGTAGGAATATCGGCAGCATTGATTACAATATTGTTTATCCCAAGTTGATTTAGCCTTCGATGAATTGCATAACCACAGAATCCGGCCTCATAAGCAGAATTATACTCTCCTCCGGGAAACATTCGATGAAGATAACTATTGAGAGATTCCGGGTCGGGAGGTTGAGTGAAGGTACGGTGTTCAGTACCATCAACAAGGATCGTTACACTCCAGCTCTTCTTATGAACATCTAATCCAATGAATAGCTGTTTACCTGTGAAATCGATTTTTTTCGTAACTTGTGTTTGCATAGTCTCTAAGTTTAAGTCATTTACGAACTTTAATTTATGAAATTATTGTATCGTACCGGAGACTATGCTTTTATCATAAGTGCTATGGGTAATTTGTTTGTCACGGTTTTTGATTTTGCTCCTGCACTCAAGACAAATTTGTAATGGCCGTTGCACCCGGATACGCGCATCTGCTCACAATTAAAATCTTGCACCTTGACTAATTTCTGCCTTTGAGACAACTTTGTACCGCGATACTTCGCCAGTTCCCATTTATAAAATTCCTGCACCGGGAGCAATTCCCGGCCACTTAGCAACCTTGTACCGCGATCGCGCCTTAACGCAAAAACATTTTACTTTCAAGACACAAAATAATGATCCTAAATAAAATTGGACTACAAAAAGATCTAGACAGCTTTTTATATCTGGAGAAATTACTCTTCAGTGACAGTTTTAATTCCTTGCCTAAATATAACCCGGATGGTATAGGTAATTGGCTGCGCCGAGCTCGGACCGAGATAGTATTTACCTGCTTTGCAATTGAGATTTCAGTCGGTCCTCGGTTGCCTTCAGCAGCCCGGACTACTTCGTAATCACCCCAATGTCTATCATCGCAATTTACACCCACTTATCAAGTCTTGTATATCGTGACTAATCCTTCTACCGTGACAATTTACATATAGTGTGACAATTACATAACCTTTGACAGATCGCACAAATACTAACGAAAAAAGCATGATTCCTTATGGATCCATGATTCAAAATACTTTGTAAATTTGGTGACAGTGAAATTACAAAACCCTGTTAATGACAGATTCATATTCACTTTACTAAAACTAATTAAGCATATTTTAAAATCAAAAAAAGAATTATGGCAACAATATTTAAATCGGAAAAAAGAGAATTTCGAGAAGATCCCAATAAGATTGACAATTTTCGTTTATTCTCTGATGTTTCAATAAAAAAGAGGGGGTTAAATCCCCAAAATTTAAACTTCGATCTTAGATTATTAAATCCTGGCCAATTTTCAGCACCATTTCACTATCACAGGTTTGCAGAAGAACTATTTATGGTAATTTCAGGTTCAATGATGCTAAGAACCCCCGAAGGACTAGAAATTGTTAAAACTGGAGACCTTGTTTTTTTTGAGATGGGTGAAACAGGTGCGCATCAATTTTATAATCATACTTCTGAACCAGTCACATATCTTGATGTAAGATCATATATTGGATATGACTTATGCGAATACCCTGATTCAGAAAAAATACTTATAGCTCCATCTTTTGAGATTTTTAAATAGTTTACGAAACAACAATAAAACCAACCAATAGCATGGAGCCAATCCCAGTATTTTTTGACAATGTAAATAGAACTGCGCTTGTCATAAAACCCAATAAACCATTTTTCGATTGGCTTAATAGTATTGAGAGTCTGTCAGATGATCCTGATATTTACAATGATACCGATATCTATCTTTTGCCTGCCTTCGATGACACAGATCAAATGGAGAAGTGGATTACGAAAAACTTCGATATAATCTTTTGTGACCAAATGAATCATTGGTATACTGACGAATCACTTTGGGTCCAAAAAAGGACATTTAAATTATTTACCCAATGGTTTGATTATTCAGTTCATACCATGATTTGGGATACTTTAGATAAGCCTATTTCAAAAATGTAAATTTCTAAATAACAAACAGGATAATTTCAGATTTCCCAGACATCTGTTAACAAAATAACACACCAAGACAAATCCTGCATTTGATTCAGGACCTGCACCCCTGACAAATTTCATTTATAGTGACAGATTCTTTGCATCATGACAGTTTGAAATAAGCACAAATGCTAACAACGATATGATCTCTCGTATTTACCTTATAATGACAGTTTTGCTTATTCTAGCAATTACCTCGCAATGCAAGCGGTCAGAAAACAATACTATTAAAGATATCGATGGCAATATTTACAGTACTGTCTTGATTGGGGACTACTTGTGGATGACAGAGAATTTAAAATCGACCAGGTTCAATGATGGCTCAAATATTCCATGCGTAAAAGATCAATCAATTTGGTTAAGATTAGACTCACCTGCATACTGTTATTATCAGAATAATCTAAATTATGCGGATACTCTTGGATTTCTTTATAATTGGTATGCGGTTAACTCAGGAAAACTATGTCCTACAGGTTGGAGGGTCCCTGCAGATAGTGACTGGGTACAAATTGAAGGCACGGCAGATACAAAATATAAAATGACTGATTCAATTTGGAATAAACTGGGACTTAGAGGATTTGATGCCGGACAAAGACTTAAATCTGTCAATGGCTGGAGAAAGGGAGTTACTGGCACTGACGAATTAGGCTTTTCAGCTCTACCTGGAGGAGAGAGATTGAGCCGCTTCTATGCAGGTGGTAGTAGTGGTTTCTGGTGGACAAGTACTGAAGCGAGTGCATCGAGCGCATATTATCGAAACTTGATCTATTCTTTTGAATTAGTAGCCCGAGATACCCATCCAAAAAGAATGGGATTCTCAGTACGATGCATTAAAAATAAATAACGAAACGCTAACAACGCTGGTATAGGCAATAAACTATTTACATTTTTTGCTCGCCACCGTGACAATTTTATCCTGCCACAAAACTTTTAACTTATCTGCCAAATCCATGTTTTCCGGCTCTGGACAAATCCGTAATGCAGGGACAAATTATCTTTCGCCGGGACTGGCAAAAATTGCGCCATGGTGGCTTGCCCGCCGGGAGAGTTTTGTCACACCCTCTTTCGCGTGAAAAACGCTTCAGAGGGCGAAGCCAGGACACGTAACGGCGGACGGCGCCACCAACGCTTACTCCCTCAACAGCCGGGCCCTTATGCTTAAGCGATTCGTGCCGAGACAGTTAGTCTATTAAAAAACGCCTAAACATAACGGTAAAATCGATGATTAATGCAAAATGGGACAATTTTATTTCTAACTTGACGACAAATCCATACTTCAAGATTAATCATTTAAAGACAAAAAATGAAAATCTCAATCGTTATTAACGGAACAAGAGGAGATGTGCAACCAATGCTTGTTCTAGCAATTGGACTCAAGAAAAATGGACATGAAGTAATTCTCTTTGCCCCACCTGAGAATGAAGAAATCGCAAATAAATATAATTGTCCTTTTGTTGCATTTGGTCCGAACTACAAAGAAAAGTTCAAACAAAATGCACAAATGAAAGGTGGGGCAACTTCAGCGCCTTCCCCAAAAGAGATGAAAACGGAGACTGATAACCAGATTAAAAAGCTCCCGAAAATGGTTCAAGGTTCTGATTTAGTACTGGGTGTGGGGTTTGTTTTAGGTGTTCATACCGTTGCAGACCTCTTAAAGATCCCATATCGTTTCGTTATTTTCTACCCAATGCTTTTGGGAACGAGTAAAAAAGATCCCTTTTTCAATCGACTACTTTTCGGACTTGGCAGATCGATGACTAATCTGGTTATGAAAAGTTTCATCAATAAAAGTCGAAATGACATGGGACTACCTCCAATAAAAGACGTTTGGGAACACTGGATGGGGGAACATGTCATTGCTGCATGTGACAAAGAGTTAAATACTGTTCGAGATGGGGTTTCATTTAATTTTACTCAAACAGGATATATGTTGTTCATAGCACAAGATGGATTACCTGAATATGTGGACAATTTCCTTAAATCAGGGAAACCTCCGATTTATATTGGATTTGGTAGTAATCCAGTAGATCGACCTGAAAAGTACAATCTTATTTTTAACCAAGTCTCGAAAGAGACAAATCAAAGATTAATAGTTTCAAAAGGATGGGCAAATCTGCAAGAGAATAACTCAACTGATATTCTTTATGTCGATGAAATTCCTTTTGAATTACTATTTCCACGACTTGCAGCAATAGTATATCATGGAGGTACAGGGACTATGGCAGCAGCAGCAAGAGCTGCTATCCCACAAGCAGTTTTCCCATTTATGGCTGACCAATTTGAAAACAGAAAACAGATTATAAAACTTGGACTTGGACCTAAGACTTGCGATTTTAAAAAGTTGACTGCAAATGCAATTTCTTCAGCTATTAAAAATTGTGTAAATAATAGTGAGTTTAAAAAAAGGGCAGGTGAAATCTCCGAAAAATTAAAAATGACAGATGGACTTGACTTGACAATTAAACTGCTTGAGAGAGAATTTAAAAATAACGCCTAAGCATAACACGGATGGTATAGGTAATTGCCTTCGCCAGCCCGGACCAATTCGTAATCAGCCCAATGTCTATCACCTTAATTTGCACCCTCTTATTTAACTTTTTGTACCGTGACAAATCCTGCTACCGAGACAAAGCCAATGGGGCTGTCGGCCATCGCGCTGTTGTCATGGTTTTTGCATCACCGTCGTGACAATTTTATCAAACCGTGACAAATCCTGCTCACTTATCGGGACTCACTCATCTGGACAACTTTATCGTGACATCCAAATCCTGCTCATCTATCGGGATTTAGAAACTCCGGCGCCTAACAGCAAAATGGACAAATTAGTTTTTGTAATTAAGATTTGAATTATTGAAATAAACTACTTATCTTTGACGTTAGTAACGCTAAACGGAAAATGATTACCTCTTTTGGGACTAAGGATACTGAAAAAATATGGAATGGGGATAGAGTTAAAAACCTACCCCAGGAGATACAACAAATTGGAAGAAGAAAATTAAGGATGCTTAATAACTCACAGAACTTGATTGACTTAAAGATTCCACCATCAAATAAGCTTGAGAAACTTTCAGGCAATATGAGTGACTTTTACAGCATCAGGATTAATGACCAATGGAGAATTGTTTTTAAATGGGACGATGGAAATTCGAGTGATGTTACAATAATGGATTATCATAAATAGTATAAAATGGAAAAGCTATCAAATATTCACCCCGGAGAAATACTGCTGGAAGAATTTCTCATCCCTTTGAATATATCTGCCTATAGACTTTCAAAGGACCTTGGAATTCCACAGACCAGAACATCCGAGATTATCAAAGGCAACCGAAGCATAACTGCCGACACGGCTATACGACTGAGTTACTATTTTGGTAATTCTGCTAAATTCTGGCTTGGACTTCAGAACGACTTTGATCTTGAAAAGCAAAAAAAGTTAAAAGCACCAGAATTCAAACATATTAAAAGACTAAAAGAACACGCTGCCTGGCTATCGTGACTAATCAACCGGCTTGATTAGTAATCAACTTTTGCACACCGTGACAAATTCGTTTCATCGTGACAGTTTTCACTCTTCTGTCGCGATGGCAAAAAATGCGCCATGGTGGCTTGTCTGCCGGGACAGTTTTTCGGCACCCTCCTACGCGTGAAAAACGCTTCGGAGGGCGAGGTCAGGACACGTAATGGTATTGATAAATTCTGTATATTGACTAGGATTTATTACCTTAATTATTTTCAAATTGCGAGCTAATCATTACTATTTCACTCGTTTATAAACAAATGGGACTGGATTCTTCCCTTCAAGAATGCTAAATGAATCAGGTGATAAAAATTCATAATCATATCTTGAAAGTATTTTATCGGGAGTAATGAGACTTTTACCTTCCCAATAAATTTTTTTATCTGTTGTGAACTTCCCAGTAAAATATTGAAATTTGCCTCCAGTTGAGAGTGAGTAGCAAATGAAATTTTCGTACTTCGAATCAAAGCCCCAAAGTTGTTTACCTTCCATAAATATGTTGCCTGACCCAACAAACATATAATGCACTTCAAAACCTTTTCCATAAGGTACGGCCTCCATAACTTCTGATGTGTCTTTTGCTATTTCGCATTTCCATTTTCCAGTAAATTGTTTCATTAATTCAACTTGATCAAGTTTATCACCTGAAGTTTGCGCTTGGAGACCATTCGAAAGAATCAGCAGGACGACCATCACTATGATTGTTAAACTAATTTTTTTCATAAGGTTTGTGATTCATTAGAATTAAACTAAAAGAAGAATTGTCAATTATTACAAATTTATTAAACAACTCATTACAAGGCAAATATATTTACAACATGACTATTTCAGAAAGTCACTATTTTCGGATTGCCATTGTTAAAAACTGCTACGACCACCTAACGGACTAATTTTAGTTTTGTACTTTTACAATTAAGTTCCTATGTTCCAAAAGAGACTATATTTCAATGAAACACAACATGAAATACAAACTCCCAATTTTTTTGCTTCTAGTTGTGATAAGTTCCTTTACAGGATTAATTTATTCACAAGTTCCAGACAATGGATATGTAATGCAAACCAAGGTTTATAAAACTATCCGATTGACAAAACTAAAACTGTACATCTTTCAGCCTTCTGTACGAAATGATATGGAAGAATTCCCTGCAATAGTATTTTTTCACGGAGGTGCTTGGTCTGGAGGACATGCTTGGCAGTTTATACCTCAGTGTAAGTATCTGGCTGAACGTGGGATGGTAGCAATAAGTGTCGAATATCGGGTCAGAAAGCGGCAGGGAGCTACACCATTTGAATGTGTGGCAGATGCGAAATCAGCCATTCGTTATGTACGAGCACACGCCAGTGAGTTTGGTATTGATGAAAATCGAATCGTAGCAGCAGGAGGAAGTGCCGGCGGTCACATGGCAGCATGTACCGCCTTGATAAAAGACTTTGATGAGACAACTGAAGAGTTGAGTATAAGCTCAGTACCAAATGCATTGGTGCTCTATAATCCTGTACTTGATGTGCCAGAGATAGTGAATAATTTACCAAAAAAGTTAATCAAAGCTTTCGCGGGTAGAGAGACAGAAATTTCTCCAATTCATCACCTATCCGTAGGGGTGCCACCAACAATCATATTCCATGGGACAGCAGATAATGCAGTGCCCTTTCATCAGGCTACCAGATTCTGTGAGACTATGAAAAAATATGACAATAATTGTGAAGTTGTCCCTTTTGAAGGACTCGGGCATGGTTTTTTCAATTATTACAAAGGTGAAAATCCAACTTTCTTCTCGACAATGGAAGAAACAGATAAATTCTTGATTTCCATTGGATACCTGAAGGGATGGCCGATAATCAAATGATAAAATGATTTTAATATTGCTACGACCACCTAACGCAGATGGTTGGGGTAATAAACTCGTCACAATTTTTGCCTGGTGACGTGACAGTTTTCACTCTTCAGCCGGGATGGTAAAAATTGCGCAACCGCAGAGCCGTTAGCCTTCATGAGATCGAGAATTAGCAGAAGATTTACATTCGTTCCAAACTTTAACTTAAAAATTTAAATCAGCCATCATCAAGTTTATTTTATCAAATATCTCACCTACACCAAGAACTGCAATAAAGATAAAAATGCCGACAAGAACTTTTGCTAAAATCGCCAATCTAGGACCAATTGAAATACGCGAAACTTTTTTTGTCAGCATAATTAATATATTCACTGGCAGAAAGTAAAATACCGATACAATAATCAAGAAAATTCCAAAAAACGGATCGTTCCCCCAAAATGTATTGATTATGCCCGCCAAAAAGGTAGCAGTTCCGAAAATCCAACTGAATGTTTTCCCGATAATAGATAAGCTGTTCATAATGCTAATTTTTTAAATTATTACTTTATTATAACTTAGAATAATACAAAGAACTTTGTGCTACAAAGCTAAAAATATATTGTGAGTTTCAAAGTGATTAAGACAAATAAAATATCACGAAATGCAAACACGGACAGTAGCAATTATTTTTTTTGTCACGGTTTTTGCGTTATATTCCTGCATCGGAGAGAATTTATCATGTCCGTAAACCCGGATTGGTGCATCTGCCGGCTATTAAATCCTGCACCATAAGTTAATCCTGGCATCGTTCATGTTTGCACCACGATACTTCATCAGGCAAAAAACCACGCCCTGGTTCGCTCCCATATGGCCTTATTAAATGACTGATCCCCACTATATTTCCTGCCTGCGGCCTTAGGTGGACTCACCAACAAAAACACCTGTTACCGGCAGACCGATAGTATTTATGCGCGGTCCGCTCCTGCCGGGACAGTTTACTTATAGTGTGACAATTATGTAACCCTTGACAGATCGCACAAATGCTAACGAAAAAGGCAAGGACTCCACAGCAACAAGTATTCAAAACACATAATAAATTTGCTTTTGCACGATTTTGGCAATCACTCACCGATGACACTGACTTTGAACAATTTCGAATGATTCTTTCTACAAATATTTATTAATTTCGCACTATACAACTAAGAAACTATCATGGCAGATAAATCAAAAAAAAGAAGAGACATCAAACCAGCTTTACTAATAATTGATGTCCAAAATAGATATCTAACATCTATCGCACAAAGAGACAAGGAACTTGCATTTTTCTTCATTAATCTTTTAATTGATCTCTTTAGAAAACATGATTTTCCAATCATCCGTATTTACCACAGTAATAATGAAACCGGACAATTACCAAATTCTGAAGAATTCGAATATCCAGATACAATTAAAATTAAATCAGAAGACACTCAGGTTATCAAAACATATTCTGACAGTTTCAACAAAACAATACTTGATGATATTCTAAAGAAAAAAGGCTGTAATACAGTGTTCCTTTGCGGTTTTAGTGCCATAGGTTGTGTATTGGCTAGTAAAATTGGAGCTCAGAACCATGATTATAAGGCTTTTATTGTCAAAGATGCCATTATGAGTCATGATTCTGAGTACACAAAGAATGTTCAGGTAATGTTTGACGCTATCAGTTATGACGCAATCGAGCTAATTCTTGATAACTGCTAAATCAGTTCCACAAAAACTATATCAAAAAACAATACCTAGATAAATCCTGCCCATAATCCAGGACTGAAAACCGTGACAAATTTCAGTTATTGTGACAAGTTCTTCATATCGGGACAGTTTTAATCTAGGCACAAATGCTAACCCGGATGGTTGGGGTAATAAACTTGTCACAATTTTTGCCTGGTGACGTGAACGCCAGCCGAGCAAAAACTGCAAGTAATTCAGGGGCCCGAACGCTCCTTTTTCTTTTGATCATTTTATCATCTTGCCAATTTTCGGAGCCGGCCATCCCTGACAAATCCTGCTCACTAATGCTCACTCATGCTAACGACAAAGCCAGATAACGGCTTAACCCTGACTTACAGACTTTTAAATCTAAAATCAATCTCCTTGAAAAATCTAATTTGACTATCCAAATCACATTAATCTGCAGATTAAAAAAATTTAAAACAGGTAAAATATTATTGTAGAATATTAACTTTAGGTAACTGAAAATACTATCGAAATATGAAGAAAATATTAATAGCTATAATGATTCTCCTGACTTATTTGATGAATGGGAAAAGTCAGTCAATTCAAATTTCTGATCCTACCTTAGGAAATAAAAAGGCAGAATATCTAAAGGGAGATCTTAATAAATTTTTTGCCCGCAGGGTTCTTTACCCTAGAGAAGGGTCATCGCCAAAGATAGAGGGTGATGTAGTTCTTTCGTGTACCATTACAAAGGAAGGCAAACTCACCAGCTTAGCAGTGGTAAGCTCTCCGGATATTTCTCTATCTAACAGTTCATTAGTCGCAATAAATGATCTGGAAAAGGAATGGAGTCCTGCTAAAATAAATAATATACCAATTGACAAAAACTATCTGTTCATTTTCAGGTATAGAATTTACAAAAACACACAACCTATTGATTATAATAAAAATGCTAAAAGATATTTTGAAAAACAAAAGTATGAAAAAGCTTTAAAGCTCTACAATGAGGCAATTACAGACAACCGGTTTAATTTTGAGTTTTACGAATCAAGATCTAAAGTAAAGGAAGTCCTTGGTGACATGGACGGTGCTAAAAGTGATAAATTAATCTCATCACAGTACAATGACCAAATAATGTCAATAATCAATATTTCCGCATTCAGCATTACCAGAACGATAACAGGTAGCAGAATTGAATCTAGGAGAGTTGAATAATAAAATTATATACAGACTAATATAAATAGATTCTCAACAACCTAACAACAAACCAGTATTCCTATTAAATCTAAGGATTTTTATTCTCCTAAATATCCTTAACTGATAATGACATACGGACAGCTTAACCATGACTGGCAGACATAAAAATCTATCACCTGACAATTTTCTTCCCTTTTACAAATCTCTCATCCCTACGCTCAGCTGACTGGATTGCTTTATCTTGGCGTGACAGGTTTCACTCATCTGTCGGGATTTAAAAACTCCGGCGCCTAACACAGATGGTAGGGATAATAATCTTTTTCTACCCCAACCGCCGAACTGTTAGCGATCATTCTCAATAACAATTTGAAATTTAGTTATATCCACCAGATATACACACATGCAATTTGACCGTTGGCCTATATGAACAGTGACAACCATCACACAGAAAAATAAAAAGAAATAAATATATATTCATTAAATATTTTTTGATATTTATTACATATATATTGTTTATCAATAATTTTTTATTATCTTTGAGCCATAATTCTAATCTTAAGTATTATGACAAAAAGAAACAATCTCGTATTTATAGGCCTTCAAATAATTGGCTGGATCATATTCGTTGGCTTGTGCATCGAAGCCGGAGCACTTATAGTTAATTTTGTTTTGAGTCTCTTCAATCCTGAAGTTGTCCATAACCTTTATCAGAAGCTGGACCTCAGTCAAATTTATAATACTAACATTTGGGTGTATTTCGGTATGTACGGTTTTATCCTGACAATCTCGATTTCAAAGGCATATCTGTTCTATGTAGTAATAATGCTTTTACATAAACTTGATTTGGAGAAACCATTCAATACTTATGTTGCCGACCAGTTTAAAAAAATCAGTTATATCACTCTCGAAATAGGGATAATTAGTTTAATAGCCCGTGAAATATCACAAAGTATGGTTCATTACGGATTAGAACCTGGCACGCTGGATAAATTCTGGGAAGATGGCAGTGCATTTTTATTAATGGCAGCTGTAGTTTATGTTCTGGCTACTATTTTTTCGAGAGGAGTTGAAATCCAGAATGAAAACGATTTAACTGTATAAGCCATGCCAATCATAGTAAACTTGGATGTAATGATGGCGCGACGAAAGATGTCGCTCAATGAGCTGTCGGGGAAAGTTGATTTAACCCTGTCTAATCTTTCTATTCTAAAAACCGGAAAAGCAAAAGCAATCAGGTTTACGACCCTTGAAGCTATTTGCAATGCGTTAGACTGTCAGCCAGGTGATATTCTGGAATACAGAGAAAATGATAATAAAAAAGCGATCAGTTAACACGGGCAATATGGGCATATTGTTTGTCACACTTTGACTCAAAAGCGAGGTCCCGGGATCGCACGCAACATATTGGAATTTTTATTAAATTTCAAACTGGATTCAAGTGTTCATTACAAAACAGTTAAAATATGAGAAAATTCAGGTTAATTATTGCTGGCCTTTCTTTTGCATTATTAGTTTCAAATCTGTTTTTCATCGATTATCAGGACCTGATTTCAAAATCGAATATGGGACCCTTTCTGGGTATGCTTTCACTGTCATTTACTATTCTCGCAATGTTTTTATCAAACAGACATGAGGCGAAGAATTCAAAGAGCATTATAAAACCTAAATGACACAGGACAAATTCGTACCTGCATGACAGTTTAAAATTAGCACTTAATCTAACCTGGATGGTATAGGTATTCTCATTCGCCAGCCAACAGGCCATTGTATGGATAACTGAAATTAAAACTTGTCATAATCTTTGCCTGGTTCCGTAAAACCCAATTACACTTTTATGCCCTTTTAATAAGCTCTATCCCCCACTGTTTCTGATCAGATAAAAGTCTTACCTGACACATTTGCCCATCGACATTAGTTTTTAATTACTGAAACTTTCCTATTTTTACTACAGAAACCTTAGCAAAGAAATTGATTCTGTCATGTTTCATATACATGAGTTGGCCACCATTTAATTTATAGCTGAATTGCAGTGATTAAATAAATTGTTAGCAGAAGAAGTTTATGTGTATTCATTTATTCAGTTTTAGAATATGGAAAATAATATTACCAGACACACCCTCTTAAAGTCAATAGCCTTGCATCTTTTACCGGGAATACTGGGCGGAATAGCTTATTATATTTTAAGCCCGATTGTAAAGGCAAATGGTTTTCCAACACTTATGGCACTTATTATTTCTGGTACAGTCATTTTAATTCCTTTTGAATTAGGGTTCTTAATCTACCAGAAGAAAGTGACTTCTTAGAATCTCTTTAAAGGTGTAATTCAATATTTTAAACCTATCCCATTTTGGCAATATCTTTTATTCATCCCATTGATTATTGTAATTGCCGGTGTTCTGTTTAAAATACTCGGTTTTACTTCGACATTTCTCATGACTTTTTTCAATTGGCTGCCTGCTGATACAATTATTGACATGGGATTGGATTCTACACTGACAAAATCAAAGCTTCTATTCACATATCTTCTCTTTCTTCCCATTATGGTCTTGGTCGTACCAATTATTGAAGAGTTTTATTTCAGAGGATACCTTTTACCAAGAATGCCAGACAGCCTGAAAGGCTGGACAGAAATAACACACAGTGGATTATTTGCACTATATCATACCTGGACGCCATGGATGATTGTCGTTCGCACATTTGGTGTATTACCCTTAATATATCTGGTAAAAAGAAAAGAAAACCTGTTTCTTGGTATCGGAGCCCACTGCCTTTTAAATTTAATTGATTTTATAACAGGAGTATTAATTGTACTTAAAATGTAGTAAAAACTTTCTCCTTCTCAATTCATTTATAGCATTCAGAATTTCCTTCCGATGCCATTCATAATAAAACAAATCTTAAATCATCAATGAATTCGAAAATAATACCATCTATATTTCTTCTGCCAAGCCGGCTAGTGTTATTTCTGGTTTTTCAGCTATTAATTGCACTCCTGTTAAGTTCTTTTGAGCAATCAGTAAAATATTGGTTATTATCAGCATCAGTAACAAACCTTTTTAGTATTATCTTTTTAATATATGTCTTTAAGTCGGAGGGACTCCGTTTTCTGGATTTGTTTAGAGTAGACAAAACCTCATTTAAAAAAGACATCCTTTTATTTTTAGGTCTTACCCTGGTTTGTGGCCCGGTGTTTTTTTTCCCTAATTACTATCTTAGCATCTGGCTGTGGGGAGATTCGGCTGTTCCATATAACATGATGTTTAACCCAATCCCGCTTCCATTGATATATGTTTTATTGGTCTTGTTTCCTGTTACTATTGCATTTGGAGAATTAGCAACTTACTTTGGCTATATTATGCCTGCGCTAAAAAAACAACTGAATAAAAAGTGGTTAGCAGTCTTCTTCCCTGTATTATTTTTATCTGCCCAGCATTGTACATTGCCTTTTATTCCAGACTTGAAATTCTTAATATACAGGCTTTTAATGTACTTACCCTTCGCCTGTCTGATTGGCATCACCCTCTATAATCGTCCCAAAATTATTCCCATATTTTGCAATCATGCATGGCTTACTCGACATGGGAACTGTGATGGTCCTTCTTGAAATAAGTAATAGTTGAAAAACTCAGAATTCAAATATTATAAGTATATCAGAACGATACAGCTGAAATCAATACATAAACCATATAACCCTAAATATTTTATCATCAAGCAGTTTGATCTTTCAGACCGTATTATGGTGGCGAAACGAAAAAATAGAAAAGTCATCTGTCATTATAACAAAAAAAGACTATCAGAATCCTCAAAAACCGACCTGCTGAACAATGGCGATAGCTTCTTGTTGTATATAGAATAAAAACCTATCTTCCGGAAATTATGGATAAACATAGGCTTTATAAATATGCCTGGTATCTTGCCCTTTTCACAATCTTCTATAACATACTGGAGGGTCTGTTTTCAGTATACTTTGGTTATACCGATGAAAGTTTAACTCTGTTGGGTTTCGGTTTTGACAGTTTTATAGAAGTTCTTTCAGGAGTAGGTATTGCTCATATGATAATACGAATCAGGAATAACCCAAATGGCAGCAGGGATGATTTTGAACGGACAGCATTAAAAATAACCGGTGTTTCATTTTATATACTCACAGCAGGTCTGGTTATTTCAAGTGCTTATAATATTGTTACAGATCATAAGCCTGTAACGACTCTTTGGGGAATTATAATCTCCCTGTTATCGATAGTCGTTATGTTACTGCTTGTTTATGGCAAAAGGAAAATCGGAAAGGAACTCAATTCGAATGCGATAATTGCAGATGCAGAATGCACACAGGTATGCATCTATATGTCAGTTATCGTTTTAATTGCCAGTGTAACATACGAACTATTTAAAATACCATACATCGATTCTATCGGCACACTCGGGCTGGCTTATTATTCATTCAAAGAAGGCAGGGAGTGTTTTGAGAAGGTTAAAACAGGGAACCATTGCTCCTGCAGTATAAAATAATGAACTAAGAAAGGTCTTGATCGGATTATGCTCACTTTTATAAGTAGTCAGAAAACCTCTGATCAATATGCTGGTTAAACCATTTATCGACAACGGATCTTTTAAATCTCCACTCCTTTCCCAGTTTTGCCGCCGGGATTTTTCCATTCTGAGCCCATGTGTAAATGGTTTGCGGCTTTAGCTTTAAATACTTTGCTACTTCCTCAATCGTCATAATTTCATCCATCCTTACCTCCTCTTAAAGGTTAAAGTTACAGTTGTATCTGTACCATTAAGCTTGTTCAGCAGATTCACCAATGCTGTGTCGTTAATTTGTGATTTTTCATTTATTGGGTTTCGTTTATCCTCATTGAAATCATTTTGATTGTCAGGAATTGCAGGGTTCGTAAGCTGTTGGACTGAATAGATTATTGCGGTATAAAAGTTACCCTCATATTTCCTGAAGAGCTTAAATTCCTCGGTCTTGTTACTCAGAAAAGGACGCAGGTTCCAGGCTATCTGTATTCCGACAAAAGCAAGTATTATCATCCAGATTCTGAAAACATTGACCCCGATACGCGGATAAATATCTTTTTTCTCACAGGCAAATTTCAACGCTTCAATCATTAATCTCATACCGAAGATCCCTGAGAAGACAAATATTGATACATGCAGAAGCTGCAGGAAATGGTAGTTCCCCCCTGTTAACTGAAACAATATTACAATTGGTGCGAAAGAGATAGCAATGGCAGCGGTAAGTACAAAACCGCTCAGAATTATAAATATCATTTGTTTCAGTGTCATTTTGGAACTCAGGACCTGCTGAATTACATAGAATGACGGGAAACAAATCAGAATTGCACTAATAAACAGAAAAGTCACTTTTAATCCGGCAATAAGTGACTGAAGGAAGCTATGATAACTGCCCATGACAATTCCATAAAGAAATGTAAATACGCAAATAATCAGCAACTGATTAAGGATTAGTCTTTTCGATTGATCCTTACTTCGCTCTTCAAAATATGACTCAGCATTCTGAAATATTTTGAAAACTTCAATTAATCCATTAGCTTTTTCCATGGTTAAAGAAATTAGTTATACTATAAAATTACAACATTTTTCAAATATTATCAATGTTTATTACTGTTTTATACTGTATTCTACTGTTTACCTATATAAATAGCAGTAATATTCTTAATTTATACCCATAATGACGCTCAAAAAATGACCTGAAAATTGTTTTACAAATAGCATAAATATGACTTTCTTCTTAAAACATCATTTATTATTTATATATTGAAGGTTCTTTTAGATTTCTGTGTTCAGGTTCCTTTTTTGCTCTCCACTTCAATCATTTGGTAACTTAAAGGATATTAACATGAAACTGAATCAACTTACTCCATTTACATGGAAGCGTTTAACAATAACACTTTCCCTTATCATTCTTGCATCCTTACTTAGAATCTGGCCATTGCAATCATTAGACTCTACATTGGCATGGCTGACATTTTATCCTGCAGTAATGATTGTTTCGGTTTTTGGCGGACTTTGGGCCGGATTACTTGGAACCATACTGGCTTGCAGCATCAGTTACTTTTTATGGTTTCTCATAGTTCCACAGCCATTTATTAAGACTCATGGCGATGTTATCGGACTATTTGTATTTGCAATAACAGGTGCCATGATCGCTGGGGTCTCTGAGGCAATGCGTCAGGCAAATCTAAGGGCCATTGAAGCAGAGAGACAAAGCAAGATTGCAACCCTGGCAAAAAGTGAGGAAAGATTCCAGTCGACACTTGACTATCTTTTGGAAGGGTGCCAGATAATTGGTTTTGATTGGAAATACATCTATCTGAATCGAACTGCAGAGATCCATAATCGTCGCCCTAATGAAGAATTGATAGGTAACCGGTATCAGGACATGTGGCCTGGAATTGAAAAAACAGAAGTTTTTCGAATCATTAAACAGACAATTGAAGAAAAAACCGCGAGTCATCTTGAAAATGAATTTGTTTATCCGGATGGAAGTCATGGCTGGTTCGATTTGAGTATTCAACCGGTTCCGGAAGGAGTATTTATTTTATCCATAGATATAACCGAGCGTAAACTTCGGGAAGAACAGCTTTATGAAAGCGAGTTCAGATTTACAAAGTTGTATGAAAATGGTCCTTTCGGCATGGTAATGGCAGATAAAGAATTCCGGTTTAAAAAGCAAATCCTATGTTCTGCAGAATCATGGGTTATGATGAAGTTGAAATCCGTAAATTAACATTTAAAGACTTAACCCATCCGGATGATCTGGAGAATGATATTAAGAATGTCCATAAGCTAATGAATAAAGAGTTGGCAGTTTATAAGACAGAAAAACGCTACATCAGGAAAGACGGGCAGGTGGTTTGGGGTTCGCTGACAGTTACATCCACCTATGATAGTGATGGTCAGTTTCTTTATAACCTGGGTATTATTGAGGACATTACCGAACGCAAATTAGCTAGTGAGGCGTTACAGGAAACTGGCATCCGCTTGGATCTTGCTTTGAATTCATCCCACTCCGGAGTATGGGATTGGGATGTAGCCACAAACAAAATTATCTGGTCAGAACAGATGTATGAACTTTTCGGTACCGATATGAAAGTTGCAGATGCATCTTTCGACACCTGGAGAGCTGCACTACATCCCGACGATAAAGAACAGGCTGAATTAAAAATTGCAGAAGCCCTGAAAAACAAAATCAACCTGCAAAACAATTACAGGGTTAGACTTCCGGATGGAAAAATACGATGGATCAATGCCACCGGTAAAGCATTTTATGACACAAACGGCCAGCCCTTGAGAATGATTGGAATTTGCAATGATATCACAGAACAAAAGATAGCAGATGAAAAAATTCGGGAAAAGGATATAGAATTCAGAAAGCTTTCAGCAAATGTGCCTGATTTAATCTTTCAATTCACACGTCGACCTGATGGGACATACTATGTACCAATAGCCTCGGAAGGAATCCGAAATATTTTTGGATGCACACCCGAAGATGTTGTGGCTGATTTTTCTCCTATTGGCCGGGTAATTTATAAGGATGACGTGGAAAGAGTAATTCATGATATTGAATATTCAGCTGAACATCTGACATATTTTACCTGCGAATTCAGAGTGCAGATACCAGGCAGGGAAATACAATGGATCTATTCCAACTCAACACCTGAAAGATTGCCTGACGGAAGTGTAACATGGTATGGGTTTAATATGGACATAACCTCAAAGAAACTGGCTGAAGAAGCACTGAGAGAGAAGAGCTCCAGGCTTGACCTTGCAATGCAAACAGCAAATATGGCATGGTGGGAAATGGAAATCAGTACTGGCAAAGTAACATTTGATAAACTTAAAGCCACTATGTTGGGTTATCAGCCTGAAAAATTTAAGCATTATACTGATTTCACAGCATTGATTCACCCGGAGGACTTAGACAAAGCAATGAACGCGATGAAAATGCACTTAAGCAGACTATCAGAAAAATACGAGGTTGAATATCGTATTATGAACAGTGCAGGAGAATATAAATGGTTTTATGATATAGGCGCTATCGTCAAAAATGATGATAATGGAGCGCCCTTGAATGTAATAGGCTTTGTAATAGATATTAACGCGCGTAAGAATGCTGAAGAAGAAATAATAAAACTCAATGAAACCCTGGAACAGCGTGTTGAAGATCGAACCGTTCAATTGAAAGAAGCCAATCATGAAATGGAAGCTTTTTCTTATTCGGTATCTCACGATCTTCGGGCACCCCTGAGACATGTAATAGGATTTTCAGAAAAGCTTGAATCAGAACTTAGAGATAAAAATGATCCGGAAATAACCAGGCTAACCGGTAAAATAAAAAATGCAGCATCAAGAATGAGTCTGCTGATAGATGAACTACTAACCTACTCACGCCATGGAAGAGCTGAATTAAAGGCAGTCAAACTATCATTAAATGCTATCATTAAGAACATTATAAAAGAAGCCGCTGATATTACCAAAGGCAGGAAGATTGAATGGAAGATAAGCCAGTTTCCTGATGTTATTGCAGATTCTACACTAATCAAACTTGTGTTGCAGAATCTGATCTTAAATTCGATAAAGTTTACCAGTAAGAAAAAAAACGCAGTAATCGAAATCGGATTTTACGATAAAAGTAAAAAGGAATATACAATTTTTGTTAAGGACAATGGAGCCGGTTTTAATAATCAGTATGTAGATAAATTATTTGGTGTCTTCCAGAGGCTGCATACCAATGAGGAATTTGAGGGAACTGGTATCGGTCTCGCTACTGTTCGAAGAATCATACATAAGCATAACGGATCTGTTTGGGCTGAAGGAGTAGAAAATGAAGGGGCGACTTTCTTTTTTACTCTTCCAAAGAGACTATGATATAATCTTTTATCCTAATTAAAAATCTATTAATATGAAAATCCAGCTTAATAGAATATTGCTTGTTGAAGATAATGAAAATGACCTGGAACTGACAATCGACGCCATAAAGAAAAATAACCTTGCAAATGAATTGGATATCGCAAGAGATGGATCAGAAGCTCTTGATTATCTTTTTTACAAGGGCAAGTGGAAATCAAGGGAAAGTGGTAACCCAGCTGTAATTCTCCTTGACTTAAAACTTCCTAAGGTCAGTGGTATGGAAGTTCTGAAAAAGATTAGAGAAACCGATCAGACAAAAATGATCCCGGTAGTGATTCTTACATCTTCAAATGAAGAAAAGGACATAATTGAAGGGTACCGTCTGGGAACAAATGCATATGTTGTAAAACCAGTTGTATTTAATGAGTTTATAGAGGCAGTTAAGCTCGTAGGTGCTTTCTGGGGTATTATTAATAAACCTCCGTTAAAAACTTAAATATTTAAGCAATGAAAGAGGATGAATTAATTAAGGTCCTTCATCTAGAAGACGATCCGGATGATTCAGAGCTTGTTCTGACTGAGCTAGGAACACTCCCCTTCAAAATAGATTATACAAGGGTTGATTGTGAAAAGGATTTCAGATATCAGCTTGAACAAAATCATTTCGACATAATCCTGGCGGATTATAATTTGCCGTCATTTAATGGCATATCAGCTCTTAAGATCTGCTCTGAATGTTATCCTGAAATACCTTTTATAATAGTTTCCGGAACTCTTGGTGAAGATATAGCTGTTCAGATGCTGAAATACGGGGCCTCAGATTATCTTCTTAAACAGAATCTGAAGCGCCTGGCAACCGCTGTTGAACATTCACTGGAGGAAGCCAGCCTTAAGCAAGACAAAATTAAAGCAGAAATAGAATTAAGGGAAAGTGAAGAAAAATTCCGAACAATAACAGAAAACTCTGCCGACGCAATTTTTGTTGCTGATCAAACCGGAAGGTATGTTTTTACAAATAACAGGGTTACAGAAATGTTGGGATTCTCCAGAGAAGAAATGATCTCGAAAACTATTACCGACCTTGCTCCTGAAAACCTTATTGATAAATTTAATATGCTTTTTAATAGATTGCTTGCTGAAGGAAAAGTTATCGGAGAACTTGAACTTCTTAAAAAGGATGGATCATTTTTACCTGTAGATTTAAATGCTGTTATATTGCCCGGGGGCTTTTTATATGGAAGTTGCAGGGACATTACTGAAAGAATAAAGGCGAGCAGGGATCTCGAGGCAGCAGCTTTGAGGTGGGTGAGCACTTTTGATGCTATTTCAGATACTGTTTATATCGTTTCAAAAGACTATAAGATCCTGGCAATGAACCGTGCCGGACTGGAGAATCCCGTATTTTCTGTTGAAAAAACTATTGGTAGCAAGTGCTATGAGTGTATTCATAATACATCAGGACCAATTCCAGATTGTCCATGTGCAAAGATTAAACAATTCGCTGAAAGTACCTCATTCGAATATGAACAGGATAACAAATTTTACCATTTACAAGTCTGGCCGATACCCGATGCTGATGGGAAATTTGAGTCATCAGTTCATATTTTAAAGGATATTACCGATAGAAAACTGACTCAAAAAGCTTTGGAGGAGAGTGAAAAAAAATACCGAAGCATATTCGAAAATATTCAGGATGTCTATTACCGGATTAATAATGATGGAATTATAACAGAAATTAGTCCGTCAATACAAAGATTATCAGGATATACTTCTCAGGAACTGATCGGAGTGCCAGTATCAATATTCTATTATTATCCGGAAGAAAGAAATCAATTGCTGGAAAAATTATCAAAGAACAGCGAAGTATGGGATTATGAAGTCAGAATGAGAACTAAAGACGGAATGACTAAATATACTTCTCTAAACGCACATTTATTACTCAATTCTGAAGGTAACCCAGATGGTATTGAAGGATCTTTGCGTGACATTGATGAAAGAAAGCATTTTGAACTCAAACTTGAAGAAGCTAAAGACAGAGCAGAAGAGAGTGATCGCCTGAAAACAGCATTTCTTCATAATATTTCTCACGAGATCAGGACACCAATGAATGCGATAATCGGATTTTCTACTATTCTTGAGGAAGAAGACACTACTTCTGAAAATCAGAAATCTTTTATCAAAGCAATTCAGGAAGGAAGTAACCAGCTTCTTTCAATAATTAATGATATTGTTGATATCTCAAGTATTGAAGCGAATATTCTTAAGAAAAGTATTACTAAAGTTAATATCAACGATATTTTAGAGAGCCTTTATACACAGTTCCAATTAAAAGCTGTCGAGAATAGCAATTCTATTCAAGTCACTCCCGGCCTTAGAAAAGAAGATGCCCAGATTGAAACAGATAGTACAAAGCTGATTCAAATTTTGTCAAATCTGATTAGCAATGCTCTCAAATTCACCAAAAACGGGAAAGTTGAAATTGGCTACAAAGTTAAAGAATCTATGATAGAATTTTTTGTGTCAGATACCGGAATTGGGATAATAGACGATCAGCACTTAAGGATCTTTGAAAACTTTTATCAGGTTGAAAATGAACTCTCACGGCAATATGGTGGAACAGGTCTTGGCCTGGCAATTTCTAAAGCTTACACAGAACTTCTTGGAGGAAAAATATGGCTACAATCCGAACCAGGCAAGGGTTCGACATTTTATTTCAATGTTCCTTATATTAATTCTGAATCCGAAGTTCAGAGGGAAAAGGAAATAAAAGACTTTAAATATTTGAAGTTCAAACAACCAGTAATTATTCTTGTAGCGGAAGATGATGATCAGAATTTCAATCTTATATTACATTTTTTGTCTGATCCTCAAGTAAAAATAATGAGAGCATTGAACGGAAATGAAGCAGTTAATCTATGTAAAGCAAACAATTTCGATCTGGTGTTAATGGATCTGAAGATGCCGTTAATGGATGGCTATACTGCAACAAAAATAATCAAGGAGCATTTTCCAAATCTTCCTGTGATTGCCCAGACCGCATTCGTTACTGATACAGAAAATGCCATGGCTTCCGGCTGTGATGATTTTTTGAGTAAACCTTTTACCAGAGAAGGAATTCTTTCAATTATCCATAAACATCTTTAAACCAATAGATAGTTTAATTTCTGGACACAAATCATCAACCTTCATAATCTAAAAGATCGCGATTCCAGTTTCAAGGATTAAGTAAGTAAAATAAATGAAATCGGACCATTAAAATTATCCCGGACTTTTTCTTCTAAGAACCCAGATTTGACAGTTACAAACAAGTTCCATACCATAAAAACAACAAAAAATAATCAACCCATGCTGAAAGCATTTTTTATTTTAACGTTTATAAGCTATGAGTTGATTGTTACTGTTCAAAACAAGCCTGCCATTGAGTGGGTTACTATTCCCGCCGGAACATTTAATGTGGGAAGTCCGGCCTGTGAGGCAGAAAGAGATGATAATGAAACTATGCATCAGGTAAACTTAAGTGCTTTCATGATGAGCAGATACGAAGTAACATGTGAGAAGTACGATCTGTTTAGCGATGCTACCGGCAGAAAAAAACATCCGGGTATAATCGTAA
Source organism: Bacteroidales bacterium (assembly GCA_016709865.1). Lineage (NCBI taxonomy): Bacteria > Pseudomonadati > Bacteroidota > Bacteroidia > Bacteroidales > Bacteroidales bacterium. The sequence continues at coordinate 122,973 of JADJLX010000002.1, forward strand.
ACCGGAAAGATGCAACTTCCGGAAAAACCCATGTACGCCGTGGCGGAAGTTGGAATGATTGTGTAAAATGTTGCAGGTCAGCATATCGCGACAATGTCACACCAGAATACGGTGACTACTCTATTGGTATCCGTCTTGTCAAATCTTTTTAAACAACAATATGAAAATCAACACTAAAATATAAAACGGACCAAATGGATAAGCTTTTGTCAATTAACACGTTAGAAGACATACTTCCGCAATATCGTCAAACCCCGATTGGATTGCTCCTGGAGTTTCATAACCTGAACCGGCCACTTGAGATATATGAGAAAGCTCAGCTTCTTGTTGGTATGTGTATGGATAACCGTAAACACCTTCATATGCCCGATAACTTTGCCTTTATCATTCGTTCAGGCGGGGCAAATTTAAGGTACAGCGAGTTCAAAGTTTCTTATGCAATTGCTGTAGGCCAAGTAAGCTATATCGCACTGATAGGACACAACAACTGTGGAATGGTTAATCTGATTTCACGACGTACCGAGTTTATTGACGGCTTAGTAGCTACAGCTGGATGGACTAAAGAAAGGGCAGAAGAGCAATTTATGAATTACGCTCCTATGTTTGAGATCAGCAACGAGACTGAATTTATTCTAAGTGAGACAAAAAGGCTGCGGCTAAGGTATCCCAAAATCATGATTGCTCCCCTATTCTACCTTGTCGAAGACAATAAACTTTATTTCATTGAAGAAAGCTAGTATATAAATACTGTTTCCGGAACCTTCAAAATTGATCCCTTTTTGAAAGCTGGTTTCAGATCAGGAGATTCTGCTGCATAAAAAGAGCAGGTGTGATCATCGGGACAATCAAATTTTTATTTGCTTTTCATTTTTTTGCTTAATAAATTTAAGTCCGTGACAAAGACAAAAAATGATAACAAAAGCCGAGAAATTCTGGGATAAGCAGGCGGTTGCCTTTAAAAACAGTGAAAGTCAATCGGATGCAATTAATAAGGATATTATTGCCAGGATAAGGAAACATCTGAGTATAAACGACAATGTACTTGATTTTGGTTGTGCAACCGGGACAAAAACGATTGAGCTCGCGGGTGGAGTAAAACACATTCATGGCCTTGACCTCTCATCTGAAATGATCAGATATGCATTAATAAAAAAGAAGAGTCGAAAGCAGAGAATGTATCTTTTTCAAAGGGAACATTATCAGATGATGATTTTGAGAATTCTTCCTTTGATAAAATAATTGCTGGCGCAATAATTCATCTATTAGAGGATAGTGAAAAAGTAATCCGGAGAATTCATGAGTTATTAAAACCAGGCGGGCTGTTTATTTCAACAACCGGCTGCATGAAAGAAAAGATGGCCTCCGGCAAAAGACTCGAAGTAACATCAATTCTGATTATGAAAAGACTTGGAATATTCCCTCTGCACTTAAACATGTATAAAGCATCGGATGTAGAAAAACTAATCATGGATCAGAATTTTGAGATAGTTGAATCCGAAAAGATTTTTGATGGAATTACAGCCAGCTTTATTGTCGCAAGAAAACTCTGAATTGCAAATACTTAAATGAAGATGCTACTTTTATTTGTCTTTCTGATTAAAGTCTTCCAGGTTTCCCCGGCTCTATAAATCATACAAATAATTTACAGGAAAAGTGACATGAAAAAACTGATTATTTTGCTGCTTGTACTTAGCAATAATGTATTTGGCCAGCCTGAACGCATCCAATTTTTAATTACAACTGTCCGCACAGGTGATACTGAAATTTTTACAGTTGATCCTGTTACAGGCGATGCTTTCAACATAACCAAAGCACCTGAATCAGAAGAGCGTTATCCGGCATTTCACCCAAACGGTAAACAGGTCATTTTCACATCTGATCGTGATGATGGTAAAACTTTTAACTATTATATATCAAATTCTGATGGCTCAAACCTTAAAAAAGATTACCAGTCTGACAGAAGGATCAGTTGCTTATTGGGCGTCATTTACTGCTGATGGCAAATGGATTTATTTTAATGAAGGAAATTCTTCGAAGATCTATAGAGTAAAACCCGATGGCTCTCAACAGGAAGTAACAGCAGAAGGAAGGGATGCCAATATTTCACCGGACGGGAAAAAACTGGTTTTCACAAGAAAAGGACAAAAAGCCTGGGGAGTATGGATAATGGACTGGGATGGGAAGAATCCATTACAGATAATACCAAATGAATCCGAGATTGGCGGTATAGCTCCCATATGGTCACCTGATGGGAAAAGAGTAGCATTTTCAATGCAGGCAGGTGAGATTGCTGAGATCTTCTCGTGTAATGCCGACGGATCTGATTTAAGGCAACTGACAGATCTTAAACAAATCAGTAGTTCTCCGGCATATTCACCAGACGGCAGAATTATAACATTCAGAGTCACCAATGAAGCCTATTGGCGCGACCAGCAAAAGATGAAACAGACATATGCTGAAAAAGAAGGTGATAAACGTCCGGTCTGGATGATGAATGCAGACGGCAGCAATGCCAGAATTGTAGAGGTGCTCCATTATCAGTGTGCTATGGATGGTAGCAGAGCAGAGATAAGGAATATCAGATAGTTTTAAACCTGACAACAAATACAATTGATTATTTGTTTTGTTAACAGGATGTAATAAAATTATCACCAATTAATCCAAACTAACTATGTCAAAAGTCGATACAAGAAAAGAGTTGATACCCGAACAACAGGATGAACAGCTCAATACTTTGAAATTACGTTTTGAGAAGAATATGATCCGGCATAATGATCTTGAATGGGATAAAGTTAAGGCAAAGCTTAAATCTGATACCAGGAAACTGTGGTCACTTTGTGAGATGGAAAAAAGCGGCGGTGAACCGGATGTTATTGGTTTTGATAAGAAGACCGGAGAGTACATATTTTATGACTGTTCAGCGGAGAGTCCTGCAGGCCGGAGAAGCATCTGCTACGACGGAGAAGCACTGGAGTCCAGGAAGGAAAATAAGCCCCAAACCAGTGCAGTTGATATGGCTGCGGAAATGGGGATTGAACTTTTAACTGAAGAACAATACAGGGATCTTCAGAAAACCGGACAATTCGATCTTAAGACATCGAGTTGGGTAAAAACACCTGCAAATATCAGAAAACTTGGAGGTGCGCTCTTTTGCGATCGTCGCTTTGACCAGGTCTTTGTTTATCACAATGGGGCAGAATCTTACTATGCTGCCAGAGGGTTCCGAGGATTGCTTAGAGTCTGAGAACCATACCACTAAATGATTCTGACTAGAAGCTATTTACATTAAAATAATTCATATTCATGATCAGATGAAAACAGGTTATATTCTTAAACACCTCACAGGTACACTGGTGTTCTTTCTCATTCTGTTTTTGAGTGCGGGCAGATTTTATTACTGGCAGGGTTTGATTTATACAGGCATCGGACTGATAATGGGTATCCTGAGTTATACACTGCTCAAACCTGATGCTGAACTTTTAGAAGAACGTTCAAAGCCTGGAGAGGGAACCAAAAGCTGGGATAAAATGTTATTGGGACTATCGTTTCTGGCTACTATTGCTATGTACATTGTGGCCGGACTTGATTCGGGACGTTATTACTGGTCACCGGATTTCCACTGGAGCCTGACTCTGGCCGGGATTATCCTCACCGCAACCGGACAACTGCTTTTTATTGTGGCACAGAAACAGAACAGATTCTTTTCAAGCACTGTCAGAATACAAACTGAAAGAGAACATATTGTTTGTGATACAGGACTGTATAAAGTTGTAAGGCATCCTGCTTACATGGGATCAACTATCCAGGCTATTGGATTCCCGCTTCTGTTAGGATCTTTGTGGAGCATTATTCCTGTTGTCTTTATGATCATTCTGCACATAATGAGAACATTATGGGAAGATGAAACCTTAAGGAAGGAGCTGAAGGGGTATACTGCTTATACTCTTAAAACCAAATACAGGCTGATACCATTTGCATGGTAATTCAGTTATAATAAGAGTAAACTTTCCAGAAGCATTTTCGTAGTTGCTTACAGATTTCTAAAAGCGCTGAAAACTTTAACGTTTTTATTCGTACCTTTTCGTTGCTGTTTTTTCAAAACCGGATCGATCATTTTACACTAAACTCAAATGGCAAAGAAGACGAATAAAGGTGATATGGGAAGCACCAACTCAAACGGACCCAAGATAGATGTCCGTAGTGGCATGGATGTAGAATCACTGAAACAGGCTGTTACAGAGCATTTATTTTACCAGCAGGGCAGAAATATAGTGAATACTTCCCTGAATGATATGTATATGGCTGTTTCATATACCATACGTGACAGGTTACTACAGAGAGAACATAAAACAATGAATGCCGTGTTTGAAAATGATGCGCGGCTGGTAAGCTATCTGTCTGCTGAGTTTCTTCTGGGTCCGCATTTAGGAGTTAACCTTATTGCTCTGGATATTTTCGACGCTATGAAACAGGCTGTTGAAGAGCTGGGTTTCAATTTCGGGGAAATAATAGCCCAGGAGGAAGAACCCGGACTGGGCAATGGTGGTCTCGGCCGGCTGGCAGCCTGTTATATTGACTCGCTGGCATCTCTGCAGATACCTGCTATAGGATATGGAATCAGGTATGAGTTTGGGATCTTCGATCAGGAGATCCGCGATGGCTGGCAGGTTGAAAAAACAGACAAGTGGTTGCGTAAAGGTAATCCCTGGGAGAGCGTAAGACCAGAGCTTGCTGTTAACGTAAATTTCGGTGGCCATACCGAGTCATATACCACTTCTGACGGAAATGTATACTTCAGGTGGAAACCGGCTTATAAAGTAACCGGAATACCCTGTGATACACCTATAATGGGATACCATGTACCATCGTGTAATTTCCTGCGCCTGTGGAAATCGGAAGCCGAAGAATCATTCGATTTTTCCTCATTCAACCAGGGTGACTACTATAAAGCTGTGGATTACAAAGTGAAGTCTGAAAATATCAGCAAGGTATTATATCCCAATGATGAGATGCTTGAAGGTAAGAAGCTGCGTCTAAAACAGCAGTATTTCTTCGTATCTTGTTCTCTCCAGGATATGATGAGAATACATCTCAGATTCGATGGTAAGCCTAAGGATTTCCATAAAAGATGGGCTATACAACTTAATGATACACATCCTTCAGTATCTGTTGCCGAACTAATGCGGATACTCGTTGATGAATACAGCGTTGACTGGGACACAGCATGGGATACAACATGCAGAACCTTCAGTTATACTAATCACACTCTCCTCCCCGAAGCCCTTGAAAAATGGTCTGTGGGACTGTTTGCATACCTGATACCACGGGTTCTTGAGATTATTTATGAAATCAATCGCCGCTTTTTGACAGAAGTCAGCAAAAGGTTTCCAGGCGATGAGGGAAAACTCTCCCGAATGTCCCTTATTGATGAAACTGGAGGCAAATTTGTGAGGATGGCTAACCTTGCCTGCGCAGGCAGTAATGCAATAAACGGTGTTGCAGCATTGCATACTGATCTGCTGAAGGAACAGGTATTGCACGACTGGGTTGAAATGTACCCAGGCCGATTCTATAATGTTACAAACGGCGTAACGCCCCGCCGGTTTGTTGTACTGAGCAATCCCGGATTAACCAGGCTTATTACTGATTCTATTGGTGACAAATGGCCCGGTAAGCTGGAGGAACTGAGAAAGCTTGAGCCCTTTGCCGGCGATGCCTCATTCAGGGAACAGTTCAGAAATGTTAAACTCAACAACAAGAAACTTCTTGCTGCACTTATTAAAGAAAGAACGGGTATTATAGTTGATCCGGCTTCAATGTTCGATATACAGGTAAAAAGAATTCATGAGTATAAACGTCAACACCTGAACGTATTGAATATCATTACCCGGTATTTACGCATAAAGCGAAATCCTGATATCGATATTGCACCCCGGACATTTATTTTTGGAGGAAAGGCAGCCCCTGGTTATTATACTGCCAAACTCATTATAAAACTTATTAATTCAGTTGGCGAGGTGATAAACTCTGATCCGGATGTTAAGGACCGGCTCAAGGTGGTCTTCTTTCCTGATTTTAATGTTACAAATGCACAGATTATTTACCCGGCAGCAGACCTTTCAGAACAGATCTCAACAGCCGGTAAAGAAGCCAGTGGTACCGGTAATATGAAGTTTTCAATGAACGGAGCACTGACAATAGGCACACTCGACGGGGCTAATGTTGAGATCCGCGAAGAGGTTGGAGATAAAAATTTCTTCCTTTTCGGCCTCACTTCTTCGCAGGTGGATGACGCAAAACGTAACGGATACAATCCTAAGTTTCTTTACGATAATAACGAAGAGTTGCGCGAAGTGATAAACATGATTAATTCAGGTCATTTCTCAAAAGGCGACCGCAATTTGTTTAAGCCTTTAACCGACAACCTGTTATGGCACGATCCTTATATGCTTATGGCTGATTATCCATTGTATGTTGCCTGCCAGGACCTGGTAGCCGGCACCTGGAAAAATGCCGGTAAATGGGATGAAATGGCAATACTGAATGTCGCCAGAATGGGAAAATTCTCCTCTGACCGCTCTATCGGTGATTATTGTGAAAAGATCTGGAAGGTTAAACCTTTCAGGATCAAATGAAACAGCAGTTCATAAAGCTCATTCACTTTATTTCACTGGTCATACAGCAGATTTCGTCTGGCAAATTGTTCATTTGGTATATCAGATTTGGCAATGAGTTCAGCATTTGCTCATTTTGATATGAATTTAATCTGAACAATTATGCTAAAATATTTCTTTAAGATAGCTCTCCGCTATTTATGGCAAAAAAGAACATACAGTCTGCTCATTTATTTATGTCTGACATTCGGACTAACCTGCGCAATTATTACTCTCCTCTATATCAGGAATGTATATAGTTATGACAGGTTTCATAAGAATTATGATAGAATCTATTCAGTTGAAGCCTGGGTAACATACTTCAATGGAGACCGTTTTCCTAAAGAGTACCTTTCAGCTTCTCTTTCAGATCTGCTGAAGGAAGCGGCTCCCGAAGCACAGGAAATAACCCGGACAGCAGCACAGGATTTTACTTTTATCACCGGTGATAAAGCGTTTACCGGGACCGGATTATATGCCGATAGTAACTTCTTCAGTGTTTTCACTTTCCCTCTTGTCAGTCCGGGCAAAACCAATATACTGACGGGTCCGAACTCAATTCTGGTATCTGAAAGCATGGCTGTCAGGTTCTTTCAGAGCACAGACTGTGAAGGAAAAACACTGATAGTTAAAGAGAACGGAAAAGAGAAGTCTTTTAATATAGCCGGAATCTTTAAAGATGTTCCGCGTCAGTCTCTCCTGCAATTTGACTTTGTTATTCCCTTTTCAGGATTTCTGTCAGAGAATACCCGGGCTACTGACCCTGGTTCAACAGCTAATCAAACCTGGATTGTATTAAAGGACAATGCTGAAAAATTGTATGTTGAGAACAAGATCAGAGATCTTATCAAAGACGAGGAAACAACTCTTAATCAGGAGCTGTTCCTGTTTCCTCTGAAAGAAAAGATCCTGTACTCATATGCCGGAGGAAAAAGGGTATGGAATGAAATGCAGAATATCGCAATTGCAGGTTCCATAGGTTTTGCAATTCTTCTGATTGCATGTTTCAATTATATAAACCTTTCAATTGCCTTAAATTTCAGAAGGTATCGCGAAGCGGGAATAAAAAAGGCAGCGGGTGCAGGCAGGTCTTCTGTTGCAATTCAGTACCTCGGCGAAACATTCATATTAACAGCAATTAGCCTTCTGAGTTCTCTTATTTTAGTAATGGCATTACTTCCGGGCTTAAATGCAATACTCAGCTTTGATATTCATTTCAGTCCCGACCCTGTAATAATCGGTATTCTTATTGCAGTTGCCCTGTTTACAGGCCTGGTCTCAGGATTACTTCCGGCCCTGTATCTTGCATCATCCAATCCTGTGGATGCCCTTAAGGGGAAACTGATCACCAGTCACAGCTATAGTTTTTTCAGGCAAACTCTTATTGTATTCCAGTTCACAATACCTGTGGTTCTGATTATATGCATGATGATAATAAGGGCCCAGGACAGTTACATGCGAAATTACGACCTTGGAGTAGACAGGGACAGGACAATTATACTTAATACTACAACCAATATACAGAAACATGCAGAAAGTGTTAAGGCTGATTTGCTTGCCATTCCGGGTATTGATGCAGTAAGCTTTACTAACTGTATTCCCGGACGCGGTGCAAAGGTTTCGGGTGAAGTCAGCTGGAATGGAAAGGATATCACCGAACAAATACTTTTCTGGTGTGTCAATTCGGATTTTGATTATAACAAAACGGTAACAGTAAACATTGCCGATGGCAGATTTTTCGATCCTGCCTTTTCAACAGATTCTGTTTCCTATCTCATAAATGATATTGCAGCCGGAGTGATAAAAAACACAAATCCGGTTGGATCGACAATCACCGTTGAGGGACAAAAAGGTACTGTTATAGGTGTCTTTAAGGATTTTCACGCAATTGATCTGGCCGGTCCTCTTGTACCAACAATTATGCGCATCAAACCAGATGAACAGCCAACTATTCTGGTAAAGTATTCATCAGGTTCATTTTTAACAGTAAGCAACAAAATTAGGGAAGTTTACCATGCATATGAGACAGAAGAGCCATACAGGGCAATATTATTTCGTGATCTGATCTCATACTCTAATCTGAATCTGCCATCACAACTGGTTGGTCTTGCATTCATAATCGCGCTTATTCTTGCCTGCATGGGATTATTTGGACTGGCTTCCTTCACTTCTGAAAACCGTACAAAAGAAATAGGGATCAGGAAGGCCAACGGAGCCACAACCTTATCTGTGATGCGACTGTTGCTAACAAATTATTGTAAATGGCTTTTAATATCAGTTCTTATGGCTGTTCCATTGGCATTAATGATTGGCAGGATATTTCTCGGAAGGTTCTTTTTCCATACTCCGGTTCCTGTCTGGGCTTTTGTTTCAGGACCTTTGCTGGCCATACTGGTCGCATTACTGACGGTTAGCTCACAGACGTGGAATGTTGCAAGCCGGAATCCGGTAAGGTCGCTCAGGTATGAATAATCAATAAAATGATAAAGAGACATCGGTGGATGTCTCTTTTCAGTTAAATTAAAACCTAAAACTAGGGATGGCCTGGCGGCCTGTTATTGATCGCGATGATCTACATTGCTGCAAGCACTTCACCTTTGATAAGAAGGGGGAAGTAAGCTGCTATAAGTTGGGTACTTTCGGTCTCACTGTTTTTACCTGGTACAATTAACTTCTGATGAAAATACTGGCTCCTGTCCAAAGCCTCCTCAGATTTTGTGTAACCTACCAGATCCATTGATTTGTCAAGTTTCTGAACCCCGAAATAATCTCCGTTACATACATACTGAACTGATAACTTATCGGAAAGCACAATGTAGTTTTTACACTTCTTGTCTTTCTTAATAGCTACAGTTACCTCAAGAGGTGAATTCTGATAGCTGATAACAAATGCCTTAAGTTCTTCACCATTAATGGTAACAGGCTTATCGGCCATCTCTATTTTGTAGTCTCCCAGTGCTGAATGGGTTTTCCCTGCAGCAACAAATTCTCTCGAAAACGATGCAGTACTTAATGCTAACATTAGTAAACCTGCGATTAACACTCTTTTCATGGCTTTAAAATTTTAAATTTTGATAATTTTGATTAATGCTTTTAACTGTCTCTTTTTTATTCTTTCTTCATTTTCATGAAGGATTAGTTTCAATCTTCACATCAAAATTATGCTATAAGACAATACCGGAAAAGGATAATCCAACGGATGGCAGGATTGACCAAACGGATGGTAAAAAAAAGGGAATATCCTGTTAAACGGAGTAGCGAGAAACGAGTAAATTGTGAGGAAAGAGGTGTAGAGGGTAATACGTTTTACAGGTATTTCTTCACCTTTTTCCAGTACTGAATAGTCTTTTTACCGGAACCGTTCCAGTTCTTTGCAATCTTCTCAAAATTATAGGGACCAATTTCTGAAGCGTAGTATAAGAATACTTTTTCAGAAGTTTGATAATCGTACATATCAGCCGGTTCATAACTTTCTCCGGTTCTTTCATTGTAATCCTGTACCCTTATGGGTCTGATCTGAAAATAACCAACTGCTTCCTCCTCGGGATTATAGGCAAGTGTATCGAATTTTGTTTCTACCATACCAATTGCGGTGATAAGTTTCCGGAATGGCTCGTATGGTTGTGAGGCGAAGATTACAATGGCATTGCTGCTTGGTGCAAATACTTTAAAACTGACTGTTAATAAAATAACAACAGTCAGTATCCTTCTAAGAATTAAAGACATAATGGTAATAAAATATATGGGAAAATTGTTCAATCATTACCCTAGTAACGATTGATCATTGAAATTGTTTAAAGATGGAACTGCTAATCTTTGAACAACTTAACATTTAAAGCTGTCGCTCCCTTAGGGCCTTTTCCAATCTCAAATGTCACAACATTGTTTTCCTTGATTTTATCAAGAAGGTTATTTGCATGAACAAATACACTCTGTTTGTTATCCATGTCGCGGATAAATCCGAATCCTTTGGAATCGTTAAAGAAGGTTACAACTCCTTTTCTTATATAATCAGGCTTATCGGATGGGTCACTCTTTGTATTTCCGAGTTCAATGCTGCTCGGATCAATAACAATTTTTTTATTGGGATCGGGTGGAGTTGATGTAATCATACCATTTTCATCAACATATGCTATCATGTCGTCGAAGCTGCCTTTTTTTCCAGACTCTTTTCTGATCAGACGCTTCTTCTCTTTTTCTTTTCTCTTTTTCTCTTTTTTATTCTTAACCTCTTTTTTGTTGAATGTCTCCTGCGATCTTCCCATAAATTAAATTTGGTTCGTTATTTATCCTGCAATATGCATTAATTGCTCAAAGGTACTCATAAATTTCCGGTTATGCTATTTTATGAAGAGACAGCAGCTTAAACATTTCGGTAAGAATTTTGTTTTATAATTAATAATGGGTTTTACATATCAACTTCCTGCTTTCAAAAATCCCCGGGACTTGACATTTGATGCTCAATATTGTAACTTTGCATTCTGATTTTCAAAGAATTGCACAAATGCATCCGATTTATAAACAGAAATAATGGAAAAAACCGAAAATATAAATAATAGCAGCAAACCCGACTGGATGACTATTATATCAAGGTATAACAAACCCAATGCTCTCAAAAGCTGGTGGCAGGTAGTCAATTCAATGGGACCATATATAATACTATGGATATTAATGATCAAATCTATTGAAATATCTTACTGGCTTACTCTTCTGCTTTCTGTTTTTGCTGCGGGTTTCATGGTAAGGATATTCATAATTTTTCACGACTGCGGGCATGGATCATTCTTCAAATCAAAAGTGCTCAACAGGATTGTTGGAATAATCACAGGCCTCATTGTCTTCACACCATATAATAAATGGCATCACGAGCATAAGATTCATCATCAGACAGTCGGGAATCTTGACAAACGGGGAGTGGGTGATGTTATGACACTTACAGTTGATGAGTATCAGAAGCTATCAAAGTGGAAGAAGCTTTATTACCGGATCTACCGTAACCCGGTAGTTCTTTTCGGAATTGCACCGATAATTATTTTTACAATTGCTCAGAGGTTTCCAAAAAAAAATATGAACTTAACCGAGAAACTTTACGTTCATTTATCAAGCCTAGCTCTGGCAGCAGCTGTAGTCGCTCTCATTTTTCTTATTGGCTGGAAGACTTTTCTTCTTGTCCAGATTCCGATCCTGTATATAGCAACTGCGCACGGAGTATGGCTATTTTACGTACAGCATCAGTTCAGAGATGTTTTATGGTCTAAGGCTGAGAACTGGGATTACATGAACACAGCATTAAAGGGCAGTTCTATGTTTAAACTTCCTTTTCTTCTGAACTGGTTCACCGGAAATATAGGATATCATCATATCCACCATCTGAGTCCAATGATCCCGAATTATAATCTGAAAAAATGTCACAGGGAAAATGCAATATTTCAGCAGGTAAAGCCAATTACATTCTGGAGTGCATTTGAATCGGCACTTTTAAAGCTGTATGATGAAAAGAGCGGCAGGCTGGTAAAATTCAGCGAAATTTAAATTACCCTCTTCCTACCCTATTCTGATTGCAATGAGATAGGTTACCACGGAAACTGATGCTGACAACACCATTCCCCAGATCAGGTCTACTATTGTGACTATTATCGGCCAGTCCTTAAGAGTGGCCAGGTTTGTAAGATCGTATGTGGAATAGGTTATCAGTCCGAAGAATGCCCCGAATAATAAAGCATTCAGCCATGACTGTTTTTCGACAGCAGGTGAAATAACGAAAGTTACAAGACCAGTAATAAACAAAAGGTAAAATATTATCGCCGGTACCCACCCTACGTCAGGTCGCATCAGGAAACCAAGATGCTGACTATAGAATTTTTTGGCAACTAATCCGAGCCATAGCATGTCGATGGCGAAAAATACAGGCAGTGCAATAAAAAAGAGCTTTATCATATAAAAAATATTGATCTGTACTAAGTTATGTTTATTCTTTCGAAGAAACAGCCGTACAGATCAATAAGTTCAATTAACAAACAAGTATTTTAAACAGATCCTATTTTGCAGGAGCGGTTACTGCAGCAGGTGCAGCCGCAGGCTTAACCTGTTTTGATTCAATAAATTTCTTCTGTTCTTCGGTAAGCAAACTTTCCATGGCCTTTTTGTGAGCATCGCGCAGGCTCTGCATTTTAGCAGTTACCTCTTCACGGAGTTTTTTCATCTCCTCCTGCTGTTTTACCTGCAGATCGGCCATATCTTTTTTCTGCTTCTCGGTTACATTCGGAAGGCTTTCATTAATAAGTCTACCCGGACCCACTGGTCCGCGGCCATTCCTGAAATTATATCCGGCGCCTCGTCCCATTCCTGCCATCGGACCCATTCCCATACCATGACGCATTCCATTCATTTGCCTCTGATCATTAAACTGTCCCCGCGGGGTCATTCGTCCCGGAGCCAAATCAGGTCTGAATTCTCTTGTTCTTACTGAGTCGGTACGCATACCATTTCCTCTCATTCCTCTCTGTGCATTAAGTGTTCCGCCAAATGCTAACAGGATCATCAGTAGAAGTCCTGTCATTTTTACTGTTGTTTTCATAATTATCGTTTTTTAATTTGTTTATTTTCAACTAAGCCGGAGAAGAAGTTGTACACCATCCTGATCCGTCTGTTTAATCAATAGACAATCATAAATCAGGTTATATTCTTAAAAAGAAAACATTAACAGTAGATTAACACAGGAGAAAAAAAGAAGGCCCCAAAATGGAGCCTCTTTGAAAAAATCCAGAATCTCAAAAGCTATTTTTTATCATAAACTCTTTTGGTTGTGACTTCAGCACCATCCATACCTGGTCTGGTCGATGTAACTGTAAGAGTTTTAGCATCGGTAAGTGTCCATACCTCGGTAGTTTTCATTTCCCGGTCGCCGAAAGTACTTACTGTAACTATCGTAAGGGCTTTACCATCAGCTGACCATGTTGCAGTTGATTTGCTTTCGCCTCTCTGTGTTGTGTTTACAGTTTCTTTTCCGTCAAGGGTATACTTGGTTGTTGTTGTAGTTGCGGTACCATCCTGTCCGGTTCTTGTTCTTGTAACAGAAAGGAGATTAGCATCCTGAGTAGCTGTGAAGTCGCCGCCACCCATTCTCATGCCGCCACCACCCTGGCCACCAGCAGGAGCCGGAGTACTTTTCTCTGCATTTGCAACCCAGCTGCCGGCGAAATTAGCTTTGCCAGCCTGTGCATTAATCATTACAGGCGCGATAAGAGCCAGAACGATTGTAATTGATAGGAATCTCATAAAACTTTTTTTCATATTAGAAGAATTTAAGTGAGTTGATTTTGTATATGACAACTAATCTACTGAAAATATTCCCGCAAAATTGAAAAAAAACACCAAAATGTTCTTAAACATTTTTCAGGCTATTTATACTAAAAATCAACTCTTACCGGAAGCACTGCTGAGATATTGCCAACTGCAATCCAGTCATCTGTATTCGGGAATGAAGACTTATCTATCCGCAGAGGCTTAACAGGCTTAATATCGGTAAGACCAATAAGGACAAGATACCTTTTTCCGGCTATCTGTTCAAATTGTTTATCGGGCAACTGAAGCCTGTCCTGGTGATTAATTATTGTCTCATATGACTCTTCAACACTTAGCTTTTCAGTATTAAGCACGGAAGATACAACACCACTTGCCTTAATTTCACCCTCTCCGTTATTATTTACAAAATAGAGTACGTCACCTTCATTTACCCTTCCATAAGGTAATTTCCGTCCGCTGGCTCCTCTGATAATCATTGATTTATTGCCCTTTACAAGATTCTCAAGTTCCCGGGACCTCCAATCGAGGTAAACAACATGATCCATTCTGCATTAGTTTTAGGTTAGTCATCTATAAAGACGGTAATATTTTACAAATGTTACATAAATTAATACAAATATTTAGTTAACAGAGTGTTAACGTATTGTTAATGATTCCGGATAGTTGGCAAAAGATATTTTGACTATCTTTTATGACTTAAATAAAGAGAAATGAACAGAAGGAATTTCATTAAATCCACCTCGGCAGCTACTGGAGCATATCTTCTTACAGATCCTTCAGCATTCGGAATTTTTGGACTTCAACAGGAGGCTGAATGGTTCAATAAACCAATGAGATGGGCTCAACTTACATTAGTAGAAAATGATCCCGGGAAATTTGATCCCGACTTCTGGCTAAGTTACTTTAAAAAGATCCATGCTGACGGGGCCACCCTCAGTGCCGGGGGTGTGGTGGCATACTATCCTACAAATATTCCACTGCATCACAGAAGCAACTGGCTGGGAGAAAGCGATCCTTTCGGATACCTTGTTGAAGGAAGCAGAAAGATGAAAATGTCAATTATTGCCAGGACTGATCCGCACGCTGCACGGCAGGATGTGTTTGATGCTCATCCCGACTGGATTGCAGTTACTGCGAATGGTGAAAAGAGACGTCACTGGGCTAATAAGGAATTATGGGTGACATGCGCTCTTGGACCCTACAATTTTGAGTTTATGAGCCAGGTCCATAAGGAGATCATGGAACGATATAAGCCGGATGGCATTTTCTCGAATCGCTGGGCCGGACATGGTATATGTTATTGTGAACATTGCCGTAGAAATTTCAAAGAATATTCAGGGCTTGAATTGCCTGAAAGTAATGACAGGTTCGACAAGACTTATCAGAAATATATTGAATGGAGCACGGGCAGGTTAAAAGAGCTATGGTTGTTATGGGATGGGATCATCAGAAAGGAAAAAGCCGAATCGAGGTTTATTCCTAACGGATTCCCCGACAAAGTTATTACCGGACAATTATCTGACATAGTCTTTACAGACCACCAGGCAAGAAGCGGCTCAACTCTGCCATGGTCAAACGGAAAAGTTGCCAAGGAGTTACGAGCCTCAATAGGAATGAAACCACTTGGTGGAATTTTCAGTGTCGGTGTCGAGGAACAGTACAGATGGAAAGATTCGGTACAAACGGAGGCGGAGATAAGAGTCTGGGTAGCTGAGGGTACGGCAAATGGAATGCATCCGTGGTTCACCAAGTTTTCAGGAGTATTATACGATAAACGATGGCTTGATATTGTTGATAAGATTTATCAGGTGCATTACAGAAATGAAAGTTATCTCAGAAATACTTCACCTATGGCGCGGGTTGGAATGGTATTTAAAGAACAGAATCCAAATTATGGCAGCGAAACCTGGCAACAAAGAAATGGCGATCATGCTTCAGGTATGTATCATGCACTAATAGAGGACCGTATGCCTTTTGAAATGGTAAATGACAGGCTTCTGGATGAAGAACATTTAAAACAGTTCCGGCTTCTTATACTTCCGAATATTGCTACTCTTTCGAAAGAGCAATGTGACCAGATAAGAAAATTTGTAATCGCAGGAGGAAGTATCCTGGCAACTTTCGAAACATCTCTTTATGATGAGGAAGGTAGAAGAAGGATGGATTTCGGACTGGCAGATCTGTTCGGAGTTTCTTATGATAAAGGTGTTGAAGGACCAATGCAAAACAGTTATCTGCGTTTGAAGAAGGATAGTTCATCAGGTCAGTTTCATCCGGTACTAAAGGACCTTGAGGAAGCATACCGTATCATTAATACAGTTAATATGGTAAAGGTTATTCCAAGAGCCACATTCCCCGATCCTGTAACTCATATACCAACTTATCCTGATCTTCCGATGGAAGATGTTTATCCGAGAATCCCCGAGACAAATACACGTGGTCTCTTCCTTCGCGAAACCAATAAAGGACGCATAGCTTATTTCCCCGGAGATATTGACAGAACCTTCTGGCAGATAATGAGCGCTGATCATGGTAAACTTCTCCGAAATACCATCAGATGGGCCCTCAAAGAAGAACCAATTATTGAGGTAAAAGGGCCGGGAGTACTTGATGTTACACTATGGAGACAGCAGAACTCAATGACTGTACACTTGGTAAACCTGACAAATCCGATGATGATGAAAGGACCTTTCAGAGAATTGATTCCGGTTGGCGCAGATATAAGTATAAACATTCCTCAAAATACTAAAGTCACAGCAGTTAAACTCCTTGTTGGCGAAAGACCGGCATCATATGTAATAAAAGATAACAGGATTGAACTTAATGTTGGTCATATCCTTGACCATGAGATAATAGGAATAGATCTTGAATAATAAACCTTAAAAAACCTGAAAATATTATGGGAACAAACCGCAGAAAATTTATTAAGACTTCAATAGCCGGAGGCATTGCAGCAACGATTCCTCTTAATTCATCCGGCTTTTCTTCTGAACAGGTATCGGAAAAAATTAAGAGCAATTATACAAAACTCGATGAGGTATTAAAGAGACCTGTTTTCAAAAGGGAGTTCTATTCCAATCCGGTAATTATTGAAAAACTGGAGTTGCTCAGATATAAAAACAGTTTCCTGTGCAGGGTCAGGTCTAAAGACGGAGCTGAGGGCATATCGGTAGGACATAGCGGCCAGTTAAGGTCGTTATACCCGATTTTTACCAATCTGTTGCAACCATTTTTTATAAATAAGGATGCTCGCGATCTTGATCTTCTTATTGAAAAAGTTTATATCTACCAGCTTAATTTCAGACTGTCGGGAATGGCTCTGGGTGTACCGCTTGCCACTATTGAGTTTGCAATACTTGATATGATGGGAAGAATTGCAAATAAGCCTTTGGGAAAACTAATCGGAGATATTCATAATCCGGCTGTTGCTGTATACCAGGCTACTGAATACCGAGAAAAACCGGTAGCAGAATCAATGGAACTGATAAAAAGAGATGTAGCAGAATATAATGCAAAGGCTCTCAAGATCAAAGTCGGGGGGCTTATGTTCGGTACTGCAGATATTAATGCCGTTGGTCCTCCCGGAAGGACTGAAACGATTATTCCGCTTGTCAGGAAAACATTTGGTGATGATATGGTTTTATATGGAGATTCGAATGGATTCTATTCAGTTGAGGAGGCCATAAGAGTTGGAAGACTACTCGAGGATTACAATTTTCAGTTTTTTGAAGAACCGGTCCATTTCGACTGGTATGAGGAAACCAAACAGGTAGCCGATGCCCTCAGTATTCCTGTTGCCGGAGGAGAACAGGAATATAGTTTGCATGGCTTCCGCTGGTTAATCGCAAATGATGGTCTTCAGATAGTACAGCCTGATTATTTCTATTTCGGAGGAATGATCAGGGCAATGAAGGTTGCGATGATGGCAAACGCTTTTGGCAAACCATGTACTCCTCATATGACCGGTGGAGATCTGGGATTCCTTTATATGATTCATTTTGTATCAGCACTTCCCAATGCCCTGCCCTACCACGAATTCAAGGGATTTAAAACGGATATTGTTTACGAATGCAAAACATCGCCGCTTAAAAGTGTAAATGGCGTTGTAAAAGTCCCGACCGGACCAGGGTCAGGAGTTGATATTGATCCGGATTATTCAGGAAAATTTCAGGTTATAACCAGTTAAAAGAAAGATTTTTTTCTAACGTTTAATTGGCGTAAATTTGATTAGTTCTTTCTCAACAGACTAAAATTTACTGCCATGAAAAAGGTATTTTCTTTAATAACTATTCAGGCTTTAGTGATTTTGTCACTTCAGGCACAACCTGTTACAGAGTACAGTTACAAATTTGACAATGGGATAACTGTCAAGACTGAAAGATGCTGGAACCAGGTATGGGTTCAGCAGAGCTATGCCGCAATGAATGCTGCCGACAAGACAGCGTTGAATGTTGATATCAGGACACTGGGAGATCTTATTTCCGGATCTTCCTTCAAACTTTTCAGCGGAAACAAGGAAGTAAAAACCCAGGGAGCAGCCTCTGGTACATACGATTTGAAACTGACTTTCAAATTATCAGCAAAACCCGGGACACTCGGTTTTGTTGTCAAGAATGTCATTATTAAACCGAATACAAAGACAACAGTATCAATAACTCTGTATGATTATCAGATCACAGTAACAGAGTCACCGGCACCGCAGGCAGGTCTGGCATCCTACGAATCAGTTGTTAACAGATGCAAAACAAATACTATCCAGGATATTTATTTCGGAGTACCCACATTTTATTTACCGGGCAAACACGATGCATCAATTAATCCTGATAAAATTGCAGAGAAAACTAAAGGGAGTATAAAACCAAATACCTATGATGTACTTGTTTCGGTAGGTATTTCCGGACAAACACATAAGATCTGGCTTGAGAATTTTAAGATGCAGCCCGATATTAAGTACCTGATAACAACAAATCTTAACGCCGGTGGAATAACCTATGCAGGCCCTCTCGACGTAAAAGGGATGCATCTCTATCCGGCAGGAACTGCTGCCCGCCAGACAGGCAATCCGGCTCCGAACAAATCAGCTGAGACAATAAGTTATGAGAAGGCAAAGATCACTAATTGCTGTTCACCAGGCACATATGATGTACTACTGAACCTGGGAAACAAGTATGAGTGGAGAAAAAATGTCGCTATAACAACTGGTGCAAAGGCTGAGGTTAAATAAAAAAAACCTGTGGATTAATTTATAATTCTAATTCAGGAAAGAAGATTCCTGTAATCAGTTTTTTAAGTGTTTTTAAGAAATCATTAATGCCGTTTTTAATTAAATTGCGGTAATAATTTCATTTGATAATTTCAAACTGATAATATGATTACACTTGGAATTCAAAGCGCCATTCTTGGAGATCTTTCTTTCGATGAGCTTATAGATTTCGCATCTGATAACGGATTTGCCTGTGTGGAACTAATGTGCTGGCCTAAAGGACAAGCCAACCGAAAATATGCCGGTGTCACACATATCGATGTTGCAGCCCTCGACGATAATGAAATAAGCAGAATCAATAAAAAACTGAGGGAGAGAAATGTATTTATTTCAGGATTGGGTTACTATCCTAATCCCCTTGATCCTGATAAGGAAAAATCAGATTTCTATATCGATCATATTAAGAAGGTTATAGATGCATCTGCCCGTCTTGAAGTTGGCATAATGAATACGTTTATAGGTGCCGACTCCTCAAAACATGATGACGACAATTTCGCGAAGTTCATGGAGTTATGGCCCGCTATTATAAGGTATGCTGAAGAAAAAAATGTTAAAATAGGAATCGAGAACTGTCCGATGTTCTTTACCAGGGATGAATGGCCATCAGGAAATAACCTTGCCCACTCCCCTGCTCTCTGGAGAAGAATGTTTGAGGCTATTCCCTCGAAAAATTTCGGATTGAATTACGACCCGTCACATCTGATATGGCAAATGATGGATTATGTAAAACCCATTTTTGAATTCAGGGACAGGATTTTTCATGTACATATAAAAGATGCCAGGGTGCTGTGGGAAAAGATCAATGAAGTCGGTATTCTGACAACACCACTAAACCTCCACACTCCAAAGATTCCCGGACTTGGAGATATCAACTGGGGAAAATTCTTTTCGGCACTTTACGAAGTCGGGTATAAAGGAAGTGCCTGTATTGAGGTGGAAGATAAATCATTTGAAGGTTCCCTGGAAAACAGAAAAACAGCACTCCTCCAGAGCCGTAACTACCTCCGCCAGTTCTTAACGAAATAATATAATGACTCCAAATTTGTCCCCCTCTCAGGGGGACCACAGGGGGTTCAAAACACAGATAACCCAATAACCCAATAACCCAATAACCAATAACTTATGAAAAAACTAATCCTATCCTTAACTGTTTTAATTCTTCTCGCCAGCTTCTCCGCTCCTCAGAAGAAAGAATCTCTTTTTAATGGCAAAGATCTTACAGGCTGGAAGATCTACGGAACTGAAAAATGGTATGTGGAAAACGGTCTTCTTGTTTGTGAGAGCGGTCCGGATAAAAAATACGGATACCTGGCAACTGAAAAGTTTTACAAAAACTTTGATATAACTGTTGAGTTCCTTCAGGAAGCCAACGGTAACAGCGGACTCTTCTTCCGTTCAACAATTGAAGGAACAAAAATTTCAGGGTGGCAGTGCGAAGTGGCTCCTAAGGGAAAAGATACCGGTGGCATCTATGAATCATATGGCCGTGGATGGCTGAAACAGATTGAGGATGAGAAAGAAAACATACTTAAACCCGGCAAATGGAATAAACTACGTCTGCGCGTTGAAGGCGACAAGGTACAGACATGGCTTAACGGGAAACCGATGGTTGATTTCTCCGATGAAAAGATAGGTAAGGCAAATGGTTCTATTGCCCTCCAGATTCACGATGGCGGCGGGATTAAAGTAAAATGGAGAAAACTGATAATTCAGGAGTTGTAAAATCCTGAATTATTCCGGAAGAGTATAGAATTCATATTTTATAGTCCACTCAACTGATTTTCCCGGTTCTGCCTTGATTTTAATATAAGGTTCAGGACATAATGTTGTTGCGCAGTTCCAGTAATTGAGTTTCTGGAAAGGCTGGTCGCATGTTATTCTTACACCGGCTCCTGTTTTGCGGTTTTCAATCCTGATATCATAATCCTTTGCATCAGGTCCGTAACCTTTTATATCACCGCAGAATACTGTTTCTCCGTCATTTACAATTCTCAGAAATTGAATTGTGTTTTCTTTTAATTCTGCAAGGACACCAACACCCTGACCTGTTCCTGAAAGATTAAACGGAAACTTAATAATGAAATCCGGGCCAATTGGCTGATTATCGATTACAAAGAAATTGTGATCGTAGACACTTGTTTCAATTGTTTTTGTTCCTGTGTTCTTAAGTATGTGATGAAGGACCAGTTCAGGTTTGCCTTTGGTAAGACTAACGGTTTTTTCATATTTATAGGAATACACCTTGTCTTTTAAATCATGTTTAAAAACGATGTTATCAGATTTCTTCTTTACGCTCCACTTACCGGCATTTACAACAGTGTATAGCCGGCTGAAAGTATATGGTTTATCATCCGGTTTGTTAAGTACACCTACTCCAATTTTTACAAAATTATCCCCGGGTTTGGTCTCTGCATAATCAAGAGCAACAAACTCTTCAACCGGGCCCATAATAACATCATGTATCTCGGGACTGTATTTTGAGAACCACTGTCCAAAATAGCTGTGTCCGTTATATTCAAGAACAGGCATATTACCCGACCAGTCAAATCTGGTACTCCGGTAATAGCCATTCTCTGCATCAGGCAGATAAAATTTTGCTTTGATAATCCCGTTAGATATGTCTGCCTGCGGGATTTGGGCCAATGATATCGCACTGAATGCCAGTGCAGATATTAACAGATATGTCTTCTTCATGACATAAAAATACAGGTAAAAAAATTGATTTTCAAGCGGGATTGCAATAATCATGACATTTATGTAAATTTGGTTAATTAGTCAGGCTATAAAAATTAATCATATGAAAAAAATATCAAGAAGAGAATTCCTGGGCAAAAGCGCTATCGGAATAGGATCCGCTGTTCTGGCATCACAAATCCCTCTGGATTCATACAGTAACAGCATACCCAAAGCAGTAAATCTGCCTCTCGGATTTCAGGTCTGGACAGTAAAGGACAAACTTGTCAAAGACTTTCCCGGGACATTAAAAGAGATAGCCGCTCTTGGTTATAAAACCGTAGAGATGTGTTCGCCTCCAGGATATGAGAGTTCCGGATTTGGTCCGCTGATGAAACTGACAGCCAAAGAGATGAAGAAGATAATCAACGATGCCGGACTCGGCTTTGAAAGCACTCATTATGGGATGACAGAACTAAGAAAAAATCTGGATGAAAGGATCGCATTTGCAGCCGAATCAGGGCAGAAACAAATGATACTATCAAGTTTCGGACTTCCGCGGACTGCAACAATGAGTGACTGGATGAAGGCAGCTGATGAACTCAACACCATTGGAATGAAGACTAAAAAATCCGGAATTCAGACGGGATTTCACAATCATCACGGAGAATTTGAAAAAATCGATGATACGCTGATTTACGACGCTTTACTTAAACAGTTTGATCCTGATTACGTTAAGATGCAATTTCAGGTTGCTGTTATAAGTATCGGGTATAAAGCTTCGGATTACTTTAATAAATACCCGGGACGGTTTATCTCAGCGCATCTGGCTGACTATTCACCAACTGAAAAGAAAAATGTAACTCTCGGAAAAGGGATTGTAGACTGGAAGGAGTTTTTTTCATCACTAAAAAAAGGAGGAGTGAAAAACATCTTTGTTGAGATGGATATAGATACTTTTAAAGACAGTGCTACGTTCATAAATACCGGACTAATCTGAAATTGACAAATATTTTGAAAGATGGATCAGATTAATAATCCGTCATAATTACCAATCAATTAAGAGTTAAGGATTAGTTAAAATTGATATAAGTCATTGATAACTGAATAAATTTTCGGATATTGCAGCTCCAAAATTTAAAATAAAACCTAACTAAACAAAGACAATTATGATCAGACGTATTTTTTCATTCGTAGTTATTGCTGCAATACTTTCATCATGTGGTAATACAAGTAATAAGGAAACTGCAAAAGCCGAAAATTCAGATGCGGTAAAAGTTGAATTTGCATCACTTGTTGAAAATCCTGATAATTTCGTTGGTAAAAATATTGTTGTTGAAGGTAAAGTTGTTCATGTATGCACCGAGAGCGGCAAAAAACTGTTTATTGTTGGCGAAAATCCCGATGTAAGATTATTCATTGCTGCAGGTGAAAACATGCCGAAATTCCCGTTGGAACTTCTTGGTAGCGAAGTCACAGTTGAAGGTACAATTACCAAAGTCGGCGGCGCACCAGAAATGGCTGCAGGAGAAAAACATGCTGCAATGATGGCTGAAGGTACAGCTAAACCGATGGCTGCTGATACCTGCGAAACAGAAACTGCTCTTGCAAAACAGTCTTCACTTGCAAACATAATCATGGACTATAAAAGTCATTCTGTTAAATAATTTATCTTTTCGAAATATGAGAAGGTCAGTGAACAGCTGACCTTTTTTTTAATATCTGAATTTAATGAATCTGTCAAAACTGAACCGGGTCACCCACCGTGATATAGGATATCTTATTGCCGGACTAACAATTATATATGCTATTTCCGGAATAGCGCTTAACCATAAGAATAACTGGAATCCAAACTATATCTTCGATAATCGGGAATTCACAACTTCGGTTCCTGTTGACAGACAATCATTTAATGACGAAACCGCTTTGAAGATCATTGAGAGTATCGGCAATGACATTGAGTATAAAGCATTTCATTTCCCAACAGGCAACAAGGTTACAATCTTCATAGATGGTGGTTTCATCCAGGTAAAAACAACAGGGGAAGGAGTTATTGAGAAGATCAGTAAAAGACCAATTTTCTACCAGCTGAACTTCCTGCATTATAATCCGGGCAGGTGGTGGAAATACTTCAGTGATATTTTCTGTCTTGCCCTTATCACAGTTACAATAACCGGACTGTTTATTGTAAAAGGCAAAAACGGAATAACAAAAAGGGGAGCGATCCTGACTATAATCGGAATCATCCTTCCCCTTCTCTTCCTGTTAATTTATTAACATTAAACTAGTACTCAATTATTCATTTTTTACCACGGAGACACAGAGAGCATGGAGGTACACGGAGTCTCTTCCTCTTCCTCTCCCATTCTCCCCTTCTCCCCCTCTCTATCTTCTTCCTTTGCACTTTTGCGCCATTACGCCGTTATGTCGTTACGCCTTCTTCAACGCCTCAAGTACCCGGGCTGGCGTCATTGGCATTCTGTAAAGCCTAGCACCTGTGGCATCAAATATTGCACTTGCAATTACGGCACCGACCGATACTATTGCAGGCTCACCGCCACCCTGAGGGGCTTTGTCTTTCCTGTCGAGTATAACCGTATCGATCTTTGGCAACCAGGAGAACTTTGGTATTTCATATGTATCAAATCCGCGGTCAATAATCTTTCCTCCCTCAAAGAACAACTCCTCGGTGAAAGTATATCCAAGGGCCATCATTATACATCCCTCCATCTGAATTGTTGCACCCTGTGGATTCACACATAAGCCCATATCCTGTGAACAGGCTATCCTGACAACGGTAACCTTACCTGTTGCCTTATCAACCTTAACCTCAGCCATATGGGCAACCCATGTCCCTGCATCAGTACCACAGGCTACACCTATACCCCTGCCGCTGGGCGATTTACCCGGTACATATCCGAATTTATCAGCTACAGACTTCAGACAAGCGATCATCTTCTCATCCTTGAGGTTTTTCAACCGGAATTCCAGTGGGTCAATTCCTGCTGCAGAGGCCATAATATCTATTTGCACTTCCCTGGCGAAGGTATTTGTGTTGGCATTTGGTGCACGCCACGGACCAGTGCTAAACGGATGAACAGGTGGTGCCTCTCTGTTACGGCTGTAGTCGGTTGTCTTATTATTCGGAACATCATATATCGTTTCTGACCCCCTTGTCCCGGCATAATAGACATGATAATCCCATAGTTTTATCATGCCCTCTTTATCAATGCCCGACTTGATCTTTATTACAGCCGCTGAGTGAAAATTATCATAGAAGAACTCCTCATCGCGGGTCCACATAACCATAACTGGTTTGCCAGATAATTTTGCCAGTTTAGCAGCTTCATTTCCCTGCTGATATGCACTTTTTCCGCCAAAACCACCTCCGACAAAAGGCACTATAACCCGCACTTTATCAAGTGGCAATCCAAGGTCCCTTGAGATAGAGTCCTGCAAAGGATAAGGAGTCTGCGTTGCAGCCCACACTGTCATTTTCCCATTCTCAAACTGTGCGAGAGCGGTATGCGTTTCCATCGGAGCATGAGCAAGATACGGATCGTGATATTCCGATTCAAAAACTTTTTCTGATTGCTGACGTCCGGCTTCAAGATCTCCTTTTGATCGTACAACATTAGCTCTTGAATCAGCTTTGAGCATCCATTCAAATACAGTCTTGTCATTTACAGGCATCTCATTAAATGAATACTCAGCCTTTATAGTTGCCAGGGCAGCATCAGCTTTCTCACGGTTCTCATGAAGAACAGCAACCAGATCACCATCCCTGATGACTTTAACGCCCGGCAATTTCTCAGCCGCTGAGTAATCAACTGAAGTCAGTTTGGCACCATGTGAAGGCGGACGGAGTATCCTCGCATAAACCATACCGGGAAGTTTCAAATCACCTGTATATTTTGCAGCTCCTGTAACTTTCAGGCTGGCATCACTGTGCTTATATGATTTCCCTACATAATAGAATTTTGTATAGTCTTCCGGTGTCGGTTTTACATCGAGAAACTTTTCAATCCGTTTACCTTTAGCCAGTTGAGAATAACTTACAGTGTTTTTAGGATTCTTTGTATCAATTATAATTCCATCTTTTGCTTCAAGCTGAGCTACGGGCACTCCCAGCTGGACTGATGCCAGATCAAGAAGAACAGCTTTCGCTTCCGCTGCTGCAGCCCTCATTGCCGGACCAAAAGCCCTTGTAGTAAGTGATCCCCAGGTACCTCCGTCCCATGGACAGAGATCAGTATCTCCCATAACCATTTTTACTTTTTCAAGCGGGACATTCAGTTCATCAGCCATCATTTGAGGAAGTGATGTAATTATCCCCTGACCCATTTCGATCTTACCTGTGAAACATGTTACTGTTCCATCTTCTGCTATTGACAAAAATGAATTGTAGTCTTTAGGAAGGCTGCGAGCCTGATCTCCTGGAAGTGCTATCAGATCCAATGCGCCCCACGGACGGAAAAATATTATGATACCGCTTCCCAGCAGTTTAAAGAAATCGCGTCTTGGCATCCCGCTGCGCTTCGTTGATGAAGTCTTATTGTTTGCTTTTTTAACATCTTTTTTCATGATCACTTCCCTCCTTTCATTTCTTTGGAAGCTGTTTTAACAGCCTCAACAATTCTAACATGAGCTCCGCAACGGCACAAGTTGTCCTCCATTCCTGCCTTGATCTGTTCGGTGGTAGGATTTGGATTTTTTAAGAGCAGCCCGGTTGCATTCATTATCATACCCGGAGTACAGAAACCGCATTGAAGTGCATCGTGTTCAACAAATGCCTTCTGAACAGGATGTAATTTCCCTTTTTCGGCAAGGCCCTCAATGGTAACCACTTTTTTGCCTGCAACCTCACCAACAGTTACCTGGCACGATCTTAACGGTTCATTGTCGATAAGAACGGTACACGATCCGCAGAATCCCATTCCGCAGCCAAACTTAGTCCCGGTAAGACCGAAATGATCGCGAAGCACCCACAGAAGTGTCTGTGAAGGATCAAGCATCGCTTCAGTCTTTTTCCCGTTTAACTGAAAAGTAATTTTCTGTTCCATAGTTACAATATTTGATTTATTTCCTTTTTATATTCTTCGTAAGTATCAAAATCCCTGAGTATTGACAGATCATCAGTCTCTACCTCAAGTACATCATCTGAATAAAGATAAGCAAGTGATCTCAGTCCTTCATGATCATCAAGCAGTGCAATTTTTTCCAGATACATTTTGCTTATTAAAAGCGGATGGCCACGTTTCTTATTACAGACAGGCATTACCAGGCCTTTACCTGTTGAACGGTAAGCGCCAATCACCATGTTTGTAACTTTGGGAGATATGAAAGGCTGGTCACCCTGAAATACCAGCACTGCATCACAATCCCCGGGTGTAGTTTCCACCCCGCATCGTACGGATGAAAGCATTCCCTTCTTATAATGTTCATTATAACAATAACTTACACTCATTTTATTTACCAGTTTGAGAAGCTTATCCTTTTCCGCTCCCAAAACCACCACTATCTGATTTACATCTGATGATTTAACATTTTCAATGACCTTCTCAAGCATGCTCTTCCCGTTGAAATCAAGAAGCATCTTCGGAAAGCCCATCCTCTTCGATTCACCTGCTGCCAGTATTATTGCCCGGATCGTTCCCATTTTAGAATTAAGATATTTCGGATTTCGGATTGCGGATTGCGGATTGACTATTCCTGACAAGCACAAGCTGAGCCGCTATACTAACCGCTATCTCCTCAACTGTCTGCGATTTTATATCTATCCCAACCGGCGCATAAATTGAATCCCATTGCTCCTTTGTTGCCCAACCCTGCTCAATAAAATGAGTTCGCATGGCTGCAATTTTCTTCCTGCTTCCAATCATGCCGGTATAAGCCACATCTGTTCCGATGCAGGGTTTCAGGGCTTCAGCATCATCTTTATGTCCGCGTGTGACTATAACGATATATGTATCATCACCTTTCTTAATATTTTGTACTGCCCTACCAATGTCACCTACTATAATAGTCCTGGCATCAGGAAGATTTTCAGCATTTGCAAACTCCTGACGATCATCAATAACTGTAACATCAAAATCAAGTCTGCTGCCGAGATGCGAAAGAGCCTTCCCTATATGTCCGGCACCTGCAATAATAAGCTTTGGCAAAGGGAATACTGGCTCCAGATAAAAGACAGAAGCCGGCTCTTCTCCGGGAATACTTATCTCAAGTTGCCTGTAGTCTGAAGGATTCTTAGAATTAACAAGTTCGATAACTACAGGTGAAATCTTTTCCAGAAAGGGCTGAGGTATTTCAGGAGAATTTGTACTGCTCATCCAGTAACGGTTTATCAGTACACTCTTCTCATTATACATGGTCACCATGGTTATCAGAACACCGGGAATTCTTTCTTCAAGAGACTTCTTTATCTGCCCGAAAACCGAAACAGAATTATTGAGATTAGCATCAATCAAAACACTTATCTGACCGCCGCAAATAGCATCTTCTTTATTTGATATATCGTTAGCAAGGTTAAAAAGGAAGAGGCCAGACTCCTTTGATTTGAGTGCTTCAACAGCCAGTTTTTGCACTTTACCTTCAACAATCCCTCCTCCAATGGTACCCGTAACAATGCCATTCATGCTGAACAGTGCAGAACTTCCGGGTTTCTGAGGAGTAGACCCGCTCGTTGATGTAACAGTGGCCAATGCCAAAGGTGATTTTCCGGATTGATAATCAAGAATCTGAATGTAAATGTTTTTCATATTCTCCGGACAGTTAGTAGTTATATTTCAGCCTGAAAGCTGTCTGATAACAAATATAGATTAATTTGATTTATTATTCATATTTTTATCGTTCATACAATTAAAGGCAATTTTTTTGATCGTTCTTTTTACTCCTTTGTGCTACTTTGTGAAGTACTTTGTGCCCTTTGTGGTAAAAAAATCCATTAACCACAAAGGAACACTAAGGATAACACTAAGGGACACAAAGAAATACATACTTAGTCAAACAAATTCTGACAGAGATGAAAACAGTAATAAACTCAAGATTTCCATTATTCATTGCTTCCCTTCTATTGGTACTTATAACATGCAAATCGCCGGTAAATAATCAGGTTCAGGAAGAGCCCGAAAACAACTGGATTGAAGAACTGACAATTACAGAGCTCCAGCAAGGCTATAAGGAAGGAAAATATACAATTACTAGCGTTGTCAGCACTTATCTCGACCGCATAATCGAAATAGACAAAAATGGTCCCGGACTCAATTCTGTTATTGTGATCAACCCTGATGCTCTGCAGATCGCTGAAGAACTCGACCGTGAACTAGCTGCAGGCAAGAGCAGAGGTCCAATGCATGGTGTACCTGTGATACTTAAGGACAACATTGATACCCATGATAAGATGCCAACAACTGCAGGTGCAACTGTCCTCAGGAATTCATTCCCTGAGGCAGACAGTTATGTGGCAAAAAAGCTTCGGGAGGCAGGTGCCGTAATAATAGGAAAATCTAATCTGAGCGAATGGGCAAATTTCAGGGGAATGATGTCGTCGAGCGGCTGGAGCGGTGTTGGCGGACAAACCAAAAATCCTTATGTACTCGACCGTAATCCCTGCGGTTCAAGTTCAGGATCAGGTGTTGCAGTGTCGGCTAACCTCTGTATGCTGGCAATAGGTACAGAAACAAACGGTTCAATAGTATGCCCTTCAAATAATAACGGAATAGTTGGAATTAAGCCTACCGTTGGACTGTTAAGCCGTTCCGGGATTGTTCCCATAAGCTTTACACAGGATACTCCCGGTCCGATGGGACGCTCAGTTGAAGATGTTGCAATTGCTCTTGGAGCGCTTACCGGAATTGATTCTGCAGATTCAAAAACCTTTGCCTCTGCCGGAAAATTTCTTAAGGATTATACAAAATTTCTGAAGAAGGATGGATTAAATGGTAAACGCATCGGACTCATGAAAAAATCTATGGGCTTTTCAGATAAAGTGGATATTCTTATGAATGAGACTGTAGCTTACCTGAAAGCAAATGGCGCTGAGGTAGTTGAAATTGAATTCCCGAGAGGAGAAAATTATGAAGATGCCTCTTTTGAGGTGATGCTGTATGAATTTAAGGATGGATTAAATAAATATTTTGCTGGTCTTGGGGATAGTGCGAAAGTAAGAACCCTTAAAGAACTTATTGAATTCAACAAAACCGATAGCATCGAATTGAGATATTTCGATCAGAAGCTTCTTGAGATGGCCGAAAAGAAGGGACCCATTGATTCGCCGGAATACAAAAAAGCTCTGCAACTTATGCTCAGAGCAACACGCGAAAATGGAATTGATAAAGTTATGAACAGCAATAAGCTTGATGCTATTATGGCACCAACAGGATCACCTGCCTGGAAGACAGATCTGCTCCTTGGTGATCATTTTGTTGGAGGAAGTTCATCGCTTGCAGCAATATCAGGTTACCCTGCTATTACAGTACCTATGGGTTTTGTTGATGATCTGCCTGTTGGTGTCACCTTCTTCGGCAAGGCATGGAACGAACCAATGCTGCTCGAAATTGCATACAGTTACGAACAGGGAACAAAACACAGAAAAGCGCCAAAATATATTGTATCAGACTGATCAACAATACGCTATGAAAACGAAGGTTGTTTCACAACGTAATTCTGCAACAACCTTTTTTATTTAGTCTCTTCTTTAGTATCAGTACTTTTCTTCTCAGGCTCATCCTCAACGCGTGAGGCTTTCTTGAATTCTTTCATGCCCTGACCAATTCCCTTCATAAGTTCAGGAATCTTACGTCCGCCGAAAAGAAGTACAACAACAAGTAATATCAGAATGATCTCAGTAGCTCCAAAATTTCCCATCTTCTTAAAATTAAATTAACACTCAAAGTTAAGTATAGTATCAGTTATTACCAAACCAAAAGGGGTAATACGATCTGTTAAATAATCCTAAATCTTTACCTTACATCACTCAATAGGGTTTCAGAATAATAACTATAAGATCAGTATTTCAGCAACATACCAGCCTAAAACTTGTTCTTTTTCTGCTCCTTTAATACATCTTTTACCATCTTTCCAAACTGCTTATCCTTTTTGCGCTTTTCGGCCACAGTACTCTGAAAATGCTCCTGTTCCCTTAACATTCTCATGTAATTGTCAAGGGATTTACTGTCTATTGTACCGTTCTTTAGAGCTTCAATCACAGCACATCCTTTTTCATTAATATGCTGACAATCAGGAAATTTACACTTTAATGAAAGTTCGGCAATATCACTGAATGTTACCTGTATTCCCTCAATATTGTCAGCCATGCCAAGCAGCTTCATACCCGGAGTATCTATAATTATTCCGCCATTTTCAAGAATGAAGAGTTCTCTGTGTTCAGTAGTGTGTCTTCCTTTATTGGTGCTAAGACTAATTTCCTTTGTTTTAAGGATATTCTTTTTTAAAAGATTATTTATTAAGGTTGATTTACCTACACCTGATGATCCGATAATACAGTATGTTTTTCCCTTTTGAATAATGGAAACAATCTGATCAAGTCCCTCCTCTGTAACATTACTGAGAAGTATATATTTTACTTTCTTTTCTCTTGTCTCGAGTCCGCTGACAGCCTTCTGAATGTCTGATTCTGTAGATAAATCAATTTTGCTTATTACCATCACCGGTTCAATATCTGAAGAATAACAAACCGACAGATACCTTTCCAATCTGTTAATATTGAAGTTGTTGTCGATAGATTGCATTATAAAAGCACAATCGACGTTTGATGAGATTATCTGCTTTTCCCCGGCTTTCCCTACAGCCTGACGTTCAAGAACTGACTTTCTCGGCAGGATCTGGTGTATTATTGCTGAATCTGTATCATATGTCATCATTGCTACCCAGTCGCCTACAGCAGGAAAATCAGACCTCGAGCTTGCTGTAAACCTCATGTTCCCTGTAATTTCAGCTTCATACTCTTTTTCTCCTGTCGACACAGCATATCTTTCTCTGTGTTCCTGTGTTACCCTTCCTATTGTGAGGTCGGAAGAAATATGTTCCTTAATATATTCTGAAAGTTCAGTTGTAAGTCCTAAATCAAAAAGATTCATTTTTTGTAATTTGAAATTATTAAATCTGAAGTATTCCCCAGGCAAGCAGGATAAGCGCTCCCACAACTACCCAGCTTAGGAGGAAACCAATTAGATCTTCCCTGTATCTCCGGAAGAAATTTACCCACCTTTCTTTATGTCCCCAGCCCGGAAGATCGAGAAGCAAGAGATCATCACCGGTATCGGATGCCAATGGTTTCCTGCCGTCGGGAAGCAGCTGCCTGGCATCTGACTTTCTTCTCATATTGTCAAAGAATGATTCTATTTTCTCCTTCTCTTCAGGTTTTGTAAGAATACTAACCAGCCAGAATACAAAAAAACCGGATAGCATTGCCATGCCAAAAGGTGCAGGTTTCCACTTATATACAAGCATCAGCTCACCTGTATTTACATAATTCACAGCATAATAAACAGATACAGATACAACAAGCGCAACTGCCGCGCCATACCTGTTTGCTCTTTTCCAGATAATACCGCCTAGAAAAATTATGCCCATAAAAGCGGCAAGAGTCTCAGTGAACAGAAATGCGTGCAGAACATTCTTAATACTGAGTGCAAATAACACAGCAAGAACTGATAATCCCAGTCCCGAGTAACGGCCCATCCATAAAAGTGTCTGATCCGGTGCATCAGGCTTAAGATATTTTTTATAAAAATTCTTTGTAAAAAGGGCTCCTGTATTAACCATGAAGTTTGAACATGCCGACATGTTGGCTGCTACAATTGCGGCCAGCATTAAGCCAACCAATCCGGGTACCAGAAGCACGCTGCATGCATATCCGAAAGCCATCTCAGGATTTTCAAGAGTGACTCCGTTTTTAATAACAAGTGCTGCCACAACAAGACCGGTAAGGGCCCATCCTATTGTTACAAGACGCTTTACCATCGAACCGAATGTCTGACCGATACGTCCGGCTCTTTCAGTATTCCCTGTTGCGCACATTGATATCATATGAGGCTGAGCCGTTATTCCAACAATCCCGTTAACTGCAAGCATGGCAATCGTAAATCCGTCAATCCCGCTGGCACTGTTAAACAGGTCGAAGAAATGATCGGGCAGCACAGCCTTCATTCCTGCAAAGCCGCCTATTTCACTTAATCCCAGCGGTATAAGCATTATTGACAGAATTATGATAAGAAAAGCCTGAATGAAATCAGTATATGCCGCAGCAATTAAACCTCCGGCAAAACTGTAAATAATAAAAGCTATTGTCATAACCAGAACGACCATCGTTGGCGATATAAGATTTCCTGATGCCACTGAAATAACCATTGCAGCTCCCTGAAGCATTACACCCATGTTGAATACAAAAAATGAAACAGCGAACAAAGAATATACAAGACCCATCCTGCTTCCGTACCTGTCCTCGATTATCTCTCCAACAGTTGTGCGTTCGCTCCTTCTGTAGAAAGGTGCAATAAGCCAGTAAAACGGGGTGATAAGCATGTTTTTCCACTGGTACCAGATTGTGGCGAATCCCTGACTGAATGTTGCACCTGTCTGTGCTACAGGCATTTCTGCATGTGTGCCTACACCAAAAGCCTGACCAATCATTATGTACCATTTGAATTTACGCTCACCTCTGAAATAGGCGTCGCTTGTTTTTGTCTTTCTTGCCATCCAGAGGCCGAAAGCCGTAATTGAAATGAAATATCCGAATAAGACTATATAATCAATTGTACTCATATGAAGTAGTTTGTTGTAAAATTTAAATCCATAACCTCAAAGGTCACAAAGGTTATTCGCAAAGGTCACAAAGGAATTAGGCTATCTTTGTGTTCTTTGAGCCTTCTTTGTGTGCTTTGTGGTTAAAAAAGAGTCCGGTTAATTGTATTTAAATACAGTTTTTCCACTTAGTATTGTTTGTTTAATATGTATTTGGTTTTCTACTAATTCGAATAATATAATATCGGCTCTTTTGCCTTTTTCGAGTGTTCCAAGTGAATTCAGTCTGTAGAGACGGGCGACATTTTCCGAGGCCATCTTAATTGCATCAGAAAGTGAATAGCCGGCCAGTTTCATTATATTCTCAACACCCTTCTTCAAAGGGAAAGAGGCACCTGCAAGACAGTTCAGCTCTTCATTGATTAGCATCCCATCGTCTTTCAGTAAGACATCAGCTCCAAGGAATAAGTACCGGCCGGGCACCATTCCAGCGAGATAAATAACATCAGAAGTAAGAATTATATTATCAGTTCCCTTGACTTTGCAGAACACTTTGATCTCATCGGCAGTAAGATGATGGCCATCAGCAATTATTGATGGTGTGAGTTTTTCGTTCGCCAGCTGAGGCCATAACGGATTATTATGCCTGTGAATTAAGTTTGCACATCCGTTTCCCAGATGAGTTGAAATTGTTGCACCATTATCAACCGCCCTGTTAATCTTATCTGCGGATGCATTGCTATGACCAATTGCAACGATTATACCATTTCCGGTGCATTCCTTAATGAACTCCATTGCACCTTCAAGTTCCGGAGCTACTGTTACCTGTATTATCCTTCCGCCTGATGCCTTTTGATATTCAGAGAACTCTTTAAAAGATGGTTTTCGCATGTATTGTTCCGGATGACAGCCTCTGTATCCTTCAACAGGTGACAGGTACGGTCCCTCGAGATGAAATCCTGGGATTGATTTACGAAGCTGTTCATCGGCCTTACATGCTTCACCAAGTATTGTTAAATTTTTAACAATATTCTCATGACTGTTTGTAATAACTGTTGGAATGAAAGAGGTAACTCCCTCACTCCAGATTGCTTGTGCAGCAGTAAGTAAATCATTATCATTCAATCTGTTTCCTGAGAAATCTATACCAGCGTACCCGTTAATCTGATTATCAATTAATCCGGGTGCCACATATAATTTAGTCTGCTGATTACTGAGTACTTTTATCTCTTGGATTTCAGTAATGATCCCGTTTTTTACCTCCAGTCTGACTGGTTTGCCATTGGAATAATGGATACCTTCAATACCTGAAAGTAAAATATCATCATCTGACTTTTTCCTGACTCTTTCCATCTATAGAATTAAAAAGGTATGATCGCCGATGATGAGTTTTTATCAATATAAAGATGATATTCCGGATGTTGCTTAAGCAAAGTTGCCGGCACAACTTCCGTCACCTTATTTAATAATGTATTTCTTACTGCAGTTGCCTTAACCTTATGAGGGACACACGATATGATCGTTTTGCACTGCATTATCTGCCAGGGTGTCATTGAAACTGCCTGCGCCGGTACCTCTTCAAGAGATTTGAACCACCCTTCATTAACCTGCTGCATCCTGCACTCATTATCAAGATTAACAACGATATACGCTTCCCTTGTATCAAAGTCAGCTGGCGGATCATTAAATGCAATATGTCCGTTTACCCCGATACCGATAAGTCCAAGATCAACAGGTTTCCTTCTGATCTCTTCAGTAAGCTTTTTTATCTTTTGCTCGATAGATCCCTCAACATCAACACTATGAAACGCTTTTGCCTTTATATGATTAATGAATCGTTCGTACAGATATTTTCTGAAACTTGCAGGATGGGTTACAGGAAGCCCGATATATTCATCAAGATGAAAAATCTCAACCTTCTCCCATTCAACCTTTTCACTTAATAACGCGCTTAAAGTCTCAAACTGGGAGCTTCCTGTAGATACAACGAGTCGTGCCTCTCCCCTGCCAGCAATTGATTGGTTCAGCTTTTCAGCTGCAAGCCGGGCAGCTCTTAATCCTAGCTCCGCAGCATTTTCACATATTATAATATTCATCTCAACTGGTTTTAAACTCTTCCGTTAAAATTAAAACAATTAATCAGAAGTGATTTAAATACTCTGAATTTTTATCCCAAATAAAAAACCGGTTAGTTAAAGTATGTTAAGTAACATAAGCCGTTTCCAGACTGTTTATGATTTTTACATATCTTGTGGTCAAATTTCTAACCTGATGTTTAAATCTTCAATTTTTCTGAGTATTGTTCTGATACTCTGTGTGAACTATAATCTGTCCGGTCAGACTAAAGGTGTAAACCGCGATAATTACCGGATCAACATTGCCGGTACCAGTAAACCGGTAGTTATTGATGGTATTCTCGATGACGAAGCATGGAAGACAGCTCAGCGGGTTGGAAATTTTCATACCGTAACTCCTTCTGACACAGGTTTCGCGATTGCTCAGACTGAAGTTATGATCTCCTATGATGAGACAAATTTTTACCTTGGTGCAATCTGCTATGATCCGACTCCCGGGAAAAGGCCAATTGAATCTTTGCGGAGAGATTTCAATTTTTCGAAGAACGATAACTTCATGTTATTTATTGACACCTATAATGATCTGACAAATGGATTTGCTTTTGGTGTTTCAGCTGCTGGTGCGCAGACTGAAGGCTTGGAACATGATGCCCAATTGATTTCATACAGCTGGGACATAAAATGGAAGTCGGCTGTAACCAGTTACGACGATCGCTGGGTGATAGAGTTTAGTATTCCTTTCAGAAGTATCCGTTATTTTGAGGGATCCACTGAATGGGGCATTAATTTCGGACGTCTGGATCTGAAAACAAATGAGAAATCGGCCTGGGCACCAATACCCCGCAACCTGAATCATTGCTCTCTTCCTCATACCGGAACACTTGTATGGGATAAACCATTAGGCAATGCGGGAGTTCGCTTTTCTCTGATCCCTTACGTAACAGCAAAGGCAACCAAAAATAATCAGTTGAATGAGAGTACAAACTGGAAGGGTAATGGAGGCTTTGATGCTAAAATGATATTATCCTCATCAATGAACCTCGATCTTACTGTAAATCCTGATTACTCTCAGGTAGAAGAGGACCGTCAACAAACAAATCTCGACCGTTTTGAACTGTTCTTCCCTGAAAGGCGACAGTTCTTTCTTGAAAACAGCGACCTGTTTTCGAATCTGGGCACAACCGGCGATCAGCCTTTCTTTTCCAGACGGATCGGGTTAAATATACCGGTAATTGGCGGAGGCAGACTAAGCGGAAGGATTGGAGAAAACTGGAGAGTAGGCGTAATGGATATGCAAACCGGATCAAAAGAAGATATTCCATCAACCAATTTTGCTGTTGCGGTTTTGCAGCGACAGGTTTTCAACAGATCGAGCGTAGTTGGATTCCTTGTAAACAAACAGGTTACAGGAAATTATAATGATACCGTTTATACAGGATATAAATATAACAGAGTAGCAGGATTGGAATACAACCTTGCAAGTAAGAATAACAAGTGGGCCGGAAAATCATTTTATCATCAGGCATTTTATCCGGGAGCAACAGGCGATGCTGCGACAGTAGCAAACAGTCTGTTATATTCAGGCCGCTCCCTGAAAGCCAGCTTCGAACAGACCTGGATCGGTGCGGATTATGTTTCGGAGGTCGGGTATATAAGAAGAACGGGATATTTCGAGGTAGCCCCGGGGATTAAGTATCTGTTCTTTCCAGCTTCGGGTAAAATACTAAGCCATGGTCCGGGATTTGATTTTGACATTATTCTTGATCCAAGCGCAGAAATGACTGACCGTCAAACGCAGCTTACATATACAATTGGATGGCAGAACAGAAACCAGGTTACCTTTAATGTAAGTGACTATTATGTAAAGCTCAGCAACGCATTTGACCCTACTAACAGCGGCGGAATAAAACTCATTGCAGGAAGTGATTATAACTGGCAATCGGCAGGAGTTAACTTTTCTTCTGACTTTCGCAAGATGTTTAATTTCAGCGTAAATGGCGGATATGGTAATTATTATAACGGAACCAGATCAACACTTGGGGCAACAATCAACTACAGATCTCAGCCTTATGGAAGCATTTCAATTACAGCAAATTACAATGACATTTCTTTACCTGATCCATATAAGAGTGTGAAACTGTTTTTAATTGGCCCACGCCTGGATCTGACTTTCACTGATAAATTATTCTTTACTTCGTTTGTTCAATATAATAACCAGATTGACAACCTGAATCTGAACCTTCGTTTTCAATGGCGCTTTGCACCGGTTTCTGACCTTTACATTGTCTACACAGAAAACTCATTCCCGGGCGACTATACAATCAAGAACAGAGGTTTGGTAGTTAAACTTTCGTATTGGTTTAATTAGCGTTTATGAATAGTACCGGCGAACTGATTAATGCCATAAATAAAGAGGAATGCAAGGTCTGGTTTTTTCCCGGGGCTGATAACTGGGATACCAGGTTCAACAAATTTACCGGCTCTTTTATAAGTCTGATGAATCAGATCTTTGAAGATGATTTTCAGTATATTAAAGGGATCTACTATAAATCAACCATGCTTAATGTTATCTGGGCTCTGAATAATGCCCAGAAACCGGTAGTCAATCCCGATAATGAGAAGCTGATCTCAGAGGCTCTTAATATGATCGTCTCAGCCGGCATATCACCTGACACACAACTTATTATAACATCTTCGAGCTCCGGTACCATAGTAGCTGCGCAAACAGCCTGTTACCTGGCCGGGAGGAACCGTAACAATATATACCTCCATAAGCCATTTCATGTGATACTCCGGGCAAGCATGCTATCAGAGGAATCTGAATTATTTAAACAACTGGTTCATTATCAGAAGGAAGGACTAATCGGAAAGATAATTCATGAAGAAGTCCAGTTCGAAGGGGACTCCTCATTCGGAGTAGGCGGAATAACAAAAATGGAAGCGTACAGCAATGCATTTGGTTTGATATTACCCTGGTTTTCAAAAAAATACAATGGTCCATCATTTCTCAATACCCATCCTGAGAAAGGACATATTCACAGGAAAAGATCGCAGATGTCAAATCTGGCACAGGAGTTTATTGATATAATCCTTATCAAACATAAGCTGGCCGGGGAGTATTACAGGGACAGAGCAGAATCGGTAATAACTACTTGATCATAAAATCAAGAAGCGGCCTATCCCCAAGATAGGCTACAAGATTGTCATTCTTCTTCAGCTGACCAACACCCGAGGGAGTACCGGTAAATATAAGATCGCCTGTTTTAAGAGTAAAATACCTTGAAACGTATTCCACTATCTCATTGATATTGAATATCATATCGGAGGTATTGCTCTGCTGGACAATTTTTCCGTTAATCTCAAGTCTGAAATCGAGGTCGCTCATATCTTTAACAGAGGCAGCAGGAACAAAAGTACCTATTGGTGCTGCACCATCGAAACACTTTGAGAGCTCCCATGGCATACCGTTTTTTGCCTGCCGGCTCTGAATATCGCGGGCTGTGATATCAATGCCTAGAGTCAACTCATCATAATAACGGGGTGCAAATTTTGCAGAGATCCCCTTACCAAGCTTGCTGATCTTTATAACTACCTCAACTTCATAGTGGATATTATCGGAGAAACCCGGAAGGAAGAAAGGTTTGTTATTCTTAAGAAGTGCCGAGTCGGGTTTTAAAAAGACAACGGGTTCTTCAGGGATCGGCCATCCCATCTCAATTGCATGCTTTCTGTAGTTCAGTCCGATACAGATTATCTTCATCTTAACCCTGAGTTTTGCCGAACGATCTGAGTTTTATTTCTGTAAGAACTTTTTTTGTATAGAGAGGGAATTCACCGTTCATCATCCAGGAGTAGTAGGCAGGCTCTTCTGCAAAAACCTTCTCAACGGCTTTCCCTTTATGTTTTCCGAAGTTAAATACCTCGACACCATTTTCATCAAGAATAATTCTTCCTGCAAAATCGACATTGCTGTTGAATGAGCTAAAATCTGCAAGCTTTTCAACATCATTTTCAAGGTCAGGATACCTGTCGAGCTGTGACTTCAGAACTTCAAATGTTGCAGCAGTATCGGCTTTTGCCCCATGAGCCCCCTCTAGTTCTTTCCTGCAGTAGAAAAGATAAGCTGCGGTAAGGGTTCGTTGTTCTTTTTTGTGAAATATAACCTGAACATCCACATATCTGCGCTTTCTGAAATTAAAGTCGATATCTGTTCTCAGAAACTCTTCAGCAAGAACAGGGATATCAAATTTTATGGCATTATATCCGGCCAGGTCACACCCCTCAAGAAAGGCTGCAAGGTTTTTTCCAACTTCTTTGAAAGTAGGTGAATTTGCCACATCTGCATCTGTAATACCGTGAATAGCAGTTGTTTTAGGAGGAATAGGCATTTCCGGATTAACCCTGGTGGTCATCCACTCTTCCTTACCGTTTGGATGGATCTTAAGTACCGAAAGCTCAACGATGCGATCAGTTGTTACGTTAATACCCGTCGTTTCAAGATCGATAAAAGCGATCGGCTTTTAAGATTCAGATTCAATGGCTATGCGTTTATCATCATTGGCATAAGAAGCATCAGCAGATCTTCCGATTCGTTATCTGCAATAACAGGAAGGAACAGACCAGCCCTTGTCGGATCAGCCAGTTCAATCATAACATCCTGAGATGCGATATTTGCAAGGATCTCAAGCAGGAAGACAGACTTGAAACCAATCTCAATCTCCTCCCCTTCATACTGGCATTTGATCCTCTCATATGCTGAAATCGAGAAGTCGATATCCTGTGCCGATACCATAATCTGGTTTCCTTTCAGCTGAAGCTTCACAAGATTGCTTGCCTGGTTGGAGAAGACAGATACTCTTTTGAGCGTATTATAAAACTCAACCCTGTCGATAGTGATCTTGCGCGGGTTGTTCTTTGGAATAACTGAATTATAATTTGGATAGTTCCCTTCAACCAGACGACAAACAACTTTATAGTCGCTCAGATTGAAGAAGGCATTTTTATCGTCAAACTCAACAGTTACCGGACCGGATTCCCTTGGCAGAATATTTTTCAGAAGGGAGGCAGGTTTCTTCGGAAGAATAAATGAAGCGTTATCATCAGCATGAGCATCTGTTCGCTGATACCTTACAAGTTTGTGAGCGTCGGATGCCACGAAGGTTATCTTGTCAGTTGATGCCTCAACAAAAATACCACCCATAACCGGACGCAGTTCATCATCTGCAGTGGCGAAGAGTGTTTTGGTGATACCTGAAAGCAGGACATCTGCATTGATACTGAATACAATCTTCTTATCTTTTTTGATTGCCGGTAATGCCGGAAAGTCGATACCGTTCTGACCAACAACATTGAATTTTCCGTTCTCAGAACTGATAACAACAGCCATAGTTGACATGTTAATATCAAATGTAAGTGGCTGAACTGAAAACTCTTTCAGAGTATCGAGCAGGATTCTTGCAGGAAGGGCAATTGTACCGTCACCGTCGGTATTCTCAAGCTTCATCCTGGTTATCAGAGTTGACTCAAGGTCAGAAGCTGTAATCTCAAGATCGTTGCCTGAAAGATTAAACAGAAAATTATCGAGTATTGGAAGGGTGTTCTTTGAACTGATTACCCTGCTTATAGCCTGAAGATGACCAAGAAGTTCCGAGCTGGATACAACAAATTTCATATTGTTATCGTTTTAAGTTGATTTTTTGATTCACAAGTTTCACTATTCATCTGTTAACTAAGGAATTGAGCCATGATTCCTGCTCAAATCTTAATTACCAATATTACAAAAAAAAACTATTACCTCAAACAAAAATAAAGAGTTTATCCGGTTCTTCAATTACCCCGGCCCTAGAGCACATCCGTTAATCTAAGCCTTGGGGATGGGTGAGAAACTTCATAAATAAGTCTCCCCTCCTTTTGAAGGACTACCCTTTATACACATTTATTGTGTAATTCCATTATATCTGGGCGAAAGACGCTGTAAGCGTCAAAATCCAATAGCCACGGTAACGTCCGTGGTAATTCGATAATAAATGGAACAACGCCGGAGGCGTTGAAAATCAAATAGTAAGAATAAATTCATAGATATTAAAATTCAAAAATATTGCATAATGTTTTTATAGGATTTAATTAATTTATAAATTTATACTCGCTGCTAAAAAGATAAATATGTCAACCTACACCCAGATTCTATATCAAATAGTCTTCGGAACCTATGACTATACTCCATTTTTGAATACAGAGAACGAAAACATACTTTTCGCATATATAGCCGGTATTCTGAAAAATAAATCATGCCATTCATATATAGTTGGTGGAGCCTGTAATCATATTCATATAATTACACATCTTCATCCTACTGTAGCACCTGCATATATAGTCAAGGACATTAAACTTGCCAGTCATAAAATGATGTCACAGAATAGCAGGATGTTTTCTCATTTTAGCGGATGGCAGGTTGGCTACAGCAGCTTTACATACCATATTTCTTCGAAGGCAAATCTCATTAGATATGTTGTAGGGCAGAGAGAGCACCATAAAGTCGTTTCTTTTAAAGATGAATTAATTGAGTTATTGAAGGAACATTCTGTGGACTTCAATGAGGACTATCTGATAATTTAATTATTTTCAACCCACTCCGGGGTTGATATATCTCACCCAGCCTTTCCCACGGACGTTACCGTGGCTATTGGATTATCAGCCCTCCGGGCTGAGCCTGCCTATGAATGTAAATAAGAAGTGTATAAAGATTAGTTAGAAGGAGTGGAAACTCTTTTATGCTGTTTCTCATTCATCACCAAGCCTAAGGTTGACAACTATGGGCCCCAGGGGGAGCGAAAAAATCAATTTATCGGGGGAAGAAATATGATCTCTTCTTTAACAGGGGATCAATGTCAAAATACCTGATGATGAAGAACTCATCGCGACTATCAGTCTTGCCGATCAGCCTGTCACTGTCTTTTTGCTGTGATCCGCTGTCTCCGATTGTCTTTTCCCAGAGAGAAAGGACGATTTTTGATCCTGATACAGTATTTACAGTTATCCTGTAGCGAGGTTTTTCTGATTTGATTTTTAATTTCTCCTCTTCATTAATTTCAGTCAGCCACGATTCAAAAGGAATACGGGTAAAATATGAAAGATATCTTGTAACAAGCGCTGTATCCCAGCCTGTGAGATTATTGGTTCTGTCTGTAAATGAATAATTTCTGTTGTTGCTTTTTATTGTGAAAGAATTAACACTATCCGTCAGATTTTCAAAATCCACCGATGAAATCTCCGAAGGCAGAAGATTAAAAACAGTGTAAGGCTGCCAGAAAAGCTCATTTAGAGTAAAACCTGAACCAATATCACCTTCAAAACCAGGCATATAAACTATAAACGGTTTTGACCCGGCACTTGTCTTCATTATATTACCATACACATTTGAAGATGTTTTATAAACATAGAAACTCTTTATGATCTTCCTTTTTTCATAAACCACGACTTTAACCGGATCAACATTTTTAGTAATAATCTCTGATTCAAACAGTTCCTGAGAAACAGGCGATTTTATTTTAATCTCTTTCATCACCCGCAGAATAAACAAAACACCGCTTTTTCTTGCTTCTGTTTTGCCATTCAGTATCCATTCATCACCCTCCTTTTCAAGTGTGAGTCGTTCTTTACCCTGAAGGAACTGAACCTTAGTAATCTCTTTTTTGGGCTCAGCTGCAAATGACGTATTGCTCTTCCCGAACGGCGACCTGTTCCGGAACAACAAGAGAAGCAGTAATACAAATACTACTATGACAGCAATTATGGTACCTATTCCTTTACTTTTCACTTTTCACCTTTGCATTTTGCATTTTTCACTTTTCACTTTTCACTTTTTACTTTGCATTTTTTAAGCGCCGGGGTCAGTTCTTTGAACATAATCCGATTTCTAATCCGGCGCTAATTTGTTGATGTTTTGCCTACCCCGGGCTAAAGCCGCGGGGCTATTGATTCATTTTGAATTTTGAACTTTGAACTTTGAATTTTGAACT
Source organism: Bacteroidales bacterium (assembly GCA_016709865.1). Taxonomy (NCBI): domain Bacteria; kingdom Pseudomonadati; phylum Bacteroidota; class Bacteroidia; order Bacteroidales; species Bacteroidales bacterium. Next base: position 166,726 of record JADJLX010000002.1, read on the forward strand.
TTGAATTTTTCACTTTGCATACTTCCTCCTCCTCATATACCCATAAACCAATCCGGCCAGAATGACTAGAATTACCGGACCCCCTACATTTATAAGCTGCCATTTCAGCTTCTCAGACTTCACTTTTACTGTGTTTAAAAGTCTCATTTTGAGCTCCCTCGATCTGAGTTCCAGGATTCCCTTATCATCAACAAGGTAATTAAGGCAGTTAACAAGAAAATCCCTGTTACCGAAGATCTCTCCGGTATACTTATCCTGACCGAGCGGGACCGGAGCCGCCTGCATGCCTGATCTTCTGACTTCATTCCTTATAATATCAGCGTCGGCGATTACAATCATTTTTGTATTAATGCTCTCGTTCCTTACAACAAGATTCTTGTCATCAGTAATCCCGCTAATCATCCTGTTCTTGAAAGCAGAAGGAAGATCCCTTCAAGTAAGACAGCTACGGGAAGATAAGGTTTATTATAGGTTTTTCATCGGCTATCAATTCAGCCTCACGGAGGCTTATCATAACAGGGGATTAAGTGTCTTTGCCAGCTCTGAGGTTGAAAGGAGAACTGTTTTTTTAATATTTCTGTCAAGTCCGACTGTATCAATGTAATTAACAAATTCCCCTTTCACCTTATTGATGCTTCTTGTAATCGGGTGATTCTGTGAAGGATGTAGTTTTGGATAATAGACCCATGGTGCCGGAACCAGCTGCGGATTAGTCCCCCCTGTTGCGACTTTCAGCCTGATAACCATGCAATCGAGATCCTGAATAATTGAAGGATTAACCCTTGCACCATACCTGAATAACTGATCCTCAAGGTTAAGAGGTCTGTAGAGGCCAACTGTTTCACCAAGAGCAAGGCTGTCGGAGTTGACGGAAACCTCCTCAAATATCCATACGACTTTTCCACCTTTCATTATGTACTGATCGAGTACAAGCTTGTCAGCTTCACTGAATTCTTCCTCCGGACCGGCAATAACAACTGCAGAGTAGCTGTCGAGAATACCTGACTTTCCTCCTATTGTACCTCTGTCGACTGTAAAATATTTTGCAAGATTCCAGGTAATATCAGCTGTCTCTATCTCCGGCATCTCGCCATGCCCTTCAAGAAAAGCAATCTTGTATATCGTGTCAGAACTTAAAGTGGAAATAGTCTGAATCATTTCATATTCAAGTCCTTCCACAGAATGCAGGATATTCTGTTCATAAGGTATAGACGGATTATTCTTCAGGAAGTTAACCGGGACCTCAATCCCGTTGTAGTTAACTATCATTCCCGGAAATATTATCTTCCTTGTCGATCCGCCCTCCGCATCACCGGCCTGCAAATTGATAGGTGTCAGTCCCTTATTTGCCAGATTCTGATACTGTGTATTCCGTTGCTTTTCATCCCTGCCCTCCGATGGATTAATAAACTCATAGTCTATTCTTCTTCCGGAGGTGATCCTGAATTCATCAAGCATTTCTCTCACAGATCTTTTAAGACGTTTCAACGGAATGGGGATCTCCCCGTCGAGATAGACCTGTATATAGATATCATTCTTAATACCTGATAGAATTGTTTTGGTTGGAGTGTAAAGTGTATATCTGTTATCTTCTGTCAGATCTGCCCTTAACCTTATAAGAGAACAGGCAGATGTAACAATAATGATTACCGAAAAAGAGACGATCAGCCTGATCCAGTTTTTTGCTTCAAGCTTTCTTAAATTCCATTTATGAGATTGAAGTTTGAATACAGTTATTTCGTTGAAGATTGCTATAACAGCAAGAAAATAAGCAATATCCCTTATGTCAATTACTCCCCTGCTAATCGATTTGTAGTGCTCATTTATTCCGAGCCGGATTACTACTTCGTCTACTTTTTCAGACCCGGGAGATAGGCAAATGAATCAAAACCGATAAACATCATGAAACAGATTGTAACGGCAATGATAAATGCAATTACCTGGTTATCAGTAAGCGAAGATGCCAGTATACCGGCAGAAGCATAAACTGCTGCCAGAAAAAACAATCCGATAAATGCTCCGATTGTACCGCCAATATCAAGGTTACCAGGGGTAGCTCTAGCTGATAAACTGATATATAGTATATTAAACCCGGTAGAAGTGCTATAATTACAAGAGCAACTGAAGCCAGGTATTTTCCATAGACTATCTCCCGTTCACTGATCGGTCGTGAAAAATAAGTTCAATAGTACCAAGACGTTTCTCCTCTGCGATCATCCGCATTGTAACAGCCGGAACAAGAAACATGAAGATCCATGGAGAAAGTATAAACAGTGTATCGAGACCAGCATATCCGCTGTCGAAAATATTCCATTCGCCGGGAAGCACCCACATAAACATGGAGTTAACAAGCAGAAAAACGATTATTACAACATATCCTGTCAGACTGCTGAAAAAACCTGTTATCTCCTTCCTGAAAATTGCGTACATATTCTGTTATATTATATCTGTTTTATTGCCCCTTTTCTGCCCCCCTGCCCCCCTAAAGGGGGATTAAACTCCTATATATCAGACTTTTTACTTTTTTATTTACTCTTGTTTTCCTTTATGCAGATTATGATATTTTTCACTAATTCCATCAATATGAGAGGCTTAGCCCCCTTTAGGGAGGTTGGGGGGCAAATTAGCTATATCTGAAATTAGAACCCCAACATAATAAAAATCTATAATCTGCTTATAATCAAATCCTTTTGCTGCCATCGCCATTGCTCCTTCCTGGCAAAGGCCAACACCATGACCATAACCTCTTCCCTTAAGTTTTATTGTGTCACCCTCCGGCAATACCGAAAAAAAAGTAGAGCGCAGGTTAAGATCTGTTCGAATAGTCCTTAACGGCACTGTAAATGTACCTGCTTTGTAAGTCGTTAATCTGGACTTCTGAGTGAATCCAAATTGTGAAGGATTATCAGAGTTACCTGAGAAACCTGATTTTCTTAAGTATCCAACCCAGTCTTCAAGAGCTATACTCCTCTCCCACAATGCATTGCGGGACGTTAAACAATAAGGATCAATAACACGTTTCAGATAAGGCTGACTTGTCAGCCAGACATCCTCGGAAGATGATGTTTCGCCTCCGCAATTGGAATGAAAGGCGGAAATGATAAGGACGCTATCCTGATCAAGAATAACCTCACCATGGGTTTCCATGGCAGCTTTATTTAGGATAGTATCTGTTGACGTTCCGTTAAAAGCCTGGCAATGCGTATTATCACAAACATTGTATTTGTCCTGCATATGCTTGTCGAAATACTTATACATATATGTCCTTGCAATAACAGCCTGCGACTTGAAATACTCAATATTTTTGCCGCTTCCTCCTTCAGCTTTAACAACGCCGGCAATATATTTCTCAACATCACAATTGTTTATAAGAACCAGAGTTCCAAGATCAGGATAACAATGTAAGTCACCGGTATAATATTGCCTTACAGGTAATTGTCCGTTTATTCTGAGAGAAAATGAAGCTTCGGGAGTTTGTTCCGAGAAAAGAACTGAGTCGGCAATGTATCCTGTTGAATTTCGTGTCTTGACAGCAAGCTTTCCATCAAAGCGTGATATGATCAATGATTCACCCTTTGAAAGAGGTGTTATTCCGCCATGATATGTATTTATCGAATAGCTTCCTTCGACAACGGTAAATACTGCAGATTCGGGAGACTGATTTGCAAACAGCCGGATCTTAACCTGCGCAGAAACAAGTGTACTTATAACACTTAATAAAAAAATAATAAATATCCTAATACCTATCATAGTCATCTTCTCTGCGCTTAACGCTATTCGCTTTACGCTTTGCGCTTTACGCTCTGCGCTCTCAGCTCCTCCACCATCTCCCCCGCTATCCTCCCCGACGCCCCGGCAGGACCAAGTTTCTGCTTAAGTACTTCGTAATCAGATAAGATCTTTTCTCTTTTTGACCCCCCGGGAAGAATAGCTTTAAGCTCTTTTAAAACGTTTTTCTCAGTCAGTTTGTACTGGAGCACCTCCCTGACCACCTCAGTATCCATTATAAGGTTTACAAGAGAGATATATTTCACCTTAACAACAATCCATGCAATAAGTGCCGACAAGAAATCTCCTTTATAACATACCACCTGTGGAGTACCATGAAGTGCGGCTTCCAGTGTGGCAGTTCCTGATGTGACAAGTGCTGCATCAGCCACATAAAGTATCTCATATGTCTTTTCCTTAATCAGCTTAACAGGATGACTTCCAATAATTTGTAAATATAGTTCATCAGGAATGTTTTTCACACCTGCAAGAACAAACTGGTATTCAGGAAAATGATGGACTACTTTAAGCATCTCAGGCAGAATAAGTTCTATCTCATGCTTCCTGCTTCCTGCCAGCAGCGCAATAACGGGCTTCTCTTCAACTTTAAGATTTTTTACAAGATCAGCTTTAGAGGGAAATGAGGCTATCCGCAATTCAGTCTCATCAACAAGCGGATTGCCCATATATTTTACAGTTATGCCGTGCTTTTTGTAAAATTCAACCTCAAAGGGGAAAATAATGAACATCCGGTCGACAAACTTCCTGACTTTTTAACCCTGCCCTCGTTCCAGGCCCATAGCTTTGGAGATATATACCAGAATGTTTTATATCCTTCATTCTTAGCATATTCTGCTATACGCATATTAAATCCGGGGTAATCAATTAAAATTACAACATCGGGTTTTTGATCTTCAATATGCTGTTTGCACAGAGTCAGGTTTTTCGAAATCGCACCAAGGTTTTTGATTACCTCAATGAAGCCCATAAAGGCCGTCTTTCTGTAATGAACCAGCAGGGTTGCCCCTGCAGCTTCCATAAGATCACCGCCCCAGCATACTATTTCAGCATTTGAATCAGCTTCCTTCAACCCTTTAACCAGATTTGAACCGTGCAGATCTCCTGACTGTTCACCTGCAATTATGAAATACTTCATCACAGAATCTTTATTGCAAATACAATTACTGCCCACACTATTGTAATTGCCAACACTCCCTTTGCTGCACGCAGCATATCAAAACGATTGAATATCAGGAATATAATTATATTGCTGAATACACATATTGAAATGGAATGTGTTACTATATTCGTTTCAACTATACGGGCAATATATTCCTTAACTGAGAGACTTCCGGGTGAAAACAGATAGATTAATACACCAACCAGAACTGGAAGTAATATTCCGGAGAAAAAACCTGTAATAAAATTATCGAACTTTTCGGCAAACCTCATTTTTTAAATCTGGTTTTAAGTTTATCAACATACCAGTGAGCTGTCATATCAACGGATACCGGAACCACTGAAACATAATTATTAGCTATCGCCCATTCATCAGTATCTGAAGCTTCCGGCTCATGATTCTTGAATATACCTGTGAGCCAGTAATATGTTTTTCCCATAGGATCTTTCCTTTTCTCAAACTCTTCCTTCCAGTTACCTTTTGCCTGGCGACACACTTTTATTCCCTTAATCTCACCTTTTTGCTTTGCAGGGATATTAACATTCAGACATACACCGGCAGGAAGAGGCTCAAGAGATAGTTTTTTCAAAACAATGCGAATGTATTTCTTACAGACTGAAAAATCTGCTGTAGGCGAGAAATTGTTGAGTGAAAAACCTACCGAGGTAACACCATAAAGGCACCCTTCTATTGCAGCAGCCATTGTACCTGAATACAATACGCTGACAGAAGCATTTGAACCATGGTTAATACCTGAAACAACCCAGTCGGGCATCCTCTCAAGCAACTGATTTATTGCAAGTTTTACACAATCAGTCGGAGTTCCGTTGCAGGCATAAATCATATGTCTGTCAGTATCTTCCAGCAGTTTGACTCTCAGGGGTGTCTTTACAGTAAGTGCCTGCGACATCCCCGACATACTCTCTGTAGTAGAAATCAGAACGACTTTGCCAAACTCTTCTGCCACCTCAAGCAGTGTTTTAAGTCCTGCAGCATATAAACCATCATCGTTTGTCAGAAGAATTAGTTTATCACCTTTTTCAATCACCATAATATTACCATTTTGAGATACAAATATAGGCAAATCATATTTTAAAAATCCTTACTTTTGCACCTTAATGATAATATTATAGCCCGATCAAAAGATGAAGATTTCGTACAACTGGATTAAAGATTATTTAAAGATTGACCTTGATCCTCACAAGGTGGCAGAGATACTTACAGGTATAGGACTTGAGATTGAAGGAACAGAGGAATGGGTATCTGTTAAAGGCGGCCTTGAAGGGGTTGTAATCGGTGAGGTTCTGACCTGTAAAAAACACCCTGATGCTGATAAGCTTTCTGTTACTACAGTAAATATCGGGGCTCCGGAACCGCTTCATATTGTCTGCGGCGCACCGAATGTGGCTGCCGGACAAAAAGTTCCTGTTGCAACTGTTGGCACTATGGTTTTTAAAGGTGATGAGAGTCTCGAAATTAAGAAGTCAAAGATCCGCGGTGAGCTGTCCGAGGGCATGATATGTGCAGAAGATGAATTAGGTCTGGGTACATCACACGATGGAATTATGGTATTGGATAAGGATGCCATACCAGGAACTCCTGCAGGCAGTTATTTCAAAATTGAAAAGGATTTTGTTTTTGAGATCGGTCTTACTCCTAACAGGATAGACAGCGGTTCCCATTTCGGTGTTGCAAGAGATCTTGCAGCATACCTGAATCTGAATGCGGGGATGAAGGAGAAAGCATTGCTCCCGTCGGTGTCAGGATTTAAACCAGATAATCAGGATAATAAATACGATGTAATTATTGAAAACAGTGCCGATTGTCCGCGATATACCGGCATAACAATCAGCGGAGTCACAATTGGTGAATCACCTGATTGGCTTAAGAACAGGTTGAGAGCTGTTGGATTAAACCCTATCAATAATGTGGTTGATATTACCAATTTCGTTCAGCATGAATCCGGACAACCACTGCATGCGTTCGATGCCGACAAAATTGACAGTAAAAAGGTGATAATCAAGAACCTGCCTGATAAGAGTAAATTTATCACTCTCGATTCTGCTGAAAGAACTCTCTCGTCAAAGGATCTCATGATTTGCAATCCAAAGGAAGGTATGTGTATAGCAGGTGTTTTCGGTGGAATAAAATCAGGAGTAACAGCCGGCACAAAAAATATTTTCCTTGAGAGTGCCTATTTTAATCCGGTTGCCATACGTAAAACATCAAAAAGACACGGACTTAAAACTGATGCCTCTTTCCGGTTTGAAAGAGGTGCTGATCCTGAAATCACAGTATGGGCTCTTAAAAGGGCAATTATGCTGATTAAGGAGATTGCAGGAGGCAAAATATCTTCTGACGTGGTTGATGTATATCCGGTACCGGTAAAGAGAGAGATCATTGAAGTTAACTATAACAATATTAACAGGTTAATAGGTAAGAAAATTGAACAGAATACAATAAAAACTATTCTTGCACTTCTTGATATTAAAACTATTTCAGAAACAGCTGATGACCTGATTCTGGAAATTCCGGCATACCGTGTTGATGTAAAAAAAGAGGCAGATGTAATTGAAGAAATTCTCAGGATCTATGGATACAATAATATAGCGGTAACAAACCATGTAAATTCCACACTTACTTATCCTGAAAAACCTGATAAAGAGAAGATTGTAAATACAATTTCTGATATGCTTTCAGCTAACGGCTTTTCTGAGATAATGTGCAATTCACTTAATCCTGCTGCCTGGTATGAGCAGAGTGCAGACTTCTCAAATGAAGAGCTTGTTATGCTTGCAAATCCGCTCAGCTCTGATCTGAATGCAATGAGACAGTCGCTACTTTATGGCGGACTGAGTTCTGTAAGCTGGAACCTGAACAGGCAAAATCCTGACCTCAAACTTTATGAGTTCGGACACTGCTATTTCTTCAGGAAGTCAGGCGAATCTATTCCTCAGGCAAAAGACTATATTGAAAAAGCATCTCTCGATCTCTTCATTTCGGGAAACAGGGAAAAGCAGGGCTGGAACAGCAAGACCAATCCTACAGATTTCTTCACCGTTAAGTCATCTGTTGAAATGGTACTTTCAAGGCTGGGAATCAGACCTGAAAATATGACTACAGGAGAAAGTGATAAAAAATATTTTGCTGAATCACTCACATATATTATTAATAATAAAGTCATTGCTGAAATTGGCAAAATCTCCAAGAGCTATCTGACAAAATTTGATATCGGGCAGGAGGTCTATTACGGTCATATTGACTGGGATCTGCTTTTGAAAATAATTAAAACACATAAGATCACATTCCGGGAACTTCCCAGATATCCCGCTGTAAAAAGAGACCTGGCTTTGCTTCTTGACAAAGGAGTTAAATTCGGACAGATAAGAGAACTGGCCTATAAGACAGAAAGGAACATTCTACAGGATGTCAGCCTGTTCGATGTATATGAGAGTGATAATCTGGGCAAAAACAAAAAGTCATATGCTGTAAGTTTCATCCTCCGCGACGATCTTAAAACAATGACTGATAAGAATATAGAAAAAGTCATGAATAATCTGATCCGTGTCTTTGAAAAAGAACTTAATGCACAAATCAGATAATGACTAAAGAAAGAGTCGAGCTTATAAATGGTGATATCACTTCACTTGATGTTGATGCGATAGTAAATGCAGCCAATAACTCACTCCTGGGAGGAGGAGGTGTGGATGGAGCAATTCATTCTGCTGCCGGTCCTGGCCTGCTTGCCGAATGTGAAGGACTTAATGGCTGCGAGACCGGCAAAGCAAAGATAACCGCCGGATATAACCTGAGGGCAAAACATGTCATACATACTGTCGGACCTATCTGGTATGGAGGATATCGTGATGAACCGGAAACTCTGGCAGCATGTTATCAGTCGAGTCTGACTCTGGCTAAAGAGAATAAAATTAAAACAATTGCCTTTCCCGGAATATCTACCGGAGTATATGGATTCCCGAAAGATCTTGCAGCACTTATTGCAGTTAATGAGACCAGAAGATTCCTGGCAAAAAACAAATATCCTGAAAAAGTAATATTTGTAACATTCGGAGATGATAATTACGAAACATACCGAAAGCTTTTGGATGTATGAGTGAACTTTTCAGATCTTTTAAAAACTACCTGTCGCTTGTTAAATTCAGTCATACTGTATTCGCAATGCCATTTGCCCTGATTGGATTTTCACTGGCAGTTGCGGATGCTGAATATGATTTTAGCCTTAAACTCCTTTTGTTGATAATACTCTGCATGATCTTTGCCAGAAACGCCGCAATGGGCTTTAACAGGCTTGCAGACAGGAGATTTGATGCACTTAATCCAAGGACAAGCAGCAGGGAAATTCCGGCAGGTGTAATTGGTTCCAAAGCAGCAACAGCTTTTGTAATTATTAACGCACTTCTTTTTATCGTCACAACTGCATTCATCAACAGACTTACACTATATTTATCACCGGTTGCCCTGCTCGTAATTCTTGGCTACAGTTTAACAAAAAGAATAACTTCTCTTTGTCATTTTATATTGGGACTTGGGCTCAGCCTTGCTCCCATCGGCGCATATATCTCAGTAACAGGCACATTCAGTATAACCCCTCTTATTTATTCATTTATTGTCCTTACCTGGGTAAGTGGTTTTGATATCATATATGCACTTCAGGATGATGAGTTTGACAAATCAAACAACCTCCATTCGCTGCCATCAATTGCTGGAAGAAAAAGGGCTCTTACAATTTCATCAATGGTTCACCTTATCACTTTCCTGCTGGTCCTCGCAGCCGGGTATTCCGGGAATGGTGGAATTTTATTCTGGGCCGGAGCAGTAATTTTTACATCACTTCTGATATATCAGCATCTGATTGTAAAACATGACGATTTGAGTAAAGTAACTCTGGCCTTTGGTACAACTAACGGAATTGCAAGTATTCTCTTCGCTGTTTTTATAATATTGGATCTGTTAATTAAATAACAGCAAATGGTTGGTTTTTCTGGTGATTCTTAGTGCCTTGGCGTCTTGGTGGCAAAAAAAAGGTTCTGATTCAATTTTTTCAATTATATTTCCGCCTTATTTTTTCAAAATCAATTTTTGTTTTTCCTTTCAAAAAATAGACTTATGGGTGAACTGGTTATAAAAGAAGTCATTACAAAGAAAGACCGGCGTGATTTTATTTATCTGCCTGAAAAAGTACATAAGCATGAACCAGAATGGCTGCCACCAATTTACATGGATGAATGGGAGTTATATGATAAGAAGAAAAACAAATCCTATAAGTATGCCGATGCTTTACTCTTACTTGCTTACAGAGACGGTAAGCCGGTTGGAAGGATAATGGGTATCATAAATAACAGGTATAACACCATCAACAATGAGAATCATGGCAGATTCTGTTTCATGGAGTGTTACGACGACAAAGAGGTATTTCATGCACTCCTTTCAAAGGTCGAAACATGGCTGAAAGAGAGAGGAATGACAAAGATCATCGGGCCTCTGGGCTTTTCTGACAAAGATCCTCAGGGTTTTCAGATAGAAGGATTTGAATATCCTCAGTTCATGACAAGCGTGAATAATTCACCTTATATGCCTGTTTTACTTGAGGCTGAAGGATATGAAAAGAAAGTAGACCTGGTAAATTACCTCGGCAAAATTCCTGAAAAATTCCCGCTGATTTATGAAAAAGTCCTTTCAAGGATGGAACACAGCATGGAGTATAAAATAATTGAATTCAACACAAAGAAAGAGCTCAGGCCTTATATCATCGCTGTCTTGGAACTTATGAATCAAACCTTTGCCGAAATTTATGGTTTTGTTCCCCTCAACGATAATGAGAAGAAAGATTTTGCTGCAAGATACCTTCCTATCCTCGACCCTAAATTCGTAAAACTGATTGAAACAGCAAAAGGTGAATTAGTTGGGTTTGCAATAGGGTTGCCTGACTTCAGTAAAGGCATAAGAGATGCAAAAGGTAAATTATTTCCATTCGGAATTTTTAAGATCCTCAGCGACTCAAAGAAATCAAAGAAACTATTGATGATGCTCGGAGGTGTAAAGAAAGACTACAGAGGAAAAGGACTTGATGTTCTGATGGGTGTTAAAATCCTCCAATCGGGCATTAAGCACAAAATGGATTCACTCGACAGTCATCTTGTACTTGAAAACAATACCAAGATGAGAGCTGAATATGAGAGAGTTGGCTGTAAGGTGGTTAAAAAATTCCGTATATACCAGAAAGATCTGTAAAGGCGACAGGCGTCAGGCATGAGGCATGAGTCTTCAGAATCTGAACACCAGAGATAATCCCAGCATCTCTTTAAACTGAACCCGTGCTGTTTTTTTCTGAGTGCCATCAGGTCTTAAAACGGGTTTCTTCTCACTATCCAGCTCCAGAGTCTTGGTGTCATCATCAAAAATCAGGTGGGTATTAAATCTGATATCGGTAAACCAGTTCAGGTTTGCCACAACAATAGCTTCCCAGTCAATATCAATGTTCTGAGGGTTATTGATATAGTTGGTAAATAATTGAAGCCTGTTTGTAACAGTTATTGACTTAAAAGGCTTCCATGTATTACTTATCATAAAACTGACACCTGGTTCATTAAGTGATTTCTTGTCCTTGGGTACACCATATTTTGTCTGGTCAATCTTTGTAGAATCATAGGTCTGATTCATATAGGCCGGATCAGAAACGAATGTTCCTTTGTACGACAGTGGCGAAAAGTTAATGGAAGTTGTTTTATTGGGCTTATAATCAAGCCCAAACCCTATTGTCAGAACAGCCGGATTCATAAATTTTGAAACAAGGATTGCAGTATCCCTGTCCTTCACTTTGGTATAATTGTACCCTTTAGCTATTTGCGTTTTGAAAAGCATAATACCGCTGAAGTCAAACTTTCCAAACGCTTTATGGTTGAGTTTGGAGTTAGTTTCAAGAAGATCCAGATTTTTCCTTATCCCCTTATCACCTGAAGCAATGTAACCGTATTTCAGCCTGGCAAAATTACTTGAAGAGAGTTTCAGGGCCTTATTATTGTAATCGGCATATCCCGTTATATCAAGAGCAGTGGATACGCTGTTCTCACCTCCTTTTACCCAGTTTGACAGGGCTGACTGGCTGAATACAAATGAAGCCTCCGACCTGTATTTCCAGTACTGCGGTTTCACAACAATCTTCTGAACGTCAAGTAATTTAGATTTATCCAATGCCTGGACATTTATTCTGGCATCGGAATAATTTCCCTGTTTTACAGGCCTTCTGAAACTTACACCCTGCTCAAGGTAAAGTCCAACTGTATTTCGGGAAGGATTTCCTATCCACACTGTTACAGAATCAGAAAGTTCATTCTTCAGCCAGAACCTCGACATCTGTTCTGATCTGGTGTTCAGCCAGACCGGAATGTTTTCATTATTTATTCCGGTAAAGCTTATGACAGACGAATCTCGCTCAACAAGGTAATTCATGAGTAATCTTACAGCAACCTCAATAGAATCGCCCTGATACGGAAACTCATAGTACCTGAAAGGAAAACCGTCAGCATATGATGTCACTTCATTAAGGGTATCCAGAACAACCATAATTGTTGTATCCTTAAGTCCTGAATTTTGTCTTTTAGCAACCATATTTGTCATCTGAGCCGGTATAGCTGCAAGAGTGTCAGACAGATTGCTTACTACTGTAGAATCCACAATTAATACCGAATCGGTCTTCATTGGAAAATCAGGAATCGATACAACAGGGATTTTCAACCGCAGAGGTTCCCATATATAAAACTTATCCCATGCGACTTTCAGCGAATCATAGGGATAACTGGCAAGTATATAGGCAGCCGAATCATACTTTGGATGTGATGCTTCAAAGACAAGTTGATTTAATGCAATTCTGAAAGGATCCTCGGTATTCTTCCAGTACTGAGGCCTGATTCTATGCTGCAAAAATCTGATTGCCTGTTCTTTTGAAAGGGAAATTTCAGGTTTCCTGACATTATAATTAAAAATAACACCGCTGTTTTTAAGAGAGTCTATTATAGCTTTTACAGATTCTTCCCCTGCACCTGTTTCCTGCGAAAATGATGATAAAGAAATACTTACAAAGAATACAATAATAAAATACCTTAGGAATTTATGTTCCATGATGTCAATTATATTTTGAATCTTTTTCCCGGTTGAATATATCATAAAATACTTTTAATTTTACAAAAACATTTTTGAAAATTGCATACAAGTCCATTCATAACGGAAAAATACCGGTCTGGTATATACAGGAATCTCAAAAACAGGGATTTCTTTTCTCTCCAATACTAATACAAGTTACGGACTAAAGTCCATATGCAGCTCAATATCAGCTAACCACGGACTTAAGTCCGTGGTTAACTGATGCAGATGAACATTGGCTTTAGCCCAAAACCTGACCTTCAAATAATACATCATACATTATAAATAATACATTTTTCCATGGAATTACCATTCGCAGAACCATTTAAGATTAAAATGGTTGAAAACATATATAAGAGTACAAGAGAGCAGAGACTTAACTGGATTAAAGAGGCTTCTTATAACCTGTTTAATCTCAGATCGGAACAGTTCTACATAGATCTTCTCACCGATTCAGGAACCGGAGCAATGAGCGACCGGCAATGGGCAGCTATTATGACCGGCGATGAGAGCTATGCAGGATCCTCATCATACTATAATCTGAAGGAATCAATCAGGGAGATCACAGGTTTCGAATTCTTCCTTCCCACACACCAGGGCAGGGCTGCTGAGAATGTTTTGTTTTCAGTACTCGTTAAAGAAGGTGATATCGTCCCGGGGAACTCCCACTTTGACACAACAAAGGGACACATTGAATTTCGTAAGGCGAAGACTGTCGATTGCACAGTAGGGATTGCATCGGATCCGACTGCCTGGCATCCTTTCAAGGGAAATGTAGATCTTGTTAAACTTGAAAATGTACTGAGGGAGAATCCGGCTGATAAGATCTCATGTATTATAACCACTATCACAAATAACACATCCGGCGGTCAGCCTGTTAGCATGGAGAATATCAGAGAGACAGGAAAACTGGCTAAAAAGTATGGCATCAAATTTATTCTCGATTCAGCCAGGTTTGCAGAAAATGCTTATTTTATAAAACTCCGGGAAGCAGGTTATGCCGAAAAAAGTATCAGGGAGATTGCCTTTGAGATGTTCTCATATGCAGATGGTATGACAATGAGTTCCAAGAAAGATGCAATAGTTAATATGGGAGGTTTCATTGGATTCAGAGATGAAGAATTATTCCGGAAAGCATCTACCTATAATATTATATATGAAGGTTTTATAACCTATGGAGGTATGTCGGGCAGAGATATGAACGCACTCGCAGAGGGCCTGAGGGAAGGTACAGAGCTGTCTTATCTTGAATCGAGGATTAACCAGGTGGCATACCTTGGAAATAAACTCAAAGATTCCGGGATCCCTTTAATGGAACCATTCGGAGGACACGCAGTCTTCATTGATGCAAAAAAATTCCTCACGGAAATTTCAAAAGAAGAATTTCCGGCGCAAACACTGGCAATTGAGTTATTTATTGAAGGAGGAATAAGAGGTGTGGAAATTGGTGCTCTAATGGCCGATCGCGATCCCATAACCCGCGAAAACAGGTTCCCGGAACTGGAACTGGTCAGGCTGGCAATTCCAAGGCGGGTTTATACTGATAATCATATGGATTATGTAGCTGCAGTTGTTAAGAATGTTTATGATAGAAGGAAAAGTATAAACAAGGGTGTCATAATTAATTGGGAAGCACCTATTATGAGGCATTTCACTGTTAAGCTGGAGAGGTGCTAGGTGCTGGGTGCTGGGTGCTTGGTGCTTGGTGCTTGGCGCTAGGAGACCCAGTACCCAGTACCCAGTACCCAGCACCCAGAATCGTTTTGTTTATATTCCATAAATGATTTCCTTTGCGGTTCTAATTTCTCCGAATGCAAGATCTCACAAACGGTAACGAGGGAAAACTCATTTTTAAATTTGCGGCGCCAATGCTGCTTGGCAATGTATTTCAGCAATTGTTCAGTGTTGTTGACAGTATAGTCGTAGGAAATTTTGTCGGGAAAGAGGCTCTTGCTGCTGTGGGCGCATCCTTTCCTGTCATTTTTATAATGGTCTCGATGATAATCGGACTTGTTATGGGAACCACAGTTGTTATTTCCCAGTACTTCGGTGCAAAAAACCTTGTGAAGGTCAAGAGAGCAATTGACACCATGTACATTTACAGTGCTGTTTTCGGGATAATCACAACAGTAGTAGGAATTATTATTGCAGAACCCTTACTAAGATTATTAGGGCTACCTGAAGATATTATGCCACAGGCAGTTAAATATCTTCAGATCTACTTATCAGGGATGATAGTCTTCTTTGGATTTAACGGTACAAGTGCAGTGTTAAGAGGGTTGGGTGACTCAAAAACACCTTTGTATTTTCTTATAATAGCAACCGTTTCCAATATAATACTAGATCTCCTTTTTGTTGCAGTATTCAAATGGGGTGTGGCTGGAGCTGCTTATGCAACACTGGTATCTAATGCAATAGCCTTCGGTATGGCTATCTGGTGGTTGAATAAAACCCATAAAATTATAAGAATCGCTATAAGGGGACTGCACTTTGACAGGGAAGTATTTCAGCACAGTATCAGGATCGGATTACCAACAGGTATACAACAAACTCTAGTAGCAATAGGAGCACTGGCATTAATGGGTATTGTCAATAAATTCGGGACAAATATCATTGCAGGATTTTCAGTTGCGAGCAGACTTGATGCTCTGGCAGTTATACCGGCAATGTCGTTTTCCCAGGCTCTCTCTACCTTTGTCGGACAAAATATCGGAGCCAATAAACCTGAGAGGATAAGGGCCGGTCTGATTGCTACCCTGAAGATGTCAGGAATTGTAACAATTGTTACATCATTGTTCATAATTTTTGGAGGACACCTCTTAATGAGTATGTTTACGAAAGATACTGAAGTGATAAGAATAGGTGATAACTACCTTACAATTGTAAGTGCATTCTATATAATGTTTACGCTGATGTTTATCTACGCAGGTGTTATGAGAGGAGCCGGCGACACTCTTATTCCGATGTTTATTTCACTCCTCTCCCTGTGGATCATCAGGATTCCAATGGCCTGGTACCTCTCGGGCAAGATTGGTGAAGATGGAATCTGGTGGTCAATTCCGGCCGGCTGGTTTGTTGGGTTGGCCTTATCCTACTTTTACTATAAATCAGGACGTTGGAAAAAGAAGTCGGTTGTTATATACGACGAGAATTTGTAACTTACGTTTTGTTAATACTTCTCTAAATCAACAGAACTGCTTATGATTAAATCGATGACAGGCTACGGGAAAGCAATTGCTGAAACTCCGCAGAAGAAAATCACAATTGAGATCAAATCACTTAATTCCAAACAACTTGACCTTAATACAAAGTTGCCGTGGCTCTACAAGGAAAAAGAACCTGAGATCAGGAATCTGATAAGCCAGAAACTGGACCGCGGTAAAATTGACTTTTCAGTCTATTGCGATATGCTTGATGATGAGGTCGTTACTGTTATAAACAAGACTGCTGTAAGGAATTATTATAACCAGTTCAAAGAAATTGCTTCCGATCTTAAAATAGATCTTGATGACCAGATCTTTACTGCTATAATGAAACTGCCTGATACCCTAAAGACTGAAAAGCCGGAGATGCCTGAAGGAGAATGGGAACTTGTTAAAAAACAGATCATTGAATCGATAGACATGCTCGATCTTTACAGGATTGAAGAGGGTAATTCAATAACAACCGACCTGAAGAAATGTATTGGAAAAATTCTTTCATTTCTTGAAACGATAGGAACATATGAGAGCGGAAGAATAGCTAAAGTGAGAGAGAAACTTGACACACTCCTTGAAGAAGCAGTTGGTAAAGAAAATATAGATAAAAACAGGTTTGAGCAGGAACTGATCTTTTACCTTGAAAAATATGACATTAATGAGGAGAAGGTAAGACTTAAAACTCATTGCGATTACTTCCTTGAAACAATGAATACACCGGCCCCGAACGGAAAAATCCTGAACTTTATAACCCAGGAGATCGGACGGGAAATCAATACCATCGGCTCAAAAGCAAATGATGCCTCTATACAAAAGCTTGTTGTTATGATGAAAGATGAGCTTGAAAAGATAAAAGAGCAAACTTTGAATGTACTCTAAAATGGCAGGAAAATTGGTGATAATATCTGCACCCTCCGGTGCCGGAAAAACAACAATAGTAAACCATCTTCTGGGTTCAGGATTGAATCTGTCGTTTTCGGTTTCGGCAACAACAAGACCATTGAGAGGAAATGAAGAAAGTGGCAAGGACTACTTCTTCCTGTCGGTTGAAGAGTTTAAAAAGAGGATCGAAAACAACGAATTTGTTGAATGGGAAGAAGTTTATAAAGATCTCTATTACGGAACTCTGAAAAGCGAACTGGAAAGGATCTGGGCAAACGGACAAAATGTACTTTTTGATGTTGATGTTAAAGGAGGTATAACTCTGAAGAAAATATTTGGTAATAAATCAATTGCCATTTTCATTATGCCTCCTTCAGTTGAAGAACTTGAAAACAGATTGATAAAAAGAGCGACTGATACTCCTGAAAAAATCAGGATCAGAGTAGAAAAAGCACGTCAGGAGCTTGAGCTTGCCAACCAGTTCGATACTGTAATTGTCAATCACCAGCTCGATAAGGCGAAGGAAGAAGCTGTGAAAATATTAACATCATTTCTTCAATCTTAACTTATATCTGTTGATGACTAAAATCGGATTATATTTCGGATCATTCAACCCTGTTCACATCGGACATACAGCCATTGCCGGTTATATGACAGAGTATGCCGGCCTCGACCAGGTCTGGTTCGTTGTAAGTCCTCACAACCCCCTGAAGAAGAAAGAAACACTTCTCGCCGATCACCACCGGCTCTATATGGCGCAGCTCGCTATTGGAGACAATGACAGGCTGAAGGCTTCCGATATTGAATTCAAGCTGCCTGTACCTTCGTATACTATTGATACTCTTACATATCTGAAAGAGAAATATCCTAAAAACAGGTTCTGCCTTGTGATGGGAGAAGATAATCTCTTCACACTTCATAAATGGAAGAATGCTGCAGAACTGATAAAGAACTATCCTGTTTATGTTTATCCGCGACCTGATTCGGTGAGACCGGCATCAGTTCAGCTTGACGAAATAATGGCGGAAGCCGATATCCATTACGTTGATGCACCGCTAATGGATATTTCAGGAACATTTATAAGGGAAGGAATATCAAGCGGAAAAGACCTCTCCTATTTCCTCGCCCCGGCTGTGTGGAAATATATTAGGGAGATGCATTTCTACGAAAAAACGGCACACGGCTAACGACTCGCGACTCACGGCAGAGTATCTATTTCTTGCGTCGTGCGTCGTGCATCGTGCGTCTTAAATCTTAGCTTTCTGAACTTCCTTAATTATCTCCTCACCCCTGATGAGGGCTTTCTCATTCATAGGGATAAGGTTATGATATCTCTCAGGAAGTGACTTCTTCAGACCTTTTATAATATTCTCAATTTTTATAATAGGCTTAACCTTAATGAATCCGCCCAATACTATCATATTGAAAGTCTTGGAGCTGTTCATTCTTGCGGCCTCTTCAGTGGCATCCACTCTGTATATTGTGATATCTTTTCTCTCAGGATGTCTTGTAATTCCATTGCCATCGTAGATAAGAACACCGCCTGGTTTTACGAATCCTTCAAATTTATCAAGCGATTGCTGGTTCAGGATTATTGCAGTATCGAAATGCCTGACAATAGGAGAACTAATTCTTTCACTGCTTATTATAACAATAACATTTGCTGTTCCGCCACGCATCTCCGGACCATATGACGGCATCCAGCTTACTTCCATATCCTGCATCACTCCGGAATAAGCCATAATCTTACCCATTGACAGTACTCCCTGTCCTCCAAATCCGGCTATAATTATTTCTTCAGTCATTTTCTTATAAATTTCTTTATTAATAGTTGCTGCCTATTCCTGTGGAACTTTCAGATCGCCAAGTGGATAAAACGGGAACATTGTCTCTTCCATCCATTTGTTTGACTGAACAGGAGTCATTTTCCATCCGGAAGGGCAGTTAGAAACTATTTCAATGAAACATGTTCCTTTGTCAAGTTTCTGATACTGAACAGCTTTTCTGATAGCTTTCTTTGTTTTTCTCACATTTGCGGGAGTATGAACACTCTGACGGGTAACATAGTAGGTACCATCGAGTGTTGCAACAATATCGGTCATCTTAAGAGGATTTCCCATCGTTTTCACATCTCTTCCAAAGGGAGAAGTGGATGATTTCATTCCTGCAAGTGTGGTCGGCGCCATCTGGCCTCCGGTCATTCCATAAATTCCATTATTCACAAAAATTATAAGGATATTTTCTCCCCTGTTGCAGGCATGAATTGTTTCCGCAGTACCAATAGCAGCAAGATCGCCATCGCCCTGATAAGTAAAAACAAAAGTATCGGGCAGGAGTCTTTTAATAGCAGTAGCAACAGCCGGTGCACGTCCGTGTGCTGCCTGCTGAATATCAACATCAATATAATTATACAACAAAACGGAACATCCAACAGGTGATACACCAATAGTCTTCGACTGCAGTCCTTCCTCATCTATAACCTCAGCAAGAATCCTGTGGGCAGTCCCATGTCCGCAGCCCGGACAATATGAAAGTGTATTATCTGTAAGCAGTTCAGTTTTCTGATAAGCCAGGTTTTCAGGCTTTATGATCTCTTTGATTCCTGTAACAACAGCCATATCTTAACCTCCTATAATTTTTGATTTCAGATTTTCAACAACCTCATCAGGTGTTGTAACAATACCGCCCATTCTGCCAAAATGTTTAACAGGTACTTTCCCGCTGACAGAAAGAAGAACGTCTTCAACCATCTGACCGGCGCTCATCTCAACTGAAAGTATCCCTTTTACCTGGTCAGCAAGTTCGTTGATCCTTTTGGACGGGAATGGATATAATGTAATAGGCCTGAGCAAGCCAACCTTGAGTCCCTGCGCCCTTGCAAGCTGAATCGCCTTCTGCGATACCCGTGCACTTGTACCGTAAGCAACCAGAAGATATTCAGCATCTTCAGTCTGAAATTCTTCATATCGTACCTCTTTTTCCCTTATTTCTGCATATTTAGCCTGAAGCTTATGGTTGAATGCCTCCTGACCATCTGAATCAAGATCCAGAGAAGTAATAATGTTTCTGGCTCTTGTATCCGGCTTTCCGGTTGTAGCCCATGACGGGAATTCTGTTGCTCTTGGCTTATGAGGACTGAGATACACCTTCTCCATCATTTGTCCGATTGCACCATCAGAAAGAATCATAACAGGATTCCTGTATTTGAATGCAAGTTCAAAACCAAGATCAACAAAGTCAGCCATCTCCTGAACCGAAGAAGGAGCAAGAACAATAAGATGATAATCGCCATGACCTCCGCCTTTTACAGCCTGAAAGTAATCGGATTGTGCCGGCTGTATGGTACCCAGACCCGGTCCTCCCCTTACTACATTCACAATCAGACAGGGCAGTTCCGCACCGGCAATATATGTTATCCCCTCCTGTTTCAGACTGATGCCCGGAGATGAAGAAGATGTCAGTACTTTCTTGCCGCAGGCTGCACCACCATAAACCATGTTGATTGCAGCAACTTCGCTTTCAGCCTGAAGGACTACCATGCCGGTTGTTTCAGCAGGATTAGCCTCCATAAGGTATTCAAGTATCTCACTTTGAGGAGTTATAGGGTAACCAAAATAGCCATCTGCCCCGGCACGTATCGCAGCTTCAGCAATAGCCTCATTACCCTTCATTAATCTTAATTCCTTTTCCATTGGCTGACTATATTTTTGTTTTATAAACAGTTATTACTCCGTCAGGGCATACCATTGCACAACTTGCGCAACCAATGCATAAATCGGGATTGGCCGGATAAGCATAATTATAACCCTTTCCATTGACTTCTCTGGCCATTGCGATGGTGCCTGTTGGGCAGGAAACCATACACACTTCGCACCCCTTGCATTTCTCCATATTAACAACAATACTGCCTTTTATCTTAGCCATATATAAAGATATTAATTCGTTTTAAAAGGATGATTTTCCTGAAATATTTTAAGACGGGCCTCAAGATCATCGAACTGGTTTCGGGAAACATGTGAAACACAGGCCCTTAAACCGTCATTCCTGTTGCTTCCTGTTATATCGAGCGAAATAGCGCTGATACCATATAATAATAGCTCTTCAAGTAACTGCCGTCCGGTCATGCCTGGATAAGTGATTGTAAAAAAGAATCCATCGGCAATTGGCTCATCAATATCAGTGTCGTAGGTTATGAAAAACCATTATTAAGAAAGAGTTCCTTCATAATCTTCGCTTTTTCCCCATACTCTTTAAGTGGTTCGAGGAACATAAAATTTCCATCATTTACAGCTTTGAGAAGTGCAGCCAGACCGTACTGCACAGAATGCGTAACTCCGGCCGATAATCCGTATAATGCTCCGAATACGGCAGAATGACCAAATTTATCAGATGAATAATATCTAAGCAGATCAGGATAACACCTGTCAAAAAGATGATCGGAAATTGCCATCATACCGATTCTTTGTCCTGCATAACTGAAGATTTTTGAACTCGAAAGAAGTATAACATAGTCATCAGCATACTTTCCTATTGTTGGTTGAAAAGGAGCCGCACCCGGACTTGAATAATCTTTTCTGAAATCCATTCCGTAATAAGCAAGATCTTCAATTACAATAACATCATATTTTCTGGAAAGTTCACCAATAACTGACAGTTCCTCTTCGCTCAGACACATCCAGGTTGGATTATTCGGATTGGAATAAAGTATCGATGAGATCTTTCCTGATTTAAGATATGTTTCCAGTTTACTCCTGAGTTTTGGCCCTCTGTGCTCAAAGATATCAAATGAATGGTAATCATGACCAAGCATTTTTACCTGCTGCTTCTGTACCGGAAATCCGGGATCAAGAAACAATGTTCCTTCCTTCGTCCTGTCATTCCTGTTTGCAACCAGGAAAGTAACCATCGACCCCATCATTGAGCCTACGGTTGGAATACATCCCTGCGGAGCAATATCAATATCCAGAAACAGCTTCATGAATCTTGATGTCTCTGTTTTCAGAGGAGCTATTCCCTCAATATTCGGATAGGCAGATGAAACCCCTGATTTCAGTGCAGCTATCTCAGCCTCTATACCGATCATCGGAGGCGGAAGACCGGGAATACCCATCTCGAGCCTGACATATTTGATTCCCGTTGCACCTTCTATCTGACTTACAAGTTTTGCAATTTCACGGATACTGGCCGTACCGAGATTTGTCAGACCACTCTCTGTTACAATTTTTTTTAACCAGACTACTATCAACCGGGGTATTTCTCATTTTGGTATTCAGGATCTCCTGGAATTCGTTAAAAAACTTTCAAAAGTAATAAATTTATAACCTGATCATATATGTTATTTTATCACCCCTCTCAATCCTCACTCTTGCATCAACTGCAATAACAGTATTCTCCGTTGCCATAAGGGGATTTATATCCATCTCACAAATCTCAGGTGCTGCTTCAACCAGCGCCGATAATCTGCATATAATATCAATAAATCCGGATTCATTAACTCCTGCCTGACCTCTAACTCCTTTTATAACTGCGTAACCTCTAAGAGAATGAATCATTTTTTCTGCTTCACCACAGGAAACAGGAACAAGCGCAGCTGAAACATCTTTAAGCACCTCTATATAAATACCTCCAAGCCCTGCAAGTAATAAATGTCCAAATGATCCCTCGGCTTTAATGCCTGCAAACAACTCGGTACCGTTAACCATTTTCTGAACCAGTACCGCTTTTGCACCATTGATTTTCATCATTGAAGAAAATGCCCGGGATACTGAATCACTATCTTTCAGATTCAGCACCACTCCTCCACATCTGATTTATGAACTGGTCCCACAACTTTCATTGCCACAGGAAATCCTATCTCTGAAGCTTTTCTTACTGCTTCAGCCGAGTCGTTAACAACAGCTTCTTTTGCTAATGGAATTCCGGAATATTTAAGCAAAGAATTTACATCCTCCGGCTTAAGATATCCATTTTCTGAATTATCTATAATCTTACGGATTGAGCTTATATCAATTACAACAGGCTGATAATCAGCATTTTTTACAACCTGATTATCAGACACTTTACATAACGCATTGGCAAAAACCACCTCATCAGGGAAGTTAACATTTCCCTTTGAAAGGAACTCACTGATTTCGTTGCTGACATTTATAACTGACGGTAAGACAGCGAAAATGGGCTTTTTACAGGACCTCATTTTTTTATCAAGCAAGTCATAGACATCATAGACAGGGAATAGTCCGGGACTACCAAAAATGACTGCCATAGCATCTATATTTTCGAAATCATTTTCGCAGGCATCAATTATATAACCAAGCTGCTCAGCATTACCGGTTGCCAGAAAATCAACGGGATTTGCAACAGATGAACCCGGGAACAGCTTTTCCTTAAGCAACTCTGCTTTCTTTCCAAGGATCTGCGGCACTTCCATACCACCCTTTGAAAGAGCATCTGTCATCATAACTGCCGGTCCGCCTGCATGAGTTATGACTGCAATTCTCTTCCCTTTTAGTTCCGGACGTGTAAAAACCGATGCAACGGCAATCAGTTCTGAACGCCCGCTGCACCTTATTATTCCGGCTTTTCTGAATAAAGCTTCCACTGCTGTATCAGGACTGGCCATTGCCCCTGTATGAGATGAAGCTGCACGGCTTCCGGCCTCTGAAATACCTGATTTTATTGCTGCTATCCTGCAACCTTTTCTTATTAATGAAGAAGAATGCTTTAATAGCTTTGAAGGATTATTTATTGTTTCAATATAGAGAAGCTTGATCCTTGATGAATTTTCCGCATCAAAGGAGTTATCAAGATACTCCAGGACATCCTCTACTCCTGTCTGGGCACTGTTTCCTACTGACCAGAGACTTGAAAATGTGAGTCCGTTTGGAATTGCCGCTTCCATAATGAAGACAGCAGTTGCACCGGAACCAGAAATAAAATCAACTCCTTTCGGATCAAGTTTTGGAATCGGAGTAGTAAAAACCCCATTGTAATTATAGTTGAGAAAACCGATACAGTTTGGTCCTATCAGACAACCGTTATACCTGTTAATAATATCAACAAGCTGTTTTTCAATGACTTTACCCTCTGCATTTTCCTCACTGAATCCGGCTGACAGAATAATGAATGCCCTTGTTTGTTTCTCACGGCAAAGAATCTCTACAGCTGACACACACAATTTTGCCGGGATAGCAAGAATTGCAAGATCAGTCTCGGGTATAAGCACTATATCCCTATAGGATTTTATCCCTGTACAATATCCTGCTTTGGATTGACCGCAATCAGGTTGCCGGAGAATCTGCCGTCAATAAGATTTTTCAGGACCTTTCCGCCAGGCTTACCGGTATCATCAGAACCACCAACGACTACTATGCTCCTGGGATTTATAAGTTTATCACTAATCATAATTAAAAGTAATGATTCAGAAAAGAAATACAAATTACGAATTATGAATTACGAATCACGATTTTGAATCCAGTAATACAGGTAAGATAATTATAATCCCGCAAACCTCTTGAGATAGCCAACATTCAGAGCAACAACGAATAAATACTTCTCTGATATATAATGACTTGCAACCAATTTATTGTCTGTTTTATTTAAAGCAAGATAAGAAAAATAAAAAGAGCAAAACCAAACAAACGTCATGTTAATCGCTTAAACAACTTCCTTAAGAGGTTAAGTAAAACACTGAATTGGTTCCTCTGTGGCTCTCTGTGTCTCCTCCGGATTTTCTCTGTGTAACAAATATTTAAGAACTTACACAGAGTTACACAGAGGAGTCACAGAGTTACCTAGAAAATAGCTGTTAGAAGAGAATTGACTTAATGATAAATAAAATAAATGATGCAATTTAATTCTGTAAAAAATTACTTTTGTAAAAGCACTCAATCAATAATTGACCAATATAAATTATCTATGAAAAAAATTGCTCCATTAAGTGTCATATTAACACTTATTATATCCCTCTCCCTTTCACTTACTACAAACGCCCAATATTCTGATATTGATACAGATGGACCAGGTTATGGCGAGAATTGCACAACAATTATGGTTGGCAGGCTGGCTTCCACCGACGGATCAGTAATGACGTCGCACAGCTGTGACGGAAACTACAGAACATGGCTTGAAATTGCACCACGTGTAAAGTTTGAAAAAGGGTCAATGCATCCGGTCTACTGGGGAATGCTGCATACTGAAGAATCGTGGGATATGTCGAAGGTCACAAAGAAAGGTGAGATCCCTGAAATTGAAGAGACCTATGCCTACCTGAACACCGCATATCCATGCCTGAATGAGAAACAGCTTGCTATCGGCGAGACCACCATTTACGGACGGCAGGAACTTATAAATGAAGAAGGGATTTTTCTCATAGAAGAACTCGAAAAGATAGCATTACAGAGGTGTAAAACCGCAAGGGAAGCAATTGCCCTGATTGGAAAGCTTGCTGAAGAATATGGATACGGAGACCTTGCTGAATGCATAACTATAGCCGATCCAAAAGAAGTATGGCACTTCGAGATAGCCGGATCGGGAAAAGGGAAACCATCTGCTTTATGGTGTGCTCAGAGAATCCCTGACGATCACGTTGGCGTTGCTGCCAATATCCCAAGGATCTCTGTAATTGATTTTAAAAATCCCGATAAGTTCATGTATAGCACTGACCTCCAGAATGTAGCTAAGAAACTTGGTTACTGGGACGGAAAAGAACCGCTTAAATTCTGGAAAATAATAAATGACAAGAAACCTTTTGCAATAAGGGAATACTATATCCTCAGTACGCTCGCACCATCGTTGAATCTCTCCTTTGAGGCGGAGGAACTGCCATTCTCGGTAAAACCAGAGAATAAGCTTTCACCACGCGATGTAATGAAATATTTCC
The DNA here is from genome assembly GCA_016709865.1 of Bacteroidales bacterium. Lineage (NCBI taxonomy): Bacteria > Pseudomonadati > Bacteroidota > Bacteroidia > Bacteroidales > Bacteroidales bacterium. The sequence goes on from JADJLX010000002.1 coordinate 192,791, forward strand.
GTGAGACATATGAGGGAACAAAATGGGATATGACACAAAACCTCATGATAACCGTCAAGGAAAAAGATAAGGATGGAAATGAAATTGAAAAGAAGGTAAAATCACCTGTAATCAATAACTGGATGAGCAACGATCTGAGGACTTTGCTAAATGAAGTTAAACCAGGCGTAATTGAAAGACAGAGAACAATTGCCATTGCAGGCTGCTCCTATTCTCATGTCATTCAGTGCCGCAGCTGGCTGCCCGACGAAGTTGGTGCAATTGCCTGGTTCTCATTCGATAATCCCGGACAGAGTCCAAGAATTCCGATCTTTTCAGGTGCGATCAGCCTACCTCCCTCATTTAATATATGCGGTCAGCAGCGTTACAGAACCGATGCTGCTATCTGGTCGTTCCGGGAGGCTAACAGGCTTGCAACAGTTAACTGGGCAAAAGGAAGGGCCCTGATAGAACCTGCTGTCAAAGAGTTTGAGGATAAAGCGTTTGAGGAGCTTCCCGCTATCGACAAAAAAGTCGTGGAACTGGTAAAAGAAGGTAAGAATGAGGAGGCAAAAAAATATGTTACTTCCTATACAAACAGTTTTGCCGGTGCTGCTATGACACGCTGGGAAGAGATGAAGGTTAGCTTGTGGGGGATGTTTGGAAGGGGATTTTGAAAGCAAAACGAATGGATATCATCAATATACTTGAAAAAGAGGATTTTACTAGAGAAAATATTGTTTCACTTCTGAGATCGGAAGGAAAGGATAGAACTTTACTTTTCAAGAAATCCGCTGAGGTAAAGGAGAAATACATCGGGAAAAAGGTCTGGTTCAGGGATTGATTGAATTTTCAAATGTCTGTGGAAAGGATTGTCTTTACTGCGGTATCAGAAAGGGAAACAAAAATGTATCGCGTTACAGCCTGTCTGATGACGAGATCCTTTCAGCCGCCCGTTTTGCCTGGGAAAACAAATATGGTTCAATTGCTTTACAGTCTGGAGAGCTTGAGAGTAAATCTGTAACCGACAGGATAGAAAACCTGCTTCAAAGAATTAAAGTATCATCAAACGGTGAACTTGGAATTACCCTTTCGGTAGGGGAACAATCTCCCGAAGTGTACAAAAGATGGTACGATGCCGGTGCTCATCGTTACCTGCTGCGCGTTGAAGCTACAAATGAGGCACTCTACAAAAAGATTCATCCTGATGACTCTAAACACAATTTCAGGAAGAGACTCGATTGCCTGAAAACTCTTCAGGACATCGGATACCAGACTGGCACCGGAGTAATGATTGGACTTCCATTTCAGACGCTCGATGATCTGGCGGGTGACCTGCTCTTTATGAAGGAATTTGATATCGACATGTGTGGCATGGGTCCTTATGTTGAGCATGCCGATACACCTTTGATAGAACATACCGGAAACCTTCTTCCTCTTAAAGAGCGCTTTGATCTGACACTGAAGATGATTGCTATTATAAGGATAATGATGAAGGATATCAATATTGTAGCTGCAACTGCCCTGCAGGCTATTGATCCTGTCGGCAGGGAGAAGGCTGTTAAAATCGGTGCAAATATTCTTATGCCGAATATTACTCCCGGCAAATACCGCGACAGCTATAAACTATATGATAATAAACCCTGTACCGACGATTCAGCCGAAGATTGTCAGAGCTGCCTGGAGGCAAGGGTCAGTCTTGCTGACGCAGAGGTAATTTATGGTGAGTGGGGCGATTCATCTCATTATTCAAGACGGAGGAGTGAAGTGTGAGGTGTGAGGTGCGAGGTGCGAGGTGTGGGGAAAAGTCATTCAATGGTCATTCGATAGTCATTCAATTGTAAAAACAATTATCAAATATTTTATATTTTTAACGAACTTATTTTTGGTTTCTATCAGAAATATTGTAGGTTTGAATTCAAACATTAACTAATGGGCATAATTAAGTTAAATATTGGAATTTACTATTACTATTATTATTGCAGGCTGAATTGTAAGTCCTGTTAATAACTAGTGCTGACAACACAATTTTTAAAATATGAGGCTTACCCGGAAAAGGTAAGCTTTTTTTATAACCCTTAAAACCAATTGAAATAAACCATGGAAAAAACTCAGACAAAAGGAACTGTAAAATTCTTTAATGGAAAGCAGATCCCTCTCGAAATGCACAAAGTCCGAATAGTTCAATCCTTAAAGCTTGTCCCGGTTGAAAGAAGATGTGAAGCTATCGCAGAAGCTGGTTATAACTCATTCCTTCTCGGCACAAAGGATATATTTCTTGATATGCTGACAGACAGCGGAACCAATGCAATGAGCGATGAACAAATATCAAAAATGTTCGTTGCAGATGATGCATACGCCGGTTCTCAGAGCTTTGTAAAATTCCAGAAAAGTATTGAAACAGTATTTGGTAAAAACCTTATTCTGCCGGTGCATCAGGGACGTGCAGCTGAAAACATAATATCACAGACATTTGTAAAAAAAGAATCGGTAGTGCCTATGAACTACCATTTTACAACAACTCTTGCACATATCCAGCTTAACGGGGAAAAGTTGTGGAACTTTTTACCCAGGAGGCAATGAAGATAAAAGTACTCATCCGTTCAAGGGTAATATTGATATAGAGAAACTTGACAAACTAATTACTTCCACCGGGGCACAGAATATTCCATTTATAAGAATGGAAGCATCTACCAACCTTATTGGCGGACAACCTTTCTCAATGGAAAACATGAGAAATGTCAGAAAAGTAGCTGACAAACACGGAGTTATGATTGTGCTGGATGCAAGTCTTATAGGAGAGAATGCATATTTCATCAGACAGCGTGAACCGGAGTTCAGGAATAAAACTATCGGATCAATTCTTCTTGAAATGTGCAATCTTTCAGATATTGTCTACTTCTCCGGAAGAAAAGTGAGCTCATCGCGCGGAGGGGCTATCTGCACAAACAACAGGGAACTCTACAATAAAATGAAAGACCTCGTTCCTCTGTATGAGGGATTCCTTACTTATGGAGGTATTTCAATAAGAGAGATTGAAGCGATGACAGTTGGTCTTTATGAGACACTTGAAGAGGATGTTGTCGGACAGTCCCCATCATTTTATAAGCTATGCCGTTCAGGAGCTTGATAAACTCGGGGTCCCGGTTATTATGCCCGGCGGAGCACTTGGATGCCATGTTGATGCAGGGCAGTTCCTCTCGCACATTCCCCAAAGTGAGTATCCTGCCGGAGCTTTGGTTGCAGCATATTATATCATATCAGGTGTTAGAGGAATGGAGCGAGGTACCTTAAGCAGCATACGTGATGAAGCTGGTAATGACATCCTTGCCGATCTCGAACTCATGCGACTTGCCTTCCCGAGAAGGGTATTCACATTATCGCAGGTAGAATACCTGATGGACCGACTCAACTGGCTCTATCAAAACAGGAATCTTGTCGGAGGACTGAAATTTGTAGAGGAGCCTCCTGTGTTGCGCTTCTTTACAGGAAGACTTGCTCCGGTAAGCAACTGGCCTGATAAACTTCTCGCAAAATTCAAAACTGACTTTGGAGATAGTCTTTAGATAAATCTATTTATGAATATTTAACATAAAGAGGTTGTCTCACAAGTCCCTTCTATATAAGCCCCTAAATCCCCTAAAGGGGACTTTCTAATTATCAAATACTTAGAGAACCCCCTTTAGGGGGCAGGGGGCAAAAGAATGGGGTTTGAGACATCCTCTTTGTTTTTACAAACATATTTTTTACTACTATTGTTACATTATTCAATCAATATTTCTCATAATGAAAATGCTTCTTTCTCTGTCAATCTCTCTGTGTTTATGCCTCTCAGTCAACGCACAGGTAACTAAAGACCAATCCTTACTTAAGGATGCAGCAAATAGTAAAGAGATCCCATCGCCGAAACAACATTTCGGATTTTCAATAGGTGACAATTATAAGCTTGCCACCTATTCTCAGACAGAAGAGTATTTTAAAAAGATCGCATCTGTTTCTGACCGCGTAAAACTTGAAAACCTTGGAGTTACTGAAGAAGGGCGGTCACAATATATGATGATAGTATCCTCACCTGAAAACATTAAGAACCTTAACCGTTATAAAGAGATCTCTCAGAAGCTTGCCCGGGCTGAAGGAATATCAGATGAACAGGCCAGGGCACTAGCACTGGAAGGCAAAGCGGTTGTCTGGATTGATGGAGGACTTCACGCCACTGAAACAGTCGGAACACATCAGCTGATAGAAACTTTGTGGCAGCTGGTGAGCAGAAAAGACCCGGAAACCTTGAGGATTCTAGATAAAGTAATAATTCTACTGGTACATGCAAATCCCGATGGCCAGGAACTGGTCTCCGGTTGGTATATGCGTAATCCTGACAGTCTTAAAAGATCATATTCCCAGATCCCGAGATTATATCAAAAGTATGCTGGTCACGACAACAACCGTGATTTCTATATGATGAATATGAAGGAGACACAGAATATGAGCAAACAGCTTTATATTGAATGGCTTCCGCAAATCATTTACAATCATCATCAGGCAGGGCCGGCAGGGTCAGTAGTAGCCGGACCTCCTTATCGTGATCCTTTTAATCATGTATTCAACCCTTTGGTTATTACGGGTATAGATGCTGTCGGAGCTGCAATGGTAAGCAGACTGAATGTTGAAGGAAAACCGGGATTTACCGCAAAAGGAGGTTCTGTGTTCTCCACTTGGTACAATGGCGGTCTTAGAACAACTACTTATTTTCATAATATGATTGGATTGCTTACCGAAATAATCGGAAACCCTACTCCTGCATCAGTACCCCTTGTACCTTCCCGGCTTCTTCCAAACGGAAATACCACTTATCCTGTAATGCCTCAGAAATGGTATTTCAGGACTTCAATCGACTATTCCCTGTCGCTCAACTATGCTGTAATAGATTACGCTGCAAGAAACAGCGAGCACCTATTATACAATATTTATAGTATGGGTAAAAGTTCTATTCAATCGGGGAACAAAGATACCTGGACTATATATCCAAAAAGGGTTGATTTAATTAATGCGGCTTATGAGAAAGATCAAAAAGGGAGTTCATTCGGTGTCCAAAGAGGAAACCAGAGTACAATACCCTCTAAATACTTTGACGTTATATTTAAAGATTCATCTCTCCGTGACCCTCGTGGTTATATAATATCTGCCGATCAGCCCGACTTCCCCACTGCGGTAAGGTTTATAAATGCACTGGTCCGTTCAGGCATAAGCGTATCTCAGGCAACAGCTGACTTTAAGGTTGAAGGAACCAGTTATCCGGCTGGTTCTTATATAGTTAAAACGAATCAGGCATTTCGTCCGATGGTTCTTGATATGTTCGAACCACAGGATCATCCGAATGATTTTCAGTATCCCGGTGGACCTCCCGTACCGCCTTACGATATGGCAGGATGGACACCAGCATTTACAATGGGATTTAAATTTAAAAGAGTCCTGGATTCTTTTGATGGTCCTTTCAAAACACTATCATACGGCGAAATCCAATCACCAAAAGGAACTTATAAAGTTGCCGGATCTGCAGCAGGATATATAATAGATTCAAGATGTGATAATTCTTATATTGCTGTTAATAGACTACTTACTGCAGGTGTTGATGTTTTCAGAATCAAGAGTCAGGCAGGCAATTCAGATTTTGGCCAGGGATCTTTCTTCATTCCTGAAAATGCAAAGGCCAAATCAATACTTGAAAAAGCCTCAGTTGATCTGAGTCTCAACGTTACTTCAGTTGGAAAACGTCCGGGAAATCTCTCAGGAAAACTATCACCATTGCGTGTTGCTATCTGGGATACATATGGAGGTTCAATGTCAGCAGGATGGCTGAAATGGATAATGGAACAGCATAATTTCGTTTATAAGACTATTTATGTAAAAGAAATAAATGAAGGGAACCTGAAAAAGAAATTTGATGTGATAATATTTGTCGGAGGTGCAATTCCTTCAGTTTCATCCGCTGCTCAGTTTTCTCCGAGAGATACTGCCAGAGTAACTGGGATTCCTGATGAATATAAATCCCAGCTTGGAAGGATAAGTGCCGATACTTCGATCCTTGCTTTAAAGAAGTTTATGGAGGCGGGAGGTTCAGTTGTTACTATCGGAACAAGTACAAATCTTGCTTACCATTTAAAACTACCTGTTACCAATGCACTTATTGAAATCAGGAATGGCAATCCTGTCACATTACCTTCAGATAAATACTATATTCCCGGTAGTGTTCTTAGAGTCAGTATTGACACATTACAATCATTTGCCTGGGGTATGGAATCGAAAACCGATGTAATTTTTAGTTCGAGTCCGGTCTTCAGAATAACCCCAACAGCAGTTAGTCAGGGTACAATCAAGCCTATAGCCTGGTTCGATTCAGATCAGCCACTTCGAAGCGGTTGGGCATGGGGACAGCAATATTTAAAAGATGGAGTAGCCGCTTTTGAAGCTAAAGTCGGTACAGGAAAACTGTATGCTTTCGGACCGGAGATTACCTTCAGGGCACAGACTTACAGTACATTCAAGTTACTGTTTAATCAGCTTTATTCGGGGTATTGATGCTGCGAAACCATTGTCCAATATCTTTTCGGTAAGGTATTGAGAGTTCCTGCTGAAAGCCGGAGATCCTTCGCTAACGCTCAGGATGACAGTGCTTTTTGGGATCATAGAGGGAAAAAAGTGGCGATTTGACGAAAGACTGTGTCCATAAAAAAGCAATTTACGAATCGCCACTTTTTCCCCTTACAAATACCCAGATCCATGTCATCCTGAGCGTTAGCGAAGGATCCCCGGGGGGTAAAAGAAATGCTTCTATAAACTAAAATACGGCAGAATTATTTCACCTCATACTCAACCCTACTTGTCACAGGAATTCCGCCTGAGGTCATACCTTCAACAATAATCTTATAAGTTGAAGAAACATCCGCATTATAAAACTTGATAAGATAGTCCTGATTAGTTACCACCTTTATATCCGGAAACCAGTACAAAGTTGATCTCATATCAGGAAGTTGTCCGGTTTGAAATTTCGAGGTATGCTTAGGTGAATAGAAAATCCTGGGGGTATCATAACCATAAATCGTTGAATTAATTGAATAAGATTCTGCCTTATATGGTAATTTATCAAAAGTTTTGGTGATTACTGAAATGACCCCATTGGCTCCTCTGACTCCAAAAGCTGCAGTCTTTTCAGACATTATAACATCAACTCTATCAATCCAAAATAGAGGCAAGGATGAAACTTGCCCATATGAAACCACCATTCCATCGAGCAGGCATAAAGGTAAATCACTCCCTTCAAGAGAAGAACCATATCCACGGATTCTTATTCCTGAACCAAGAGGATATACTCCTGCCACTCTACCTACCAATAAGTCCTTTATAGTTCTTAGACTTGCTAACTCATTAGTAACTATTACTTCTTTATCAGGTTGTCCATAGACAATGCGGCTCTGTTTAATATGACTCTCTCTGGGTGTTTCCTTCCTTCTTGCATATATATTGACCTCTCCAATTAAGATTGTATCAGAGAGGGAATACTTTTTCTTGATATTATTTCGAAATTCGCTGGTTTGCAATAGTATTGAAAAATTATTTACCTCATTTAGCGTAAGGCTGACAGATGTTTCGTCATTTGAACTATTTGATTGAATTCTAGCAGGTACAAATCCGAGTGAATCCAATTTCACTTTACCCCTAAAATTTCCATTTTTATCAGCCACATTAACAACCAATCTTGCACTACCTGCCAGATTATCCAAAAAAAGTCTAAATCGTCCAGCTGAATCTGTCTGTACTGTAGTAATAATATTCTTCTCTCCCTGAAAAATTCCAATATTGACTGGAATGTTTACATAAGGTGCATCCAAAAACGTTTTTCTTACTTTTCCGCTTATAGAAAAGCCCGACTCCGGCAAGTATTTTGCTTCTTTATATTTCCATTCAAAATCACGCCAACCCTGTGTAAGCAAAAGAAGATCAAGATCTTTCAAACGATTGAAATTTGACGGATCGAAATAATATGCTGGATCTTCAACCTTCCCTCGCACATCTGATTCAAGTAGAAACCAGGAAGAAATCGTTGTTGGAAACGTAAATGTTCTTTTTGTATAAATACTCTCAGTCGCGGATAATGACATAAATGCTTCCTGCTCTGATCCGGAATCATCAATTAATGATAGTTTTACAGAAACCGAATCACGCTGCTTATAAATTGATTTATCAGTTTCAATTTTGAGATCAAGATCTTCCCTGTTCTGAAGGTATATCAGTCTTTCGCACAGTGGATAATTATCAAGACTGTATAAGGTAATCATTAAAATACCGTCAGATAGGTCTTCAGTCGGCAGAATAAAGCTGTTATTGAGTGAATCTGGTTTTATAATGAGTGACTTCAGGATCTTGTTATGAGTTGAAATCGTAAGTAAAAGATCCTTGCCAATAAAATCGGGCAATGTTTCAGGATTTGTCTTAAGTACTATTTTATGTTCATTCCGCTGGTTTTCACTTGCATTTAAAACAAAACCTTTAGGAAAACTTTTTGGAATTTCCCGTCTGATTAAATCACCATCTGAGTTTTTAACAGTTACATAATAGTTTGAACCAGGTAATGGTTTTAATATAAATGAACCCATACCAAGGTGAGTACTCCTGAAAGTTGTAATTAAGTCTCCGGCAGATGAGTAAACCTCACCCGAAACATCACACCCCGATCCCGTGGCATTTTCAGCTTTGAATGCGACTACAGAAGTAACATTATCAACTAACGAACCACTTTCAGGAAAGAAACTGATTTCCAGTGAACGATTTATGTAATTTATGGCATCAGACGTGGAACTGGCTGTATCATTTGAATTAATAATTGAAATGTCTTTATTGAAGAATAATTTATCTCCAAAGTTCCGCATATAGTTTGTATATGCTCTGATCCTGTATGTGCCTGACAAGAGATTATCCGACAGAGTAAAGTCACCATTTCCCAGGCCATTATCCAGTCTTATTGTTCTGCTGTCAATTATTTCAAATGAAGGAGAAATGAGTTCCACATGAAGATTCCGGGAGCTGTCAGAAAGTACATTTGTTAAATCATTTATCACATATGCTTTAAACCAGATATCATCACCTAGATTATAATAATCACGATCAGTATGTAAATAGACTTTTTCAGCTAATTCTGCAGTTTGGTCATCTGATTCAATCTTTGAAAGAGAATCAACAGACCTGATATCTATCAGAGATTTATCTTGCTGTCTTACAGAAGGCTGGAAATCATAAGGAAGTAAGTCTGCGATCCCCTGCTTTGCCATTTCGCCATGCCAGATAATTCCGGGACCTTTATAAAAGCCATTTTCATCAAACAGAATATTGTTTCTCAGTAATTCCATTCCACTTTCAGACTTGGCTGTAGTCCATTTAACAGAGAAAAGTATGGGAATGGATTTGGAATAGTAGATGACTTTTTTGCGCTGGGATGGATCAGTACTTAGTTGATTTCTGACCAGATCTTTATAAGAAAGTTGTTGGTTAAGGTTTTTTATTATGTATCCTGCTGATTTCAGCTCATCATTCCAGAGAGACCTAATAAAATGCATCTTCGATCCAAAGTATGTATTGTTCCTTTTAATTTCAAAACTCTGTTTATCAGTTGTCGCAGTAGTATCATCATCGAATAAAGAGTTACCAATTATTTGATTGAGATACCCTGATTTTATGTATTCAAACTTATTGAGGTAGTATGTAATTTTATAGCCTAATCCCTTATTAATTATAAAAATCGGTTTAATCGAAAATGCTTTTAATGTGTCTTTATCAGGGCTGGTGATGAACTTAATATCATCTTCATTAACAATTTCGCAATCTTTTGCATTGTTCGTCCTGCCCAGGAATTCTTTTCTGAAAATTGCCAGGTTCTGCTTTCTGATCTTTGGATTTCCCTTTGCACTTACATTAACATCCTTCATTTCGAATACTTTCGGAGTCAGGTATACAATAATGTCTTTCGCAGATAAGAAATCACTGATATTGGTAGAATAATAGCCTAATGCACTTATTGTGAGCGGCATTGCAGAATTTTTCCTGATATCAAGATTAAATATTCCATTCTCATCTGTATATGATGCAACTGAAGTTCCGTCAAAATAGACTACTGCAAATGAAATTGGATTTTTTGTTTCTTTGTCAAGAATTTTTCCCTTAATAACCTGACTATAAGATCCTAAAAACAGATTACTGAATATCAATAATGATATAAACTTCTTCATATCCTGGAAACTAATAGCATTACCTATAAATTTAGGTAAAAATATTTAAATATGAAATAATTATTTAAGTTAAAGTCTGTGATCAGAAACTAAACAGGATAATTGAAATGCTTATTTGAATTTAAGTGTATTCGGATCTTGCCGGGAATCGTAAATTCTAAGTATTTCAATAGAGGAATTCATATCTCTGTAGAACAAAGAATTGTGCTTTGTAAGTACACACTTTCTAACCCTTTTCTTTTATGGAAGAGTGGATACTGTTTTGGATTTTCTGAGATCAGAATCAAAAGATTCTCAGTCAAATCAATAAAGTTATTAACTACCTTATTCCCCCAGTGCTTGTCAAGGTAATCGAGAATATTTGCAAAATCATCTTCTGCTAAAGGAGACCAGAGAATTGGTTTAGGCATTTGGGTATTTCTTTCGGAATTTATCAATGACAATTTTGTTGGAAATTCCTTTACCCGATTCAACCTCATCAATAGCATCCAGGATTCCTTTTTTTGAAATTCGGTAAGCTTGTCCCAATCAGAAATATCTTTTTGTCCGTTGATATAATTCATCAAAAGTCCGTAAAACTCTTCAAGTTTGTTCTTTTCCAATGAATCAATCTGGCGGAAAATTCTCAGTTTTAAATCGGATACTGTCATTGTATAAACCTTTTCTCAAAGATAACTAAAGTTTAAAAATAACTTACTCTAAAAGACGAAACCATTTTAAGTCACGAACTATAAATGCAAATACTTTCACTATTTTTAAGATGACTTTATTATAAAAAAAATTCAAACCATCAATATGAAAAAAGCTATTAAGATCAGCATCTGCTCACTCATAATATTGTTGTTTGTCAGCACATTAAGAGCCCAGGATAAACAAAACGTCAGTAAATGGCCAAGGGGAATAACCTATGAAATATTTGTTCAGTCTTTTGCCGACTCTGATGGTGATGGAATCGGGGATATAAATGGTATGATTTCAAAACTTGATTACCTTCAGGAATTAGGAATCGAAGGTATATGGCTGATGCCAATGAATCCTTCTCCAACCTATCATAAGTATGATGTTTCCGATTATTATGATATTCATCCCAATTACGGGACACTCGCGGAGTTTAAGAATTTCGTAAAGGAAGCTCATAAAAGAAATATTAAGGTTGTTATGGACATGGTATTTAACCATTCAGGTAGTCAGAATCAATGGTTTAAAGAGGCATTGAAAGATGAACATATTAAGTATTGGGATTATTATGTATGGGCGCATAAAAATGATCCCAGGGTACAACCAGTATCTATAACAGCACCTGATGGAACACAAAGGAAAATCAGAAGTAATTGGAATGCAGTCCCAAATAGTGATTATTTGTATTTTTCTCATTTCACCAGAAATATGCCGGATCTAAATTTTGATAATCCAAAATTACAGCAGGAAGTTTTTAAAATTGGAAAGTTCTGGTTGAGTGATGTCGGAGTAGATGGATTTCGTTTAGATGCAGCCCGCCATATATTCCCTGATGAAAGAGCCACTGATAATCATAAATGGTGGGAGTATTTTCTGCAGGAAATGAAAACCGTGAACAAGGATGTATATATTGTCGGTGAAGTATGGGCTCCGGCGGAGCTTGTTGGACCATACCTGAAAGGAATACCAGCCTTGTTTAATTTTGATATGGGAGGAGAGATTATCAAAGCAGTAAATGAAGGAAATGGAAGTACTCTCGTTTCAAAACACAAAGAGATTGAAGACTTCTATAAAAAAATTAATCCTGAATATATTGATGCGACATTTTTAACTAATCATGATCAGGATCGTGTTATGAGCAGTGTTAATGGCAATGCGGATAAAGAAAAAATGGCCGTTGCATTATTACTCACACTTCCAGGCTCCCCATATCTGTATTATGGCGAAGAAATTGGGATGCTGGGACAAAAACCAGATGAAAATATAAGGGAACCCTTTTTGTGGGATAAAAAAGAGAACGATAAAACCAGAACTTTCTGGATTAAACCTCGTTTTTCAACCGATTCAACAATTATACCGGTATCACAACAGTCAGCCGAAAAAAGTTCATTGCTTAATTATTATAAAACATTAATAAAACTGAGAAATAAGAGTTATGCTCTGACGTATGGCGAATTAATTCCTGTAGAAACCGCCAATAAGTCAATCTGTGCATTTATCAGATCTGATGAAAGAGAGCGATTGGTTGTGATTCACAATCTATCCGATAAAAGTCAGAAATTTAATTTACCGGCGAATTTGAAGGAATTTAATGTAGTCTATTTTGCTGGCAAAGCAGCCCAAACTAAAAATAATCAGGTTACAATTCCTGGTTATTCAACAGTAATTTTGACAAAATAATCTGGATATGAAATTCAGGGACCTACGGGCTAGAACACCATAGTCCTAACGTGAACCTGTTTCAGCTCCTTCAGGTCTCTTTCGAGAAGGAGGCGCTGGGCAAGATCTCCTTTTAATTCGAGGATAATAAGTCCTGCCGGCTCGCCAAAGAAGACCTCATTAACACCAAGGCGGGTGCGGATGTTGCATCCGTATGATGTAAGAAGTTTCTGGACAGACAGAATTACATCGCGGTTTCTTTCAACAAGTAAGCCAAGGATCTCAACACTTCCTGCACCGGGTATTTTATTAAGTTTCTCCTTATCAGCTGTAAAGACCATTTCCCTGATAACTACTCCGCCAAGAGCTTCCAGTTCAGATCTGAGATTATCTGTATCGGAGGGATCGCCATTAAGATGAAGGATAATATATGCTTCACGGCTGCAGACTGAGTCGCTTACTTCGTGAAACCCGAGACGGGTTGTAATTAGAGTAGCATGACGGGATAAGATCTCCTGGGTCAGACCGGCTTCCTTGATCCTGTCGATGATTTTTATTCCTAGTACCTTAATCATAGCGCCTGAATATTATTTACACTTAATTTTTTTTACCACGGAGACACGGATTACACTGAGTCACACGGAGTCCCTTAATCCCTTATTCTTTTCTTCTCCCCCTCTCCTCTTCTCCCTTTCTCCCCTTCAAATTAAAAGTATAAGTCCCTCTCTCCCGTCTTAATCTTCTCAATCTTCTCCCTTGTAGTAGCAGCAACTGCTGGTTCAAGTTTTTCGAGATTTTTTTCAATCACCTTCCATCCTTTGTCAATTGTCTCACCCTGTGCATAATCACATATATATTCTGAAAGAGTAAGAATCGCATTTGGAGTACAGAAACGCTTAATAAATCCGGGTACAGAGAACTCCATGAAGTGCTCCCCAGTTCTGCCCATCCTGTAGCATGAAGTACAGAATGAGGGGATGTAATCATTTTCAAGGAGCTCATCAACAATTTCAGCAAGTGATCTGGCATCATTTATCTTGAATTGCTCCTTATTCAGATTCTGCTCTTCATTTTTTGTATCTGAATATGAACCAAGCTCAAGTTTTGTTCCTCCATCTATCTGTGATACACCATATTGCATTACCTCCCTGCGTGTCTCAGGAGATTCACGTGCTGTAAGGATTAATCCTGTATAAGGGACAGCCAGACGAAGAATTGCCACCAGTTTCTTAAATTCATCATCGGTGGTCTCATACTTATTATCGAGATTAAGGGTTGCAGCATCTTTGATCCTTGGAAATGAAATTGTATGAGGACCAACATTATAACATGCCTCAAGATGGTTTGTATGACGCACCAGTCCGAGTACCTCAAAGCGCCAGTCGTACAATCCGAACAGTGCACCTATGCCAACATCATCTATCCCTGCTTCCTGTGCCCTGTCGAGTGCTGTAAGCCGATATTCGTAGTCTCTTTTTTTCCCTCCCAGATGGTACCACTTATATGCTTCGGGATGGTAAGTTTCCTGAAACACCTGATATGTGCCGATACCTGATTCACCGACAGTTCTGAATCCCTCAATATCAAGAGGTGCAGCATTTATGTTAACTCTCCGGATTTCGCCATGTCCTTTTTTTACACCATATACAAGTTTAACAGTATGTGCAATATACTCCGGTGAATAATCGGGGTGTTCCCCATAAACGAGAATTAACCGTTTTTGTCCGTTATCTTCCAGTGCCTCAACCTCATGTATAATGGCATTATCGTCAAGAGTCATTCTTACTGCATCAGAATTTGAAGCCCTGAAACCGCAGTATTTGCAATTGTTTGTGCATCTGTTGCCTACATATAACGGTGCAAAAAGAACAATACGGTTGCCATAGACTTTTTCCTTGAGTGTGCGGGCACCCTGTTTTATTTCATCAACCAGGTCTGTTCCAACAGCATTAACAAGAACAGCAGTCTCCTCAAGTGTAAGTCTGTTTTTATCGAGCGATTTTGCAATAACATCTCTGACCCTCTGTTTTTCGGGTTTTGTATTATTGATCAGATTCCAGATCTCCTCCGGATCTATGAATGGTTTCATCCTCTGATCGGGGATGGATAATTTTTCAGGTGAAAACTTCATTAAATAGTTTATTAAGCCCCTCTCCCCCGCCTTGCTTCGCAGAAGCTACGCGAAGGCGAAGGGAGAGGGGTTGGGGTGAGGTATTTGATCGCAAAGTTAATCAATTAATGAGCGAATACAGATGATTCTTGTCAGTAAATGAGGTCTGAAATTTCAACTTTTGCAGAAGCAATCTTCGGTGCAGAACGAGTGTCTGACAGATTTACAGCGCCATGGATTTTTTTATGGAACAGTATCGATACTTTTGAATTCTGAAGGTGATTATTGTCATCAAAAATATTGATCAAAACCTTAGCTCTTTCGCCGTTCTCCCTGTTAATAATTACCATCCCCTTAGAATAGTCAGACCCGGATTCAACAGAGACAGCATATATTCCGGGAGAAGGTAGGATTTTACACTCTTCAGTAATAGGAACGTTCAGCAAATGCGGCAGTTCAGAACCAATCACCCGGTCAGTATTCTCAGGTTTTCCCATCACAATATAATAATGATCGAGATACGCATTAGCCCGCTGTATGTAGCCTTCACTTATAGCCTGGCGGATCCTTGTTGAGCTTACCGTTTCGTGGTAGACCTCCTGTTCAGGGATCTCTTCCGCTTCAAAATTGTATTTCTCCTGCCACGACCACAGTTGCTTATAATCGCCCTCCTTATTAAACCCGAAGTGATGATTAAAACCAACAACCACAACCTTTGCATGGAGGAGGCCATGAAGGAAGTCACGCACGAACTGCTCGCTTGTTACCCGTGAGAATTCCTTTGTAAATTCAATTATGATGACATTATTGAGTCCGGCTTTCTCAAGAAGAGCCAGTTTCTCTTCCTGTGAATTAATCAGTTTAAGTTCTTTCCCGGCAGTATCGGGATAAAGAACCTTTCTCGGATGCGGATCGAATGTGATTAGTACAGATTCTCCGTTTTGCTTTTCAGCGAGCATTTTAAGACGGTTGAGGATCGTTTTATGTCCAATGTGAACACCATCGAACGAACCGGTAGTTACAACAGGATTTTTTATAACCTTTGCATCTTCAAAGCTCCTGAAAATCTTCATGTTGCAACCTTGTCCTAAATTTTGCTCTCCTTCACAAAGTAGGCAACTTTCTCAATAGAGGTTATCATATCGTATTCTTCAAGATAGACTTCTGATGGTTCATTAAGCGGGATAGTTGTAAAATTCAGTATACCCTTTATTCCAAAACGTACTATCTCCTCAGATATCTCCCTGGCGAAATCCGGCGGAACAGTCAGAATCGCAATTCTGATATCAAGCTCCTTAATTATCTTTTCGATATCACTGTAAGAGTAACACTTGACCCCCGAAATGACCTTATTAACTTTCTGCGGATCGTTATCGAAAGATGCCACCAGGTTCAGTTTTGAACGTTTTCCCTTGAAATACCCTGCAACAGCTCTTCCAAGGTTACCAATACCTATAACTGCAACATTTACACTCTCTTCCGAATCAATTATATTTCCGATGGTATCGATAAGCTCTCTTACGTCGTATCCTTTTCTCAGGACACTTGAATAACCGATGAGCATAAGATCGCGACGTACCTGAACTGCCGTGATATGCAGCCTGGCAGCCAGATCATGAGAAAAAATAAAATTCCTTTTTTCATTCAGGCATTCCAGAAGTGTCCTTCTGTATTCACTAAGCCTTTCTACGGTTTTTCCTGGTAGTTTAATCATAAAATATCGATTTTAATTGTACTGGGGTACTTTCTCTGACTGTTTAAGATTGGTTTCTGTTTTCAGGTTATTGTAATCTGTTTCTTTGGTATTCTTATCGTGAATACGGTTCCTACATCCGGAGTACTATCAACATTAATAGTACCATGATATAACTCGACAACTTTCTTAACAATTGAAAGGCCTAATCCGCTTCCCGAAATATTTCTTGTTTTCTCATTCTTGATTCTGACAAATTCGGTAAAAAGGTTTTCAGTATCACTCTTTGTAATTCCAATACCTGTATCAGAAATGATCAGAATCACTTCACTATCAGAAGAGTCGATTGTTATTTCTGCCTTTCCTCCTACTTTATTGTATTTAACTGCGTTGGAGATAAGATTATTGAAAACAATCTCCATATCCACAGGATCGGCCATTATTATTGCTTCTGACCTTATGTCAAGGTTAATTGAAACATCCATCTGAATTGCATATGGCTGAACTGTAACGATTGCGGCGGAAGCAATTTCAGAAAGATTCACCTCCTCAACCTTCTCTTCTTTCCTTTCAAGTCTTATCTTGGTAAAATCAAGAAGATCCATTATCAGGTTTCTCATTCCCTGTATCCTTTGCAACGATCTTTCGATAGGTGTTGCATAATCATCAATCATATCTCCGGCCTGCTTGGCTTGCATCATCCTCAGGTAACCCTCAAGTGCGTTCAGGGGAGCTTTGAGTTCGTGTGACAGAACAGAGAGAAACTGATATCTGATCTTTTTCCCCTCCTGCTTCATTTTATGAGTTATCCTCTTGAGATACTGTTGCTTTGTAATGTTCTCAATACTTGATTTAAGTTCCTGGGGAGTAAAAGGTTTCGGAATGAAATCTATTGCTCCGTCGCGTGTTGCTCTTATAGCAACATCAAGAGAAGCATAGGAAGTAATCATTGCAACTACAATGTCGTAATTCCTTTTTCTGATATACTCCAGAACTTCAACACCCTGTATTCCCGGCAATTTATTATCGAGTAACAGTATATCAGGCATCTCTCTTTCAAGGATTTCTATACCGTCTTCACCGGTGGCAGCCTCTGTAACTTCAAAGGTATAATCCTCTTCCATAAAAGGATAAGTAACATGGAAGTTGTTCAAAATACGTGAAACACCGGAGCGGATACCGGGTTCATCGTCAATCACAAGCACCTTTAAAACTGCCATGTTAAAGTTTTAATAGTTTCATTACCTCCTGATCGAGCTGTTCAGGCCTGATCCCTTTTTCAAGATAGACATCCGCTCTGATCCACGATTTCTCCTGCTCCGAATCTATGCTGAACGACATTCCCGTTTCATGCGATACAGCGGTTGCAAGAATAACCGGGACATCAGGATATTTTCTCTTAATCTTATAACAAAGAATAAAACCACTGTCGTCACTCTCCATCATCAGGTCGAATATTGCAAGGTTTGGTTTAAACTTTGCAATAACCGATTCAGCCTCAGCCTGACTCTCAACTGCCATCGTCTTATACCCTGCTTTTTCAAGATTGAATACTGTCTGAAAAAGATAATCGGGATCATCGTCAGCCACCAGAATCGTAAAGTCACTCTTCTTCATCTTTCCACAAATTTCTAAAAAAACTTTAAATCAAAGAGTTAATATGATAAATATGATTTATTGTTAATTAATTAACATCTCAAAACTACTTTTTGTTCAATGATCAAAGATGCATAGAGCCTACGCCTTCCTCCTTGGCAACACAATCTTAAAACTCGTTCCCGTTGGCCCTTTATCCGGATCAGTATTTGACTCCGCACTAATCTGTCCCTTATGCATCTTTACTATACCATAAGCAGTCGCCAGTCCAAGACCAGTACCCTGCCCGATACTTTTTGTTGTGAAGAAAGGCTCGAAGATCTTAGCCCTGTCCTCCTCCTTAATTCCGGTACCCGTATCACTCAGAATAATTATTATATCGCTGAGAGTATCCTCAAGTTTAATATTTATTAAACCGCCATCGGGCATAGCCTCGAATGCATTTTTGATAAGGTTGGTCAGCACCTGCATCATTTGCTCGGTGTCGAGCATGGCATCGGGACTGGTCATGTTATCTGTTATCGAAATCTTAACTTTTGCAGGGATTATAAGACTCTCCAGACTATGATCAATCAGCTCCTTTATATTGACCTGCTGATGATTAACCTGATTCTTTCTTGCAAAGTTAAGGAGTCCTGCTACTATTTTCTTGCAGCGTGCAGCCTGATCAACAATAAGTTTAAGATCTTCCCGCACCGGATCTCCCGCTTCTGACTCTTCAAGAAGGATATTGCTGTACATTATTACAACTCCAAGCGGATTATTCAGTTCATGTGCTATACCGGCAGATAGCTGTCCCATATGAGCAAGCTTCTCTGACTGTTTAAGAGCCTGCTTCATTGACGAGAGCTTCTCATTTGAAAGCGCAAGATCCTTGACTGATTTATGAAGCTTTTCAATAGTATATGGAAGGCACATCTCAACTTCTGCGAGACCTTTTTTAATAGCAATTGCATGTTCCACGCAACTTTCGTAACCGCATGCACCACAATCGAGCTGGTCTTTCCTTGTGAATTTTCCCATTTTCTGCAGAACATCAATTACATCATTTTCAGCAAGTTGTTCTACTCTGGGTTCTTCAGCCTTATGACGAATAGAAAGATCGAGATCTGCATACTCATCAAATGATTTCTGCCAGCTCTCATTATCGATATTTTGCATCTTGCTATTAGCATATGAACTCACCAGCGAACGTCTGTTATATTGTTTGCCGTTTTTTGATAATCCCGGGCCCATGATACACCCTTCACAGCAAAGCAGTTCCATGTGCTGGTTCTTAATTAGTCCGGCCTCAAACTCTTTAAGTGCACCCTGAAAATCGATCCTTCCCTCTGCTGCAATTATATTTCCGGTAATAGCATTATCGCTTATTTTGGCGGTCTGTAATAATCCTCTTGCAACAGGAAAAATAGCTCCCCGTCCTCCGACAGGCTGATCAAACTCTGCAGGCTGACAGGTATCAGGAGTAATATTCCTGTCTGCCAGCATATCTCTCAGCTCAGTAAAAGTTATAGCTTCATCAATCTCGGTGCTTTCGGCTTTTTTAGCAATGCACGGACCGATGAAGACTATTTTGGTATCGCTCCCATACTTTTTTCTGATAACCCTGCTAATTGCCACCATCGGTGACACAACCGGGGCAAGGTTATCTACCAGTGCAGGATGGTAGAATTTAACATAAGTAACAATCGAAGGACAATCGGAGGAAATATAAAAATTCTTACTCTCGTTCACCAGCTTCCTGTACCTGTCAGCTACAAGATCCGCCCCGAAAGAGACCTCTGCAACGTACTCAAATCCAAGTCCTTTTATCATTCCGTTCAAAACCCTGTGATCGGGGATATCAGAAAACTCTGCAGGAAAACTTGGAGCAATAATTGCAGCAACTTTGGCATCACCCTCAAGAAGTTTTACTACCCTGTCGATCGTGTTCAGAAACACTTTGGCTCCCTGACTGCAGACCTTTGTACAGTTACCACAGGCAATACAACGTTCGTCGATTACCTCAGCCTGTCCACCAACTATACGTATAGCCTTTGCAGGGCATTCCCTGACGCAGGTATAGCATGTACGGCAAAGTTCCTTTATAGTATAAACCAACATATCAGTTTAGTTTGCTGATCATAATAACACGTTTCTCTTCTCGAAATGGGTGTAAAATATTTTTTTGTCAGAGATATCACTATTCTCTTTTAACAGCTTATCGTACAAATTGATACATGCAGGTGACTTACATGGCAGATTAATTGCTTCTGTCTCGTCAGACTGATAGACCAGTTTCGCACGGCTTTTTATCTCATCCTTTGACGGACTGAAAGGCAGGCCGGCTCCGTGAACACAACCTCCCGGACAAGTCATTACCTCTACCAGATCATACTTTTTACCTGCAGCAATATTGGTCCTGAGTTTTTCTAACCCCGTTAATCCGTCTACAACTGCAACTGAGATAACCTCATCACCTACTGATATTGTTGATTCCCTGAAGTTTCCCCCTGATCTCATTTTCTTAAAGACAAGTTTATCAGGCTCTTTCTTCATTTTACGATAATGGTATAGCCTGATTACACCTTCAGCCATACCTCCTGAAACCTCAGCCATTATTGCAGCAGAACTCCTTCCTGCAAGAGGCTCATCAGCAGGTTCGCGTTCAATATTTGAAGTATCAATTCCGTAAAGTCTGATCAGACGTGCCAGTTCCCTCACTGTGAGCACAGAATCAACATCGCTGATGCCCTTTCTCATCATACCATCGCGTCTTGCTTCAAATTTCATAGCCATGCAGGGAGTTGCTGATACTGAAAAGATCTCCGCTGGTTTCACTCCTAACTGGTTCGCAACAAGAGTCTTGATCAATGCACCGGTAATCTGTTGCGGTGATTTAACAGTTGAGAGCTGAGGCAAGAGAGATGGTAAAAACTGTTCAGCATATTTTACCCAGGCCGGACAAGCAGAAATATATAATGGCTTTTCAGACTTAATTTCAATTTTTTCGGTTAGCTGGTCTGTAATTTCGGTTATGCAGATGTCAGTACCAGTGCCCGTCTTATATACTTTATCAAACCCGATCTTCCGTAATACGGCATTCAGAAGCTTATCAAAATCTTTGGTATACCTCATCCCAAGCTCCTCAGCTATTCCGTAAACAACCATTGAGGAGTATTGAATAACCTTTACTATTTCAGGTTTATTCAGATATTCCTGTACTTCTGTTATATTATGTTTTTCATGTAGTGCTCCCGTTGGGCAAACCAGCACACACTGACCACAATGCACACAGCTTGAGAAGTTAAAGGCTTTGTCGAGAGCTGCCCCCACATGTGTCTCGCGTCCCTTATTTATAAAATCCAATGAAGTGCAGGTAATTACCTCTTCACAGACTCTTACGCACCTGCCGCATAAAATACATTTTGACAATTCTCTTACAATGGCAGGGCTCGACTGGTCGAGACGGGGCTTTATCTTACGTGCACGCATTCGCCGTTCGCGTATATTAAGCTCTTCGGAAAGGCGCTGCAGTTCACAATTAAGGTTCCTGTCGCAGTAGAGGCAATCGTCGGGATGGTTTGAAAGGAGTAATTCAACAATAGTTTTTCTTGCCTGAATAACACGGGGAGAGTGAGTCTTTATCTTCATCCATTCCTCAACAGGCTGAGAACAGGCAGTTACAAGTCTTTCACGGCCTTCAACCTCCACAACACACATTCTGCAGGCACCTGTCGGAGTAAAATCCTTCATCCGGCAAAGGGTAGGAATAATAATACCATTTCGGTTAAGAGCTGAAAGGATTGTTTCTCCTTTCTCAGCCTTGATTTTCTTATTATTTACCTGTATAGTAAAAAGCATATCAGCTATTTAACAGTTATTGCACTGAACTTACATATGTCAAAACAGATCCCGCAGCCAATACATTTATCCTCAACAATAAAGAAGGGCTGAAGGCGCGTGCCATAAATTGCATTCACCGGGCATTTTGAGGCGCAGGCAGTGCATCCGGTACATTTTTCAACATCTATTGAAAACGATCTCAGTCCACGGCATATATTGGCCCGGCATTTCCTGTCGAAGATATGTTCCTCAAATTCATCCCTGAAGTTTTTAAGGGCGCTCATGAACGGATTTGGAGCTGTCTGTCCCAGACCGCACAGCGATGTATCCTTCATCACCGATGCAATAGTCTCGAGCTGCATAACACCTTTAAAACGTTCAAGAGTAGTTCCTGACTCCTCGTTTAGAGGTTTCCTGATCACACTCTCAAGGATCTCAAGCATCCTGCCCGTTCCTTCACGGCACGGGATGCACTTTCCGCAACTCTCGTTACGGATAAATTCCATGTAATATCTGACAAGGTCGACCATGCAGGTATTCTCATCTATAATGACAAAACCGCCGGCGCCCATGCCGATACCATTCTCTCTCAGCTCATCAAAATCAATTGTAAGATCGAGGTGTTCACTTGTTATGAATGAGCCAGATGCACCTCCCAGCTGTATGGCCTTGAAATCTTTTCCTTCCCTGATACCATCAGCTATATCCTCGAGGATGGTTCTTATGCTGGTTCCCATCTCAACTTCCACAACGCCTGACATCCGGCCTTTTCCTGCTACGGCAAACACCTTTGTTCCCGGACTGTTTTCCGTACCCAGGGAACGGAACCATTCCGGACCATTCTGCATGATTAGCGGCACATTCATTAATGTTTCCACATTATTTATCACTGTCGGTTTGCCAAATAAACCTGCAGTAGTCGGATAGGGAGGTTTAAGCTGAGGCATGCCTCTTTTCCCTTCAAGGGTATTTATAAGGGCTGTCTCTTCACCGCAGACGAATGCACCTGGTTCCTTTTTTATAACAATGTCGAGATTATATCCGCTTGAAAAAATATCATGCCCGAATAGTCCAAATTCCCTGGCACTGTCTATTGCCCTCTGCAGTCTGTTACGGGCGTGGTCAGAGCCAGAACGAATGAAGATTATTGCATTTGAAGCACCAATAGCATAAGCGCCTATTGCTATTCCTTCGAGAAGTCTGTGAGGGTCACTTTCCAGTATTGTCCTGTCTGTAAATGCACCGGGATCGCTCTCCTTTGCATTGCAGATAAGATACCGGGCATTCGCATTTGTGTTAAGGGCATGTTTCCATTTAAGTCCGGTCAGATATCCCCCTCCGCTTCTTCCCCTCAGACCGCTTTTTTCAATTATATCACAAACCTCATCATATGTGTAGTGTCGTATTGCTTTAACATAAGAGCGGTACCCTCCCCGGGCAATGTATTCTTCAATACTCTCCGGATCATAACAGCCGCAATTACCGAGAACCACCCTTTTCTGATTAGAGAAAAAAGGATGTTCATCCATAAACGGAATCCCCGGCCACAGTTCAAAACCCTTTGTACCTGTCTGGCCCGCCAGATCATCTTCATTTATATCATTATGAAAAACGCCGTTAAGAAGAGGTTCAACCTTTTCCTCAGTTATATTTCTGAAGAAGAGTTTATTTTTTCCGGGAATATGAACACAGACAAGAGGCTCAAAATTTGCAGGTCCGGTGCAACCCACACTAATCAATTTAGCTTCCAGCGCATTTTCACTTATATAATTCTCAATTGCGGAGTAAGTCCGGGCAGATCCGGCTATCAGGCTGCTGGTGCCTGAAGAGAGATAAACAACAGGCTGGGCAGGCTTTTCACGGCGCACCTGACCTAGCACTTTTTCGGTGTCGGATGATAAAGTATCTGATTCGAACAGCAGAACTTTCTCAATAAGGAATGACTTCAGATCTTCCATTCTTTCATCCAGGTATATTAGTCGTTATCAATAACGTATTTCAGTTTCTTAATAAGTTCCGGCAACTGTTCAGCTTTTACGTGAGAGTGAAATTCGCCATTAACTGTAATTACCGGACCATTATTGCACCCGCCCATGCATGACACTATCTCGTAGCTGAAGTTCCCATCACGGGTGGTTTGTCCCGGATTTATTCCGGTTTCTTCCTTGATCCTGTTAATAATTGACTGTGAGCCGTTAAGGAAGCAGGAAGTACCATGACAAATCTTTATCTGAATTTTACCGGCAGGAATGAACCGGAACTTATCATAAAAAGTGGCCAGACCGTAGATCTTAGTAGTACTTAATCCCAGGAAAGTCCCTGTTTTCACTATTGCCTCTTCAGAAAGAAACCCCTGGTCTTCCTGAATTTCCTGAAGAAGAGGAATAAGATCTTCCCGTTTTCCCTGCTTGTATTTTTTTATTATTGTATCAAGATCTGTACTCATCGGGATATAATAAAGTAAAGAATTATCTATACAAATATAGTTGATTTTATTGTTAGCAAATAAACATTGTTATTTTATTAACAATAAAACATGTATTGTATTAATGAACAGTTATTGCATATATAATACTGAATGTCTGATAGTTACCGAACAATCTTAATATTTTAAAAAAATACTGTTCGTTTTCAAAGCAAAAAAATATCACAAAATATTGAGTCAATCATGTGAAACTAAGCATAAAGTAGGTCAATATTGATTGAAAAATATTTGTACTTTTGATGTTGTTGTTTATTTATGAACAGATAGAAAATGGCTCAGAGAATTGAAATGCAAATTTGTCTTGGCAGTTCCTGTTTTTCAAGAGGTAACAAGGATGTTGTTATGTTTATAAAGGAATATCTGAGAAAAAATCATCTCGACGACCGGGTAATTTTCAAGGGAGCACGCTGTATGGGACACTGCAGCAACGGGCCAAACCTCATAATTAACGGGGTCATTACCGAAGGTGTTACTCTTTCAAAAATTGAGAGTATCCTGGAGAAAGAATTTGCACGATTCATTTAAACACCAAAGAAGCTGATATGTCAGACAGAAAACCTGTACTCTATATAGATGATGAAAAATGCAGAAACTCATATTCCTGCGTTCGTGTTTGTCCGGTCAATGCCATTGAGGTAAAACCTCAGAAGGCGCATCCCTTTATTCTGCCGGACAGGTGCATTGGTTGCGGGCTATGCTATGTTTCCTGTACTCCTCATGCAATTGCTTATCGGAACTCAAATGAAGATGTAAAAGCTCTACTTTCCTCTGAAAGAAAGACGGCTGCCCTTATAGAACCAAGTATTGCATCTGAATTTGATGACATAACCGATTACCGGAAGTTTGTGGCTATGATCCGATCGCTGGGCTTCGATTATGTTCATGAGGTCTCATTCGGGGTTGATCTTATAGCTGCAGCCTATGCAAAACTCTTTGCAAAAGCAGAAGGAAAATACTTCATCAGTGCGAACTGTCCATCCATTGTGAAGATGATAGAAAAGTTCCATCCTGAACTTATTCCGAATCTGGCGCCTCTTGTATCGCCGATGATAGCAACTGCTATGGTAGTAAAAGATCTGTATGGACCTGAAGTGGCTACCGTTCAGATAGGTCCATGTATAGATGCAAAGGATGAAGCACATTTATATCAGTCAGGCAAACTTGTTGACGGGGTACTAACCTTTGCTGAGTTAAGAGAGCTTTTTGATGAGTTCAAAATACAGGAGAGACTGGTAAAGATGTCTGATTTCGATCCTCCGCATGGAAACTGGGGTGCCCTCTACCCTCTCCCTGCAGGAATAATCCAGGCTGGCGGAATAAAACGCGATATGGTTTCGAGCAGTGTAATTACAGCTTCAGGTAAAGAAGATATTCTCGAAGCAATAAATGATTTCGACAAGTACATTGATACAATACAACACCATTTCAACCTCTTTTTCTGTCACGGCTGTCTGCTTGGACCGGGGATGCAACACCATAATGAGCGTTTCAGGAGGAGATCTCTCGTAAGGCATTATGCCGAAAAGCGAGTCGGTGTGCTTGATAAGGAGCTCTGGAAAAAGAATATTGAAAAATGGTCGAAGCTCGACTTCACAAGGACTTTTACTCCTGACGACCAGAGAATACCGGAGCCGCCTGAAGATGCCATACTGGAAGTTCTTAAAATTGTTGGAAAAGATAATCCGGATGAAGAAATCAATTGTGGCGCATGTGGTTACCTATCGTGCCGGGAATTTGCTTCCACTGTTGCAAAAGGTCTCGCCATTCCTGAAATGTGCCATACATATAATCTCCGGAACAAGCAGGAGTATATTGAGACTCTGAGACAGACTAACAGGAAACTTGCCGACACAAAAAAAGCGCTCAAAGACTCTGAAGAGCTTGCCAGAAGGGAAAAAGAGATCGCGCAGAGTGCTTCCGACATGATGAATAATATGCTTGAAAAGCTTCCAACGGGTGTAGTTATTGTGGATAATTATCTTAAGATCCTTCACTCAAACCAGAGCTTCATAAATATTATCGGGGAAGATGCTAAGGCGATATCCGATGTGATACCAGGACTGGCAGGGGCAGATATCAAGACCCTTATCCCCTTTAATGTGTACAATATGTTCACTTTTGTTATTAAGGAGGATGAGCCTGTAGTTAGCAAGGATGTTCATTTCGAGGATAAGATGCTGAATATCTCGATTTTCCCGATTAAGAAAAACAAGATGTGCGGGGCTATTATCCGTGACCTTTATTCTCCTGAGGTTCAGGGAGAAGAGGTTACCAACAGGGTAAGCGAAGTAATAGAGAAAAACCTTGAAATGGTACAAAAAATAGGATTCCTCCTTGGAGAAGGTGCTTCCGAAACAGAACAGATGCTCAACTCAATAATTGAGTCGTATAAGTCAAAAAAAGGCGGTTTGAAAACCAATCTCAAACAATAAAAAGTGAACCGGAACTTCTTTATAGAGGTAAACAGCCAACAGAGAAATCATGACGGCGAGAGGATATGCGGAGACGTTTTCCTTTACCGCTTCATTAAAGAGGAAGACAGGGTTATTGCCGTACTGTCTGATGGAATGGGCCATGGCGTAAAAGCGAATATACTGGCTACGCTTACTTCCACAATGGCGATAAATTTTACCCGCGAACATAAGGAGGTCGACAGAATTGCGGAGATAATAATGAATACTCTGCCTGTCTGCAGTGAAAGGAAGATAAGCTACTCCACTTTCACAATAGTCGATATTGAAAGCAGCGGGAAAACAAATATCCTTGAATACGACAATCCTTCAACAATAATTCTCAGGGGTAAAGAGATATTTGATCCATCGTGGAAAAAAGTTGTGCTCGATAAAGGAAAACATGTGGGGAAAGTGCTGAAAACTTGTTCTTTTATGCCAGAAAAAGAGGACCGTATCATCTTCTGCTCTGATGGTGTATCACAGAGCGGTATGGGAAGTGATGCATATCCTTTTGGATGGGAAAGGGAGAACATTGCAACTTATGCTGCTGCACTTGTGAATAGTGAGGCTTCTATCTCTGCTGTTATGCTGGCTGGGAAAATTGTAACAATGGCCCATAAGAATGACAGTTATAAGGCCCGCGACGATATCAGTTGTGCAACAATATATTTTCGGGAACCGCGTAAACTGCTTGTATGCACCGGTCCCCCATACGAAAAAGAGAAAGATAAAGAACTGGCTGCCAAAGTTGTTGGATATAAAGGTAAGGTTATCCTTTGCGGAGGAACCACAGCCGATATAGTCGCCCGACAGCTAAACAGGAAGATAGTTGATGAACTGATCTTTGAAGACCCGGAACTTCCGCCGGAGAGTTTTCTTGAAGGCATAGATCTGGTCACCGAAGGTATCCTTACACTTCAGAAAGTGAATGAGATACTGAAAACATATAATAACAGCGTAAAACTGGGTAAGGGTCCTGCTGATAAAATTGTCAGACTGTTAATGGAAAGTGATGAGATTCACTTTGTTATCGGTACAAGAATTAATATAGCCCATCAGGATCCCAACCTGCCTGTTGATCTTGAGATAAGGAGAACAGTTGTTAAGAGGATTGCCCGGCTTCTTGAAGAGAAGTGGCTTAAGAAGGTGACGTTTGAGTATATTTGAAAAAGTCGGAAGTCGGAAGACCGGAGACCGGAGTAAAGCTGACTGCAAGACTGCAAGACATTTTCCAGATAGCAGCCGTATCTATTCTCCATCATTCAGATATTCCAGTGTCTTAGTAAAAAGGAAAGGCTGAATATCTGGATGGGTGTTTTTTTCAGGCAGTTTAGTGTCAAAGATCACCTCACCTATTTCTGAGATTTCGGGAAGCGGACCAAGTTCAGTTACTTCAGCGAAATATAGTCTGCCCCAGCCTGTAATACCATCTTTTTTTACTGAATATGTGGCAATACACTCCATAGTGAACTGAACAGCTCCGGTCTCCTCCATCAATTCCCTGCACGCAGCTTCATGAGAGCTTTCGCCTGGTTCAATATGGCCTCCGGCAATCTCAAATGTTGTCCGTTTATTATGGCGCACAAAGATCCATTTTTTTTCATATCTGGCTGAGATAACGGAATAAGTCAATTTAGTAGCAGGCTCATATACAGCATCATAGAATTTTACCTCTGACATAACTTCTAGTCATTAAACAGATGCTAATGTAAGCATAATCATGATATGTAATTATTACGTAATTTTACAGACTAATTCATCTCCTATGTTTTTGCTGTTATTGATGATTTTTGCTGAAATACTTATGCCTGTTGTTCTCCGACAACACTTTTTCAGCAATTCAAGAAACAGGTACTATATTCTGCTTGTAATACATGTCATTCTGAGTATATGGCTCTGGATTCTCTTTTTTGCAGTAGCAGGTTATGAAAGCTTTTTTGACAATCCACAGCAGGTATGGATGTTAATGAGCCTTACAGGAATGACAGCCGCTGTTGTCGTACCAAGGACAATAATTATTCTTTGCCATTTTGCAGGAGTATTCATAAAAAGGTATAGTGGGGATCACTTAAGATGGCTGACAAATACCGGATTAATAACTGCAGCTGTGATATTCACAATAATTGCTACAGGCACTCTGCATGGAAGGTTTAATTTTAAAACAGAAGAGGTTACCATTAAGATTAAGGGGCTAAACTCTGATCTTGACGGGCTAAGGATTGTGCAGCTATCGGATATGCACCTTGCCGGATTCCATCATCACAGGGAAGTACTTGAAAAAGTTATAAATAATGTCAATGCACTAAGACCTGATCTGATCTTAAATACCGGTGATTTTGTGACTTTCGGCTGGAGGGAATTTGGCAGGTTCGATACAATTCTTTCCGGGGCAAAAAGCAAATATGGTAATTTTGCGATAGCGGGTAATCACGATTTCGGAACTTACCATCCTTATTACACTGAAGCTGACAGAGATAATAATGTATCAGTTCTGAACAATCTTATCAAAGCTTCGGGGTATACAGTTCTTAATGACGAAAATGCAGAAGTAAGAATCGGAAATGCGAGGCTGGCACTAATCGGAATAACGACAAAAGGACGTCATCCAAATATCATTCATGGTGATCTGGACAAAGCAATTGCCGGGACAGACAGTGCAGACCTTAAAATACTACTTAGTCACGATCCAAATCACTGGGAAGAAAAAGTCACAGGAAAGACAGATATCGATATTACCCTTTCGGGACACACGCATGGTATGCAGATGGGTATTATTACAAAAAGATTCAAGTGGAGTCCTTCAAAATATTTCTATCCTAACTGGAACGGTCTTTACGTCAACGGGCTTCAGGTTCAATATGTAAACCGCGGGCTTGGGGTGCTTTCAATTCCCTTCAGGATCTGTATGCCACCTGAAATAACTGTTATTACTCTAACAAGGGAATAACTCCCTTAAGTCATCTGAAAATGAAACGGGCAGCAATTAATTGCCGCCCGTTGTAGTTACTCTCCCAGAATTTAACTAACCTTCTAACCATGAATGTTTTGGATGAAAATAACCTAACCTGATATTTTACTAACCATTTTAAGAGAGAATAACATAAATCTTATTTCAGTTTTATAATATATAGACAATAAACAGATAAAGGATATTCCATTGAAGGTGAATTTTAGGATATTTTTAACTTATTACTAAATTGCATCTTACTATCCAGTAAAGTCAAAAAATGAAAAACAGATCCTTCACCCTGATTCTTTTAATTGCTTTATTAAGCACAATATCATGCAATAACGAAGCAGATACATGGATTAGAGTAAATCAGCTCGGCTACAGGCCAGGTGATATAAAGGTCGGGGTTTTTATCAGCACAAAGCTACAGAATATCAAAGACTTCAGGGTAATTAATGCCAGTAGCGGAGAAGTAGTAATGACAATAAACAATCCTGTTAAAGCAGAACCACTCGATCAGTTTATCAGCTGCTACCGGTTAAATTTTTCCGGATTAAAACAGAACGGAACATATAAGATCCTTGCAGGGAAGAGCTACTCACCTGAATTCAAAATAGCAGAAAATGTGTACGATGGTACTGCTGACTATCTTCTTAACTATATGAGACAACAGAGATGCGGATTTAATCCGTATCTGAATGACTCCTGCCACACCAATGACGGGTATATAGTGTACGGAAAACATGATGACTCTGCACATATTGATGTAACAGGAGGCTGGCACGATGCTGCAGACTACCTTCAGTATGTTGCCACATCTGCCAATGCAACATACCAGATGTTGTTCTCGTATTCTGAAAATCCTTCTTCCTTTGGAGATAAATACCTGGCCAACGGGTTACCGGGAGCAGACGGAATACCCGATATTCTTAATGAGAGCAGATGGGGATTGGACTGGCTGCTGAAAATGAATCCCTCTCCTGGAGTAATGTTCAATCAGATTGCTGATGACAGGGACCATATAGGATTCAGGTTCCCAAATGATGACACGGCAAAGTATGGCAAAGGACTTGAGAGACCGGTATACTTTTGTACAGGAGAACCACAGGGATTGCTTAAATATAAAAACAGGGCTACGGGCATTGCATCAACAGCCGGAAAGTTTGCATCATCATTTGCCAGAGGCGCCATGGTGTATAAAGAAACTGATCCTGATTTTTCTGAATTACTCACTTCTAAAGCTATAGATGCTTTCAATCATGGATTAAAGAATCCGGGTGTATGCCAGACAGCTCCGGGATCAGCTCCCTATTTTTACGAAGAGGATAATTGGACTGACGACATGGAACTTGCGGCAGCTGAACTATATAATCTGACACGGGAACAAAAATATTTTGACTACGCAGTTGAATTTGGCAGACAGGAACCTGTTACACCCTGGATAGGAAGAGATACAGCCCTGCACTATCAGTGGTACCCTTTTGTTAATATGGGACATCCGGAAATTGCACGCATTCAAAAGAATACCGGGCAAGATGAGTTTGCCGGGTATATGAGAAGAGGTCTTGAGATGACAGAACTTAAAGCAAAGAAGAATCCTTTTCTTATAGGAGTGCCGTTCATCTGGTGTTCAAATAATCTAGTTTCATCAATTCTGACCCAGTTTCATCTTTATGCTGAAATTTCAGGGGATACTTCTTTTGCTGAACTTGAAGCAGCACATCGCGACTGGCTCTTCGGATGTAATCCATGGGGGACAAGCATGGTAGTCGGCCTTCCTGAAAATGGCGATTATCCTGTTGATTCTCATTCTTCATTTGTCATCAGGGGAAAACAGGTAAATGGCGGATTAGTAGACGGGCCGGTATACTCATCCATTTTCAGGGCTCACAGCAAGTATGTTGCCTTAAAAAAAGAAGATCAATACGCGAAATTCCAGACCACGATGGCCAACTATCACGATGATGCAGGTGATTATACGAGTAATGAATGCACAATGGATGGAACTGCCTGTCTGGTTTATTACCTTTCAGCATTAGGCTCCTCATCGGGAAATTAACGTTCAAATTATCATTATCATTGTCGTTAAATCAGAATAAAGGATGCAAACTGCTGAAAGAACAGGCACAATAAAAGATATTGATTTCAAGGTTGTTTATTCACGGCGAAGGACACTTGGGATTAGTGTTCATCCCGATTCCACAGTGATTGTCAGGGTACCTTACCGCACATCAGACAAAACTATAGTCAGAATAGTCGAAGAGAAGGCGGAATGGATAATAAAACACCGCGACAATTACAGAAAACAGAATAATAATATCTCGGGCCGCTCCTATTGCAACGGTGATATTCATCTTTACAGAGGAAGAGAGGCAATTTTATCGGTTATAAATTCCACGAAGCCATTTGCTGTGTTTACTGATGGCAAAATAGAAATTGGTGTTGCCAGACCTGAAGATCAGAAAGCTGTAAGGAGAGTCCTCTATTCAGGATACAAGCGTGAAGCGACGGAACTATTTCCCGTGCTTCTTGGTAATATGCTTTCAAAACATGAAGATCAGAATTTCAAGCCAGCCGGTCTGATAATCCGTTCAATGAAAAGGCGTTGGGGAAGCTGTTCTTTTAAAGGAGTGATTACACTCAGTACTGAATTAATCAAACTTCCGGATTTGTATATTGAATATGTCATAGTTCATGAATTATGCCACCTTAAGCATCATAATCATGGCGCAAAATACTACGAATTATTGTCAGAGCTTTTCCCGGAATGGAAATCTGTCAGAAAGGAATTAAGAAAACATATCAGATGAAAATCCATTAACCACAAAGGACACTAAGTTTTCACGAAGTACACAAAGGCTCTTAAATTAACCAATTATTCTTATGCGATGTTGGTATAAACAGCCTGAACATCGTCATCATCCTCAAGTCTGTCGATGAGCTTTTCAATATCAACGAGCTGCTCCTCGGTAAATTCAACCTGATTTAGAGCAAAACGCTTCAGCGAGGCATTTCTGATCTCAATACCCATATCTTCAATTGCCTGTGACAAAGACCCAAAGTTTGTATAGTCACCATAAACATAAACTGTATCATCGACCATTTCAACCTCTTCAAGTCCCGATTCAATAAGTTCGAACTCAATCTCATCAACTGTCTTGCCGGCAGGAAGCTCAAATTCGAAGACTGCTTTCCTGTTAAACATAAACTCGAGTGATCCAGTTGGGACAATGCCACCACCTGATTTATTGAAATATGCTTTTACATTGGCAACGGTTCGTGTGTTGTTGTCTGTGGCACATTCAACAAAAACGAGGACACCATGAGGTCC
The DNA here is from genome assembly GCA_016709865.1 of Bacteroidales bacterium. Taxonomy (NCBI): domain Bacteria; kingdom Pseudomonadati; phylum Bacteroidota; class Bacteroidia; order Bacteroidales; species Bacteroidales bacterium. The sequence continues at coordinate 225,827 of JADJLX010000002.1, forward strand.
CTTTCCTTCATAACAAATTTCAGAAAAACTCTCAGAATCTTTGCCAGCAGCCCTTTTAATTGCTGCCTCAATATTATCCTTTGGCATATTCTGAGATTTTGCATTCAGAATAGCAGTCCTGAGTTTAGCATTCAGATCCGGATCCGCTCCGCCTTCTTTGGCAGCGATAGTAATGTTCTTACCAAGCTTCGGAAACAACTTAGACATCTTATCCCATCTTTTCTCCTTGGATGCCTTGCGGTATTCATATGCTCTTCCCATTTTATTATCTTAAAGTCTTACTAAATAGAATTTATTGAAGGGGCAAAAATAATAACTAGAACCAATCCTTCTGCAGAAATTACTAAATTTTTCAGATTTCATATTCCTGACCTTTGGCAGGTATCTCAATATTCTTAAATCCTGCATTAATCAGTGAAGCAACATATTTTTTCTGAGTTTCATATTCACCATGAACTATAAACATCTTTTCTACAGCACTTTTATCCTGACAGCCAAGGAAGTCAATCATCTCCCTGTAATCAGCGTGCCCGCTAAAAGATTCGATCTTTTTCACATCAGCCTTAACCTCGTGAATTATACCATGAATTGAGACCTCTTTATCACCTCTTACGATTCTTGCACCCAGAGTAGTTGGAGCGCAATAACCAACCACCAGGATAGTGTTTTTCGGATTGGAGATATTGTTTGCCAGATGGTGTTTTACTCTTCCTGCCTCCATCATTCCTGATGCAGAGATTATTACACAAGGTTTCTTATGATCATTAAGTCTTTTTGAATCTTCAACTTTTGAGATATAGTACAGATTAGCAAATCCGAAAGGATCTTCATCTTTCTCAAGAACTTTCAGAAAATCATTGTTATAACACTCAGGGTGCATCCTGAAAACAGTTGTGGCATTAACAGCGAGAGGGCTATCAACAAACATGTCAATCTTAGGAAGACGACCGCTGTTAAAAAAGTTATTAAGAGCATATACGATCTCCTGTGTACGGCCTACACTGAAAGCGGGAATAATCAGCTTACCACCTTTATTTACACATGTTTCCATAACAATATTCAGGAGCTCTTCTTCTGCAGCCTTTGAATCGTGATGAAGTCTGTCACCATAGGTAGATTCAGTTATTATTATGTCGGCCTGAGGAAATGGTTGCGGAGGAGCAAGAATAGGATCCACCGGTCTGCCTATATCGCCGGTGTAGGCGATCCTTTTTATCTGTCCGTTATCAATTATCTGAAGATTAGCTACACCGCTGCCAAGCATATGACCGGTATTGGTGAACTTAACTTTTATATTTTCGTCAATCCTGAATTTCATGTCATTGGGGACACCAATAAAAAGACTCATACATGCTGATGCGTCTTCTTTTGTATATAGAGGAGTAACAAGCGGAAGACCTTTTTTTGCCCTTCTTTTGTTAAATGTCATTGTATCATGCTCCTGAATAAAGGCTGAATCAGCAAGCATTATTGCACACAAGTCTCTGGTAGCATTCGAACATACAATTGATCCCCGGAAACCAAGTTTATACATATAAGGGATAAGTCCGGCATGGTCGATATGAGCATGAGTGAGAATTAAATGATCTATCAGGGAGGGATCGAACATAAGATCGCGGTTCATACCGTCTGTCTCGAGTCCCTTCCCCTGAAACATACCGCAATCGAGTAAGATCCTCTTGCCTAAATTAGTAGTAATTAAATGTTTACTTCCCGTTACCTCCCTTGCTGCTCCAATGAATTTTATTTTCATTTTATATTATATTATTTTTATAAAGATACTCATATTATGAGGGATTGAAGAAGTTAAAAAGTTGATGAGGCGATAATTATTAGCTTTAAATTCTGATACCTATCATTGTTATATCATCAACCTGATCAGCAGATCCTTTCCAGTTTTCAAGCTCTTTTTCAATAATTGCCTTTTGTTCTGACATTGGTCTGTAATAGTTTTCTGCCAATAACTTCTTAAGGTTGGCGCTTTTATATTTTACCCCGTCAGGTCCGCCAAACTGATCAGCATAACCATCTGAAAATATATAAATCGCATCACCTTTTTTGAGATTTATCTCATAGTTGGTAAATGCTTTCTTCTCCCCGTAGTAAATACCTATCGGCATCCTGTCGGCTTTATATTCCTTGAATTCACCACCCTGGAAAATGAAAAGCGGATTATATGCTCCGGAGTACTGCAATACTTTTTTGCTCTTGTTTATAATGCAGAATGAGATATCCATTCCATCTGCAGCTTCACCTTCTTTTCCTGTTTGATGAAGTGAAGTTTTTATCTTTTCACGAAGAAGTCCAAGCACTGTATTAGCCTGAAGATCAGAATTATTAGTAATAATCTCATTAAGTGTGGAGATTCCCAGTGTACTCATGAAAGCCCCGGGGACACCATGGCCCGTACAATCGGCCACCGTGAAAAAAATTTGTTTTTCGGTCTCTCCGATCCAATAGAAATCGCCGCTGACAATATCCCTTGGCTTAAAAATTATGAAGTGATCAGAGAAAAAAGATTTGAAATGCTCTTCCTCAGGAAGCATTGCCATTTGAATTCTGCTTGCGTATTCAATACTTGAGGTTATCTCCTCTTTCTGTGCTTCAATTTCAGCTGTACGCTCCTTTACTTTCTGTTCAAGTATTTTATTTGCTTTCTGCAGCTGTCCCTCCCTGAACCTGACAATCAGAAAAAGAATAAGCAAAACAAATGAAGCTGTCAGAATAAAGAATAGCGGTGTCTTTGTGAAAGGTGCCTTAATCGTAAATTTGATCGTTTTTATATCCCCGATGTTTCCCCAGATATCCTTCGCCCTGACCTGTAGGGTATAGTCCCCAGCTATTGGGATAGCAAGATTATAACTGGTTCGGACAGACCAGTTTGACCAGCCATTCATCAGCTTATTTACAGTATATTGATATTGTGTGGTATTCTGTTTAAGGTAGCCGGGAGCTACGATATCGAAATATATGACATTATCACCACGGTTAAATACAATTTCTGACAGACTGAATGTAGTACCGTTTGCATTATAGATACTTTTAACAAGAATATTGCTTTCGGGGTTGACTTTCAAAGGTTTATCCATATCAATCCTGAATAAACGATTTTCTCCGTCCACAACCCAGAGAATCTTATTCTCTGTATTTATTGAAACAACGTCACTGAATAGTTTAAGAAGTGACATTTCCTTCTCAATGAAAGAATCAGTAGTATTAAGATACAGCCAGTTATATCCATGTTTAACCCATGGTTTATTGGAAAGCGGATAAGCAAATTTTGTCTTTGATGTTAAAGGACTGATATCAGCATCTCTTTCTACAAATGCTGCAGATTGCTTCTGATAATAGTAAACTCCCGACTCGGTATACAGAAAGACGGAATCATTTACTGCATCAACCAGATATCTTTGCGGAAAATCGCTCTTTATGCTGACCGAGGTATACTTCACACTTCCGCCAGCACCTTGTAAATCCGTCAGGAGAGCTGCATTATCTACTCCCAGCCATAAATCACCAGCTGATGTAATTGCCAGAGAATAAACAGGATCAGAAAAAGCGGGATCCGGGGATTCGCTGATCCATTTTCCTCCGGAATACCTTACAGAAAAATAGCCATCACCTGAAGCTATATAATACCTGTCCTTAACAGGCTGCCACGATATGAAATTTACATACCGATCCTGTGCGATTGTTTCAGCTTTATGATTATTTATTACAAGAAGTCCTTTGTTTGTTGCGGCAAGTATCCCATAATCAGTTGCCACCAATTGTCTGCATTTCTCATTAAAGCCGTCAACCCTTTTGTAGATATAGTTAATTGATTTGAGCTTATTTACAGTCTTTTTAGTAAATGTTTCTGCCGGTTTTTTAGCAGCTGCACTTACGGAAGCTGACGGGGATGCAGCCTCACTGCTTTTTTCTTTTGTGATTTTCTTTCCGAATATCCTGGTGAAGATACTCTTCCTGGTACCCTGCTGCTCCTGAGTGGCTGACTGATTAACTGTCTGTGCAACTGCAGAAGCTGCATCATTTTTAACCAGAACCTGAACCTCTGCATAGTTCCTTACAGCGGTCAGGTAATAAACACCCTCACTGGTTCCAACAAATAACTCTCCTTTGAACCAGAGGGATGTTGTAAGATTGCCGGTCAGTCCGGGATAAATACTAAAATTTCCTACCGGGAGTTTCAGTTCAGCTCTGGATAGGCCATACTGGTGAGAAAGCCATAATCCTCCGCTTCTATCCTGCCCAATTGCATATATCTCATCATCAGGAAGTTTATTCTGGTTGTTAATTGTGAACCTGACTTCACCACTTTTTTTATCTATAACCAGAGCTCCGCCATCAAGTGTAGAGAAGGCATAAAGACTGTCTCCCATCATAATTCCCTCAGAGAGAATATTGTCACGGAGATAACCTTCATCTTTAACCTGGTAATCGTAATATTTTATACCGTCAAAAAGCTGCAGTTTTCCATTGCTTAGTCCAACTAAAACCCTGTTCTGATCATATGGAAGCGAGAAGAGAATATCAATATTCTCAGTCACATATCCTGTTACTATAGGGAAAAGTGTATCACTTTCAAGTCTGAATAAACCTGAGTTTAGCCTGTTTATAAAAGTATTCTTCGGGGTAACGAACATACCGGTAAATGGACTGTCATCAGGTGATTTCAGTCGCAGCTCCAGTTTATTATCATTCAGATTGTGCCGGCTAACAGACTGTTCGCCGTAAAACCAGACTACAGAATCATTAAATATAATCCTGGTGATAACACCTATTCCTGCTTCATCACCTGATACTGATATGTACTTGTATAAGCCAGCCTGATCCTTCTCTATATATCCGTAGTTGTTTTCTCCACCGACAAAGATCTTACCGTCTTTGGGATTTGCCCTCATTGTATAAGGGATTACCGGAATCCTGACCGAAGTCCAATCCTGTCCGTCGAATGCTGAAATGCCTTTTCTGTTTGCAAAAAGCATAACGTTATACTCATCCTGACAAATAGCCCAGTTCTGATTTTCAATATCCCTGCTCTCATAGAAGTGTGTCAGCAAAGGAGCGCCTTGCTGGGCTTTAAGTAAAGAAACAACCAATAAAAATGAAACCAGTAAAATAAACTTCCTCATGGCCATTTTTTTATATTCTTCGTATAATATTATAATAACAACCCAACCAAAACAATTGTGCGATAAAATTACACAAAAAGATTAAGTACCAGAACACCAATTAATCCCATTATTCCGATAGATGTTTCCATAACACACCAGGATTTCAGAGTATCTTTAATACTCAGGTTAAAGTATTCTTTAAACAACCAGAATCCTCCGTCATTCACATGTCCGAACATCAGACTCCCTGAACCAATAGCAAGTACCATAAGTTCAGGTTTCACAGCACCTGCTGTTACCAGGGGAAGTACAATACCGGCAGTAGTAATTCCGGCAACTGTAGCAGACCCTACACAGAACCGCAAAACTGTTGCAATGAGCCAACCGAGAAATAATGGTGATAGTGATGATTCACTCAGAAGTCCGCCAATGTAATCGCTGACTCCAGCGTCAATAAGAACCTGTTTTAATGCACCGGCACCGGCAATAAGAAGCATAATCATTGTTATGCTTGTAACAGAGTGAGCAAGGGAATTCATGATGTCATTAATCTTTCTTCCCCTGGCGATTCCAAGTGTATAAATAGCGAAAAGAACTGAGAGCAGCATTGCAAATACAGGATTGCCTATCCATCCAAGAACCTTTCGTACAATATTTTCTTCGGGAAGTAAAAACCCTGCAATAGTTGCAAGAGTTATAAGCAGAACAGGCAAAAGTGCTGAAAAGAAGCTTGTCCAGAATCCGGGCATCTCTTCTTCAGTCAATGGTTTAACATTTACAAATTCTGCAAACGGCTTAGCATCTATCTTGCTGAGTGCCTTGGAAAGTATTGGTCCGGAGACAAAAATAGCAGGGATAGCCACAATTATACCATAGAAAAGTGTTTTCCCAAGATCCGCATTAAATACACCAACGATGGCCGTAGGAGCAGGATGCGGCGGAAGATAACCATGTGTAACCGAGAGTGCTGCAAGCATAGGAAGTCCCACATACAGCAAAGGTAAACCGGTTGCTGCTGCCACGGTGAAAACAAGTGGAATCATAATGAAGAAACCGACATCATAAAAGAGCGAAACTCCAACGATGAAACCGGTAAGCATCAGGGCAAGCTGAATATGTTTTAATCCGAAAGCATTAACAAGTCTGGTTGTAATCCTCTGGGCAGCTCCACTTTCCGATACTAGTTTCCCGAGCATTGATCCAAGACATAAAATAAGTACAAGGAATCCCATAGTATTGCCAATACCTTTTTCGATCGACAGTACAGCCTGGTCAAGTGTCATTCCTTCTGCAAGAGCTACAGAAATTGACACAATAACAAAAGAGAGGAATGAGTTGAATTTAAAAACAAGTATCAGAACCAGAAGGAGGCAGATTCCAAGGACGACTATCAGAAGTGGCATGCTATCAATATTAATTATTTAACAATTCCATAATTCAGGGTTATATTAAGTTGCTCAGGGCTCAGTGCTCCACGCTCTTCGCTATACGCTCTACGCTTTACGCTTTTTCTAGCCCCGCCCATCAAATCCAGGTTCAGGTTTCAGCGGAAATTTGATTGGCATATTATCGCGGGTAGATCTGTATATAGCTGTGAATAACTCGACTGTTCGCCGTCCTGCTTCACCGTTAACAGCAGGGTCTCTTCCCTCAGCAATTGCTTTCAGGTATTCTTCAATCTGATACTGCATATATACAACAGTGGGATCGCAATTATTAAAAGTATCTGTATCCTCTTTAACCCACTCTTTGAGCAGATGCTCCTCTCCCGGGATTGTCCAGAGGTCGTTTACGGGTGGTTCAGCCACGCCCGTTCGTCCGGCAATAAACATAGCACCTCCATCTGTCTGGACTCCGGCTGATGCTCCGTTTTCTCCATGGACATGTACTTTTCCGTAGATTCCAGGTTTCTGCGAATTGCTAACAAGAATATTTCCTATAGCCCCGCTTTTAAACTTCACAATTGCCAGAGCAGTGTCTTCGACCTCTATGTACGGATGGTTCAGGTTTCTCCATATTCCATAAACTTCATCTATTTCACCCATAAACCATAGCATAAGATCAAGCTGGTGAGGCGACTGGTTTACAAGTACCCCGCCACCCTCTTTCTTCCACGACCCCCTCCACTCATCAGAATCATAATAGGCCTTATCGCGCCAGCCAAGCATTGTGACTGTTGCCATTGCAGGTTTTCCCAGTTTCCCGCTCTCAATTGCATCTTTCACCCTTCTCACAGGTTCATACCACCGCCGCTGACTAATTACGCCAAGCTTTACTTTATTCTCCCTGCAGATTTTTATCATTTCGTCGCAATCCTTCAGATCTGAGGCCAGAGGCTTCTCAACCAGCACATTAGCCCCTGCCTTAGCAGCTTCCGTTGCTGGCTGAATATGGTAAGGATGAGCGGAACAGACAATAACGAGGTCTGTTTTATTATCGGCTACCATTTCAGAAATATCAGCATACGATTTTGTTTTATAAACAGCAGCAAAATCATTTGCCGTGCTTGCTGTTCTGCTCCAGACACCTGCGAGCCGGGCATTTGGGATATTCTGAACAGCCTTTGCATGAAGATGAGCTACGCGGCTGCATCCTGCAATTGAAATGTTGTATATTCTATCAAACATTGTCTTAACTATTAAAAATTTCGGATTTCGGATTTTTGATTTCGGATTTATCAATTTACAGTATTTTATTCCGCAATCCGCAATCCGAAATCCGAAATGTCAGGGAACAAGAATTACTTTATTTAAATCCTCCTCTTTCCTGTAAAGTCTGTCAAACCAGCCAGCTCCTTCTGAAAGGGGTGCTACGGCAGAGATCTGATCGTCAACACTTATCTTTCCGGTCTGAAGCAGATTAAGAACAACTTCATATTCCCCCCGTATGGCACAGCTCCCCAGAACTGTCAATTCACGGGTAACAACCTTCTGAAGGGGAAATTCCACTTTTGGGGATACATTACCAACAAGAACTGCTTTACCGCCTTTGCGGAGAACATCAATCGCAATATTTACAGATTCACTTCTGCCGACTGCCTCAAATGAGATATCGGCTCCTCTGTTATTTGTAAGGGCAATGATTTTTTCACCAAGGTTTGGATCAGTTGCCAGAAAGATATCATCTGCCCCGGCTTTTATTGCCTGATCAAGCTTGTTTGAATTTATATCTATTGCAATAATCCTTGAAGCGCCTGAAAGCCGGAGAAGTTTAAGAATAAAAGTCCCGATCATACCTGTACCTACAACTACACATTTATCGCCGGTCTTTATTCCTGAAATGTTTATTGAATGAAGGGCTACGGCAACTGCTTCAACCATTGCAGCCTGTTCAAATGTTACATTATCAGGAATTTTGTACAGAATATGCTGAGGAATAGCAATAAACTCAGCAAATGCACCGGCTCTCTTATAGGTGCCGGGAGAGACACCAAGGACTTCCCTGTTATCACTTAAGTTATAATGACCCTCAAGAGTATACCAATCATTCAAAGGGTACACAGTTGAATCAAATGTCACTCTGTCTCCCGTCTTCCAGCCGTTAACCCCGGACCCGGTTTTAACAATAATCCCTGAAGCCTCGTGCCCCATGATCATCGGAGGGATCCTTCGGCCTGTACTTCCGTCGAGACCATGAACATCAGAGCCGCAGATACCGCAGGCCATGACTTTTACAAGGACTTCTCCTGTATTAATTTCAGGATCAGGTACATCTTTATAAACAAGTCTGTTGTATTCTTCCAGTACGAGGGCTTTCATATACTGGTTTATTACTATTGTACTACCTCTTTGGCAACGGTAACGACTTTTATTTCAGCAGCACCTACCAGCATATCGCTTATCTTTGGTCCAAATGCATTGAAATACTCTGCAGCAAAATGAGCATCTACAGCTGCCTGATTCTTATACTCCTCAACAAACACAAATTTGGAATTGTCATAAGGATCCTGAAACAGCTGATAATAAAGACAGCCTTCCTCAGCATTTGATTTGGCAATGATATCTTTTGCAGCCTCAACAAAATCTTTTGCTCTTTCAGGTTTAACAGTGAGCCTGGCTATTATCATCATCTTTGAATCCACTTCAGGTACAGCAACTGAGGTACCGGGAACAGAAACAGCTTCTGCACTTTTTTTATTACCACAACTGGCGGCAATTAAGGCAATACCAAGCAGGACGACAAATAATTTTACTTTCATGGTTATCAGTTTTTGGTTACAGTTTTTTTAACGCCATGAATATAATAAATAATAATTGATTCGGGTAAATCCATTAACCACAAAGGTCGCAAAGGTTATTCGCTAAGTTCGCAAAGCAAAATAGTCATTCTATGGAGTGTTGTTATCGGATCAGATGAATTTCAGACAGTGATTTAATTGCCCTGTCGGAAAAGAAATCACTTGCCGGGAATACCCTGAATAAGCCACCATCTTCCTCAGGTTCTGTACGCACTAGAAGGAATTCCTGCTGATCGTTCCTGTTGAAGAGTTCAGAATATGAAACAGCACACCGGTATCCGTCTTTACCTGCTATGCAGAAAATTCCTGTTTTAAGATTTTCCCTGCTGACTGCATAATAAGAAGCAATTACATCTCTAAGTATCATCCCTTTAAAAGGTGATGTACTGTGGATTCCTTTGCCCCTCCCGTAGAAAATCGTATTATATGTAATATTTTCCGGTTCTGCCGGTGCAAGCGAAGCGACTTCTTTCCCGGCATCAAATACTTTAAAACCGGAAGAGTACATCGGAGACAAACCCTTTACAACAGGAAAAGATTTTTTAACCGACTGTACAGTTATCTTAACAGGGGATGAGATGTTTCTTTCAGTTATTAAATCGCTTGCTGCCACAATTTTACTTTCCGAAGGAAGAGGCCACAGGTCCTTTGTCTTGGAAGGTACTATCCGCGACACACTTGTGGCGATTATGATTTTGTGAAGATTATTTGGATAATATATCTCACCCCAGCTGAATACCACTTTTTCACCATTACTATTTTCTACTTCCACATATAGATCTATAATCGGATTAAACTCATCTGCATTCGATTTCTTAAGAATACTCTTGTTAAGAATATCGAAAAGAGAGTATCCGTCGTATCTGTATGCTCCGACAAATCTGTCGCCACCGGTACTATCAAGTAATGTCTCTTTAACAATTACACTATGCACAGGGAGAGTTGAAAAATTAACTTTACCCGGATTTGCAACCTCTCCTTCAATAATCAGGTCATATTGCTGAAGAGCATTTGTTAAAGTGTTATCATAAAAATTATTTGTAATGTCTGTTGTATCGGGAAGTTGCCCGTTTGCCGGGACAGTTGATTCAGAAGTTAAGGAGCCTTGCCTGCATGATATCATACACAGGGATAAAACAAGGAAAAGGATTGTTGTATTCATAATGTTCATTTTACTTTAAATTTATAATATGCAATCATTTGCATATCGGATACAAAAATAACTTTTATACCGGATGCAAATATGACTAATATCAGAGTTCACAATTACAAAACAGATCATGAGCAAGAAAAAATTCAGGATAATAAGTTATATCAAAAATGATATTGCCTTTTATGAAACAAAGGTTAAAACCTGGCTAGGATGGGTTTCATTTACAGTGTTTTACAAAACCGAAATAATTCATATCCTATCTGAACCTTCTGTTCACAAATCGATGGCATACGAAAGGATTAAGCAGTATTGCATTACAAATGGTTACAATGAAAAGGATATTGAAATAACCGAAATAAATACTTCAAAACCTAAGAGATGGATATTCTTTCAGAGAATTTATTCGTTTTTGTGACAGATTGTGGATTGTGAATTCAACTATTCAATAATGACAACAATTATATCCATAACGTTGGTCATTGTAGGTCCTGTAATGATATGACCACCAGTCTTTTTGAAGAAATGATATGAATCAAAATCCAGTACGAATTTAACAGGATCAATATCATCGTCCAGCGCTTTTAAACAGGTTTCTGAATCAACTACAGCTCCAGCAGCACCTGTGGGCCCGTCATTTCCATCAGTCCCTGCCGAGAGAACTGTAATTCCCGGATGATCCTTAAGCAATAAAGCGGTCTGGAGTGCCAGATGCTGGTTTCTGCCACCCTTCCCTTTACCGGTCATCTTTACAGTTGTCTCTCCCCCGAAAAGCAGACATACAGGTTTTACTTCATACTCGTTTTCTTTGAATTTCAGTGCTGTTTCAACCAAATATTCTGCTACAGATGTTGTATCGCCCTGAAGCTGATCGTCTATTATCAGTGCATTTATGTTATAATCAAGCGCTTTCCTTTTGGCTGCTTCCAGTGCAAGTCTGTTTGTCCCTATAAGAAGGTTCTCAGTCTTTGCAAAAACAGGATCAGTGGGTTTCGGGGTTTCAGGTCTTAAACCATCTGCTCCCTCCTTCAGGTATTTAATTATTCCTGATGGCATATCATTCATCAGATTGAACTTATCAAGTACTTCGAGAGCATGACTGAATAATGTAGGATCGGGAGTTGTTGGACCCGAGGATATTACATCGAGAGGATCACCGGCAACATCAGAAAGTATAAGGCTTACAAGAGTTGCCGGATTTACGGCCCGTGCAAGCTGTCCGCCCTTTACAAGTGAACAGTGTTTTCTTACTGCATTTATCTCATGAATACATGCTCCGCTGTTAATAAGCAGGTTATTAACATTTGCTATTTCGCCCGGAGAAGATCCCTGTGGGAAATCGGCAAGAAGGGCAGAGCCTCCTCCTGATAATAAGCATATTACCAAATCACTGACTCCGGCTTTCACAGCTATTTTAAGAATAGCTTCAGTAGCTTTAAACCCATTCGAATCTGGTACCGGATGAGCCGCCTCAGTAACCCTGATACGATTTAATTTGCATGAATGACCATACTTGACAATAATATGTCCTTCAGTAATATATGGTCCCAGAATTTTTTCAACCTCAAATGCCATTGCAGCACTTGCTTTCCCGGCACCTATGATGTAAATGTTATTAATACTCTTTAGCGGAAACTGAAGGTGTTTTATATGGAGAATATTATCTTTCAGATGAAGAACATCATGAATAAGGTGTGAAGGAATGACACTTTCCACACCTGCAAGAAATATTTGTTCGGCTATTATTCTGCTGGTCATAAAACTACTAGTGATGTAATCCAAACGCATAGAAAAACTACTGTTCCCATTACAATTGTTGAAAAAGAGTAGACCTTTAAATTTGTTCCGGGGTCAATTTCTGAAAAGTTAGAAATAACCCAGAAGTAGGAATCATTGGCATGAGAAACCAACATCGATCCGGCACCCATGGAAAGCATGGCTAATAGCCTGCCTGATTCTGAATCGAGACCAAGCATAGATAGCATTGGTGCTACAAACGATGCAGCTGTGATTATTGCAACAGTTGAAGATCCCTGCGCTGTCTTCATCAGGACGGCTATCAGAAAAGGTACAACAAGACCTATGTTTGTCCCTGCCAGAATTTTTCCTACAGCCTCTCCTGTTCCTGTAGCCTTGATGACCATGCCAAACATGCCGCCTGCAGCTGTAACTATAAGTATTGGTCCTGCCTTTTCAATAGCTTCCCCGAACACAGAATTCATCGATTCTATTGTTTTTTTCTTCAGCAGGAACAACGAAAGCACAACGCCGATTGATAGTGCGAAAATGGGATCGCCGGGAAAGAAGAATATTTTCGTAATCAGAGAATGACCTCCTGAATCAATAAGGTTTAATAATGATTTGACAGTAATAAGTAAAAGAGGAACTACAATCGGCAAAAATGAAAGAAACGGTGAAGGAAGCTGATCATTCACCATCTGTGTATCAACCCCAGGCTCAGTGGCAGGAGGATAATCTTTTCCTTTTGTCATCCATTTTGCCCAGAAATATGAAGCAAGTGCACCCGGAACAGCAAAAAGAGTACCTGCTATAATAAGGTATCCGATGTTTACCTGAAAGAGGCCTGCGGCAGCAAGTGCTCCGGGATGAGGAGGTATAAGGCAATGCACTGAATAGAGAGATGTCGCCAGAACTGTTGCCATAAATGGCAAGGCAATTTTTGATTTAGCGCTGAACGACTTTGCAAGTCCGCTTAGGATTATAAACCCTGAATCGCAAAAAATGGGAAGTCCGGTAATGAATCCGGTTAGCCCTAATGCCTGAACACTTCTTTTTTCACCTGTTTTGGAAAGGATATAGCGGGCGATGCTTAGGGTACCTCCTGTTTTATCAAGAGTAATCCCGATAATTGCACCAAGGATTATGAGGAATCCTATTGATGCCATGGTGTTTCCGAAACCTTCCTTTATTGTTGCTATTACTCTGTCTGCAGGTAATGTGGAAAATGCAAGAAAGACTGAAACAATAAAAAGGGCTATGAATGCTTTAAGCTTTAAACTGGATGTCAGGTATATTATCGCAATTATACTTATTCCAACAAGAATCGAAGTGACTAAAACGCTCATATTCAGCTCTTAAATTATGTAAAGAAAAGGTACGCTACAAAAATTGCGGTAGTAAATCCGGCCAGATCAGCCAGCAGGCCGCATCCAATTGCGTGACGGGTATTTTTAATTCCTACCGATCCGAAATATACAGCAACAATATAGAAGGTGGTATCGGTCGTACCCTGCATCGTACACGCAAGCCGGCCTATAAAGGAATCGGCCCCATGGGTTGTCATTGCGTCGATCATTAAACCTCTGGCTCCGCTTCCTGAGAGAGGTTTCATGAAAGCGACAGGAAGGGCGGCTGTAAACTGCGTATCAATTCCAAGCCAGGCAAAAAACATTGCAATACCCGAAATGATGAAATCCATTGCACCTGAAGCCCTGAAAATACCAATAGCAACAAGGATTGCAACAAGAAAAGGAATTATTTTAATGGCAATATTAAATCCTTCCTTTGCTCCTTCAATAAAAGCATCATAAACATTTACTTTCTTAATAAGAGCAAGAATAATAAATGTAACAATTATAAGCATCAGTATGAAGTTTGCCGAGAAAGTTGAAATGACAGAGATTTCTTCCTTAGGCAAACCACTGAAATAGAATATAATACCTACGACAATAGCAGTAAGACCTCCCAGATAGGCAAGAACAACTTTATCAAATAAGTTTATCTTCTGTATCAGAGCTACACTGATCATACCAGTTATGGAAGCAGCAAATGTTGAAATAAGTATCGGAATAAAAATATCAGCCGGATTAACTGCACCGAGCTGTGTCCTGTAGACGATTATGCTTACAGGTATAATTGTTAATCCTGCCGCATTCAGAACCATAAACATTATCTGGGCATTCGAAGCTGTTTCCTTATCATCATTAACTTCCTGCATCTCTTTCATCGCTTTAAGACCTACCGGTGTAGCAGCATTATCAAGTCCTAGCATATTAGCAGAGATATTAAGCATTATCGAGCCATATGCAGGATGGCCTTTCGGCAGGCCCGGGAAAAGTTTCTGAAACAGAGGCCCGATCAGCTTTCCCAGTATGGCAACTACTCCTCCTTTTTCTCCAACTTTTAACAGTCCCATCCAGAGAGTAAGTGCGCCTGTAAGACCAAGTGATATTTCGAATCCGGTCTTTGCATTTGAAAATACTGAATTAACCAGATCGTTAAAGATCTGAGTATTACCGGCAAATATGAGTTGCCCCAGAGCAACTATGAATCCAATCAGGAAGAAAGCAATCCAGATATAATTAAGTACCATTTACAGAGTTTGAAGTGCTAAGATAATTATTATAGAGTTCAAAAGGCAAAAGTTAAAAGGCAAAAGTCAAAAGTGAAAAGATAAAGGTGGTTTGCGGCGTGCGGAGTGTGGTTGATAGGACCATATTTAAGCGAGCCGGTTGCCGCGGTCCGGTTGCCGGTAGCCTATTGCATATTATTTAATAATAGATAAATTTGTGTAACCAATTAATTCAGCGATGGCACGTTTCACCAGAATAGAAGTTATCCTTAAAATGAAGGAAGTCGGTATTGTACCGGTTTTTTACCATAAAGACGCAACTGTTTGCAAGAATGTTATTAAAGCATGTGCCGATAGCGGAATAAAGGTTTTCGAATTTACGAATCGTGGTGATTATGCTCACGAGCTATTCAGTGAATTGAATAAATGGGCAGAAAAAGAGGTTCCGAATCTGATTATGGGTGTTGGCTCAGTGGTAGATGCAGGAACAGCCTCACTCTATATACAGCTTGGTGCAAACTTTATCGTTTCACCCATCCTGAACCCTGAAATGGCAAAAGTCTGTAACCGCAGAAAGATAATGTGGTCTCCCGGATGCGCTACATTATCAGAAATCAGCTATGCCGAAGAACTTGGTGCTGAGATAGTTAAAATATTCCCCGGTTCATCTGTTGGCGGACCGGATTTCGTGAAATCAATAAAAGGGCCTTGCCCCTGGACAAGCATCATGCCGACGGGTGGTGTTGAACCTACACTTGAAAACCTTACAGAATGGTTCAATGCCGGTGTAACGTGTGTGGGGATAGGTTCGAATCTTATTACAAAGGAGCATATTCAGAAGAAAGACTGGGCCGGATTAACAAAAAGAATTACAGCAGCTGTTAAGGTTGCCAGGATGTTCCAATTACCTTAAAATCTCTTTACTTTTCTCTGTGTAACTCTGTGCCGACTCTGTGTCTCTCTGTGTAATTTTTTTAAAGAACTGTCACAGAGAGACACTGAGGATTCACAGAGGTACACAGAGGTATTATATCTTAAGAAGAATTTTCAGATTTCTGGCTGGTTCTTTTTCAAGTAACTCAAAGCCTTTCTGAGCATCCTTAAGGTCGAGAATACCAGTTATCATTTTATCGGGATTCAATTTCCCTCCGGCGAGAGCTTCTATTGCTTTTGAGAATTCACCATGACTTACCCTTGATGCCACAATCTTTGCCTCTTTCCAGATAAGTTCCTTCATGAGAATCTCTGCCGGATGGTCTGACAGTCCGAGTACACAGACTGTCCCTGCCCCTTTTATTGCATTTATGCAGGTTCTGACGGGATTAAATTTTCCTTCCAGATGAACTTCATGCCCTACTGCTTCAAAAGCTATATCCACACCTTTTCCTCCGGTTGCTTCCTTTATAAAAGCAACAGGGTCTGTATTCCTGATATTAATGGTCTGAATATCAGGAAATGCTGATGACGCAAGTGCGAGTCTTTCATCAAGAATATCGGCCATGAATATTTTGCCTGAAGTGATTGTCTTCGCAGCATGCAAAATAGACTGACCAACTTTTCCGGTACCAACTATCAGAATATCATCATCTTTACCTAAACCTGCCCGTGCTGAAGCATGAAATCCGATTGAAAGTATTTCTATCATTGCAGCATGTTCATCAGAGATATGTCCGGGGATCTTATAGATCATATCTGAAGGGACAGAAACATACTCAGCGAAACCGCCATTCAGATCAATACCAACGAGTTTAAGCGAAGTACATGCAGGATAGTGTCCGATTCTGCAGGCTGCGCAGGTTCCGCACCAGATTATAGGGTCGACTGTCACCTTATCTCCGGGTAAGAGATTCTTTACCTCCGACCCAACCTCTTCAACAACACCTGCAAATTCATGCCCGGCGATTAACGGAAGTTTTGTTCTGGGATGAAACTCCCCTTTGAAAATATGCTGATCAGAACCGCAGATACTGGCATAACGAACCTGTACCATAACATTGTTTTTCAGAAGTTTTGGCTTTTCTACTTCTTCCAGTCCGATTTTCCCGTATTCCCTGATAACTGCAGCTCTCATATTTATACATTTTTTTGTATAGTAGAGACGCAATGCATTGCGTCTCTACTATGCATTGCGTCTCTAAATTAAATCCCCGGTGCCCTGTACAGTTCGATGTTCGAGATAACCGGACAAGCTTTTGATTTACTTATTGTTACTTTAATTTTGGAAGCAGAAACTACTGGAAATTTCCGTATAACCTTATGACCAATAGTAGTACCATCTATCAGTGCTTTCCATTCACCACCCGTGAACACTGATACACTGAACTCCTGCACCCTCTGACCAAGTTTTATGTATTCCTGAAGGACTATTCTGTTCACTTCGGTCTCATTTCCCAGATCGATAATTACTTCACCGGATGTCTGATCGTCCTTAGTGGTCCAGTATGTCTCTGAATTGCCATCTGTAACATTAGCAGCCTCATAGCCTTTACCCCTTACAGGTTTTGCTGATGCTTTTTTCCCTAGTGACAGGTTATTCTCAAATTCTTTATTAAGCAATTCTCTGAATGCCAAAAGCGACTTAACATCATTCTCATGCAGCAGACCTCTCCTGTCGGGAGGAACATTAAGAAGGAGATTACTGTTGCGACCAACTGACTGATAATAAAGCTCCAGCAGGTTTTCCGGAGATCTGACAAGAGAGTCCTGGGTCTGATGATAAAACCATCCTCTGCGGATAGATACATCAACTTCTGCAGGAACCCAATAATTACCATCTTCATGACCTTCACCCAGGATCTTTGCAAAATCACCACCCGGATACATCTCGTCTTTTTTCAGCAGACACCAGTTTGTAAGGCTTCCCATACCGCTCTCATTCCCAACCCATCGGATATCAGGTCCAGCATCGCTGAACATCACAGCTGAGGGCTGAAGCTTTCTTACTATAGAATGAGTATTTGGCCAGTCGTAATATGTCTTGTTATCAATTTTTCTTTTCTCCCTGGCTCCTCCGTAAAATCCATCACCTCCGTTTGCACCATCAAACCAAACCTCAAAAATATCACCATAAGCTGTAAGAAGTTCATTGAGCTGGTTGCGATAATAAATAAGATACTCAGGTGTCCCATAGACAGCACTGTTCCTGTCCCACGGAGAGAGATATACCCCCATTTTCAGACCTAGTTCATCACAGGCAGTACGCAGTTCTCTGAGTACATCACCCTTACCTTCTTTCCATACAGAATTTTTTACTGAGTGCTCAGTGTATTGTGAAGGCCAGAGACAGAAACCATCGTGATGCTTTGCGGTAATGATTATGCCTTTCATACCGGCATCCTTTGCAACTTTTGCCCATTGGCGGCAATCAAGTGCGGTGGGATTAAAAACAGATTCCTTCTCATCACCATAGCCCCACTCCTTATCTGTGAAAGTATTAACAGTAAAATGGACGAACATATAATACTCCAGCTCGTGCCATGCGAGCTGCCTTTCTGAAGGCAGCGGCCCAAATGGTTCAGGAGGTGTAACCTGGGAACACGCACTAAGATACACTACTGAGATAAGCAGTAAAAGATTTGTTTTCATTTTTCAGAAGTATTATTGTGTAACCCTCTGTGTAACTCTGTGCTTCTCAGTGTAACTCTGTGTAAGTTCCTTTTATTACACAGAGAGCCACAGAGTTGACACAGAGAGCCACAGAGAAGAACATAAATATTTTATTTTGACAGGTCTTTTATTCTAATGTTTCTGAATTTTAGTTCTGAACCATGACCCAGGAATCCTATATGACCTGTTGTATTCTTTAATCCGGGATGGTCATTATGATCCATCGTTCCATTATCTCTTGGTCCGGCTAAGTCGCCATCAACAATAACATTACCATTGAGGGTTATTGTGATCTTTGTTCCCTGGATTCTTACCTCTTCATAGTTCCACTCTCCTACCGGCTTCTGGAAACCTTTTTTTGCTGGTATCACACCATAAACCGAACCATGGTACTGATATGGCTGAAGGTTAGCATAAACAGGTGCGGTATCGTCGAGGATCTGAAGTTCCATACCAACATAAGCAGCATCTCCGGTTAGCGGTGTCCTTATGCCAAGACCGTTATTAGCAGCAGGTGTAAGCTGAAATTCAAATCTGAATATAAAATCCGCATATTCTTTTTCAGTGTAGAGATTGCCGCCTGAACCATCGCTTGGTTTAACAACTATCATTGCATCTTCCGCAATATATGATTCCTTGTTACCAACCCAGTTATTCAGGTTTCTGCCGTTAAACAGTGCTACAAATCCTTCCGATTTCTCCTCGGGAGTGAGATTATATTCTTTCTCACTTATCTCCCTTACGTAGAGATCCCTGAAAGCGAGATCAGTGCCATGGGCCTGCAACTCAATTGATCCTTTCGGAAAAATAGGAATAGTACGGTCCCAGTAATTCTCCATTGTAATGTTATCAACAACAAGGTCTCCGTTAAGCCAGACCGAGACTTTCTCTCCTATCATGACAATTCTGAAGGTATTCCATTCACCTACCTGGTTATCTGCAACTTTAAGCGGTTTGGACTGATTCTTCTGATTATTATACAAACCACCTGATCCTACCTGAGCTCCTACTTCAACTCTTGAAGTATCCCAGATCTGCACCTGAGGAGTGCCCCTGAGGTAAATACCGCTGTCGCCTGCTTTTGTGATTTTCCAGTCGGCAAGCATCTCAAAATCGCCATACTCTTTAATTGAACACAGGTTATCTCCCTTACCGTTGAACCATATAGAGCCGTCTTTTACGCTCCAGTTTCCGGGAACTTTATTATTGGCTTCAAGCTGTTTCTTAGCAAGTTCAGCAGGTTTCATTTTTGCCCTTGCAACAGGATTCTCAACAAGTCCCTGCCAGCCGGTAAGATCCTTACCGTTGAACATTGACTTAAACCCTTCATCAGCAGGCATTCCGGCAAGATATTTATTTACCATCTCCTTATCATACTCGCTTTCCTGTCCGGCAAGTTTTCCAACAGCTTTTGTAAGTATCTCCTTAACAAGGTCTCCATACATTCCTGCCTTTGATGTAACTGATGGAAGCGCAATATACATACAGGCTTTTGCAGCGGCAGCAGATGTTGAAGGATCATCCAGAAAACCGCCTACAAAGTATAATGTCTGGTAAGTCTTGAGTTTCCCAAGCTCCGTCAGAACCCTGTTTTTCCTGTCAGATGTAAGGGCATAAGGCATAATCTTTCTGAATAGAAGAAGCTTCTGCTCATCAGCAAGTCCTGCAGATCTGATTTGCCTTACATAGCCGTCAAATGCAGGTCCTTCAAATGTTTTATTTCCTGAGGCACAAATCTCATAAAGTGCTGATGAAGCTGAGTAATCCATCCATCCGGTGAGGGCTTTAAAACAAATATCACGCATGGCCGGATTACCATTCTCAAATTCATTTTTTACAACCGCGAGGGCTTTGCTGCCACCGGTTTTTGCTAAAACAGGAATAATTTTCTCTTTCTGTACCTTGCCACCCATGGCTGACAGAATGGTAGCAGATCTTCTTTCAGGATCTGATTCTTTATTCGCAGCAGCTGCTATTGCGTTCTGGATATCGGCAACATATTCAGGCTTTTCTGTTACAGAAAGAAGCTCAATCAGTTTACCCTGATCAGAAGGACCAGCAAGGCTTACAAGAGCCCTGATAGCTGCTGCTTTTAATGTTTCGTCAGAAGATGTTGCGAATGGAAGTATTTCAGAAAAATATTTATTGTCTTTATTCCAGGCAAGTATTTCAATTACACTCTTCTTCGAAGCGGAAGGGCCATCTTTTAAAACAGGAATAAGCAAAGGCATTTTATCGCTTCCCGCAACACTCATTATTGCAGATTTTGCTGCTTCCTGATCAGGTTCGCTTCCGAATACAAGCAAATAATTGATAAGAGAGTGCAATGCTTCGCTCCCGCTTATCTTTACGATTGCCTCAGCAGCTGCAATACGAATATTCTGGTCCTGGTCGGACAATGATGAAGTTACCAGCGACAGGGCAAGTTTGTCGCGTCTCTCGCCCAGCATAGTAATAATTTCAGGTTTTGCGGCCGGTATAGCTTTTGGGAAATAGTTAATCCACTTATTAACAACCTCGGTTCCTGAAATCTTAAGTGACATGCGCATTGCAGCATTTCTGTATTTGCTGTTCTGGTGAGCGGCAGCTTTGATCAGCATTGGCATGGCATCGATGCCATGAAATCCTGTGTAGATATCAAGAGCAGCAGTTTTATTCTGGATATTGAGGTCTTCATTGCTTTTTGAAATCACCAGTTTGCATATTTTATCCATTGTTTTCAGATCACCATTCTGGCCAATAACTTTTGCATAGTTCAGCAGAGCAGCTGTTGCTCCTGTATGCTCCCATCTGTATGCAACAGCCTGTGCGGCTTTTGACAATACCGGGTATGCCAGAGGACTTCCGCTCACTGCGAGTGCATTATATGCTGATGCCCTGGTATTTACATCAATGCCAGCAGACCATTCAATATATTCATTTACAGCAATTTGAGATTTCATTATAGCCAGAGCATTCATTACGGCAGCAGCACAGGGAAGATCTTTATTCTTTAGCGATTCAGCAAGGATTGTCTCTGAAGTCTTCCCACCGGCTGCAAGTATTACGGCTAAGGCAGGCTGACACATGTCCTTACTTCCGAGGAATTGTTTCATAGCTTCTGCGGATGAGGTTCCGCCAATAAGCTGAAGCTGTTTCATAAAGAAATCTTTTACACCGTTATCTTTATGAGTTGTGGCATAGGTTATGCATCTTTTCTCCCATTCAGCTCTCTCAGTTTCTTTCCCTTTTTGTGAGAGGAAACGTGTAAAGCTCTCAATGGCGAATCTTGCAGGGGTATCATCACCTGTTCCTGCAGGAATAATCATATCGCAGATCTGCTTTAAACCAGCATCGCCGATAATCAACATGTCGCCCATCAGCTTATCATTTAACTGAAGGTCGTTGGCAGGGAAGCGGGCCAGAAGGTCAGCAACTTTTGTTTCGGTAGTTCTTTTATCCTGTGAGTATGTTATTAATGACAAGAGCAGGAATGAAATACTGATTAATGATATTCTAAGACTTTTCATATTTTCGAATTTTCAAATTTTCAAATTATTAAGCTATCAGATTTTCCAGGGCCCACGCATTGGAGGATTAATCAACCTGTTGGCTCCCTCATCATCGATAAATTGCTGTTTAACAGGATCATACTTAAGATTCCTGCCTAACCTGAGTGCGATAATTCCCATATTAACAACAGAACATGATCTGTGACCGTTTGATTCGTTGAGAGCGAATTTTTTCCTGGTACGAACTGATTCGGAAAAGGTCCCTATTTGCGGTGCAGGATCAGGAAGAGAATCAATCAGTTTCTCCATATTTGGTATATCTGATTTGAATCCTTTAAATACCTTTCCATGAGGACCTTCAATATAAGCTGCATTCTTATCGCGGTTTTCGCCATCAAGTATAATCTGGCATCCATCAGCATATGTATATGTGATTCTTCTCCATGACCCCACTGCATCATAATGCTGCTGCGGGGCATCAATTTCAACTAAAACCGGACCAGTATTATCTTTCCCGAGTAAATACTGAACAGGATCGAGGTAATGCTGTCCCATATCACCAAGGCCACCTCCGTCATAATCCCAGTAACCACGGAATTTTGAGTGTACTCTTTCGGGATTATAAGGCTTGTATGGAGCAGGGCCCAGCCAGAAGTCATAATCCAGTTCGGCAGGTACAGGCATAGGCTGAAGGTTATGAAGTCCGCTCCAGTAGAATTTCCAGTCGTAACCTGTTATTCCGCTAACAGTAACCTTTAATGGCCATCCCAGCACACCGCTGTCGACAAGCTTCTTCAACGGTTTTACTGTAGTGCCTAATCCATAAAACGGATCTTTAAATCTGAACCAGGTATTCAGGCGAAACATGCGACCATTCTTCTGAACAGCCTCTACAACCTTCATCCCTTCTCCTATAGTACGTGTCATTGGTTTCTCACACCAGATATCCTTGCCTGCCTCAGCAGCTGTCTTTGCCATAATACCGTGCCAGTGAGGAGGAGTAGCAATATGTATTATATCAATATCAGGACGGGCAATAAGTTCACGGAAATCATGATATCCGTCAATTTTGCCGCCTGCCTGTGCAATTGCCTGCTCAAGGTGAGTTTTGTCAACATCGCAAACAGCCAGAAGACGTCCTTCGTAATCTATATGACCTCTTCCCATTCCGCCGACTCCAATGATTCCTTTGGTCAGCTGATCACTTGGAGCCATATAGCCCTGGCCGCCAAGCACATGTCGGGGAATAATTGTAAATGCAACAGCAGCAGCACTTGTTTTCCTCAGAAAATCGCGTCTGTCAAGGTTTTGATTTTTCATAATATTCTGTATTATATGAATTGTAGTATGTAATAAAAGTCGTACATCCTTCGCTAAAGCTGCGGACTTCAAAGCAGGCGTCATCTGGTTACTTCGGTCACCGGTCTCCGGTCTTCGGTCTTCTGACTTCCTGCTTTTCTGACTGCAATTTGCAAGTTTTATAGTCAAATAGCAAGTTCTTAGAGTTCTATTTTTTGTAAACCTTACCTGTAAAGAGAACCCCCTTCAGGTTTTGATTGGTTTCTTGGGGAAAATCAAACATCCGAAGGGGGATAAATAGTTCCGGAGTTAAGGGAATTTGGGGAATGGGGTACTCCGGAACAGAGAATTAACCTAAAACTGTTAACCTGGTATTTTTCTTTTTCTTATAACAATCCCCAGGGTGTCTAACGCTTTTAAATCTATGCTTGGTTTTAAATTTCCACTATTTATCATCTTTACAAATATTCCTGCAACTGTTTCGGCATCTTTCCTGGATTCAAATCCGTTTTTTGCCTTGCTAACCGGTATCTTCTTATATAGCAGAAATGGTCTGCTGTTTACAAAAATTGTGAATCCCCATGTTGAATCAGGATTCTGAAATGATTTAAACTTTACATATGCCCGATTCTCTTCATAACCTGTCTGCTGGGAAACTGATTTACCTGAACCTGCGTTATTTTCAATACTTTTTTCATTCCTGCAATCTGTAAATACAAGCATAAAAAGAAGCGCCATTAAAACCGGAAATGAAATTTTATAAAAGTACTTTTTAACCGATTTTATTTGCATTGACTAAATTTTCAACTATCCACTACTAATATATGTCGATAAAATGGCTTAAACTACAATAATTGTGGCAATTGTATGAACTATTAAGGTTAATGTATATTTGTATTATCTGGTTGGACGAAGAGCCATTTAACAGCTCCGGAAAAAAGAAAAATTATGTAATTTTTACTTCCTGAGTTATTAAAAAAGGGAATGGGAACTCAGAAATTTCTGAAAATTAGCCTTATACTGATCGCTTACCGGGATATAAACATTATTATCAAAAACGATTCTGTTCCGCTCGATCATTTTTATTCTGGCACTGTTAACAATAAAAGACCGGTGCACTCTCAGGAAGGAAGAAGCAGGAAGCTGTTCCTCAATTGATTTCAGGCTTATATGAGACATGACCGGTTTATCATCCAGAAGATGTATTCTTACATATTCGTGTACGCTTTCAATGTATTTAATGTCAGAAAATTCTATTCTTATTATTTTATAATCAGATTTTACAAAAAGATGGTCCCGGGTTACCTCCTTTTGTTCAGAATGAGTTGTTTTGAGCTCAAACATAGAATTCGCCTTATTGGCAGCTCTGAGGAAATCCTTATATCCAATTGGTTTCAGAAGATAGTCGATGGCATCTGCCTTGAAACCGTCAATTGCATACTCACTATATGCTGTAGTGAATATTACTAAAGGCTTAATTGTAAGGGATTTAACAAAATCCATTCCTGAAAGATCCGGCATGCTTATATCAACAAACAGCAGATCTACATGGTTCTCTGCAATAAATTCCATTGCGCTGAATGGATTATTGCATAAGGAAACGAGTTCAAGAAACGGAGTTTTCTTAATATAACTGCCTATCTGCTTTAGTGCAAGAGGTTCATCGTCAATAGCCAGACACTTAATAGTCATCAGGTCAGAATTTCTGACAAGATATAAAAAAAAATTCTTCCGTACTTATCGGGCGATAAGTGACGGAAGAATCAATAATCCTAACTACTAACCTATTTACTAACCTAACCCTGATTCTAGTTTCTCTGATAATATATATCGTATGCTATCCAGTCAACAACATAAGCTGCGAAGTACACCTGATGTAACGATTCGAAAAGTGTCTTAATGTCTTCAACAGAATCGCCGATAAGTGCAGAAACCGTTGTTATTGTTCCGTCTTCAAATGTAATCTGGATATCACGTTTTTTACAAACTGATGCTTCCGGATCAGCAACTTTATCGATAACTTCAACCACCGCTGCTTCCTGAATCTCTCCATTAACAGCAATCTGAACAGTGCGTGTTGATGAGTTCCTTATAATTTGCACATTACCTATTGTAAGCGTATAAAGATGCTCCCGCCCAAATCTTGCAGTATCATTCTTAATTGTAAGCAGATTCTCTTCATATAATATATTGTCACCATCTTTTATGCTGAAGCCTGATTTTGTAGTATCACCTGAAACATACTTGTAGTTAGCAGTATAGCTATCGGTAAATGCATATTGCGATGCATAATCGGTACCGAGAGTCGGACTAACTACAGAACTGATGTTAAGTTTACCTGCAAGTGTATTATCAACACTTATCTCTGAAGACAGGATATAATCATAATCATGATAACTGTTATAATTATTGTGATAATCAGATACGGCAATTGAGAAATTATTGGTAAGCAATGAATCTTCCGGAGCATATTGTCTCAATAGCCTGGGATTTGTAACCTTCTTCAGTGGCATATTTACTATCATCTGATTGTTATCTGCTGATTTTGAGAAGTACCTTATCAGAGAAATTCCCCATCTGTCGAAACTGTTTCCCGGCTTGTAATTATATACACCTTTAACAAGTTCTAAAGGAATATAAACCCTGTAATCAGTCTCACTTGCTGATTTAGAAGTACCGTCATCACTTACAGTCAGGATGCTGTATGCCTGGGAAGCTGTAATTTCTGCCATAGCACTATTTAAACTCAGAGCGCTTTCGTCAATTGCCTGCTTAAGTGTAGCATTCTCGAGAAGACCATCATTCTTTGTACAAGCACTTAAAAATGCCGTGAAAAGAATTGTACCTAAAAATATTCTACCCATTTTTTTCATAATCTCATGTTTTAGTTTTCCTGTTTATTACCACTTTATTTACTTAACTAATCAAAAATAGAGTGATAAAAAGGTGTTCTAAAATATATTCAATGAAAGCCCTGATAAATTCAACCAAATGCCTGTTTTACTCTTCAGGATAACGCTGATCATCCCAGCATGTGGGTGCTGACATAGTTATTAAACTGCTCTTTGTACTGCTCACTCACCGGAATATAAACTTTGCCGTCGAAAACGATCCTGTTATGTTCAATTGTTACAATTTTCTGAAGGTTAACTATATATGAACGATGTACTCTCATGAACCTGTCGGAGGGCAATTGTTCTTCAAGTACCCTCAGACTAATAAGAGGCATTAGCGGTTTACCGGATTCGAGATGAATCCTGACATACTCTCTCATTCCCTCTATATAAGTAATATCATTAACTGAAACACGAACTGTTTTATAATCTGATTTCACAAAAATATACTCTCTTGAATTCCCGATCCTTGGAGACTCCTGTACAGATGATTCAAAATAACTTCTGGCCTTATTTGCCGATTTTAGAAACTCATTGTACCCAACAGGCTTTAACAGGTAATCAAGTGCATCAAGTCTGAAACCTTCAATCGCATATTCACTGAATGCCGTTACAAATATTATCCTTGGTTTATTATGAAGCGATCGCACAAAGTCAAGCCCGCTTATATCAGGCATATTTATATCAACAAACAATAGGTCTGCCTCCTTTTCTGAAAGAAGTTCCATCGCCTCATAACCCGATCTGCAGGAAGCAACAAGTTCTAAAAATGGTGTCTTCGAAATATAACCAGCCATCTTGCTTAGTGCAAGCGGTTCATCATCTATGGCTATACATCTGATAATCATGTTGGTATAATTAATGTTACTTTGAAAGTTTTTTGATTACTATCAATTATCAACTGATGTTTATCTTCATAAAGCAGTTCAAGTCTTTTCTTAATGTTTTCAAGTCCTATTCCACCATCCTGCCGGATAGAATCATTACTGCGGAATGAAGAGATAGTATTCTCAGAAATAAAAATCAGAGAATCTTTCTCCTGGATTAACTTAAAGGAGAGCGCCGAAGGCTCCCTGTAACTAACACCATGCTTAAATGCATTTTCTATGAAAGATATAAACAGCAATGGCGGAAGGTTAACATTATTAAAATCATCAGGTAATTCAAAGGTCACCTTAACAGAATCATCCACACGAAGCTGCATGAGCTTAACATAGCTCTTTAAGAATTCAACCTCTCTCTTCAGTGTGGTAGTCCCTCTTCCTGATTCATAAAGAAGGTACCTCATCATTTCCGATAACTTCAGAATGGCATTCTGGGCCAGCTTCTGATCTGCTTCAATTAATGAATGTATATTGTTTAAAGTATTCATGAAGAAATGAGGACTGATCTGATTCTGAAGAAAAGCAAGTTCTGATTTCATATGTTCCTTTTCTACCTCCTTGCGTGCCTGCTCTTCATCAAACCATCTGTTTGTTACAGCTATTGCAGTATTGAATCCGGCTATCAGAAGTGATATCAGAAAGGTATTTAAGAACTGAACCAGGGGCTGACCAGGCAATGGCATTCTGCTGTTCTGAGAAATTCCTGCTTCTGCAGGTGGTTTAAATAATTCCGGGCTGGACGGGATGTTATTACGTACTGCAGGTGGGATACCTGGTCTCATTTCTTCCCTTCCCCACTGCGGATCCTTAAGTATTCTCTGCTCAAGCACTTTGGGATCGCCTTTAAATATAATTGGATTCAGAATATGAAATACTGAAGTAACGCTCAAAGCCACAACAAGGAGCGATACTACATAGAGTTTTGTCCTGCTTCTGAAAAGCAACAGTGGCAAAAGCAAAATATTATTTACAAGAAAAATAATAACGAAAGGCAACAAGCGAAGTCCATCATAGAAAACCTTGGCAAAATCTCCCTTTGAACTATAGTTATTCGTAATAATAGGGATAATCAGAAATAACAGCCATAAAAAGATATATATGACATACTCCGGTATCTTACGTGACTTGATTTTCATCTGATACTATTTAAGCTGATTCAGACCTGATAGTGCAGATGTGTCTCCGGGAGAAAGTAACAATGCCTGATTAAATAGTACTATTGCATCTGCTTTTTTCCCCTGATACAGTCTTGTCCATGCAAGCATAATTATTGAACCATAATCCATTGGATAGAGGTTAACAATCTTCTCGAAATTTCTGCCGGCATTATCAAAGTCTTTCCGGTTGTACAATAATACCCCCAGCCAGTATAGTGATGTAGTATTCATCGGATCAATCCTGAGTATCGCTTCGTATTGTTCCTTTACCCTGTCCCAGCTCGCCAGGGCATCCAAAGCTTTAATTAATCCGAACCTGACCTCAATGGCATAAGGCTTAAGTTTTATGGCTTTCTCGTAATAGTTTACCGATTCGGTATACTGTTTTGCCAGAAAAAATAACCAGCCTAACCTTGCATTTATTGAATAATTATCTGCCTGGTAAACTGATTTTATCTCAGACACACCCTGAACATAGTTACCGCCTTGCTCCGATTTATAACTACTTGCAAAAGCCGCCTGTATCCTGCTATCTGACTGTCCGCTCAGATTTCCTGCAGTTATTGCTGACAGGATTAGAAATAAATATACTCTTAAAGTTTCCATCTTAAACCTCCCAGATATGAAAATTGATTATAATGAAATGAACTGTTCTCGTAAAATTCTTTTCTTTCCCAGGAATAATTTGCCCATAAAGAAATTCTTTTTCCAACCGGAATATAACCTGAGATTCCGGTCTTCATTGTTAGAGGATCTATTGAATTATAAACATATAATCCGTTGAATTCATTGTAATTTAACATCCTTCCGAATGATGCATTTCCTTCAAGCCATACCTTCTTTAACATCCTGAACCCTGCTTTCTGGCTAAATATCAGATTGTTACTCTGTGCCTGAAAAAGACCCGAAACATTTGAAGTGAGGTAGAACCCCGATTTCCCCGGGAAAACATAACCTGCCTGCAGTCCTGTCTGAAAAATACTCTCCGATGCCATTTTCAATGCTGATCCGCTTAGCTCAAGTGATATACGGTTAAGATCAGGGGCCAGAGAAACTAGGAACAGGTTTCCATTCAGGGCTGATGACACTGAACTATTATGCAAATAGTGGTATCCTCCTCTGACAATTAATTTTCTGCTTATCAGGATATTCAATAATGAATAATACTCTAGTTGCCTTACATTTATTGTTTCATCAGTGCCCGACAACTGCAGTTCTGCCTGCTGGGTATATTTTGAGAAGGACTGAAATAATGATAATCGTGGACTGATCTTGCTTCCAACACCAACCCTGTAATATTGAGGATGTGACCTGTAGGAGGTTCCGGCGAATTTAAAATTATACTCCATTTCAATACTTTCTATTGCACTGGAAGTCTTTATTCCAAGTGCTTCCATGAATTCGCTACTGAGTCTTTTCTCGATTGTCCCGGAATATTTTTCCCTTCCTGTATAAAGATTTGAATAGTACAAATATTCGAGAGTAAACTGATCATAGCTGTCGAATGCAAGTGCTTTCTCAAAATCTGACCGTGACTTATAATAATCTCCACTTGCAAATCTTGCATAACCGACTCTCTGACGAAGATATTTATAATCAATTCCTTTGCTTATTGCCTCATTACCAAGACCAATCAGTTCATTCCATTTCCCCGACAGGTATAAACTATAGGTAACACTGTCATAATAGTGATAATCATGCTCCTTCTGGCCAATCAAAGCAGATGGTGTCAGAAGCATAATCAGTGCAAATGTCAGATATCTGTTCTTTTGGCGCATATGGTTGTTGTAGTGTTTTTAAAAGAAAACTCCTCAATATGATTGTCTGAAAGAATAATCTCTCCCGACCCCTCTTCCCTGACAGAGTGGAAATATGAGATTCCGATTTTTGACGCCAATCTGATCTTAGCAGGATTAACCGGAGAATCTGCCCATACTGGTCTGATCGAATATTTTGCCTTCATATACTGGTAGAACGGAGCCACAAAATCGTGCAGAAACAAGGAGATGCGATTCTTTCTGATTATATGTAAAGGAAAAAGATCATCTATTTCAATTGAGCTGTAATAAGCCAGCAATACCTTATATGCTGTAAGATAGAATGTGTATAGCAACGATTTCTGATCTCCGTAGAATGAAGTGAAATAAAACATAGTCCCGTCATTAACAAAATAGGCTGCTGACTGTGTTTCGCTGCAATAGAGGTATTTGTAATTGTAAGCATCTGCAAACACCTCCCATATTATTGTTTTCTCCGATCGCTCAGCTGTGTTATACTTAAACTTAAGTACCATACCAGGCTGAAAATCAAAGGCTTCTTTAAGTAAGGAACTTGGTTCCACATTTAAAATAGTATCGCCCTCCAGTGGTGTTCTGAATGAACAGAGATTTAAGCCCTCATTATTTTTCAGAAGATAATAAGCAAAGGGATATGAAAGAGTTTTGGCACCCTGCAAAGGGGTTGCCTGAACCTGAAAATGGAGGTGAGGTTCCGGGGAACGGCCTGAATTTCCGCAGTAAGCAACTATCTCACCCTGTCTGACAAAATCACCCTTCTTTACTCTGAAGGTTCCTGTTTTCAGATGTGATAATTGGGTATAAAGATTATTTAAATGCTTTATTATTATTATGTTACCCCAATTCTGATTTGAATTAACCTTTCCTGGTTCATTGTCATCGATATAATCAACCAATTCTGCTATTATTCCGTCGGCTGGCGCAATCACCGGTTTATTATAACAGTAATAATCCTCGCACGAACTTGAGGAAACATCATATGTTTTGTTTTTCCCGTCTACCAGTACAAAATCGATAGCACTGCCCCATTCTCCCTTATGTGTATACTTTCCATCGTAGCCCTGACTAACGAACCATTCTCCCCAGAAGGGCAGATAGAGCGGAAAATATTGTACACCCCTTAATCTATTGACACTTCCGGTATACGAATAAAGGTTAACTTCCGGTGAATAATTCTGTATCTGGGTGAGTACCAGTCTTCCGGGCTTAATTCTTAAAATAAGGAAGTATACAAAAGAGATCACAACAATTGAAAAAGGCAGGGAAAAAAACGGAAGCTGGATATATGTACTCAGCTTAGTCATGAACAGGATAACCAATGATGTAAGGGGAATAAGTAAGACTACCCAGAGAAAAGAGTACCGCGATGGTATTGAGAAGAATCCACCTACGGCAATTGCTACAAGAATATAATTAGCCCCGATATTATAAAAGCTGAAACTTGCCATATCAGAACCAATCAGGTGTGCAAAAAAATAGGCAGTTACAAAACCGGTAACAGTAAGCAGAAATGTGATTCTGGAAACAAGAAGCAATGCAATTGCAATAAGCATCCCAGTTATCAGATTATCCTGAAATATTATTGAACTTAATGATCTGAGATATACAATAACCATTTGACTGAAAGGGAGACTCTCAATTGTCTGGAAGAAATCCAATAATGTCTTTCCTCCTACAGCATACATTTCGTTCATCCAGAATACGTTACGCTGTGTCAGTCCCAGATTTGCAAATTGTCCCGAAGGCAGCAGTATAAGCCAGAAAGAGATGACAAACGGAATGCTTAAAAATGGTAAACCATACTTGCCGAGCCAGCCACTAAGTATTACAGATAGTATAAGGCTGGCGAGTGCTGCCAGCAACAGAAGTACAATGAAGACTATTCCGGGTTCAAAAACTGTTCCCATTCCAATACCAACAAGGAGGGCGTTGAAACTATAAATGCCCTGTTTAAGTTTAAGATTATCAAAACCCATTGAATAGGCAACAAGTACTGTAGTCAAAACAGCGATTAGTCCGCTTAATCCTGCAACCGGATTAAAAAATGTAACTATAAGAAGTACAAGAGCCAGAAGCCTGTTATTAAAAAAGAATATTACCGAATAGCTGTTAAGTGCTGCCGGGATAATTATTTTGCGAAATATGTTAAACGAATCACGCATTTTTCTGATTTACAATTACATATCAATTTTATTTAAATGCTCCGGAAGCTGTTCATTCGCCTGTATGGTACCGAGAGTTTCTGATTTTCTGATTACATGAGTCTTATTAGCTGAATCTATCAGTACAACATTTGGTCTCAGAGTTATAAACTGCATCCATTGGGTCATATTGTATGCACCTACCTTATGAACAACAACATTATTACCCTTCTCGAGAAGTGGAAGATTGACACTTTCACGTATTATATCTATGTTCATACAAAGAGGACCATAAAGTACCATATCCTCCGTATATTCCCCGAATTCCTGGGCAGGGCTGATCTTATGATCATACCAGAAAGACGTGAAAAGTGTATTTACTCCGAAATCCAGTATTGTGGCCCTGCGTCCGTCAGAGAGTCGCTTATTTGCAAGAACTGTACCAAGCAGAAAACCTGCATCATCAATCAATGCCCTGCCGGTCTCAAGGATCAGCAGCGGCATCTCATCCTGTTTAAATCCGAATCCAAGAATTACGCTTGTTATTGCATCTGCAAACTGGTCAATTGAAGGTACTGTATCCGATCCGGGCAGGTATGAACCTTTTAAAGTGTTTACCGAAGGAAATCCGCCTCCCAGATCGAGATACTGTATCGATTTACTGTATTTCGTTTTAATACTGTATGCAAGCTCACACATCTTTGTCGCAGCTACTGAATAGGCTGAAGGTGATAGCATGAATGTTCCGATATGACAATGGAGTCCGACAAGCTCAAGATTCTTATCATTTATTATACGGACAATGGCATTCCATGCCTGACCATTCTCAAAATTGAATCCAAACCGGTCCCATTTCGGATAAACACCAGTATCCATATTTACCCTTATTGCAACTCTGGGTTTAAGATTGTTCTTTTCGGAGAGGTCGATGAGAGTAAAAAGTTCATCGAAATGGTCAATGTGTATAAGTGAATTATTTCTTGCTGCCGAAATGAGTTCATTATCTGATTTATCCGGACCATTAAAAATGATCTTGTTCCCCGGGACACCGTTACCAATAGCTTTATCATATTCAAAACCTGAAACCACCTCGGCCCATGATCCTTCCTGATGAAAGATGTTGCAGACAGCATTAAGATAATTTGTCTTATACGACCACGCAAACTGAACCTTGGGATACCGTGTCTTGAATATCCTGGAAGCATTCTGAAAGTTACGTCTTATCTGCTTCTCTGAGAGGACAAAAAGAGGTGATCCGAAATCGTTTATGAGGGATTTTACTGAGATACCCTCAATATGAGTAACTGGCTCATATTCAGTACGGGTTCCAAATTTATTCATCAATCCCGTATTCATCTTCTTTATAACCGGACGCTCATATTTTAACTTTTCCATTGTACGCTGTTTTTTGATAAATTATAATTCTCCTGAACCTGAAAGCTTATGGAATTCGGAGATATCTATCACCATATCCCATGAGTAACGAATAAATACCTTGCCAACCTCAAAGCCAATAAAAGGAGTAACGGTCTGCCCAAGTGCCATTTTTACAAGTGAGGCTGGCTGGTTCTGACCTGCAGCTGCTGAAAGGTAAATCCAGGCCGGGAAGCGAGGATTTACTTCCATTATATATGGTTTACGATCATTTGTCAGCATAATCTCAAGCTCACAACCACCTCTCCAGTTTGTAGCCTTAATAAACTTAACGGCCTGGTCGATAAGCAACTGGTCATCAATTGTTATACCTGCCCAGGCTTTCCCTTTGTCTGTAATATAAAGCTTGCGCATTGGAATTGCGCTAATAGTATTTCCTTTCCCATCACCAAGAGCTGCAATATTTACTTCAGTACCGGATATGAATTCCTGAATAATAACCGGTAATCCCCATTTAGCCTGAAGCTTATAAAAAGCCTTTTCTGCCTGTTCTATGGTATTGCAGATTATTGCATCATAAAACTTCCCTTTCACCACAAGCGGAAAGCCAAATTTTTCTTCAGCATCAGCAATTTCCGAAATCCTCGATATCACCTTGTCTTCAGGCATCAGGAGACCATGCTTTTTCCCGAAGGCAGATAAATTTATTTTATCACGGGCTTCAAACTCAGCCTGTTCAGGCATGAATGTGTTTATCCCCGACTTCTTAAGTTCTGAACTTAATTTAATGAAGTTAAATAATTCCGCGTCAAAATTCGGAATCAACACATCAATATGCTCAATATCATGGATATGCATGATCCTGGCATATAAAGCATCTGTACCCGCCGAAGGATAGGGGATCTGGTATGTCTTATCCACTATATCGTGCATATAGATTCCGGGTTCCAGAGATTCATAAGCCAGACCTATAATCCGTACTTCAAAATCTTTGCATTCCCTTATAGCACGGATAACTGCGATACCGGGTCCGGGACTATCTATTGCATTGAGCGCAGTGACAGCTACAACGATTTTATTTTTTTTACTGATAGTCATACAGGCTTATTATCAAGAAGGTTGTACTCTGTCAGCTGTTCAAAAAAATCGTCCATATCACGCTCAAGCTGATTTTTTTCGGCGTCATACTTTGATGAAAAGAAGTCAATTATCTCTTTCTGGGATCTGTTTTCCTTAAGCATGGCAAGTATCTCACTTCCGATACCGTTTACAGAGAATGAGTCACCGGTTCCCGGATTGAAGATTAACCCCGCCTCGCTTGTAGCTATGTTTTTCTTCAGCTTCATCTTTAGTTATGCTAGTGATAATTTAATGAAACAAAACTAGTGCAGTAATTTACATAATGGAAACAGCTTCACCGGAAAGTCAGATTTCGTAACCCTAAGGATTGTTTATTTCACTGAATAGGGATTCGGTGGTTGTAAAATTAAAGAGGGAGAAACGGAAATCCCACCTCTTCAAACAGTAAAAAACAGTTTAATATTGTTAGCCTTTACTTTTCAGGCTGTATGAGATTTGATTTTTTGTGAAACAAATATCAGGAGATATGCAATCAGAACTAGAAGAACGAATACAGCACCTGTCTGTCCTCCAACGAAATCAGATGCCACACCCATAATCAGAGGGAAAACAGCACCGCCAAAAACTCCCATTATCATCAAACCTGAAACCTGGTTATTAAACAATGGCTTATTAATAAGGGCTTGTGAAAACATCACTGAGAAGATATTAGAATTACCAAGGCCAAACAGAGCTATTCCAAAGAAAATTATTGTTCTGTCTGCTGTAAACAGACATAATATTCCTGTCAGAATCATGATTACACTAACCATGAATACCTGCCTCCCGGTGAATTTAGCAAGTAATGCCGATCCGAGCAAACATCCCGTTGTACGGAATATGAAGTAAAAACTGGTAGCATAACCGGCATCAGCAAGGCTTATATTCAGCCGCTCCATCAAAAGTTTGGGTGCAGTCGTGTTTATGCCGACATCCAGTCCCACATGAGTCATAATTCCTAAGAACAATAAAAGGATAGTCTTGTCACCAAGCAGGGAAAAGCATTCGGAAAATGATGCTGCTTTGGTTTCAACATTCTTTTCTTCAACTTTTGTAAAAAACAGATAAGCAAGTACAAACAAGCATACAAGTAGAAATACCGGATACATAATCATTCTCCAGTCGGAAAATTTAATAACCGCCCATGCAGCAAAAATCGGAGCAACAAAAGAGGCGATGGCTTTTACAAATTGACCAAATGTAAGAGTGCTTGCAATCCTTTTCTCATCAACAATATTTGCAAGCAAAGGATTTAATGAGACCTGCATCATAGTATTACCTATTCCTAATAAAGTAAAAGAAATGAGCATTGAAGGAAATGAATAACTAAGTATTGGAATGAGCAGTGCCGGCAGTGTAATAAGCAAACTCAGGAGTACTGTATTTTTCCTGCCTATTCTATTCATTAATAATCCGGTAGGGACCGAAAATACCAGAAACCAGAAAAAAACCATTGATGGCAACAGGTTAGCCATCGTGTCGGTCAGTTGAAAATCTGCTTTGACATAATTTGTGGCAATGCCAACCAGATCAACAAATCCCATGACAAAAAATCCAATAACTACAGGAAGTATTTTAGCGACGTTAATTTTTTGGCTGGTCATAGTATAAAGGTTATAAAGTTCAAAATTCAAAATTCAAAGTTCAAAGTTCAAAGTTCAAGGTTTTGCCGCTACGCCGTTAGGCCGTTGCGCCTTTACGCCTTTATGCCTTTGAGCCTCTGCGACTTTGCGCCTTTGCGCCATATTTTACATAAGCGGTAATGCATGCTGTACAGATTTCCAGAAATCATCATCGAGAAGATATGCACTGCCGATTAGGGCTGCATCCTCTTTAAGTTCTGAAAGGACAACCTTGCAGTTACAGTTCTCTTTCTTTAATGCCGATTCAAAAACACCGCCAAAAAGATTATAGGCAAACGATATATTACCTCCGATAACCAGAATTTCAGCCCTGAACTTTTTTAACCATGGTGCAAGGAAGACTGCGGCATCGTTACCGAATTCAATAAAGAGATCGTGAGCTACTTTATCTTTGGAAGCCAGCTCAGCAAGTTCCTTAACTCCACTCATTTCCTTACCGGTCAGCGATTTGTATTTTCCAAGAAACCATCTTGTCGAAAAATAGTCATCGGCAATTCCATCCTTATAAGGAATATGGTAAATGCAGCCAAGCTTTGGCACTTCAGGTCCGTCAACTATTGGGATCCTGTTGCTTATAAATGCTGATCCGAATCCTGTTCCGAATGTAACAGACAAAGAACGGTCGAAACCCGATGCACTGCCTGCCCAGGCCTCTCCGACTGCGAATGCAGAGGCATCGTTCATAAATCTGATGAGAAACCCATCGGGCACATCAAGACTGCTCCCGATTGCATCTGTTATATTGAAACCGTAAAGATTCTCATATTTTGCTACGCCTCTTATATAACTGATACCCTTTACATAATCAAAGGGACCCGGCATAGCAAAACCTATACCCTTAACCTTTTCAATAGATACTTTTGATATTACTTCTGATAAGGCCTCGGCCCAGACAGAAATGATTGTACTGGCTGAAGCCTGATTATTAACTGCCCTGCCAGAAAGGGTTTCCCTCAGGATTTCACCTGTATGAAGGTCAATAGCAGCACAACTGATATGACTTCCTCCGATATCAGTTCCTATAGCAAAATTTCTATCCATAAAATCTCTAATAATTATGTCTGACGAAAAGCCTTAAATAATCCGACGTTGAAAATATCTAATTTATCCGTTAATGCAAAATAAAAACAAATCATAAATGCAAAAACTCATACAAATAGAGAAATATGTTGTGTAACATATGATTTTACTCATATAATTTCTTGTTTTTAAGGAGTAATTTCGAATGACAAATAAAAAAATCCGTTATGCCAAAAGTAACCAAAGAAGATGCGCTTCTCTACCATAGCAGAGGACGTAAAGGTAAAATTGAGGTAATTCCAACAAAGCCTTATGGTACTCAGTATGATCTCAGTCTGGCATATACTCCGGGAGTAGCATATCCTTGTCTTGAGATAGAAAAAAATCCTGAAGATGTTTATAAATACACTGCCAAGGGAAACCTTGTTGCAGTAATTTCCAATGGCACGGCGGTTCTTGGTCTGGGCGATATAGGAACAATGGCAGGCAAACCTGTTATGGAGGGTAAGGGCCTTCTGTTCAAGGTGTTTGCTGACGTGGATGTATTTGATATAGAAGTCGATGAAAAGGATCCTGATAAACTGATCCAGATCTGCGCGGCTATTGCGCCAACATTTGGGGGCATAAACCTGGAGGATATTAAAGCTCCTGAGTGTTTTGAAGTCGAGACAAAGCTTAAAGCGATGCTTGATATTCCGGTTTTCCACGACGACCAGCATGGAACGGCAATTATTTCAGCTGCCGGATTAATAAATGCACTTGAGATCACAGACAAAAAAATAGGTGAAATAAAAATGGTAGTCTGCGGTGCAGGTGCTGCAGCCATCTCCTGTTCCCGGCTGTATGTCTCGATGGGGGTTAAAAAAGAAAACATTGTAATGGTCGACAGTAAAGGAGTAATCAACCGTAAAAGAAAAGACCTTAATAAATACAAGCAGGAGTTTATAACTGACAGGGACCTAGATACACTTGCACAGGCTTTAAAAGGGGCAGATCTTTTTCTGGGACTTTCTGCAGCTAATATGATGACAAAAGAGATGCTTGCCTCTATGGCAGATAATCCAATAGTATTTGCCATGGCTAATCCGAATCCTGAGATATCTTTTGAGGACGCAACATCTACAAGAAATGACCTGATATTTGCCACAGGAAGATCAGACTATCCGAACCAGATTAATAATGTTCTTGGATTTCCTTTCATCTTCAGAGGTGCACTTGATGTAAGAGCATCAACAATTAATGAAGAGATGAAAATGGCTGCATCAAAAGCTCTTGCAGCACTCACAAAAGAACCTGTGCCAGCCTCGGTATTAAGAGCATATAACCTGGGTGATTTGAAATTCGGCAGAGACTATATAATACCTAAGCCTGTTGATCCGCGCCTTATCTCATCTGTTGCTCCTGCTGTAGCAAAAGCAGCCATGGATAGTGGTGTGGCGAAGTATCCAATCACCGATTGGGATGCATATAAAACAAGTCTCGATAAAAGAATAAGCGAACATATTAAGAATATAGCCAGGTGCGGGGGGATATAGGAAGCGTAGAGCGTAGAGCGTAGAGCGTAGAGCGTAAAGCGTAGAGCGTAGAGCGTAGAGAGTAGAGAGTAGAGCGGAGGACACAGGGCACGGAGCAATAAGTCTGCAGATAATAGACCACAAGACCGCATGACCGCACGACAAATTTTTAACAGATAAAACCGGATTTCTTTCTCTCAGCTATCTGTCGGGATATCTTTTTTTCGTACATGATCTGCACGAGTTCAGAGATCTCTTTTATAGTAAAAGAGCTCCTATTTATAGTCGCGTCAAAGAGATAGTCGAGATTTAATGGCTTCTTATCCAGAAAGTTAAGAATCATATTATGCCGTTTCTCATCAGTATCGACTACATACTCTTCAGCAGTCTCAATTTCCATCTGCTTCTTCTTCATAACATTCTCAACCCTCCAGTAGAACGGAGCTATAAGCCTTATATGAAGAGCATCTGTCATTTCATGGGCAATCGAGACTCCTCCCCTTCCAACAAGAATAATATAGCCCTCTTTACACATTGAAAGGACAACATCCTTAATAGCTTTTTTAATCCTCAGATCGCTTACAAAACCTCCCGAAAATGCCATTATCATTTCGGATAGATTTGACAACTCAATACCTTTGTAAAAATTTTCGACCCGCTGGGTATCAGTATTAAGTTCTTTTGCAATTGCATATATGATGTCCTTGTCGACCCATTTCCATTTGTTGGTGCCATATTTATGGTTAAGATCATCGACCAGCAGTGCAGCTACCTGACGGGCATCGCAACCTGTCAGACGCGAAATAGTTATAACCGGACCATCGTCGGTAGAAGGCTTATTAAGAATGGAATCTCTGTACCGGCCATCAAAATAATCAAAAAATTTTTCCATTTTGTTTTCCTCCCTAGTAGTTTGTTAGTTTTACTGACTGTGAATCAGTGTATATTATATTCTGAAATTCAACTACTTACCGCGTTTTACCGACGGATGAGACTATAGGAGCCTCAGAGCAATTCGTTACGAATTATGGTCGATATAATTTACAAAAAAAAATTGAATCGGTAAAATAAATTTTATCCAATGTGCAGCTTTGACGAACGAGCGAATTTTAAGGGAGAAAAACTTATATCTTTACCAAAACCAAATGGCCCGATTTTTGATATTACATCTCAGTCAGAATATGAAAATATCACTTTTGAAAATATTACTGCCAGTGCTGCTTATGCTTTCGGTTACAGGATGCAAAAAGAACTCTTTTATAAGCGAAAAGCAGACAATAATCTTTCAGTATGATTATATAAATTATGCCTGGGGCTATCAGCACAATGGTTATATAATAGATAACGGAGGTAATATCCTTACATACAATAATCCTGAAGACTGGAATTTTATGGATAAGGACATGATACTTACTGAGAAACAGGTAACCGCGAATATCGCTAAATGCAAGGTATCGGGGAAAAAGATTTCACCGGAGGAGCTTCAGAAATTTACAGCCTATATAAAAAACATAGCATCCAGTGCAGTTACTGCCCCAAAAAATGTTGCTGCAGATGCAGGTACTGCTGAATATGTATGCTATCAGTATTCAGGAAATACCGATACCTATAAAGGGTATTTAATAAAAATGGAAGGGGATTTTACCAGGGAAAATCTAAACTTCTATTCAAAAAAGGTGGTTCTCTGGATGAAAGACATCAATCTCAGTCTTGCAAAAAAATAGAAGTGTACTTTTACTGTGGGGCTTAGTCAATCGTCACAATAATGCAAAATAGCTTCTTTTTTAAGCTGAATATGTTTTTTTTACTATCTTTACTTCTGTTCAATCAATTTTCTCGCAAACAATTAAACTCTTCACTATGCTTGATTACATTATTTCCAAACCTGAACTTCTTTGGTTCGCAATCGGACTGGTCCTGTTACTCATGGAACTGGTTGTCCCGGGGTTTTTCATTTTCTTCTTTGGTCTGGGCGCCTGGGTCACTGCCCTTGTCTGCCTTATTGGTGAACCATCAACAAACCTGCAGATAATAATCTTTGCAATAACATCGGTTATATCACTTATCGGCCTGAGACAGATTATTCAAAAAAAAT
Organism: Bacteroidales bacterium; assembly: GCA_016709865.1. Taxonomy (NCBI): domain Bacteria; kingdom Pseudomonadati; phylum Bacteroidota; class Bacteroidia; order Bacteroidales; species Bacteroidales bacterium. The sequence goes on from JADJLX010000002.1 coordinate 266,676, forward strand.
TCTTCTACAGTAAAGGAAAAGAATCTGAAGAGGTTGAGGATGAATTTACTGGTAAAGAGGCTCTAGCATTATCTGATTTTGGTGATCAGATAAACGGTAAAGTAGAGTTTAAAGGGACTACCTGGACATCTGAATCGAAATCGGAAATTAAAGCAGGACAGAGAGTTATCATTATTGAAAAAGATAGTTTCAAATTATTAGTTAAACCTAAAAAATAAGTAAAAATGGAAGGACCCAGCACAACTTTTATTCTTATAGGATTAATCTTTATCGGATTTATCCTTATCGCCTCAATGATTAAAATTGTTCCCCAGAGAACAGCTATAATCGTTGAACGTCTTGGAAAATACAGAGCCACATTTACTGCAGGCTTCCAGATTCTTATACCTTTCATTGACAAGGTAAGATACAGACACACCCTGAAAGAACAGGCAATTGACGTCGCACCGCAGATTTGTATCACCCGCGATAATATTGCAGTAGAGGTAGACGGTATTCTTTACCTTCAGGTTCTCGATCCTCAAAAAGCGTCATATGGTATCGATAACTACAGATTTGCATCTATTCAGATCGCCCAGACCACTATGAGGAGCGTAATTGGTAAACTTGAACTCGACAGAACATTCGAAGAACGTGAAACAATTAACGTTACTATTGTTGAAGCTGTTGATAAAGCCAGCGAGCCGTGGGGTGTTAAAGTAACCCGTTATGAGGTTAAAAACATCTCACCTCCGCAGAGCATCAAGGATGCAATGGAAAAACAGATGAGGGCTGAGAGGGAAAAACGTGCCGTTATCGCTGAATCAGAAGGAACAAGACAAGCCAAGATTAATAATGCCGATGGAGACAAACAGGAATATATCCTGAAATCTGAAGGTGAGAAAATGAGGCGTATTAACGAAGCAGCAGGACGCGCATCAGAGATTGAGCAGATTGCCACTGCTACTGCAAACGGACTGAGAGCTATCTCAAAAGCTATTTCTGAGGAAAATGGTCTTAATGCCGTGAACCTGAGAATTGCTGAACAATATCTAAACGCTTTCGGAAACCTGGCTAAAACCAATAATACAATGATCCTTCCTTCAAATCTTACCGATATCGCAGGAGTTGTTGCTACTGCTACATCAGTATTCAATGAGGTAAAGGATAAGAGTAAAATGAAATAACAATTAGTATTTAAAGGAGTTATTGGGTTATTGGGTTATTGGGTTATTGGGTTATTGGGAAAGTATAGGAATCATCCCCAGAATAACCGAATAACTTTTTAACCCAATAACTTTTTAACCTAATAACAATTAAACCTTTATAAGATAATTATCATCTGAGGTCATACTTCCTCATGTTCCGTCCTTCTGATTATCTCATTCTGAAGATCTTCGCCAAGATCATTAAAGTAATCACTGTAACCTGCCACCCGAACTATAAGATCCCGGTATCTTTCAGGATGAATCTGGGCATCTTTGAGGGTCTCAGCATTAACAACATTAAACTGTATATGATGTCCGTCGAGACTGAAATAACTGCGGATCAGGGCTGTAAGATTGGCATAACTCTCCTCATCTTCGAAAAATGAGGGAGAGAATTTCTGATTCAGAAGTGTCCCTCCTGTACGTATATGATCGATCTTTGATGCTGATTTGATAACAGATGTTGGTCCGTTATGATCCACACCCTGAAATGGTGAGATTCCTTCTGAGAGAGGCAACCTGGCATTCCGTCCGTCGGGAGTGGCTCCCATCACACTACCGAAATAGACATGCGAAGTAGTGGGAAGCATATTTATTCGGTGAATACCACCTCTTGTATTGGGACGTCCATTTACAGCATCATAATAAATTTCAAAAACAGTAACAGCCTGCTGATCAGCATAATCATCGTCGTTTCCAAACTTTGGTGAATTATAAATAAGATCATGCTGCATCTGTTCATATCCCTTAAAATCATCATTCAGAGCCTTCAGTAATTCATGCCAGCTTATAATTTTCTTATCGTAAATATTATATCTGATTGAAGTAAGCATATCAGTAATACTACCAAGGCCTACACCCTGAATATATGATGTGTTATATCTTGCACCTCCGTTGTTATAGTCTTTTCCATTAGCAATACAATCCTCAAGAAGCAGTGAGAGGAAAGGTACAGGAAGCCAGTTTGCAAATGTGCGTTCAATAACATTGTTCCCCCTGATCTTGATATCGGCAAAATATTTTACCTGAAGACGATATGCTTCTATAAGATCTTCAAATTTCAGGAAACTTGTTGGAGCCCCAGTATGTAACCCAACCTGTTTGTTTGTTCTGTTGTCAAATCCGTCATTCAGAGTAAGCTCAAGTATCTTGGAAAGATTGAAATAACCGGTTAACCAGTATGCTTCAGTACCAAATGCGCCTGTCTCAACACATCCTGAAGCACCTCCGTTACGTGCATCAACGATGTCCTTACCCTGCCTCAGCAATTCTTCAATAATTGCATCAGTATTAAAACAGGAAGGCTGTCCAAAGCCGGTTCTGATGATATCAAGTGCTTTATGTATAAAACTGTCAGGATTTTTCTTACTTATCTGAACCATCGAACTTGGCTGAAGGATCCGCATCTCCTTAATCACATCGAGGAGAATATACGACATTTCATTAACAGCATCTGTCCCGTCAGGCTTCAATCCGCCCAGATTGATCAGACAAAAATCAGTATATGTACTGCTCTCGCTCGCAGTAACACCCATCTTGGGAGGCGATGGATGATTATTGAATTTCACCCAGAAACAGCCCAAAAGGTCATCAAGTTCCCTGGTTGATAAGGTACCTGCTTCAATTTCCTTTTTAAACAGCGGATAAAGGTGCTGATCGAGCCGGCCCGGATTGAAAGAATCCCAGGGATTGAGTTCAGTTATCACTCCAAGGTGAATGAACCAGTAATGCTGCAGCATCTCATGAATTGTTTCAGGTGCATTTGCCGGTACCTTTCTGCATACTGCAGCCATTTTTAAAAATTCACGTTTCCTGTTACTATCTTGTTCTTTCTCAGCAAGTTTTTCAAGTTCTGAAGCATGCCTGCTGGCATACATTATAATTGCATCACAGGCAATATTCATTGCCTTCAGCTCTTCAAGCCTGTCATATGCAGTACTGTCGGTAAAGAAATCAAGCTTCGAAATTGATTCATTGATCTCCTTTTTCAGATCGAGGAATCCTGTTTTAAACATTTTGTACCCCAGAACAGTATGTCCCGGCGCACGCTGTTCCTGAAATTCGGTGAAGAGTCCGGCATTATAGGCATTCAGCCATTCAGGTGTCATCAGCGACATCACCCTGTCGCGGTTACTCTTTCCTTTCCAGAAAGGAATTATCTCATTTTCATAGATCTTCCTCACTTCTTCATCAACTCTGAAAAACACTTTCTCTCTCGAATTGAGAACTTCAAGATCTTTAAGAGTATGCAGACTAATCTCCGGATATGTGGGCGTTGCCTTGGGTGCAGGTCCTCTTTCCCCTACTATCAGTTCGCCTTCGTTGATGCAGATCTCCTTGTTTTTAAGAAGATATTCAAATGCTTTGGCTCTCTTTACCGGAGCTGAGAGTTCACGGGCTTCATCACTTTTGTAAAACCTGGTAATAAGCAATGCTCTTTCTGCGCTCAGAGTCTCTACTGCATTCAGACTCTGGTCTCTTAATTTTTTAACTCTTTCTGAAATAATCATATCTCAATAATTGATGTTATTTTAAATATCTACAATTTTCCTTTGTGTTCCTTAGTGCTGTACTTCGAGTTACTTTGTGGTTAAATTCTTACCACAAAGGGCACAAAGGTTTCCACAAAGGGTCACTAAGGATACTTCATTTCTGTTACTATCCTCCAATTTTGGTTTTAATACCAGTTTCACTGAAGTACTCTTTTAGTTGCATCATTCTTTCCTTTGTTGGCTGTTCAACATTCTCCATTCTGTTAGGAATATTAAATCTCTTATATTTCGATGAACCTATCTTATGATAAGGAAGAAGACTGATCTTCTTCAGTGTGACTGTTTTTGTTTTCTCTAGGTAGTCCTTTAACCCTTCAATACTCTCAGGATCATCATTATAACCAGGTATAACAGGCACCCGTACCATTACTTCCCTTCCGCTTTCAAGTAAAAGCCTGTAATTTTCCAGGATGACTGTATTGGAAACTCCTGTCAATTCAAGATGTCTTAAACTGTCAAGGTGTTTTAAATCGAAGAGGAAGAGATCGGTAAATGGAATAATTGATTTGAAATTCTCAGCAGATGAATAACCTGAAGTATCAACCGCTGTATGATAACCTTCTTTTTTACAGGCTTTCAATACTTCAAGAAGGAATTCAGCCTGAAGCATTGGCTCTCCTCCCGAGAATGTAACGCCTCCATTGGATTTTTCTATAAAAACCCGTTCCTTATTGAGGATATCAAGTATTTCTTCAACCGAATAATATTTACCAACCTCCTCACTTTTAGTGAATTCCCTGTCGCCTACCCTGTTTATTCTTGTTACTGTTTCAGGAAAAGGGGAAATGCCTTCAGGATTATGGCACCACAGACATGCCAGCGGGCATCCTTTCATGAAGAATGTCACCCTGATGCCCGGACCATCGTGCACTGAGTACCTTTTTACGCTGAAAATTAGACCTTTCATAAGGAAGTGAAAAGTGAAAAGTGAAAAGTGAAAAGTGAAAAATGAAAAGTGAGGTGATTTATAATCCGGAACTTTGAATCTGAAACCTTGAATCTTGAATCTTGAATCTTGAATCTTGAACAGGTTTCAGAATAACCTGGAATAGAACATAAGACAGCAATATAGCCTTCTTCCGAGGCGCTGCATGTTGAAACTATATTTCAGTTTTGCTATCATCTTAGATAAATGATGGGTGCAAGTTAAATATTTTTTCAATATGATTAACATCCATAATAAATACTCAAAGTTATCGTTATTTTTATAACAGTACATTTTGATGCAATGAGACTCGCCTTTCTTAGTGCTATTTTATCTTTGTTTCTATTCACTGTAAATGGGCAGAATTTTAATCGGTATACAATCAGCGGCTATGTAAGAGAAGCTGTCAGCGGCGAATCGCTGATTGGTGTAAATATCTACTTATCAGACCATAAAACAGGCACAACAACAAATACATACGGTTTTTATTCGATGACTTTACCAGCGGCTGATTCTGTTGAACTTATTATATCATATGTGGGATTCACTACCAAGATTGTTAAAACTTCCTTGCACAATGATGTTGAATTGAATATCGATCTGAAACCTGGTTTGGTTCTGGATGAAGTGACTGTAACTGCTGAAAAGCAGGAGAAACAGAGTGAATCGGTAAAAATGAGCACAGTAAAACTTCAAGCCGCACAAATTAAAAATGTACCATCACTTCTGGGAGAAAAAGATGTTCTGAAAGTATTGCAGCTTATGCCAGGTGTCCAAAAAGGTTCCGAAGGCAGCAGCGGGATCTATGTCAGGGGCGGCGGACCAGACCAAAACCTTATCATTCTTGATGATGCAATAGTATACAATGCCAGTCATCTGTTCGGCTTTTTCTCACTTTTCAACGGCGATGCACTTAAGAGTGTTGAATTAACAAAGGGTGGATTCCCTGCAAGGTATGGAGGCCGGTTATCCTCTGTGCTTGAGATGAATATGAAAGAAGGGAACAAAGAACAGTGGCACAGTGAGGGAGGGATTGGCCTGATATCGTCGAGACTGACAGTCGAGGGACCGCTCAGCAAAGGCAAGTCATCAATTCTGTTATCAGGGCGCCGGACTTATGCTGACCTTATCCTCAGACCAATATTAAAAGCGATGGATACAGAAAATATTGGATACTACTTCTACGATTTCAATGCTAAAATCAATTATGATTTTGGGAGAAAAAACAAGCTTTACCTGAGCGGATATTTCGGAAAAGACAAATTTTATGTCAAAAATAATGATGCTGAAGTACAGGAGAACATTGGCTTCCTTTGGGGTAATGCTACCGGCACCCTGAGATGGAACCACTTGTTCAATAACAAGATATTTGCTAATACCTCAGCGGTATTCAGCAATTATACTTTTGGAATATACGATAAATATAGAGTTGTTGGAGAAGGCAAAGACTACTATGCAGAGTATTACTCGGGAATAAGGGATTTCTCACTGAAGTATGACATTGATTTCATTCCCAATACAAAACACTGGGTAAAAGCTGGAGCTATTACGATATATCATAGGTTCAAACCACATGCTTTTGTTGAACTGGATGTTCCAAAACACATAAACATTCGGGATATCAGGCACATAGATGGTGTTGAATCAGGACTCTACGCTGAGGATACATGGCAACCTGTGCAAACACTGAAAGTAAACGGAGGTTTGAGGCTTAGTCATTTTCTGGCTTCAGAAAACCAGTACGCTTTTCTTGAACCACGGCTTTCTTTAGCATGGCGGCTGAAAAATGATTACGCCTTAAAAGGATCATATGCATCGATGAATCAATATATTCATATGATTTCAGGTACAGGCATCAGTCTGCCAACAGATCTGTGGGTACCAACCACCGACAGAGTAAAACCACAGCATTCAAAACAGGTTGCTTTAGGCATTGTCAAGGACATAAGGAATCCGGAACTGGCCCTTTCGCTTGAAGGTTACTACAAAACAATGGACAATGTTATAGGATATAAAGAGGGAGCCTCCTTTATTAACCTTGATGAAGCCAACTCCGCTGTTGGCATAAACTGGGAAGATAATGTTACAGCAGGAAGGTCATGGTCATATGGAATGGAGGTATTGATTCAGAAGAAAGAAGGACGGTTTAACGGCTGGATAGGTTATACGCTTTCATGGACACAGATGCAATTCGATTCGCTAAATTTCGGGAAGAAATATTATGCAAGATATGACCGGAGACATGACATATCAGTTGTAGCGACTTACAAATTAAGCAATAGAATAACACTCTCAGGGACATGGGTCTACGGAACAGGCAATGCAGTCACCCTTCCAATGTCGGAATACATAATCAGAGAACATCCTGTATCAGATAATCCAAGATTTATTCACTATGACTATTACCGAGACCAGTTGCTAACCCCCGGTGACAGAGTAATAAATGATTTTGGTGAAAAGAACAATTTCAGGATGAAGTCATATCACAGACTTGACATTGGTATTCAGTTCCATAAAAAGAAAGACTGGGGCGAACGGACCTGGGAAATCTCCTGTTACAATATTTACAACAGGAAGAATCCATTTTACTATTACACTGATTACAAGTACGATAATGCCACCAACAAGACATATGGCTATTTAAAACAGGTGAGTCTGTTTCCTATTATACCTTCATTTACATATTCATTCAAGTTTTGAAACTGAAACAGTTAAATATCATTTATTATCTGCTTGTTATGCTAATGATTTTTTTGGCAGGATGTGAAACAGATGTGAATACTGTAGATCTTCCGGAATTTCAACAGAAGCTGGTGATTACATCATTTATTTCCCCGTCTGATACAAGATCATACTTTACCGTATCATCAAATAAAAGACTATTTGGCGAACTTGATACAGAAAAGCCTTTAGGTATGCTTAAAGGCTACATCTCAAATGGTATAGAAGAAGTTGCTCTTGACACTGCAGCCAGAGGATTTATACTTGATAACAAAAAAATGCAGGTCAGTTACGGGTCTACCTATAAATTAAAAGTCATAAGTGAAACCGGCTTATCAGCTGAAGGTATAAGTTGTGTTCCTGTTAAAAGAGAATTCAACATCGAACTAGATACCTTTTCAATAATTATGCATTCCCCAATAGAGCTGCAATCACAATATGGTACAACTTTCAGATATTTAAGTCTTAAAGTTACATTTCAGGATGTACCAAATGAAGAAAACTACTACAGAGTAGCTTGTTCAGGTCTGGTATACAAAACAAATCCTGCTACTCAAAAGGCATATGCAATGGAAATATCCCCAACTTTTGATAACGAGTATATTACAGATAAAGGTCTGGATGGAAAGAAGCTTGTTGCTGTCACAACAGGAAACTATAGCTATTACTTCTCGCCATCACGTGATTCAACTCTGCTGAAAATATATTTATATCATACTGAAAAATCCTATTACCTCTATCATAAATCGCTTAAGGATTATAATGATAGTGAAAATCCATTTGCTGAGGCTACTCCGGTGTACTCAAATATCTCAGGGGGTCTGGGGATTTTCACATCCTATACGGTTGACTCTCTAATAATGAGATTCAAATAATAAATTAAATCCTGCTCTCTCAATGAGATCCCTCGCTGAGGGTCGGGATGACACACGAATCTGGGTATAGGAGGGGAAAGAAGTGGCGATTCGTCTAAAAATCGATGAGCGGATCAAATTCAGAATGCGAATCGCCACTTCTTTCCCCCTATGACCCAAAACGACTTGTCATCCCGAAGCGGTAGCGAGGGATCCCCTAGATTATGCAGGACTTAGCTAATATTCAACTACTTACCCAATTTTAACAAATGATTAACATAACATTAACCAAATTTCCTGCAACATTTTGAAATTGTACACGTCTATATGTTGAATGGAAAACAAAAGAAGATAAAAAGTTCCTGGACAGTATTTTTTATTAGCGATTTGGGCAACCATGAAAATATAATTTAACAAGTTAATTTCACCACTATTGCCACTCGGCAAATTCTACGATCAGGTTTAGGTAAATCAAGGAAAAAGTCACCGCCCGGTGACTTTCCTTTTTTTCAGGACTTATATCATATTTTCCCCGATGTTGAATAGGTAATTTCGTAATTATTCCAATCCAGAAAAGGGTATTTATGAAGAGAAAAATAGGATTCAGTCTTGTTTACCGCGACATGTGGCAGTCGTCAGGCAAGTATCAGCCGCGTATTGACCAATTGAAAGAAGTAGCACCTCATATTATTGAAATGGGGTGTTTCGACAGGATAGAAACAAACGGAGGGGCATTTGAACAGGTTCAGTTAATGTACGGAGAGAATCCAAACACTGCTGTAAGGGAATGGACGAAGCCATTTAATGTGGCAGGCATAAAAACTCATATGCTCGAAAGGGCGCTGAACGGCATTAGAATGTTCCCTGTTCCTGCGGATGTCAGAAGGCTTATGTTCAAAGTTAAGAAAGCCCAGGGTGTCGATATTGCCCGCTCCTTCTGTGGTCTGAATGATCACAGAAATCTTGAATTATCAATTAAATATGCAAAAGAAGCAGGGATGATATCCCAGGCAGCCCTCTCAATCACTTATTCTCCTGTACATACAGTTGACTACTTTATGGATGTCGCCGACCATATTATTGAGTATGGCGCAGATGAGATCTGCCTGAAGGATATGGCAGGGATCGGTCGTCCTGCAATGCTTGGAGAACTTGTAAGACGGATCAAATCTAAATATCCCGGGATTATAGTACAATATCATGGCCATTCAGGACCGGGAATGTCAGTGGCATCGATGCTGGAGGTGGCAAGGGCAGGTGCCGATTATCTCGATGTTGCTATGGAACCCCTGAGCTGGGGGATGATTCATCCCGATGTTATAGCAATTCAGGCAATATTGAAAGATGCAGGATTTGATGTTCCGGAAATAAATATGGAAGCTTACATGAAAGTAAGATCGCTTACCCAGAAATTTATAGACGACTTTCTCGGCTGTTTTATTGATCCCAGGAACAAACAGATCTCTTCATTGCTAATCAGCAGCGGATTGCCCGGCGGCATGATGGGAAGCATGATGGCAGACCTTAAAGGAGTTCATGCCGGAATAAATACTACCCTTAAAAACAAAGGTCAAAAGGAACTTACTGAAGACGAATTAGTAATAAAACTCTTCGATGAAGTAGAATTCATCTGGCCAAAACTCGGGTATCCCCCGCTTGTAACGCCATTCAGTCAGTATGTAAAGAATGTTGCTCTTATGAATATTATACAGCTGGCAGGCGGAAAAGAGAGATATTCAATGATAGATAACAATACCTGGGACATGATACTTGGAAAGGCAGGAAATCTTCCGGGGGAACTAGACTCTGAAATAATTAACCTGGCAAAAAACCAGAATAAGGAGTTCTACACAGGGATCCCTCAGGATGGCTATCCCGATCAGCTTGAAGTTTTCAGGGAGGAGATGAAAAAGAATGGCTGGGAAACAGGCAATGATGATGAGGAGCTATTTGAACTCGCTATGCACGACAGGCAATACCGCGATTACAAGTCAGGGGTTGCTAAATCAAGATTTGAGAGTGAACTTCAAAAAGCCAGGGAAGTGATAAACAATAGCTTAACTGTCGGGACTGGAGCTAAACCTGAAAAAAAGGCAGAAACACCTAAAGATATAAAGACTTCTAATCCCGATCATAAAAACATCTTTTCTCCGGCAAAAGGGAAAGTATATTATAATCTTTACTCCGAACTTACTGAACCTTCTGCTGTTGGTGATCCTGTAAGTGAAGGCAACCGGATCTGTTATCTCCAGACCAATTCATATATCACTGAGATAACGTGTCCCTATAACGGCGAGATCGCCGAAATCGTGGTTCAGCAGGGAGCAAATGTGAATAAAGGTGATATTCTGTTCATAATAAAAGAAATAGCAAAAACAGAAGCTGATCACCCTAAAATTAAAAAGATGAAAAAAATAATTGTCAGGAAATAGACATCCGAAACGATTTTTGTACTTTGCAGACCATTAACCATAACCTAACCGAATATTTAAAAATGAAAAAGACTCTGGTTTTAATTCTTATAGCTTTTGTGGCAGCATCAGCATGCAAAAAGGCTGAAAAGAGCGATAATCCGCTTCTTAATAAATACGAAACTCCTTTTGAAATTCCTCCTTTTGAGGAGATTAAGGCAGCACATTTCATGCCTGCATTTCTTAAAGGATTTGAAGTACACAGGGCTGAAATAAAGGCCATAATCTATAACAAAAAGGAACCAACATTCGATAACACAATAAAAGAATTGGCATACAGTGGCCAACTGCTTTCAGGCGTAAGCAGAGTTTTCGGTGCTTTGAATTCAGCTAATACGAACGACTCTCTACAGGCAATAAGCAGGGAACTCTCCCCTCTTTCGTCGAAACACAACGACGATATAAACCTCAACGACACACTGTTCAGGCGTGTTAAGAGCGTATACGACAACAAGGATAAGTTTAAGCTCGATGAGGAAGAGAAAAAAATACTTGAAGACACCTATAAGGATTTTATCAGAAGCGGGGCAGCACTTTCAGCTGAAGACAAGGATAAACTTCGTAAAATCAATGAAGAACTTTCGATGCTTTCTGTTAAGTTCGGACAGAATCTTCTTGCTGAAACTAATGGTTTCAAACTGATTCTTGATAAAAAAGAGGATTTGTCAGGATTACCTGAAGGAGTTGTAACTCAGGCTGCTTCAATGGCCAAGTCGCTTGGGATGGATGGGAAATGGGTATTTACTCTTCAGGTACCAAGCATGACACCATTTCTGCAAAGCTCTGACAGACGTGATCTTCGTGAAAAGCTTTTCACAGCCTATTTCATGAAAGGTGATAACGATAACGATAAGGATAATAAAGCAATAATTGCCCGGATGGCCAAACTGAGGGTTGAAAGAGCACATCTTCTTGGCTATGATAGTTTTGCAGATTTTGTTCTTGAGAGAACAATGGCTAAAACACCCGAGAAAGTAATGACTTTCCTTGCTCAGGTATGGGATGCTGCAACACCTGTTGCAAAAGCAGAGGCTGCTGCACAGCAGGAACTTATAAATAAAGAGGGAGGCAAGTTCAAACTTGAACCATGGGACTGGTGGTACTACTCTGAGAAAATCAAAAAAGCGAAGTATGATCTTGATGATGAAGTTACCAGACCTTACTTCAAGATTGATAATGTGATGGAGGGCATGTTTTATGTTGCTAATCAGCTATACGGACTCACATTCACCAAAAGAGATGATCTTCCGAAATATCATCCTGACGTAAATACTTTCGAGGTTACACGCGAGGGGAAACATGTTGGTATACTTATGATTGACAATTATCCGCGTCCATCAAAAAGAGGCGGTGCCTGGTGCGGAGCTTTCAGGGGACAAAGTCGTGATATCAACGGTAAAATGATTTCACCCCTTGTCACAATGGTTACGAACTCAACACCGCCAACCTCTGACAAACCGGCTTTACTTACCGCAGAAGAAGCAAGTACTGTCTTTCATGAATTCGGTCATGCACTTGCAGGACTTCTCTCAAATAAAACATTCCCCGGAGGTAATCTGCCAAGGGATTTTGTTGAACTTCCCTCACAGATAATGGAACACTGGGTGCTTGAACCAGAGGTACTTAAAGTATATGCAAAACATTATCAGACCGGTGAGATCATTCCAGCCGAGATAGTTGAAAAACTTGAAAAAGCAGGCAAGTTCAATACCGGCTTCCAGACAGTTGAATACCTTGCGGCCTCGTTACTCGACATGGAATATCATTCGCTTAAAGAGCCTGTTGACCTTGATATCAGAGATTTTGAGAATAAAGCCATGGCCAAATACGGACTGATACCTGAAATAAAACCCCGTTACAGATCTACTTATTTCAATCATATCTGGGCCGGAGGATACTATGCTGGCTATTATGGGTATATCTGGTGTGAAATTCTCGATGCAGATGCTTTCCAGGCTTTTAAAGAAACAGGTAACATTTTCAATAAGGATGTAGCTGCAAAATTTGAAAAAGAGATACTTGCCAGAGGAGGAACCCGTGATCCTCTGGATATGTATATAGCATTCAGAGGCAAGGAACCGGGTATAGATGCCCTGCTTGTTAACAGAGGTCTGAAATAATTAGAAATCTCAATGAAGATCAGGTTAATAATTCTGCTTATTTTCTTCGCATCCAGCTTGGGTGCGAAGACATCAGACCCGGTAGCCATCAAAGGTGTGCTCGACCTCCGGGAAATAAGCAATCCTGAACATTTCATTGTAAAACTTAACGGAGAGTGGGAGTTTTACTGGAAAAAGATGCTCCATCCTCATGATTTTAATGGTGTCAATATAATTCCTGATTATTACGGTAAAGTACCATCGTATTGGAGTGACTATCCTCAGGAGTCGGTAAGAACTGAAAAAAACGGTTATGCTACCTACCGGCTTACAGTTTTGCTCCCTTCTGAGCTGAAGACAGCACTGGGTATCGATTTACCCGTATTTGATTCATCATACGATATCTATCTGAATGGCAAGTACCTCGGAGGAAACGGGACCACAGGAAAATCTGCGGATGAGTCAACTCCGGAGTATAAACGGAACTTCTTCAGAATCATCCCTGACTCCAATGTCCTTTCAATAATAATTATTGTATCCAATTATGATCACAGACGTGGTGGTTTCTGGCAACCTGTAAAACTGGGGACCTTTTCTAATGTCCAGAAACAGTTGGCCAACAGCTGGGCTGGTGACTGGGCAGTAATAAGTCTTCTGCTGAGTTTTTCAATCTTCTTTTTCTTCTTCTTCCTGATAAATCCCAAAGAAAAAATAATGGGCTTATTCAGTATGGCTACCTTCGGTCTTGCGATAAGACCGCTGTTTACTTCACATTATCTTATTCAGAACTTAATTGAGATTCAGTGGGACTGGATTGTCAGGATTGAATACATTGGACTCTTTACGATTATGATCGGATGGGTTTGGGTTGTATATTATATCTATCCTAAAAAACCATTCAGACTATTTGCATTGATGGTCACAATCATATTCACGCTTACAACTCTCGGAACCCTCGTACTTCCTGTAAAAATTTTCAGCAACTCAACTCTTTTATTTTATCCGGCAATGCTGATACTCATGATTTATGCCTTGATTATGAGCTTCTTAGGATTATTCAGAAAAACAATGCTGGATACAGCCTATTTTCTTGCCTTTATGTTGCTTATTGCTGGAGGGGTACACGATATAAGAGTGTCTCTGGGTCAGATAGTATCAACATCAAGTTACTACCTTACTTATTTTGTGGTATTGTTTGTGTTCATTCAGGCAGCCCTGTTACTCTATAAATGGATTATGGCTTTCCGGGAGAAGGAGAAATTGCAGAATGAACTGGAGTTCATGAATAAGAATCTCGAACTTATAATAAATGAAAGAACCCAGGAGCTCAAAAAGAGGAATGAGGAAATTGAGAAGCAGAATGTTATGATTGCAACTCAAAACAGACAACTGTCAGAAACCATTCAGCTGAAAAACAGGATCTTCTCTGTAATTTCCCACGATCTCAGGAGTCCTGTTGTTAACATCCTGTATATGCTTAACCTTCTTAAAGAGAAGGAATATAAAGAGAAATACGACACTTTTGCAAATTCAAGTATTCAATATGCCCAGCAGGTAATAAGTCTTTTGGAGAACATGCTTGTTTGGGGAAGAGGTCAGGAGGAAAAAATAAAATATGCGCCGGAGAAACTGAATCTTGCAGACATTATACTCACAAACCTCAGCATATTCAAGGAAACTGCTGATAAGAAAGAAATCTCTGTGAATTTTACCCAGGTTGGCAACACAACAGCAATCTTCGATAAAGACCTGCTTGACATAGTAATAAGAAACCTGCTTTCAAATGCTGTAAAATATACGCATCGTGGAGGACGAATAAGCATTCTACTTAAAGACAAGACACAGGAAAACGGCGGAATATTACTTAAGATCTGCGATAACGGGATTGGGATAAGTGCAGAAAAACAGAAGAGTCTTTTTACCTCTGAAGAGATAAACAGCACACCGGGTACAGAGAATGAGAAAGGTACCGGCTTAGGATTAAAACTCTGTATGGAGCTCGTCAGGATAAATAAAGGCATAATCAGTGTCGAAAGCAAAGAAGGCGAAGGTACCTGCTTCGTAATAACCTTGCCGGTATAAGATCTTCAGTCGGCTGTGAGATTCGTGAGCCCGCTTTTATTAATAACTCTGATGCTCTTTCCTTTAGCTTCAATTAGTCCCTCTTCTTCAAGTTCTCCCAAAGCCCGTGCTACTGAAGGTCGGGCAACCCCAAAGAAGTCGGCCAGATCATTCTGTGTTACATCGAGGTATATAATGTTCTTGTCTGTGCCTGCTTTCTGAAGGATATACTGAGCAAGTTTACCCTTAATTGTCTTGAAATTAAGAAACTTAATCTTCTCTGACAGGAATTGTGACCGGTTAGAGATCATATTAAGGAAATTAACAAGGATCCTGTCGTTATTCATCAGAAGCTTGAGGAAATCAGACTTGTCTATAACCAGTATTTCTGTGTCAGTATTGCATATAACATTCACAGGGAATCTGTTATTGTTACCAAACATAAAGGCAGAAGCAAGAGCTCCCGGTGCTGGTATATCTTCGATCTTAATGACCCTACCGGCATAGTCGACCATTTCACCTTTAACAATACCACTTACCACTATCATAAGAGAAATAACGGGATCGCCGCTTTGTGATACAATTGTTCCTGCCTTAAAATTCCGTATTTTGTGCGAGACTTCACTTATTAGGAGCTCAATTGCGCTGATATCTAATCCTTTGAACAGAGGAGATGATGTTAAAACAGAATAGTCCATTGTTTTTTATATAAAAATAACAAATTGTAACATATGTTACAATTTAGCTTCTGAAGCTTATGCAAATTTGCATCAGAAAATAATTTAAAAAATATAAATATGAAAAGAGATATCCTTAAGATCGATGAAGATTTGTGTAATGGTTGCGGACTGTGTGTACCTAATTGCCATGAGGGGGCGTTACAGGTAATCGACGGAAAAGTAAGGCTTGTAAGTGAACTTATGTGCGATGGACTTGGTGCCTGTATCGGGCATTGTCCGGAAGGAGCAATAACAATTGAAACCCGTGAAGCAGAACCATATAATGAAACACGGGTAATGGAGCAGATGAAAGACAAAGGTAAGAATACAGTAATTGCTCACCTTAAACATATGAAAGATCATGGAGAGACAGGTTTCCTCCAGGAGGGTGTTTCATACCTTAAAGAACACAGGTCAGAATTAAACTTCAATCTCGATGAAGTAATCAGTGAGGTACATAATCACGGAAAAGCTGCTGCTGCGCCTCAGCCATCTCATATACCCGGGCATGCTCATGGCCATTCACACGGTCATGGAGGAGGCGGATGTCCCGGATCAAAAGCAATGGTAATTGAAAAGCCGGGTGTGGCTGCTGCAAGTACTCCAGCCGGCGATCAGCCATCAGAATTAAGACAGTGGCCTGTTCAGATGCACCTTATAAATCCCAACGCATCATATTTCCAGGGCTCTGATCTTCTTATTGCAGCAGATTGTGTGGCTTTCTCAATGGGCGGATTTCACAGCAAGCATCTTAAAGGAAAATCGCTGGCTATTGCCTGTCCAAAACTTGATCATGGCTCAGAAATATATATCCAGAAACTGACTGCATTAGTCGATACAGCAAAAGTAAATACAATAACAGTTATGATGATGGAAGTGCCCTGTTGCGGAGGTCTTCTGCAAATGGTCAAATCGGCACTATCGCAGGCATCAAGAAAAGTTCCGGTTAAGATGATGATAGTCGGTATAGCCGGAGATGTGCTTAAGGAGGAATGGGTGTAGAGTTATTAGGTTATTAGGTTATTAGGTTATTGAGTTATTAAGTACATCTTTTACTTTTTTGAAAAGAGCTTCAACTTTAACTGCAGGGTCGCCTTCTCCGAGAGTCTCTAGGGGAAGGTAACCTTTGTAGCCGCATTCCTTAACTATTGAAATGACCTTATTATAATCAGTATCCACCTGATTATCATTTATATATACTTTCTCCTTAAGCTGCCACGAAATCGCGTGTTTTGCGTTCAGCGCGATGTCTTTATATGGATCGGCTGAATGGTAACTGCCAATATCAAGTAAAAGTCCATTCCACTCTGAATTAACCATCTTCAGCATTTTTTCAACATCAGAAGAGGTCTTAATAAAATCATTATGATTCTGCATGGCTGTCATTACTCCATGTTTTTTGCCGAATTCAGCACATTCCCTGATATCATCAGCAATCCATTTTGCCCTGTCTTCCCATTTGTACTGCTCCTTTGAAAGAGTACCCGCAAAGATTCTCACAATTGGCGATCCTAGTTTCTCTGCAACAACAATCCAGTCCTTAACAAGCTGCTTCTCACCAGCCCTTTTGGAGACATCAGACCAGGTAAAATCATTTTTAACTCCTGTTCCGCTTATTCCGAGTCCAAGCCTGAAAGCCTTCTGTTTAACATGATAAATATAATCATCGGATGGCACCTGAGGGTAACCGGGGAAATAGTATCCGGTCAGATCAACTCCATCAAAACCTTTTGCAGCACAAAAATCCAGGAGATCATCTATTGTCATTGATCCTGCTCTCAGAGGTTTATCAAAAGAGTAAGCATTCAGGCTGATTTTCAGACTAACATTTTCAAGATGTGACACGGCAGTACCTCTTCCGGGTTCTCCTGCTTTAATTACTGGCATTATTGCAGTTCCAATTCCGGCCATTGCCGCTTTCCTTGCAAAATCCCTTCTACTGAATCTTTTCATAAAAATGTCAATTACCAAATAACCTAATATCCTAATAACCTAATAACCTGATAACCTTATAACCTTATAACCTAATAACTTCCCAACCCTATACTTTTCCCTTAACTTTAAATCCCAGCTCTTTAAGTATCCTGTGGATATTCTTACTTCCGTTTTTCAGATTAACTGTGAAAGCATGGAATTCCCTCCTCAATGGATAATCTCCGCGCAGGTTCTCAAAATCTGACGGATTGAACCTGAAATGCATATCATCATCTTCAATGCTATAGGTATGTGCAACAGCCTGGTGTACGATTTTTTCATCTGATTTTCCTTTGCAGTCGATGAAAATATCCGGAATTTCAGGTACCGGAATATTTTTAGGATACCACTCTTTGAGAGGCAGATCAAAAAACCTGCTTAGAGAATTTACAACCATTGCAGTTCCTTTAGCTTTACCATCAACAGAGTAACCTGCTATATGCGGTGTAGCTATGAAGGCTTTTGGTATAAGGCTAAAATCTATATCCGGTTCATTTTCCCATACATCAAGAATTGCACCCCGCAGCTTACCTGTCTCAAGATTCTTTTTGAGAGCACCTGTATCCACAACTTCGCCTCTTGAGGAATTAATGAACCAGACCTTTTTCCTGATCATTTTAAAACAGTTTTCATCAAAGAGATGATATGTTCTATCTTCTCCTACGTGATGCAATGGCACATGAAGAGTTATGATGTCAGCCTCACGGAGTACATCTTCGAGCGGGACAAACTTTCTATCACCTTCTTTTCTTGCCCTGGGTGGGTCATTAAGCAATACTCTCATTCCCAGCAACCTGGCAGCTTTTTCTACTTTTGCCCCTACATTCCCTACTCCTACAATACCTATGGTTTTATCTTTCAGCTTGAATTTATGATCGCGGGCAATCTTAAGGAGTGCAGAGGTTATATATTGCAGCACGGATGAAGAGTTGCATCCGGGTGCGTTTGTCCAGTCAATGTTATTTTTTTCACAATACTGTGTATCAATATGATCGAATCCAATCGTGGCAGTTCCTATAAATTTAACAGTCGTGCCATTCAGCAGTTTCTCTGTGCATTTTGTCCGGGTTCGTATTAAAAGTGCATCTGTATTTTTGATAAGTGTGTTACTGATCATTCTGCCAGGCAGATATTTTACTTCAGCAATTGGTTCCAGAGCACCTTTAAGAAAAGGCATTTTATCATCAGCTACAATTCTGACCATAATTTATTATTTTCAGGAAAGATAATCATTTTAGAAAATATCGTGGTTCTTTTTTCGCTCATCTGCTTCTTTATAAAATAAAACAGTAAATGCCGGGACAGCTCCTCTGAACAGGTATATCCCTGTTCCCTTTTCTCTTGCAAATTCATTTTCAACAATTCCGGCAAGCTTCCACTCACTGAAAAGTTTTACAATCTCATCTTCAGGTTTCTCTCCTACCAGTAAAATGTTTTGAATGTTATTTAAATGAGGCAGCCAGTAGATATAATCGGTACTAAATGAATAAGCTTCAGGCATCTTACCGCGGTTGTAATAATTGAGTGCCCCAACCTGTCCGTAATTATCACACATGATAAGAGTCTTATCAACTTCATCCTGAGGAATCATTTTATAAGTCAGAAGCGCCTTTTCGGCCATTTCACGCCATCCCAACATGTCGGAGAAATCCTGTGGAAGTGTATGATTTTTCCCATCTTCCCAACGAAGCAATCCATACTTTTCGAAAGTTTCGCCATTCTTCAGGATCTCTTCCGGAGAGAGAAGAGGAAACATCACTTTTGCAGTCATAAAAAATATTCCAAGGTTCGCCACTATTAAAAAACCAGAAACGATCAGTTTCAGTTTTTCCTTAAGAATTTTCTCAATAAACACAGCTCCCAATGCAATGAGCACAGGGTACAATCCTATTGCATAATAGTCTTTTGCTTTAAGTATTACGAACAGAGAAATTGTTACTATAAATGCTATTCCTATGAACCGGTAAGGCTTAAACGATTTGTAAAAAATGAGTGCTGCTAGGGCGCATATAATAACCGGTAATGAACCAAAGAAGAAAAGTAGCTGACTTAAAAGAAATCCTGATGCAGTATTATTAACGAGCTGATCAGCTTTCAGCACTTTCATATGCTCAACTACAGGAAATCCATTCTTAATCTGCCAGATAAGGTTTGGCAAAATCAGGAGAAGTGCCAGAGCAACTGCCTTCCAGAATGCAATATTTTTAAATATTTTCCTACCGGGTGTCGCTATTAAACCAATAAACAAACCTGCAAAAAGGAAAACAACATTATACTTGTTATAAAACCCAACAGCAGCAACCACAGATAAGAGATACAACCATTTATTCTCCGGTGTTTTAAAATATTTTATCAGGATCCAGAAGATTGCTGTCCAAATCATTATATCAAAAGAATTAGGCTGAAAAAGAATGTTTAGTCTGGCCAGAGCAGAGAATATAAGACCGGATGATACTACAATTTTTGAGGTCAGACTGCCACCTGATTCCTCAGCAATACGCCAGGCAAAAACAATTGTAAATGAACCGAATAATGCAGGGAAAAAACGAATCCAGAATACATCTCCCCCAAAAAGAAATATTATTTTGGATATAAGTGAGGTAAGCGGAGGGAGCGAAATAAATCCAAACGCAAGATGGTTAGCCTGATCGAGATGCAGAAACTCATCACGGTGAAGCTCATATACCGGATTGACTATTACAAATTGCAGAATCATTTTAACTGCAACAAGAATTAATAAGACCCAATATCTTTGAAAAAATTTAACAAAAAGGTGATTATAATAACTCATTTATATATGTAATTGATCATTCAAAAGGTAGATTTAATTTTTGACTAACAAAAAAGTAAAGTGAAAAAAGTAAATTATCCCGTCAAATAAAAACAATACATCTGGATTCAATTACACTCTCTGTAAAATATTTTAATGTTTTTTTGTCACTGACGAAGATGTATCTTGTATTTTTCTAAATTGCAGCCAATTTCGTTAGTAAAATATAGAATTACCTTTGAATCTGTACAGGTATTCTTATTTATTCTTATCTGAGTATTGTCATAAATGAAAGATTCAATAATTGTCGGTTTGCTCCAGAATACAGCAATTCTGCTGGCTCTTAGTTATGTTTATGAATTCTGGTGGAACAGGAACGATGAACCAAAAAACATTCTGAATAAGATACTTACAGGAATTATTATTGGTCTGATCGGTATAGTAGTGATGCTGACACCATGGATACTGGTTCCCGGACTTGTATTTGATACCCGCTCAGTTGTTTTGTCAGTATCAGGACTGTTTTTCGGGAAACTGCCTACAGCTGTTGCCATGCTGTTAACCGGTCTGGTCAGATTAGCGAAAGGTGGTGATGGTGTATGGATGGGCATTGCGGTTGTTATAAGTTCAGGTACCATTGGTATGCTTTGGCACAGATTCCGACCCTTAAAGCAAAGTAAAAACTATCTTGCAGAGTTGGTAGCAATGGGGATTGTTGTTCATGTTGTAATGCTTGGTTGTTCAATCCTTTTACCAGTTTCCAGCAGATTTGATACTATTAAAACTATAATAATACCTACCCTTACTATCTACCCGGTTGCAACCTTACTATTAGGCACATTAATGTTCAGGCAGTTCCAGAACTGGCAGAACAGAAGAGCGGCTGATAAACTGAGAGAATCAGAAAGAAGGTTTTCCGAATTACTTAAAAATACATTCCTCTTTTCTGCCATAGTAGATATGGAGGGAAAAATAGTATTCTGCAACAGATCACTTCTGGAGGTTTCAGAGTATACGTTTGAGGAACTGTCAGAAAAAAACCTGTTTGATATTTTTGTGCCTCTTGAATCACAGGAACAACTTGGACAATTATTCGCTAAAGCATTATCAGGTGATGAGAGCGCTTTGAATTTTGAAGCTGAGTTTCTGACAAAAGGCGGAAGCAGGCTCCTGGTTTCCTTTAATTGTACACTCTTGAAGGATGAAAATGGCAAGATATCCGGAGTTGCAGGTATTGGTGAAAACATAACCAAAAGGAGACAAACCGAGGCTGAACTCCTGAAGTCAAAAATAAAGGCAGAAGAGAGCGATAAACTTAAGTCAATTTTTCTTGCAAACATGAGCCATGAAATACGTACTCCCATGAATTCCATTATGGGTTTTTCAGAGTTGCTCGGGGAAAATGACCTGTCGCAAGATTTTAGGACTCAATATATTGACATTATTAAAAGTTCCAGCAACCGGCTTCTTCAGCTTATCAATGATATAATTGATCTTTCTAAAATAGAAGCGAAACAACTTTCAGTTAATGTTTCAGAATGCAACCTTTCAGAGTTACTTTCGAACAGTATTGAATCATTCAGAAGAAGTGAGCTATTACTAAAAAAACCTGAAGTCAAACTTGTACTCAACCTGCCGGAAGAGATTGATAAGATCAAGTTTTTATCAGATGGAGTCAGAGTTCAACAGGTTCTGGATAACCTTGTCAGCAATGCAATAAAATATTCCAACCGGGGCATAATAAATGTCGGATGTGCGATTACCGGCAGCAAAGGAAATGAAGTCATTGAGATCCATGTTAAAGATACCGGCATCGGAATTTCGTCCGAAATGCAGGAAATAGTTTTTGAAAGATTCAGGCAGGTAGAGGAAGGCAGGTATCATGAAGGAGCCGGACTCGGATTAAGCATATCAAAAGGCATCGTGGAATTGCTGGGAGGTAAAATATGGTTTACATCTGAGGCCAATATTGGATCAACTTTTTATTTCACATTACCCTATATTATTGCAAAGGAAACCACTGAAACCGTTCCCAGATCCGGTACATTCTTACCTAATATAAAAGGAAAAAGAGTCCTTATTGCAGAAGATGACTACAACTCGTACCGGTTCCTTGAGCTTATTCTGAAGAGACAAAATGCTGAGTTATCACATGCAGAAAACGGTGAAATTCTGTTAAATATGATAGAAGCCCGCCTGCCTGACCTTATTCTGCTGGATATTAATATGCCAGTTATGAATGGGTTTGAGGTGCTTGACGAAATGAAAAAAAGGGGCCTGAATACAAAAATTATTGCACAGACTGCATATGCCATGCCCGATGAGAAGGAGAGATGCCTCTCTTCCGGTTGTAATGGATACATCTCCAAACCAATAAAAAAAGAAGAGCTTTTCAGGGTTATTAATGAAGTCCTGTCTGCCTGATTATTAAATATTTCCAAACCAGATGCTACGATTTTCCATAATCTCGATTTCAATTTTTCTGATCGGATCAATAAACCTTTTTGCTCAGCCTGAGATCAGGGCTGTTTTTACAGCAACACCTCCAGCCATTGATGGCTCTCTGAATGACGATGTCTGGAAGGATGCCTCCGTGATTAATGAGCTCTTCCAGAGAGAACCGAACCCGGGAAAACCTGTCTCGGAAAAGACTGAATTCTATTTTCTTTACGACCATAACAACATCTATATCGGAATCCGGTGCTTTGATGATCCTGAAGGCATCACTGCAAAGGAGCTTGCCAGAGATGTAAGTCTCGGTGATGACGACAGGGTGCAGATAATCCTCGACACCTATCTCGATGGCCGCAGCGGCTACTGGTTTCAGATTGGTCCCAGAGGAAGTATTGGTGATGCCCTTGTAAATGAAAACGGAAAAGATTTTAATAAATCCTGGGATGGCCTCTGGGACGGTAAAGCAAAAATTACTACAGAAGGATGGGACGGAGAATTGATTATCCCCTTTAAAACTCTCGGATTCAAAGAAGGGAACAGTACATGGGGACTTAAACTCATCAGATATATAAAAAGAAAGTCGGAAGCCTCCTACTGGCCTGAAACTTCGCTGAATGCAAATAAATTCCAGGTATCTGATGCCGGCAGAATTACAGGCATAACAGATATTACACAGGGAATAGGATTAGACATTACACCATATCTGACAAGCGGAGTAAGCAAAAAGCAGAATACCGATCCCAAAGGTGTTCTGGATGGAGGACTCGATGCTTTTTACCACATAACACCTTCCCTGAAAGCTTCTTTGACAGTAAATACTGATTTCGCTCAGACTGAGGTAGATGAAAAGCAGATTAACCTTACCAGGTTCAGCCTGTTCTTTCCTGAAAAACGGGATTTCTTCCTCGATGGAGCAAACTATTTTACTTTTGGAATAAACGGAGACAGCGAAAACCCTCAGAGTACGCAGATGATACCCTTCTTCTCCAGAAGAATAGGGCTTGATGCAGGAGGCAATCCGGTGTCAATTAAATATGGAGGAAAATTCACCGGGAAAGTCGGGAACTGGAACCTTGGTGCCATGCATATAAAGGATGATAATCAGTGGGATAATCCGGGTTATTCAGTGGGAAGAATATCAAGAAATCTAGGAAAACAGTCATCAATCGGACTAATTGGAACTAACGGAAATGCCTTCTCCGACCTGAAGAATACCCTCGTCGGAATCGATTTACGCCTGGCGAGTTCGCTCCTTGCAGGTAATAAAAACATAAGCTATAATCTTTACGGATTGAAGTCATTCACCCATGGAC
Organism: Bacteroidales bacterium; assembly: GCA_016709865.1. Lineage (NCBI taxonomy): Bacteria > Pseudomonadati > Bacteroidota > Bacteroidia > Bacteroidales > Bacteroidales bacterium. The sequence goes on from JADJLX010000002.1 coordinate 290,776, forward strand.
TGACAGGAAATGATATCTCATTCGGAACAGAAATTAATTACCCAAACGATAAGTTGAATTTCAGACTCGGATATCTTCAGATAGGAGAAGATTTTACCCCCGGACTTGGCTTCATACCGCGCAAGAATATCCGTGATTTTTATGGAGGAATCGGAATTGGCCCGCGACCAAAAAATTCACCGGTAATGCAGATCAAATCAGGCGTAAAATATGTTTTCATATCCGATCTCAAAAACGGAGGTCTTCTTACATCGCAAATGGATTTCAATCTGTCGGATATTATTTTCCTGAGTGGGGACATTATCTCATTATCAGCACAGTATCAGCATGAATTGCTGACCTCTGACTTTCATATTTTCGAAAACTTTGTGATACCTGCGGAAAAATACACTTTCTGGAGGAAGAGTGTGACACTTACCTCAGCAAAAAGAAGAAACTTATGGGCTGCAACGAAAGTCGGAACCGGTTCTTTCTATTCAGGAAAGAGGACCGATTGGATGATACAGGCGGGTTACAAGGTGATTGTTCCTGTTTATATCGGGATGGAATCTGATCGTAAATGGGTTGACCTTCCTGATGGAAGCTTTGTGACACAGATCTACAGGCTGAACCTGAACTTCCTGTTCAGTCCGAATCTGTCGTGGTATAATTTTGCACAGTACGAGAACCAGACTGAAACAATAGGATGGCAATCAAGACTTCAATGGATAATAAAACCTGGTAAAGAGATCTTCCTGACCTTCAACTCACCGCTAATTGACCCACTGGAACGCTTCAAACCGGAAGTATATGAGGCCAGGATCAAAGCGAAATACACTATCCGGTTCTAGTTCTTCTCTGTGTAACTCTGTGACAACTCTGTGTATCTCTGTGTAAGTTCTTCAAGAACATAACACAGAGGAAATCCTGAGGAGACACAGAGTTACACTGAGAAGATGGATACTATTCCACAATCTTCATTTCGTTCAGTAAATACCCGGCACCGGCGAATTTGTCGATTATAAAAAGGGCATATCTTATATCTAGACTTATATTACGACTCTGATCGGGATTGAAAGCCATGTCGCTTGCAACGCCTTCCCATGCCCTGTCGAAGTTGACGCCTATAAGCTGACCATCGGCATTCAGCACAGGACTGCCTGAGTTTCCACCGGTAGTATGATTATTTGCAATAAAGCATACAGGCACCTCTCCATCCTGGGTATAACGGCCAAAATCTTTCTTTGCATAAAGCTCCTTCAGCTTATCAGGGACATCATAGTCGAATATTTCAGGGTTATCTTTTTCAATAATACCTTTGAGTGTTGTGTAATGAGTATAGTAAACTGCATCTTTTGACTTATAACCACCCACCTGTCCAAATGTAACTCTCAGGGTAAAGTTTGCGTCAGGATAAAAAATTCTTTCCTTATCAAATTCCATCTGAGCAGTCATATAAAGCTTATTAAGCTTCTGAATTTCAGCATTAAGCCGGGCCAGTTCACCTCTGACATTCTTTGACATAAAATCAGTTACTCCCATCGCCAGAACATAAAACTGATCCTTTTTCACCTTAGCTACAGATGATTTATTGAAAGCTTTAACGAATGAGATGAATTTTGCCTCATCAGCAAAAACTGATTTTGAATAAAGCTCTTCAGTTGCAGCCTCAAAATCGCCTTTGCATGAATTTCTGAGTTTGACATATTCAGGAATAAGCCATTTCTGGCCAAGGGTTTCACCGTACATCTTCATTACTGCAACAAATATTTTTTTGTCGGTATTCATATTGTAATCCTTGAAGAAGTCTTTAGCTGAAGTCAACAGGTTAGTTTTAGCTGCATTTACAATTTCTTCAGAAGAGTTATTCTCAATGATATCAGATAATACTTTTATACTCCGCGCCATGCTGATAACTTCAGCCCCGCTAAAAACCTCATTAGTATAATTGTTCACAAGAGTATATTCCTTCATCGCATCATAAAGATCCTTATACGATGGAAGTATCATACCATATTTTGCACTTCTGGAAGCATCTTCTTCAACCCATTTGGCAAATTTTGTCTCGTAATCTTTCTTTGTTTCAATAGTATTCATTTTATCAAGCCCCATAATTTCCCCCTGCCATTTCTTCCATGAATTGGCAATACCCGATTTCTTAGCAGAATACTGAATCCTGATTAGCGGATCTGTATTCATGGCTGCTTCCATAATCTCAATCTTTTTGGTTCTTATGTCAATAATTTTTGGATTAATAAAGTTCTTCACCATATCAATATGATACGAAGGCACATATTGAGAAGTTGAACCCGGATATCCAAAGACCATTGTAAAGTCACCTTCCTTAACACCTTTTATTGAAATGGGGAAAAAATATGCTGGTTTATATGGCACGTTTTCATTTGAATAATCAGCTGGCTGGTTATTCTTGTTGGCATATATTCTGAAAATTGAAAAGTCACCGGTATGACGCGGCCAGATCCAGTTATCTGTCTCCCCTCCGAATTTACCTATTGCAGATGGTGGAGCACCAACAAGCCGGATATCTCTAAATGTCTCATTTACGAACAAAAAATACTGGTTTCCCATATAAAATGGCGTTATTCTGGCCCTGTAACCGGTACCTTCCACTGCTTTCTTCTGGATCTCCGATATGTTTTTGTTTATCAGGTTTTCGCGCTCAGTCTGGTCCATAGCATCAGTCACACCGTTTAATACTGAAGTTGTTACATCCTCCATTCTCTTCAGAATAGTCACAGTTAATCCGGGATTGGTAAGTTCTTCTTTCCGCGACATAGCCCAGAAGCCGTTCCTGAGATAATCATTTTCAAGACTGGAGTGTTCCTGGATCTGCCCATAACCGCAATGATGATTAGTAATAAGAAGCCCTTCTCCCGATATTATCTCGCCTGTACAGCCACCGCCGAAAATCAGTACAGCATCTTTCATACAGGCTTTGTTCACACTGTAAATATCCTCTGCCGATAGTTTAAATCCCTTTTCCTGCATGAGTTTTATATTGTACTTTTCGATCAGGATAGGGATCCACATTCCTTCATCGGCTCTCAAGCCTGCATTTATAAATACACCAAAAAATAACAGGGCAACCACAAGTCTGTTTCTCATATTTTCTACTTTTATTTTTGTTTACATTTGCTTTAAGAACTGTCACAGAGAGACACAGAGAAGCCACAGAGCGACACTGAGAAAAGTCAAATGCCTCTGTGTAACTCTGTGTATCCTCTGTGTAACTCTGTGTAAGATTTTCATTCAATTATCTTAAGAAATTTTTTAATTCTGTATATAGTCTTTGTACCGGCAGTCCCACAACATTGAAATAAGATCCTTCGATCCTGCTGCATGCTGTTATTCCAATCCATTCCTGAATGCCATAGGCTCCTGCCTTATCGTATGGTTTACATTTTTCGATATAATAGTTAATATCCTCATCAGTTAGTATTTCAAAAGTAACTTTAGTGGAATCAGAAAAAGTCACTTCCTTATTCTTCGAAAATAAAGATACCCCTGTTATTACCTCATGTGTATTGCCTGAAATTTCCTTCAGAATTCTTACAGCATCCTGCTTATCAACTGGCTTTCCAAGGACCATATTATTGCACCACACAATTGTATCTGCAGTAATTACAATCTCATTATCAGCTATTTCACTCCTGAAAGAGACTGCTTTTGAATGTGCCACAAACCTCGCAATTTCCTCTCCGTTAAGACCTTCCGGAAAAGTCTCCTCGTATTCCCTTATAACAGTATCAAACTTAAGTCCCAGTTCCTTTAAAAGCTGTTGCCTTCGCGGAGATCGAGAAGCAAGTATTATTCTGTATGGTTTAAGGAGATCAGTAAGCATAATTAAACGAGATTCCAGGTAAGGATTACTTTAACAACAACTGAGTAAAGTATCCCGGTCAGCATTACTATTTTCATGAAACTGCTGGCACTGTGAAGCTGTTTCCTGTTCTGACTTTTAAGCACCTTGTAAATTACAAAAAACAATGGTACAACTATGCCGGCATTGAGGTAGATAAGTGTTATTTTGTCATTAATAAAGAAAAACCAGGTAAGGTACAGCAGTATGATAGTCAGCACAATAAGACCTATTGAAACAATTTTTGATGTCAGAATACCGAGAACAACCGGTACAGTATTCCTGCCATAAGCAATATCACCTTCAAAATCCTCGATATCCTTAATTATTTCGCGTGTAAGTGTTGTAAGAAATGCGAATAGAGCAAATCCTCCCACCCAATAAAAAATTATGTTTATCTCAGGAACGCTGTTAGCATGAACAGCATAATAGCGATATAAAGCAGGCCATTCGTAGAACACAACGAGAAGGGGAACCATTGCTGTTAAAATTGCTACTATTATGTTCCCTATAAGGAATTGCCGTTTATAACTTGCCGAATAAAAGTAAAGAAGTCCTGAAACAATCAGGAATAAGGCTCCCATCATTATATAACCTGCTTTCCAGGAGATATAAAAGCCTGCAGCTACGCCTATTATATTAAAAATGTTATGATACATCATCGCCATGCGGCGAGGGATCTTTGTCCCTACAATTACTTTACCTTTATTTATAAGGTCGGTTTTTATATCAAAATAATCATTTATAACATATCCTCCGGCGGTAATAAAGAGAGTAGCTGCAACAAGAAGTAAAAAGTCATACCAGGGGAACTTAAGTGTAACGGGTACCTCCTCTCCGCTTCCCTGTGCCAGTACAACTCCTATTTTTCCAAGCAGGGGAGCAATAACGGCATACCTCATAAGTACCATAGTAAGTACAACTATAAGCAGGTTCTGCCATCTTATCAGTCTAAGAAACTCTTTCATAACTTACCAGGTAAATGCATCTGAATCCATCCAGTTGTTGTTTAATCTGAGAACCTGTTCGATGACGTCCCTTACACATCCTTCACCGCCTTTCTTATCTGATATATATGAGGCTACCTGTTTAATCTCGCTGTCGGCATCTGCAGGACAAACAGGCACACCAGCCACTTTCATCACCTCAAAATCGGGGATATCATCACCCATGAACAAAACATCAGATTTGTCCAGATTATGCTTTTCAAGAAAATTGTTGAAATGATCAAGTTTTGACCGGCTGTTAAGATAAATGTCCTTAACCCCCAGTATTTTGAGTCTCTTCTGGTACTCTTTTGAACTGCTGCCGGAGATCACTCCGATTTTATAACCTTTCTTAACAGCTAACTGAAGGGCATATCCGTCCCGAAGGTTAACTGTCCGGTTTGGAACTCCAAATGAATTCAATGTAATCGTCTGAAGTGACAGGACTCCGTCAATATCAAAAACAAACGCTTTTACTCTTACTAGGTCCTCTTTAAAATTTGCCATGGCTCTGGGTGCTGGGTGCTGGGTTCTGGGTGCTTGGTGCTGGGTTCTGGGACATTGGATTTACCTAGCACCTAGTAACCAGTACCCAGCAACTTTTTCATTTTTACTTTTGTCTTTTATCTTTATAATAACCAATTATTGAATCCGTAACCTCACCATATAATCTCTGAAGTTCAGGTGAGAAAGATAGTAATTCCAAATGTTTTTCGATAGTACTAATATCATTTCGTGATGCAGGTCCTGTCTGTGAATTTTTAGGACCAACCTCCATAGCTTTGGCAATTGTTTCAGCCAGCAGAGGTTTAAATAAATCAAGCGAATAGCCTGCCTTTACAGCTACCTCTTCACCCTGGGTGAGCATATAGTTTGTAAAATTACAAATGAAAACAGCTGCCAGATGGATCATCCTTCTGTGCTCACTGTCAACATAATGCACTTCTCCTCCTAATGATTCTGCAAGACTTTTCAAATTCTGTAAGATATTCTCATCAGCAGACTCAAGCAGGAACGGAAGTTTTTTGAAAACCACATCTCTTTCCCTGGTAAATGTCTGCAAAGGATAAAAGATACCTGTCCTTTTAATATGTCCGGGAAATATATCAAGTCCTGTACTGCCTCCTGTGTGGACAACAATGGTGTCGGGACTGCATTTAAGTGTATTTAATACACTTTTAATTCTCTGATCGGGAACAGCGACAATAATTATGTCGGTAGTATCAGGATATACAAGTTCTGCAGACCACGATGCATTACACTTTTCAGCAAGGGAACTACTGCTTTTTTCAGATTCCGATACAATAAGATCTATGGTATGGCCCGCCTTATAAAACTCTTTACATAAAGCTGATGCAACTTTCCCTGCACCTGCAAAAGATATGCGCTGATGATACATCAATAAATTTTTCAGAAATATACAAAATTGCCCTAAGAAATAAGAAAAGGGAGCCTTTTACAAGTACTCCCTTTATATTTTTTAACAGTTTACAGTATTACTTCTTACCATAAAGATCAGAATAAACATCCGTAACCTTTATCATATATACCTTATAATACGACTGATATGAATAATTACTCTGCTGGTAAAGATAGCTGCATTCCCAGTAAACATTTCCAGTTACCATCAATTGGTCGCCTGACTTCGATTCAGCAAGCCTGGGGAACATCTCAGCGGGATTGCAGAAGTTGTATGTTGCATAAGGGTTGTCGGAAGTGGAAAATGTAATACTCCCCCCCCCATCAGTCCAATAAACGGTTGCCTGAGCCCTATCCAGAGTGTAAAGAACATCTCCGTCACAACCGCATTTAGCCTGCTTTTTGCATCCCTGGTATGAAACAACAGGAGTTAAAATTATCAGTACAACAAAGAATTTTCTTATCAGGCGTCCTATCATCACAATTATTTCTTATTCATTTTCCAGTATTAAACGCACAAAGCAAACTTTTATTTCATGCCTGGGCTGTAGGGCCGCCAAAAGTTAATGGCATGGCCGGCCCGGAACCTTTTACTTCCTTGATGATTCCATGAACAGATTCATACTTACCAATATTATCCTGAAGTGCCGCAACAAGTCTTTTTGCATGTTCCGGTGTCAGAATTATTCTTGATTTAACCTGTGCTTTAGGAATACCAGGCATAATCCTGACAAAATCAATTACAAATTCAGAAGCAGAATGAGTAATCACAGCCAGGTTTGAATATGTTCCCTGTGCTACTTCCTCATTCAGCTCAATACTGATCTGGTTTGGATTCTTTGGATCTGTCATGGCAAAAATATTTAACTTACTTTGCTTGAGCCTCAGCTTCCTGATCTACACCAACAAGGTTCTCATACTCCTCGAGTGAACCGACTATTATGCCATTATACTGGCGCTGTCCTGTTCCTGCAGGTATAAGGTGACCAACGATTACGTTCTCCTTGAGACCTTCAAGTCTGTCGATCTTACCAAGGATTGCTGCCTCGTTAAGTACTTTTGTTGTCTCCTGGAATGAAGCTGCAGAGAAGAAACTCTTTGTCTGCAGAGAAGCCCTTGTAATACCCTGAAGAACCTGGCTCGAAGTTGCAGGAATTGCATCCCTCGCTTCAACAGTCTTAAGGTCGCGGCGTTTCAGTACAGAATTGTCGTCTCTAAGTTTACGGGCTGAGATGATCATACCAGGACGCAGTGTCTGTGAATCACCTGAATCGATGATTACTTTCTTACCGTAGATCCAGTCATTCTCATCCATGAACTCAAGCTTGTCAACAACCTGACGCTCAAGGAATTTTGTATCACCCGGATCAACTATCTCGACCTTGCGCATCATCTGACGGACAATAATCTCAAAATGTTTATCGTTGATCTTAACACCCTGTAAACGATACACTTCCTGTATTTCATTTACAATATATTCCTGTACTTTTGTTGGTCCTTTGATAGCAAGGATATCCGATGGAGTTATGGCACCGTCTGAAAGCGGAATACCTGCCTTAACATAATCGTTCTCCTGTACAAGTATCTGTTTTGAAAGCGGAACAAGGTATTTCTTTGTCTCCTCAGTTTTTGATTTGATTGTGATTTCCCTGTTACCTCTCTTTATTTTACCGAATGTTACCTCACCATCAATCTCTGAAACGATTGCGGGGTTGGACGGGTTACGTGCTTCAAATAATTCAGTAACACGCGGCAGACCACCGGTGATGTCACCTGATTTACCAACAGCACGCGGGATCTTGGCAAGAACTTCTCCGGCCTCAACCATCTTGTCAGTATCAACAACAAGGTGAGATCCTACAGGAAGGTTGTAAACCCTTAGCTCATCGCCCTTCGGTCCTAAGATCTTGATAGCCGGGTTCTTAGTCTTGTCCCTGCTTTCAATGATTACTTTTTCCTTAAATCCTGTCTGCTCATCTGATTCTTCACGGAAAGTAATACCTTCTATGAGGTAGTCATAGCCGATCTTACCGCTGAGTTCTGAAATGATTACAGCGTTAAACGGATCCCATTCGCATATTAGTTTACCCTTTTCAATTTCCTGTCCAGGCTTGATATAAAGCTTGGAACCGTAAGGAATTGTATGTGTTGTAAGAGCAATACCGGTCTTCTTGTCGACAATTCTTAGTTCTGCCAGACGACCGATAACTATATCTATATCACCTTTTTCAACATCTTTCTTAGGTACTGTTCTTATCTCTTCAATCTCAGCAATACCGCCATAACGGGCAACAAGTCTCGATTCGGTAGTAATGTTCGATGCGGTACCTCCAACGTGGAATGTACGCAGAGTAAGCTGTGTACCAGGCTCACCGATACTCTGTGCGGCAATTACACCAACTGCCTCACCTTTCTGTACCATACGTCCGTTTGCCAGGTTACGGCCATAACATTTGGCGCATACTCCTTTTTTCGATTCGCATGTAAGCACTGAACGGATCTCAACCTGCTCAATTGGTGAATCTTCAATTTTTCTTGCAAGATCTTCAGTAAGTTCCTGACCGGATTCAACAATAAGATCACCTGTAAGCGGATGATAAACATTGTGAACAGTTGTACGTCCGAGAACCCTTTCGTACAGTGATTCAACAACTTCCTCATTCTTCTTGATTGCAGTTGCAATAAGACCTCTGAGTGTTCCGCAGTCTTCTTCGTTAATAATAACGTCCTGAGAAACGTCAACCAGACGACGTGTAAGGTAACCGGCGTCAGCTGTCTTAAGAGCTGTATCGGCAAGACCTTTACGTGCACCGTGAGTTGAAATGAAGTACTCAAGAACCGAAAGACCTTCTTTAAAGTTAGAAAGAATCGGGTTTTCGATGATCTCAGAACCTGTTGATCCTGATTTCTGAGGCTTGGCCATAAGACCCCTCATACCAGAGAGCTGACGTATCTGCTCTTTTGATCCCCTTGCACCTGAGTCGAGCATCATGTAAACAGAGTTGAAACCCTGCTTATCGTTCGACAGCTGTTTCATCAGTGTCTGGGTAAGTCTTGCATTTACGTGTGTCCATATATCGATAATCTGATTGTATCTTTCGTTATTGGTAATGAATCCCATGCTGTAGTTATTCAATACCTCTTCAACCTGCTCATACCCTTCGTTAACAAATTTTGTCTTCTCTTCAGGTATAATAACATCGTCGAGGTTGAATGACAAGCCTCCTTTGAAAGCTGCATAGAATCCAAGATTTTTAATTGCATCGAGGAAATCGGCAGTTTTAGCAGTACCGGCCATCTTAAGTACCCGTCCGATAATATCCCTTAATGATTTTTTAGTAAGGATCTCGTTAATGTAACCAACCTCACGCGGAACATATTGGTTAAAAATAACTCTACCAACAGTTGTTTCAATAAGGTGGTTCACAAATTCGCCATCAACCCTGTCATTAACTTTAACCTTAATAACAGCGTGAAGATCGATCTGACCCTCATTATATGCTATATTAACTTCTTCAGGTGAATAGAAAGTCAGTCCTTCGCCCCTTACCTTCTCGGTTTCGGTACTCTTCTTCCCTTTTGTTATATAATAGAGACCAAGAACCATGTCCTGTGAAGGAACAGTAATAGGTGCACCATTAGCAGGGTTAAGAATATTGTGAGAAGCAAGCATAAGCATCTGAGCTTCAAGTACTGCACCGTTGCCAAGAGGAAGGTGAACAGCCATCTGGTCACCGTCGAAGTCAGCGTTGAAAGCTGTACAAACGAGAGGGTGAAGCTGGATAGCCTTTCCTTCAATAAGTTTTGGCTGGAATGCCTGAATACCAAGCCTGTGCAATGTAGGAGCTCGGTTAAGCAGAACAGGGTGACCTTTAAGAACGTTTTCAAGGATATCCCAGACAACAGGGTCTTTCCTGTCAACAATTTTCTTGGCTGATTTTACTGTTTTAACGATACCTCTTTCAATAAGCTTCCTGATAATAAATGGCTTATAGAGTTCAGCTGCCATATCTTTAGGCAGACCGCATTCGTGTAATCCGAGTTCCGGGCCAACGACAATAACGGAACGTGCAGAGTAGTCAACCCTCTTACCAAGTAAGTTCTGACGGAACCTTCCCTGCTTACCTTTCAAACTGTCGCTGAGTGATTTAAGCGGACGGTTTGCATCTGTCTTAACAGCATTGGCTTTTCTTGAGTTATCGAAAAGAGAATCGACAGCTTCCTGGAGCATACGTTTTTCGTTACGCAGGATCACTTCGGGAGCTTTGATCTCAATAAGTCTTTTCAGACGGTTGTTTCTGATAATAACCCTTCTGTAAAGGTCGTTCAGGTCGCTTGTGGCGAAACGTCCGCCATCGAGAGGAACTAGAGGCCTCAGTTCAGGTGGAATAACAGGAACAACTTTAATTATCATCCATTCCGGTTTATTAACCGCTTTTGAATCTCTGAAAGCCTCAACAACCTGAAGACGCTTAAGAGCCTCGTTTTTACGCTGTTGCGATGTTTCTGTGTTTGCCCTGTGACGAAGTGAATAAGACATCTCGTCGAGATCAACGCGGCTCAGAAGCTTATAAAGAGCCTCTGCACCCATGTCAGCAACAAATTTATCGGGATGATTATCTTCAAGATACTGGTTCTCTTTTGGAAGAGATTCGGATATCTCAAGATATTCTTCTTCTGTAAGGAAATCAAGATATTTGACACCATCCACGGCTTTAATACCCGGATTGATAACAACATATCTCTCATAGTAAATAATTGAATCGAGCTTCTTGGTCGGAAGACCCAGAAGGTAACCTATTTTATTAGGCAATGAACGGAAATACCAGATGTGAGCAACAGGAACCACTAGGGAAATGTGTCCCATTCTTTCGCGACGTACCTTCTTCTCTGTAACCTCAACACCGCAACGGTCGCAAACGATTCCTTTATAACGGATACGTTTGTATTTTCCGCAATGGCACTCGTAATCTTTTACCGGTCCGAAAATCCTTTCGCAGAATAAACCATCGCGCTCAGGCTTATAGGTACGGTAATTAATTGTTTCAGGCTTTAGCACTTCACCACTTGAACGATCAAGTATTTCTTCAGGTGAAGCCAGACCTATTGAGATTTTTGAGTAACTGGTCTTTGTTTTGTTATCTCTTCTGAATGACATATGCTGAATATTATTTTATTCTAAAACTAAAAATTCAAAACGCAGCGTAATACTTAATCAAGTATCACGCTTAGTCCGAGACCTCTCAGCTCGTGTAAGAGAACATTCAGTGATTCAGGAATACCCGGCAGTGGCATAGGTTCGCCTTTCACAATTGCCTCGTATGCTTTGGCACGGCCAACAACATCATCAGATTTAATTGTGAGTATCTCCTGCAGGATATGAGCAGCTCCGAATGCTTCCAGAGCCCACACTTCCATTTCACCAAAACGCTGACCTCCAAACTGAGCTTTACCGCCTAATGGCTGCTGAGTGATAAGGGAGTATGGCCCAATTGAACGGGCATGCATCTTATCATCAACCATATGGCCTAGTTTGAGCATGTATATTACACCTACGGTTGCAGGCTGATCGAATCTTTCACCGGTACCACCATCGTAGAGGTATGTCTTTCCGAATTTCGGAAGTTTAGCCTCTTCGGTATAGTCGTTGATCTGACTTATTGTGGCTCCATCGAAGATTGGTGTTGAGAATGTAAGTCCGAGTTTTTGTCCGGCCCATCCGAGAACAGTCTCGTAGATCTGTCCAAGGTTCATCCTCGAAGGTACACCAAGCGGGTTAAGAACGATATCAACAGGAGTGCCATCCTCAAGGAAAGGCATATCCTCAGCACGTACGATCCTGGCAACGATACCTTTGTTACCATGGCGACCTGCCATCTTATCTCCCACCTTAACCTTACGCTTCTTGGCAATGTATACTTTTGCCAGACGTACAATACCTGCTGGCAGCTCGTCGCCGATAGTGATATTGTATTTTTTACGCTTATAAACACCATCAACTTCTTTATACTTGATAATATAGTTATGAAGAAGCTGTTTGATACTATCGTTTTTCTTCTTGTCGGTAGTCCATTTGTTAGGATTAACGTTAAGGAAATCAACTTCCTGAAGCTGTTTCAGGGTGAATTTACTTCCTTTAGGAATAACGTCAACGTTAAGATAATCCTTAACACCCTGTGATGTTTTTCCGTTAACAAGAATGAAAAGCTTATCAACTAATCTGGCCTTAAGTTCATCAACACTTCTGTTGAATTCTGTTTCGATTTTGTCGAGAAGAGGTTTTTCAACCGCTTTGGCTTTCCTGTCTTTAATAGCTCTAGTAAACAGTTTTTTGTCAATTACAACACCCTCGAGTGAAGGACCTGCTTTAAGAGAAGCGTCTTTAACGTCACCGGCTTTATCACCAAAGATTGCGCGAAGCAGTTTTTCTTCCGGAGAAGGATCTGATTCACCTTTTGGTGTTATTTTACCAATAAGAATATCACCTGGTCTGATGTGTGCACCAATTCTGATAAGACCATTCTCGTCGAGGTTTTTGGTAGCTTCCTCGCTAACGTTTGGAATATCTGATGTCAGTTCCTCAAGTCCGCGTTTTGTATCGCGTACTTCGAGCTGGTACTCATCAATATGAACTGATGTAAAGTAATCTTCCTGAACAACTTTCTCAGATATTACGATAGCATCCTCGAAGTTATATCCTTTCCATGGCATGAATGCCACTTTGAGGTTTCTTCCGAGTGCCAGTTCACCATGTTTGGTACCGTAACCTTCTGTCAGTACCTGACCTTTAACAACTTTCTCACCTTTTCTGACAACAGGGATAAGGTTGATACAGGTATTCTGGTTTGTTTTCCTGTATTTAGGAAGAGTGTAACGTTTGATATCATCATCAAAGCTTACAAATTTCTCCTCGTCAGTACGGGTATATCTGATTACAATTTCATTTGAATCAACGAATTCAACAACACCGTCACCATCAGCCATAAAAAGAATCCTGCTGTCGGTAATAACCTGTCCTTCAAGTCCTGTGCCTACAATTGGAGCTTCAGGATTAATAAGAGGAACGGCCTGGCGCATCATGTTAGATCCCATGAGAGCCCTGTTGGCATCGTCGTGCTCGAGGAACGGAATGAGTGAAGCAGCTATTGAAGCGATCTGGTTTGGAGCAACGTCCATAAGGTCAACCTTACCTACCTCTTCAAATGGATAATCAGCTTCGTATCTGCATTTTGCCCTTGCATTTTCAAAATGTCCGTCTTTCAAAAGCGGAGCATTTGCCTGGGCAATCATTTTCTCTTCTTCCTCTTCAGCGCTTAACCATATAACTCCCTCATCTGAAAAATCAACAACAGAACCTGTTGAAGTATGATTTACTTTAAGATAAGGTGTCTCAATGAAACCAAGAGTATTTATTTTTGCGAAGACGCAAAGCGATGAGATAAGACCGATATTAGGTCCTTCAGGAGTCTCGATCGGGCAAAGGCGGCCATAGTGAGTATAGTGAACGTCCCTTACTTCGAAACCTGCTCTTTCGCGCGAAAGACCGCCTGGTCCGAGAGCTGATAAACGACGTTTGTGAGTCATTTCAGCAAGCGGGTTGGTCTGATCCATGAACTGCGACAGCTGGTTTGTTCCAAAGAACGAGTTAATTACAGATGAAAGAGTTTTTGAATTGATCAGGTCGACAGGTGTAAACACCTCGTTATCCCTGACATTCATTCTTTCGCGGATTGTACGGGCCATACGTGCCAGACCTACACCAAACTGGGCATAGAGCTGTTCGCCAACGGTACGTACCCTTCTGTTACTCAGGTGGTCGATATCGTCGATATCGGTTTTTGAGTTAATAAGCTCAATAAGGTAACCGATAATCTTGATAATATCTTCACGGGTAAGGATCTTAACATTCATCTCTGTGTTAAGTCCAAGCTTTTTGTTGATCCTGTAACGTCCTACCTCGCCAAGGTCGTATCTCTTATCGGAGAAGAACAGCTTGTCGATAACATCGCGAGCTGTTGCCTCGTCGGGTGGCTCTGCGTTACGGAGCTGACGGTAGATATAGATAACTGCCTCTTTTTCAGAGTTACAGGGATCTTTCTGTAAGGTATTATATATGATTGCGTAATCTGAGAGAGTAGTATCATCTTTATGCAGAAGGATTGCTTTTGCACCAGAGTCTACTATCATATCGACATGTTCCGATTCGATTACGGTTTCCCTGTCGAGGATTACTTCATTTCTTTCAATTGATACCACCTCGCCTGTATCTTCATCAACAAAGTCTTCGACCCATGTCTTAAGTACCCTGGCAGCCAGTTTACGTCCGACGAGTTTCTTGATATTTGTTTTAGAGACCTTATGTTCTTCAGCAAGGTTAAAAATCTCGAGTATCTCCTTATCGCTCTCGAAACCGATAGCGCGGAGAAGAGTTGTTACCGGTAGTTTTTTCTTTCTGTCGATATATGCATACATCACATTATTGATGTCGGTAGCAAACTCAATCCAGGAACCTTTGAAAGGGATAATCCTGGCTGAATAAAGCTTGGTACCGTTTGCATGTATACTCTGACCGAAGAATACCCCGGGTGATCTGTGCAACTGGGAAACAACAACTCTTTCAGCACCGTTAATAACGAACGTAGCACGATCGGTCATATATGGTACTGTTCCAAGATATACATCCTGGATAACTGTATCAAAATCCTCATGTTCAGGATCGGTACAGTAAAGTTTCAGTTTAGCTTTAAGAGGAACGCTGAAAGTAAGACCGCGTTCGATACATTCTTCTATTGTATAACGTGGAGGGTCAATATAATAATCCAGAAATTCAAGAACGAAATTGTTCCTAGTATCAGTTATCGGGAAGTTTTCGGTAAAGACTTTAAAAAGTCCTTCTCTTTTCCTGTTTTCGGGAGTAGTTCCTAGTTGAAAAAACTCACCGAAGGATTTCAACTGAATCTCCAGAAAATCAGGGTATTCGAGCTGATTTTTTCTGGATGCGAAACTTATTCTTTCGGTATTTTTTGAGGACATTTATTAAAAGATTAAGTGAACTTATAATTTAAAGAACAAAAAGGCCTAGTCCCGAAAAATCGGGACTAAACCTATAACCTTGTATTCAGGTATAACTTATTTAAGTTCAACTTCAGCTCCTGCTTCAACTAATTGACCTTTAATAGCTTCAGCTTCTTCTTTTGATACACCTTCTTTTATCGGACCTGGAGCAGCGTCAACAACAGCTTTAGCTTCTTTCAGTCCAAGACCAGTGATGTCTTTAACAAGTTTAACAATC
This sequence comes from Bacteroidales bacterium, assembly GCA_016709865.1. Lineage (NCBI taxonomy): Bacteria > Pseudomonadati > Bacteroidota > Bacteroidia > Bacteroidales > Bacteroidales bacterium. The sequence goes on from JADJLX010000002.1 coordinate 306,332, forward strand.
TGCAATTTCTGTCCGCCTGCATTTTTGAGGATAACATCAAAAGTTGATTTCTCTTCAACTGCTGCTGCTTCGCTTACTGCCGGACCGGCAACTGCTACAGCTGCTGCTGCAGGTTCAATGCCATACTCATCTTTAAGTATTTTAGCGAGTTCGTTTACTTCTTTTACAGATAAGTTAACCAGTTCTTCTGCAAACTTCTTAAGATCTGCCATTTTTATCGATTTTTAATTTGATTATACTTTAATTATTCTTCTCTTTTTGATAGTGTTTCAAGAACACCATGAATTTTAGTTCCACCTGATTGAAGGGCACCGATAACGCGTTTTGCAGGTGACTGCAGAAGCATTATAACATCGCCGATCAGTTCTTCTTTTGTTTTGACTGAGATAAGAGCATCGAGCTGATTATCTCCGACATAAACAGATTCCTGAACGTATGCGCCTTTAAGCACAGGTTTATCATGTTTCTTACGGAATTCCTTAATAAGTTTAGCAGGAACGTTTCCGGATTGTGTAAACATGATGGACGAAGTACCTTTCAGAACCGGATATAGTTCTTCAAAGTTTCCATTAGACTGCTCGAGTGCTCTTTTAAGAAGTGTATTTTTAACAACTATCAGTTTGATATCGTTTTCAAAACATTTTCTTCTAAGGTCACTTGTATCAGCGGCATTAAGCTGAGCAGTATCAGTCAGATAAAAGTGGCTGTACTCTTTTAGTTTCTCAGCAAGGCTGTCTATGATAGCATTTTTTTCTTCCCGTCTCATTATTTCTTCAAGTTTTAACTTAATAAATTAATCATCAAGACCTTTAGGATCAATCTTAACACCCGGGCTCATTGTGCTGGAAATGAATACGCTACGGATGTAGGTACCTTTTGCAGCTGCCGGTTTCAGTTTGTTTACCATAGAGATAAACTCTCTTGCATTGTCGACGATCTTATTTGGTTCGAATGAGACTTTTCCGATTGAGGCATGAATGATACCGGTTTTATCAACCTTGAAATCAATCTTACCCTGCTTCACTTCTTTAACAGCCTTACCAATTTCCATAGTAACAGTACCACTCTTTGGGTTCGGCATCAGTCCGCGTGGACCGAGTATTCGACCTAACTGACCGACCTTTCCCATTACAGATGGCATGGTTATTATAACATCCATATCTGTCCAACCACCTTTGATCTTTTCAACGAAGTCGTCGAGACCAACAAAATCAGCACCTGCTTCTCTTGCTTCAGCTTCCTTATCGGGGGTACAAAGCACGAGTACTCGTGTTTCTCTACCGGTTCCGTGAGGGAGTGAAACAACGCCGCGGACCATCTGATTGGATTTCCTTGGATCTATACCTAACCTTACATCTAAATCGATTGAAGCGTCAAACTTGGTCTTGGTCATTTCCTTAACCAAAGCAGAAGCTTCTTTCAAAGTATAAAGTTTGTCCTTATCGAGTTTTTCAAGAGCAAACTTTTGGTTTTTGGTAAGTTTAGTCATTTTTTCTCCTAATTAATTATTTTACGGGGAACTCTCCTTTAACGGTGATTCCCATACTTCTGGCTGTACCAGCTACCATTCGCATAGCGGACTCTAATGTGAAACAGTTTAAGTCCTCCATTTTATCTGCAGCAATTGTTTTAACCTGGTCCCAGGAAACAGATGCTATCTTCTCGCGGTTAGGTTCCTGAGAACCTTTCTTTGCTTTAGCAACTTCTAAAAGCTGTACGGCAACCGGTGGTGTTTTTGTAACAAACTCAAATGATTTGTCAGCAAACACAGTTATAACTACCGGGATTACTTTTCCAGCTTTGTCCTGAGTCCTCGCATTAAATTGTTTACAGAAATCCATTATATTAACACCTTTCGAACCTAAAGCAGGTCCAACCGGTGGTGATGGATTAGCGCCTCCGCCACGAATCTGTAACTTGATAAGTCCAGCAACTTCTTTTGCCATAATTTTAAATTTGCGTATTTAATTGCGAGACCTTGATAGTTATTCAGGAAGCATTATGAATATTACAACTATCAATATCTTCTGTTAATTCTCTTTTTCCACTTGCATAAAACTAAGCTCGAGCGGGGTTTTTCTTCCGAAGATCTTAACCATCACTTTAAGCTTTTTCTTTTCATCATTCACCTCTTCAATAATTCCAGTGAAACTATTGAATGGTCCGTCTATTACTTTTACTGATTCTCCTACGAAGAATGGCACATTCAGCTCTTCATCGCTGGCATTTAGTTCATCTACTTTACCCAGTATTCTGTTTATTTCAGCTTTTCTGAGCGGAACCGGTTCTCCGTCCTGAGATCCAAGGAATCCTATTACGTTAGGGATATTACGCAGAAGGTGAGGTATTTCACCAACGAGTACAGCTTCGACGAGAACGTATCCCGGAAAGAATGTTCTTTCTTTGCTGATTTTTTTCCCTGATCTTATCTGGTATACCTTTTCAGTTGGGATAAGAACCTGTGAGACATAATCCTCAAGTTTAAGTCGTGCAACTTCGCTATCGATATACTCTTTAACCTTTTTTTCTTTTCCCCCGATAGCCCGGAGCACATACCACTTTTTTACATTCTCACTCATTGGAACCGTCTCCTGTTTAGTATAACAAACTGTAAATGAATTCCATTGACCTGCTAAAGGCAAAATCCATACCTGCAACAATAAGTGCAAATATTAGAGAAGCCACCATGACTAAAACTGCGCTGTTCTGTAGTTCACTCCATGTAGGCCAGGTCACCTTGTGCATGAGTTCCGTGTATGATTCCTGAAAATATCCTTTTATATTCATAGTACTAATAATAAATTGCACGGGAGGAGAGACTCGAACTCCCGACACCTGGTTTTGGAGACCAGTGCTCTACCAACTGAGCTACACCCGTATTTGGTTTTTGTTGTGTAAGGAAGGGTCGCGACCCTTCCCTACAGCAAAAACCTTATATCCAAAACCGATTATTCCAAAATCTGTGTCACCTGTCCTGCACCTACGGTTCTGCCACCTTCACGGATAGCGAAACGTAATCCTACGTTAATAGCAACAGGATAGATAAGGTCAACAGTGATTGTAACATTATCACCAGGCATAACCATTTCAGTTCCTTCAGGAAGAGTAATCTCACCGGTAATGTCAAGAGTTCTTACATAGAACTGAGGACGATATTTATTGTGGAATGGAGTGTGACGTCCACCTTCTTCTTTCTTAAGAACATAAACCTCTGCCTTGATTTTTGTATGAGGAGTGATTGAACCTGGTTTAGCAAGAACCATACCTCTTTTGATCTCTTTCTTATCAACACCACGAAGCAGAAGACCAACGTTATCACCAGCTTCACCCCTGTCGAGGATCTTACGGAACATTTCAACTCCGGTACATACTGATTTACGTTTTGTTGCGCCAAGGCCGATCAGTTCAAGCTCATCACCTGTAAGAACGACACCAGTCTCGATACGACCAGTTGCAACGGTACCACGTCCTGTGATTGAGAACACGTCTTCAACCGGCATAAGGAATGGTTTTTCGTTTTCACGTGGAGGAATTGGAATAAATGAATCTACTGCATCCATCAGTTCCATTACTTTTTCTTCCCATTTTGCTTCACCGTTCATAGCGCCAAGAGCTGAACCACGGATAACCGGTGCATTGTCGCCATCAAATTTGTAGAAGCTGAGGAGTTCACGTACTTCCATCTCAACGAGATCAAGAAGTTCGAGGTCGTCAACCATATCTACTTTATTCATAAATACCAACACAGTAGGTACGTTAACCTGGTGTGCAAGCAGGATGTGTTCACGTGTCTGAGGCATCGGACCATCATCAGCAGCAACAACAAGAATAGCACCGTCCATCTGGGCAGCACCTGTAACCATGTTCTTGATATAGTCAGCGTGGCCAGGGCAGTCAACGTGTGCATAGTGACGGTTGGCTGTCTGATACTCAACGTGAGCGGTGTTAATAGTTATACCTCTTTCTTTTTCTTCAGGGGCATTATCAATTGAGTCAAAATCTCTGATAGCAGAGAGACCCTTTTTGGCAAGGACCATAGTGATCGCTGCCGTCAAAGTGGTCTTACCATGGTCTACGTGACCAATTGTACCAATATTTACGTGCGGTTTCGACCTGTCAAATTTTTCTTTTGCCATAACTCCAAGCGTATTAAATTAAGTTTATTCTATAGTCAATTATATCTGTTTCAAAATCATTTTCTTCTGTTGAGCCGGAGGGGGGAATTGAACCCCCGACCCCTTCCTTACCAAGGAAGTGCTCTACCCCTGAGCTACTCTGGCCTCAAAAAATGAGCGGGAGACGGTACTCGAAACCGCGACCCTTAGCTTGGAAGGCTAATGCTCTACCAACTGAGCTACTCCCGCTTATATCGTCCAAAGAGCCCCGTAACTTCTTCCATTATATTAAAGTATACGGTAAAAATCTGTTTTAAGTGGGGAGAGCAGGATTCGAACCTACGAAGGCATTCGCCAGCAGATTTACAGTCTGCCCCAGTTGGCCGCTTTGGTATCTCCCCCCTATATAAACAGAGTCTTACTCCTAAGACACACATTTACAAATCTTTCAAGAGCCGATGAAGGGATTCGAACCCCCGACCTGCAGATTACAAATCAGCTGCTCTGACCAACTGAGCTACATCGGCAATTTAAAGAACGCCCCGCGAGTGCATAATCCACCCTTAAAAAACGGTTTGCAAATGTATGAATTTAAATTTTATTTATCAAAATAAATATGTATATTTTTATAAATAGAATTTTCAGACACCTCTCTTCTTCTGCTTATGCTTGGTAATCTGCTTTTTGAGAGCCTCTATAGCTTCATCTGTTGATTCTTCAAAAGTCTTGGTTTGCTTCTTTGCAAATAAGGGCCCACCCGGTAACTCCAGCTTTATTTCGCTAATTTTGTTCTCCCTCTCCTGATCTTTATCAAGCCTGAGAAAAACCTCGGCATTAACAATATCGTCACTAAACTGGGTGAGTTTATCCAGTTTCTGATGAACAAAGTCGGTTAGCTTTTTGTCGGCATCAAACCGAACTGAATGAATCTGAATGTTCATAGTAGTACCTCCTTATTGATTGGTTAATATTTAGGCTCGGGGGTGAGCCTGTTTGTATATTTTTTTTAATTTTTCAAATGTATTGTGGGTATATATCTGCGTCGCCGATAAATTGGCATGTCCAAGCAGTTCTTTTATAGAATTCAGATCAGCTCCGCGGTTTAGCATGTGGGTCGCAAAGGTATGACGCAAAATATGAGGACTCTTCTTTTCAATCGTAGTCACCATTGCAAGATATGTATTTACTATAGTATAAACATATTTATCATACAACTTGTTTCCCTTATCCGTGACAAAAAACCAATCTCCCTCAGGATCAACTGTTTTTTCATCCCTTAATTTAATATATTCTTGCAGCCGCACATTAAATGATTTGACAAGAGGTATGATCCTTTGCTTATTCCTTTTCCCCGTTACCTTAACAGTTCCTTCTGAAAGATCAATATCGCTATTCCTCAGTCCAATCAGTTCTGCCCTTCTCATTCCGGTCATATACAGCATCTCAATTATTGTCCGGTTTCTTACACCGGCAAAACCATCACCGAATGCCTTGACATCAAGCAGATCACCCATGGCAGCCTCCTCAACAAATACGGGAAGAGTTTTTTTCCGTTTCGGAAGAACTACTTTTTCGAGGGGATCAGTTTTCAGGACACCTTCTTTTCTCAGATAACGATAAAATACCCTTAAACAGGATATTTTTCTGTGAACGCTTACAGTGGTGTAGTTATTATCGAGCATGCTGACTATCCATGCCCTTATGTCGTGTGAGGTAACTGTTACCGGATCTTCAGGAAGCCCATTCTCCGACAGGAAGGAATGAAACTGATCCAGATCATTCATATATGACCTGACAGTATGCGGCGAGTACCGCTTTTCAGTCTGTAAATATTGTAAGAACGATTCCTTAAGGCTCATGAAGGAACCTCCATACATATTATGTTAAATAAAGAGATACCGGGAAACGAACTATTCTTCGCTTTCCTGCATCTTCTGAACGTACATTGCCTTCTTGATTTCTTCTCTCCGGCGTACTGAGGGCTTAACAAAAGCCTGACGTGAACGTAATTCGCGGATCACTCCCGTCTTTTCAAATTTTCTTTTGAACTTCTTTAAAGCTCTTTCGATGTTTTCGCCTTCTTTTAATGGTACAATGATCATAATTGAAAATTCAGTTTTTAAACGAGGCGCAAAGTTAGAAATAGAAAAACTCTTTTCAAAACAATTATGGATTAAAATTAATCATGATGGTTAGTTTTTAATATTTGGAAACTACTTTGTGATCAGTTTAATCATTTAAGAATAACTTAAAAATACGAAATTTTATGACTGAAACCAAATAAAACTTGTAAAATCGGAGTTGTTACGAGTGAAATGCCAATCAATTGCAGAAACTGCTCCCCCTTACAAGGGGGCTGGGGGGATGTCCCGGAATAATACAAAACTTAATCCATATTATTATTCCTCAGTTTACTCTCCTCAATTTCAATAATTACTCCTTCCAGAGCCCTTAACACATCATTCATATTCCTATTTATATCAATATTCTTAAACCTAATGAATCTTACACCTAAACGTTCGAGTACCCTCTGCCTGCTAATGTCATATTCAATTTTATTTTCATGACTACTTCCATCAACTTCGATTGCTAAATTTAGTTCATGGCAATAAAAATCAACTATATAGCCATCAATAGGTACCTGGCGATGAAATTCATATCCAAGAGATTTGCGCCGAATCTTGCTCCATAATAAAACTTCAGAATAAGTAGCGTTATTTCTCAATTTTCTGGCTCTCCTTCTTAATTCCGGATTGTATCTGATGAGTTTGTTTCGCATATCCTGATGTTTTATTTAATACAGTTATTCCGTCAAATGAAACACTAGCCTGTCCTTTAACAATTGCTGATCATCAGCATGTCTGACATCCCCCATACTAACATAAATCACTATTCATCATCATACTCAACATCCCCCCTGCCCCCCTTGGGAAGGGGGAGGACATGCTAGAAGATCAGATATGGCCTGACTTTAGACACTTTCTCAACTGGGATTAATTTATTATCAGTAAGGTTGTTAATACCATTTATCCTGCCATTTAGTTCCCTGTACTTCAATATGGCAGTTACTTCGTATTTCTCAAAATATGGCAATCTTGAAAGATCTTTGTATGTTGCTTCATTAATATTTATTTTGTTAACATCCGATGAATCAGCATATACCCTTCCCTGAATAAGCTCAAACGTCTCTGCTGACAATCCGTATACTTCTTTTAGCTGATCCACAGAAGCAAATCCGCCTAAAAGATTTCTGTATTTGATTATTCTGACGGATAAAACCGGACCAATGCCCGGGAGAGATATAAGTTGTGAGGTATCGCAGGAGTTCAGATTAACAACAGGTCTCTTCTGGTAAACAGGTTTTCTATATGCATTATTTGGAGCAACATATTCAGGTCTGCCTGATGTTTTTGACTTCTCTTCCTTTAAACTGGCGGCAGCTTTTCTTTCTTCATTATATAATATACTATCTGAAAGATCCTTAATCTCAAGATTCTTTTCAGGGACAGTATATCTGAGTCCCAGTATCAGAAACGCAATTATCATCAAAATAAAGGTTGACCTTCTTTCCCTCCGGGTATAGCCAAACCAGTTCCTGATTGGTTCAATGTTTAACTTCATTTTTTACAAAAATGCAATGAGACTATTGCAAGGTATGAAATTCTGTGATAATATATATTAGTGTGGAATAAAAAACTGGAATGTGGCAATTATCAGAACGGATAACCAATTCCAAATACAACCGTGAAGTCCCTGAGATTAGTTATATCATTAGGTTTCAGAGTATAAGGCCTGTTAAAAAGTATCCATTTTGAACCATCTGTAATAGTCGGATCTCTCAGCTTCATACCTACATCTATTCTGGCAATAACAAATTTCAGATCAAACCTGAATCCGGTACCAGTGCCGACAGCAATATCCTTATAAAAACTTTTCAATAGAAATTGTGTCCCCATTTGTTCCTTGTCCTCATTGATCGACCAGATATTACCTGCATCAATAAACACTGCTCCTTCAAGGATCCAGAAGAGTTTAAAACGGTATTCGGCATTAGCCTCAATTTTTATGTCAGAGGTCTGGTTGCGGAGGGAAGTATTTGAGATATATGATCCCGGACCAAGTGTTCTGGCCTGCCATGCCCTTATTCCGTTTGCCCCTCCACCAAAATACTGTTTTTCAAATGGCATGGCTGAAGAATTACCATAAGGCATTCCGACACCAACAAATCCACGGTAAGCTACCGAACTGGCATCGTTCAGTTTATAATTATATCTTAGATCTATATCAGTTCTTACATACTGGGCAAAGGGTAATCCTAAAATATTATAGGCTCCATTTGTCTTAGTTCCGCCCGAAATTTTTCCTAGAATAGACGTCATATTTCCGGCTGTCTCGGCATTTATTCTGAGGAACCAGTAATCACGCTTTTTCTGAATCTGTTGATTGTTAAAGATAAATGAATAACTTCCTCCAATAATCATTACATCTTCATAACTTTTTAGCTGAATTGCGGATAATCCTGCCTCAAAAACTGGATCAATCGAGTCAAGGGCATTTACAAGATTAAATTGCAGTGGGTTTACAATATGTTGTTGATATCTGCCTGCCTTCCAGTTATAACCAAATGTAGCAGTAGCAATTGTACGTGTGTACCAGGGCATCGACTGGTAATTATATGCAGCAAGTAATTTTGTTGATGGATTATTTTTCTTTATAAATCCATCAGTTTTGATGAATGGCAGAAGAAATTTGGGGAACTGGAGACTTGTCTCAACACCATATTCCTGAATACTCTGAAGTTTTCCGCTATCAGGTCTGAGTGCTTCATATGCTCCTTTGAGCTTCATACTGAACAACTCAGCACCATGAAACAGATTCTTATGCTGATAAATTAAGTTTACGGCACCTCCGAAATATCCCTGCGAGTTTGTACCTTCAAGTTCAATCTTATATGATTGCTGGGTAAGCAGAGTCAGCAGAATAGAACAGTTAAGCATTACAGGGCTTGCCTGTTGATCCGCACCTCCTTCTATCTCATTATAATTTATATTTACGAGCCTGTAGACATTTAGCGACAAAAGGTGCGACTGGCTTTGTTCAGCATTTGTCAGATTGTAAAGTTCTCCGGGTTTCAGGTACAATGCCTGAAGGATCAGATCGTACTTTATTTCCTGCTTCAAACCTGATGTAACAAAGTAATAACCTTTGTATTCAGTTGTATCAACAGTGCTCAGATATTCATCACCCCTCTCAAGTGCTTCTTTCGGAACATAATCGGGATATATATAAATATTCTTAACCGCGTAAATTGCATGAGGAGTTGTTGTGATTCTGTTCAAATTATCAACCCTTGTTGCATTCCTTACTACATAATGAATATCAACCTGTCTGTTTCCGATAGTACTATCGACTCTGAAGACTATGTGATCTCCTGAAAAACCGTAAAACCCCCTCTCTCTTATAAACCGTTCAAAGCGCTTCTGCTCAGCCTGGAGAACATCAACATCATAGGGTTTACCCCGTTCTATCAGACAGTTTACTGAATCGAAGTAACAGAATTTCTGAATATTGCTATCAGCTATCTCGTAGATGAGGTTACGAATAGTATAGGGTGTTGTAAGCTCAACATTGTAAGTGACTTCTGATCTTCGGTCACTGGTTTCTATGGTGTCCGTTACCTTTCCATCGAAAAAGCCTTTGGAGGCGACATATGACTGAATCTGATTTTTTGTCCTTTCTGTTGCACTGATATCAAAAATTGCAGGTTCCTCCCCTATTTCCCTTAACCAGGAATGAGGCCACTTTTCCTTATTTATGTTTGAAAGGTTATATAATCCCAGGTAAAACCTTGAACCAAAAATCCTCTTATTTGGTTTCTGCCTGATGTATGGTTCCAGATTTGCCTTCTTTACTCCGTCATTATTTACAACAATTGTGTTTTTATCAAGAAGAGTATCTCCTTCCGGAACATATTTTGTTGGATTACATGATGTTACAGCCAATAAAATAAGTATATACGGAAGAAATGATCTTAACAGTGAATAAAGATTATATTTTTGATATTTTCCCAAAATCTGTATAGCGGTATGTTACGCAAATATATCAATAATAATAAGCTCATCCCTGATCCTTTATCACCCTGTTGCAAAAAAAAAGTTATTTTTGTCGGGTATGATAAGTAAAAACAGAGCAAAATTCATTGTTTCTCTTCAGAAAAAGAAAGTAAGAGATGATGAGAGGTTGTTTATTATTGAAGGCGATAAGCTAGTAAGGGAGTTTATGGCCTCAGGAATTCGTATGCATTCGCTGATAGCCAAACCTGAATTTATAAGCTCCATTTCTGGTGAACATCTGAGTAATGTTGCAGAGGTTGATGATGTGAGTTATGAGGAACTTAAGTCAGTCAGTACTCTCAAGACACCTCACAATGCTCTGGCAATTATACCAATGCCTGACAAGGTCCTGAATGTAAATGAGGTCTTTAATGATATTTGTGTTGCTCTCGATTTTGTGCAGGATCCGGGAAATCTTGGTACAATTATCAGAGCGGCAGCGTGGTTTGGGATAAAAAATATTATTTGTTCGCCAGATTGTGTGGATGTTTATAACCCAAAGGTTATACAGGCAAGCATGGGTGCCCTGTTACATGTAAATGTTTTCTATTCTGATCTGAAAATATTTCTGGCGGCTTTTGAAAAAGAGAATATTTCTGTATTCGGGACACTACTTGAGGGAGAATCTATTTACAGTCATAGGCTTGCAAATAAAGGCATTATCCTTCTTGGAAACGAATCAAAAGGTATTTCTGCAGATCTTTTGCCATACATTACAGAAAAAATAATGATTCCCAAATTCAGTATGGGAAAACACGGGATTGATTCACTGAATGTAGGTATGGCTGCTTCGGTAGTATTCTCTGAATTTGCCCGCAGGTCAGGTGGTTTGAGCTAAGACAGCAATAGCCTCAGCAGCTCTCATACCATCTATAGCAGAAGATACAATTCCACCGGCGTAGCCTGATCCTTCTCCGCAGGGGTATAATCCTGAAATTCTTATATGATTCATTTTCTCCGGATCTCTGGGAATTCTGACAGGAGAAGAGGTCCTCGATTCCACACCCAGAACAACAGCTTCATTGGTAAGGTAACCGTTCATCATATGTCCGAACAACCGGAATCCGTCACGCAGCCTGCGGCCTATAGACTTGGGCAGCCAGCTGTGCAGTGGTGAAGATGTGATGCCTGGGAAATAGGAAACCTTTGGCAAAGTACCGGAAGACTCACCTGCAACAAAATCTGCGAGCCGCTGAGCCGGAGCATGCTGTGTATGCCCTCCATTCTGCCATGCATCGCGTTCAAGTTCTTTCTGAAACTCAATGCCGGCCAGAACTCCTGAACTGCTGTATTTGGCAAAATCCTCAGTTTTTATTTCGACAACTATTCCTGAATTGGCATATGGGGAATTTCTTCCGGATGGAGACATTCCGTTAACAACAACCTCTTCCTGCGAGGTAGCGGATGGGACAATAAAACCACCAGGACACATACAGAATGAATAGACTCCCCTTCCGTCTACCTGTTTGGCAAGATTATACGAAGCAGCCGGAAGAAACTCCCCTCTGCTGTTACCATGGTACTGAATTTTGTCGATTAGCTCCTGAGGATGCTCAACCCTTACCCCCATTGCAAAGGGTTTCATCTCCAGGTCTATTCCCCTGTTGCGGCAAATCTCATAAATGTCCCTGGCCGAGTGACCGGTGGCGAGTATAACAAAATCGGATGTATATTTCGCGTTATCAGATGTTATAACACCCTTGATCTTATCACCTTCCAGAATGAAATCAGTTACCTTTTTTTCAAGAATGAACTGTCCGCCGGCTTCAACTATTGACTTTCGTATATTAGAAATAATACCGGGAAGTTTATCTGTACCAAGATGAGGATGAGCCTCATACATTATGTTTTCGTTTGCGCCATGAAAACACAGCAGTTCCTGGACTCTTGTATTATCACCTCTTTTTTTGGAGCGTGTATAGAGCTTGCCGTCGGAATATGTTCCTGCACCACCCTCACCGAAACAATAATTACTATCAGGATTCACCAGCTGTTCACGGCTGATTTTGGCTATATCTATCTTACGTGAGGAGACATCGCGGCCTCTTTCAAGTATTACCGGACGAAGTCCCAGTTCAATCAGGCGGAGAGCAGCAAATAGTCCTGCGGGACCAGCTCCGACAATTATTACTTCTTTTGCAGAAGTTACATTCTTTGGAAGAAAAGGGACTAAAAACGGGCTGACAGTATCATTGCCTGAAATCAGTTCAACTGTAAGGTTAACTCGAATATTTTTTTTTCTGGCATCAACAGATCTCTTGATAATTCTCAGAGCTGAAATCTCTTTCTGATCTAATCCTGCAAGGGATGCTGCAATTTTCTTTACTGCTGCTTCATCCGCAGCAGCAGATGGAACCAGATTTATCTGAACCTGTTTTATCATTATTATTATTCAAAATGAAATGAAAGAACCCAAATCTGTGACTTCATCTTTTCAATAGCATAATAGTATTCCTCATGTCCGGGAGCAGCTTCTTTTACCAGGACATCGCCGAATCCGTTTGACATTTTTAATTCAATTGAAAGTTTGAAGTAGGTAAGATAGAAATCCATTCCGGCGCCCAGTTCATAGTATAGATCAGGCCGTTTTAATCTGAGATAGACCTCCTTTTTCGGATCATCCTCAAATTCCTTCTTGCCGGCAAGATCATAACGATAATTCAGTCCGGTGATAACATATGGCCTGACATTATTCATCCGGTCGCCTTTAAATTTTAGCAGAAGAGGAAATTCAAGGAATGATGATTCAAGTTTCTGCGGAGTGAGAATCAGTTCTCCATCTTTGTAATACCTGATTACCCTTTGTCCGAATGAGACACCGGGAAGAAACCTTAAATCCAGATATTTTGCAGGCCTGAGATCTGTTACTATCTGGATATTTATACCAGGATTTAAAATACTTACCTCAGGATAAATGTTGGTGGCATCTATAAAAGCTTTTGAAGGAGTTATGTTAAGATCCATTGCATTAAATCCAAGGCAGAATCCAAAATGAAGGACTTTTTCATCATACCACGATTCGTTCTTAGGTTTCTGCTTCTGTCCGTAAGAATTAAGACATAACAGCATAAGACCACTGACTAATACGCTATATAAGTATATTTTTTTCAACGCTTCAACTTCTTCAACTTTTCAACCACTTTTTCAATGAATACAAGATAGTAAACTGCTTCAAATTACAATTATTGTATCGATTTTTTGATTCCGGTATAAATACTTGCAATACCTCCTGTAAGCTTAATCTGCTTCGTCTCAGAAAAACCTGCCTGAGACAGCAAACTTAGGAAGGCCTCATTATCGGGAAATTTCATAACTGAATCCGGAAGGTAGTTATATGCAGCTTTATCTTTTGAAAATATCCTGCCAAAAAATGGCAGGATATTCCTGAAGTAAAAACTATAAACAGATCTGAATGGAAATCCTGAAGGTTTCGAAAACTCCAAAACCATTATTAATCCGTTATTCCTGAGTACTCTCTTCATTTCTGAAAGCCCAATAATCGGATGCGAGAAGTTCCTTACACCAAAAGCAACCATGGCAACATCAAATTTATTGTCTTCGAACGGTATCTTTTCTGAATCAGCATGAATAAGTTCTATTCTTTCTGATAGTCCTTTCCGTGCGACCTTCTGCCGGCCAATCTCAAGCATATTGGCAGATATATCAATACCTGTAATTTTAACCGGATTAAGTCTGACTGAAGCAATTGCAAGATCTGCTGTTCCTGTAGCAACATCGAGAATCACAGGATTTTTCTGATGTTTTGAGATTACCCTGATGGCTCTTTTTCTCCATAACCGGTCAATGTTGAAAGACAGAAAGTGATTCAGAAAATCATATCTCCATGCAATGGAATTAAACATGGTTTCAACCGCAGCTTTCTTATCTTCCATAAATAAAATAAAGCGCAAAGATAGGATTAAAATTAATTTCTACTTTTATACTCACATTTTTCAAGCTTAATAAGATGAACAGCATAATTATGGTCACAGGTGCAACCGCCGGCTTTGGTAAAGCCATTGCACTCAGATTTGCCAGACACGGATATAACATTATAATTACAGGGCGACGGAAAGAGCGACTCGATGAGCTTGAAAAAGAACTTCTCTCAGCAGGCAATATCAAAGTACTCTCTCTGAACTTTGATGTAAGGAAGCAGACTGATGTTTCAACAGTTATTGACACTTTACCTGCTGAGTGGAAGAACATTGACATTCTTGTAAACAATGCCGGCCTGGCAGTTGGAATGTCACATATAGATAAAGGTACTATCGACGACTGGGAGAGGATGATCGATACAAATATAAAAGGGCTTCTTTATGTAACCAGGGCTGTTTCTCCGCTAATGGTTGAACGGAACACCGGACATATTTTCAATATCGGTTCTATTGCCGGACTTGAGGCCTATGAAAACGGTAATGTTTACTGTGCTACAAAAGCTGCAGTAACTGCACTGTCGAGATCAATGAGGATTGACCTGTTAAAACATAATATTAAGGTAACAAATATTGCTCCGGGAATGGCTGACACTGAGTTTTCTATTGTTCGCTTCAAAGGCGACAAAGAAAAAGCAGACGCAGTCTATACAGGTATTGACGCCCTTACAGCTGATGATATAGCTGATGTAATATATTATTGTGCAACTCTGCCTGCTCATGTTTGTATTAATGAACTTGTCATTACTCCAACGCAGCAGGCAAGTGTTATGCATAATAACAGACGATAACTAAAAGCGTTGAGCGTAAAGCGAAGAGCGTAGAGCGTAAAGCGTAGAGCGAAGAACTATAGAGCGTAAAGCGTAGAGCGTAAAGCGTAGAGCGTAGAGCGTAAAGAACATAGAGATGAGTAAGATTGAAAGTTACAAGGATTTAATAGTCTATCAGAAAGCATATAAGCTGGCTATGGAAATATTTGAATTTTCAAAGGGATTTCCAAAAGAGGAAAAGTTTTCATTGACGGATCAGATAAGAAGATCTTCCAGATCCGTTACATCGAATATTGCAGAAGCATGGGCAAAGCGTCGTTATGAGAAATCTTTTATCAGCAAGCTTACTGATTCACTTGGTGAGGAATTTGAAACAGAGGTTTGGATTGATTATTGTAAAGACTGTGGATATCTCCAGAAAGATATCCATGAAGAACTTATTAAGGAATATCTTGAAGTAAAGAAAATTCTTGTATCCATGATCAATAATCATTACAAGTGGTGTATGTAGTATTCTTTGCGCTATACGCTATACGCTCTACGCTATACGCTTTACGCTTTACGCTCTACGCTCTACCCCTCCTATGTTTCTACTAACTAAATTTCTTGCTCCATAAACCCCTGATCCTTCAATACCTGCAACAGGACCTTTGAGAAATGGATATTATCGGCTTTTTTATACCTGACATCGGCAAATACCTGAGCCAGAGTCTCTTTATTGTTCTCATTTACAAACTGTTGCGAATCCGGT
This sequence comes from Bacteroidales bacterium, assembly GCA_016709865.1. Lineage (NCBI taxonomy): Bacteria > Pseudomonadati > Bacteroidota > Bacteroidia > Bacteroidales > Bacteroidales bacterium. The sequence goes on from JADJLX010000002.1 coordinate 322,016, forward strand.
CTGTTCTCCTTCTCCTTGTAGAACCTCACAATATCACTTTCTGAATAATCGCTGTAAACCTCGTTATGGATTACAGCTTCCAGAGGCAATCTGTCAACTTGTTCAGGGATCTCCGAAGGCCAGCCAAGTGTAAGTGTTGTGACCGGAACAACTCCTTTTGGCAGCTTAAGCACTTCAATCAGCTTATGCGCCATATAAGTTGTTGTACCAAGGTAACAAATACCCAATCCTTTCGATTCAGCTGCAATTGAGACAGTCTGTGCAACGAGAAGGGCATCTATAGCAGCTGTAATAAATGACAGGAAATTATCATAGCCCGGCTCAGCTTTCCTCAGTTTACACCATTTATTAAACCTGTTAAAATCTGCACAGAATGTAAGTACAACCGGTGCCTCAATAATCATCTTCTGATTAAAATGGAGCGGAGAGAGATCCTTCTTCCGTTCAATATCTCTTGTTACGATTATGCTGTATAGCTGCATATTTCCGGTGGTAGAGGACCTGCAACCCATGGCAAGTATTTCATTCAGAAGCGCATCACTTACAATTTCTGATGAATATTTTCTTATTGTACGGCGGTTGAGTAATAAGTCTGAAATTTCTTTCATTTTGATATGTTGTATAATATGTCACAAAGTAAGCAAATTCAGAAGGAATCTGAAGATTATATGAGAAGGTTTTTCTTACCTTAGCCTGACTCTTAAAAATCAAAACTATAAACAAATATAACTATGAAAAAAAACCTTTTCGTTACGTTTATTCTAGGATTCCTGCTGATTACATGTCCGGGAATGGCTCAGAAAAAAAAGGAGACAACCAAAGAGCCTGAGAAAAAAGAAGCTGGATTAACTTCTTCTACTTTTGGAGGCTTATCTTTCAGAAGTATAGGGCCGGCCTGGTGCTCGGGAAGAATCTCTGACTTTGCCGTGAATCCTTTAAATCATTCAGAAATATATGTTGGAGTTTCAGCCGGTAATATATGGAAGACCACAAACAACGGCACAACATGGTCGCCAATTTTTGACAAATACGGCGCATATGCAATAGGATGCCTCAAGATGGATCCGGAAAATCCGTCTGTGATCTGGGCCGGCACTGGTGAAAACACACATCAGCGCCAGCTAGGTTATGGTGACGGTATTTACAAATCTGAAGACGGAGGTGCCAGCTGGAAAAATATGGGTCTCAAGGAATCAAGACAGATCGGCATGATTGAGATTGATCCGCGAAACACCGATATTGTATATGTTGCAGCTGAAGGTTCCATCTGGGCACCTGGTGGTGAACGTGGTCTTTATAAAACAACTGATGGCGGAAAAACCTGGACCAAAGTACTTGATGTAAGTGAAAATACAGGTATAAACAATGTTGTAATGGATCCAAGAAATCCGGATATACTCTATGCAACTTCCGAACAGAGAAGACGCCATATATATACCAAAATAGGCGGCGGGCCGGAATCTGCTGTCTATAAATCAAAGGATGCGGGAAAAACATGGGACAAAATTATGAGTGGTTTGCCATCGGGTCATATAGGCGGAATGGGAATTGCAATTTCACCTGTCAATCCTGACGTGATTTACCTGATCATGGAAGCAGCCGGCGAATCAAGCGGATTTTACAGAACAACAAACCGTGGAGCTTCGTGGGAAAAGATGAGTTCATACGCATCGAGCGGACAATATTATAATGAGATCTATTGTGATCCAAAGGATGTCGACAAAGTTTATAGCATGGAGACAACTTCGAAGGTTACACTTGATGGAGGAAAGACATGGAATAATGTTGGCAACAACGGACGGCATGTTGATGATCACGCATTATGGATAGATCCTTCCGACACAAAACATCTATATATAGGCGGCGATGGTGGTGTTTACGAGACCTTTGATGAAGGCAAGAATTTCATATTCAAATCGAACCTTCCTGTAACACAATTCTACAGGGTTGCAGTTGACAACGCCTTCCCTTTCTATAATGTTTATGGCGGCACCCAGGATAATAACTCAATGGGCGGTCCATCAAGAAATATAAACAGAGACGGAGTTGTGAATGCTGACTGGAAAGTGACTGTAGGAGGTGATGGATTCTGGGTAGCAATCGATCCTGTTGATGAAAACATTGTATACACTGAATCTCAGTACGGAAACGCTGCTCTATGGGATAAGAAAAGTGAAGAATCGGTCAGCATCAGACCTGTTCCGCGTAAAGGAGAAAAAACTTACCGCTGGTTCTGGGATACCCCTATCGTAATAAGTCCTCACCAGAGAGAAAGAATCTACATGGCTGCCAACAAGGTATTCAGAAGCGACAACCGCGGAAGAAGCTGGGAAGTAATTTCAGAAGATATAACAAGGAATGAAGACAGAAACCAGTTTAAGGTAATGGGTAAATACTGGAGCGTTGATGCAGTAGCTAAAGATGTTTCAACGTCATTATGGGGATTAGTGGTAGCCCTGGCGGAATCAAAGGTTAAAAAAGATCTACTCTATGCAGGAACTGATGATGGTGTAATTGCTGTTACTGAAGATGGAGGAAAGAACTGGACAAGAGTGACTACGTTCCCCGGAATTCCGGAATATACTTTTGTGAGCGATATCCTGCCCGATAAATTCAACGAAAATATTGTCTATGCTTCATTCAATAACATGATGAGTGACGATTTTAAACCTTATATACTCAAGAGTTCCGACAAAGGAAAAACATGGACAGCCATTACAAATAAGCTTCCTGCAAATGGAACAATTCATGCAATAGAACAGGACAATGTTAATCCTAACCTGCTCTTTGCAGGATCTGAATTTGGATTCTATTTCTCTGTAGATGGCGGAAATGAATGGATTGAATTCAAATCAGGATTGCCAACAATAGCCGTTAGAGATATAGCACTTCAGGAACGTGAAAGTGACCTGGTTCTCGGCACTTTTGGCAGAGGATTTTATGTACTGGATGATTATACACCGATTCGCAATTACAAAAAAGAGATCCTTGATAAAGACGGATATATCTTCCCTGTAAGTGATGCCAAAATGTATATACAATCAAGTGGTTTTGACAATCAGGGATCTACCTATTTCAAGTCTCCAAATCCTGAATTCGGTGCAACTTTTACATATTTCGTAAAGGAAGTTCCAAAAACTGCCAAAGCCATCAGACAGGAAAAAGAGAAAGCTCTGTTTGAAAAAGGGGAGCCTATTCCGCAACCTTCAATCGCAGAACTTGATGCTGAATCAAAAGAGACAAAACCCTATCTCATATTTACCATAACGGATGAGAGCAATAACATTGTAAAACGCATCTACAAATCAGCTTCAAAAGGAGTCAGCAGAACAACATGGAACTTTACGTATGAGAGTAATTCACCCGTTACAACAACTAAATTCGAGCCTGTTCCAACAGGTGGAGGAAGAAGGGGCGGCGGAGGCATTCAGGCAATGCCGGGAACATATAAAGTTTCTATGTCACTGGTGGCCAAGGGGGAAACAAAAGAACTCTCAGGACCAGTTCCCTTTGTATGCAAACCCCTAAACCTTGCTACATTCACTGCAACGGACCTGAAAGGAAAGTATGCATGGATTAAGGAAGCATCTGAATTTTCGAGAACCATGTACGGCACAATCAGCTATACCGGGGAACTTACAAACAAAGTAAATGCAATGATGCAGGCAATTCATCAGACACCTTCTGCACCTGCAGGTTTGATGAAAGAGGCAGAGAGAATAAATAAGGAGTTAAACGATATTCAGTTCATCTTCAGTGGTCCTCAGGCTAAGGCAAGCCAGGAAGAGATTCCACCTGTTGATATGGCGCTTTCTGACAGGCTGAGTGAAATGGCAAATGCCAGCTATGGAACAAGTGGTGATATCAGTATCATTGCAAAAGAACAGCTCGACATACTAAAGGCTGAATTTCCGCCAATTCTGGCCAGGGTGAAAAAGGCCGGTGATGACCTGCTGAAACTTGACAAAGAGCTTGACGCTGTTAAAGCACCATGGACACCAGGCAGAGTACCTGCTCTTTAGTTGAAAAGCAGGAATAAGTAATCTTGCTTTTTTGAATAAACTTTTTTATACTTGTTAAGGAAATAAAAGTCGGAAGACGGAAGACAGAAGACGGAAGTAAAAAACCAGTTTCTTCTGTCTCCGGTCTCCGGTCTTCGGTCTTCTAACCGATTAAAATACATTCATATTAGAAACGTTAAAATATTGAACTATGAGTAGACCAGTAACACTTTTTACAGGACAATGGGCAGATCTGCCATTTGAAACTGTTTGTCAGAAAGCCAAATCATTTGGTTATGACGGTTTGGAGATCGCCTGCTGGGGCGATCATTTCGAAGTTAACAAAGCTGATGAAGCTTATTGCCGCAAGAAAAAAGAGACACTTGCGAAATATGGCCTGAAAGTATTCGCAATTTCCAACCACCTTGTTGGGCAAGCTGTATGTGACCTGATAGATGAGCGTCACAAGAGCATTCTTCCTGCTTATATCTGGGGTGATGGCAATCCTGAAGGTGTTCGTCAGAGAGCAGCAAAGGAAATGATCAGCACTGCTGAAGCTGCCAAAAGGCTTGGAGTTGATACTGTTAATGGTTTCACAGGTAGTCCGATCTGGCACCTGATATATTCTTTTCCACCTGTTACCCAGGCAATGCTAGATAAAGGATATGCTGACTTTGCTTCACGCTGGATTCCTATTCTTGACAAATACCATGAACTGGGCATTCATTTTGGACTTGAAGTTCATCCAACTGAGATTGCATTCGATATCGCATCAGCACACAGGACGCTGAAGGCAGTAAACAATCATCCCAATTTCGGATTTAATTTCGACCCCTCACACCTTGGTTATCAGGGAGTTGACTATGTAGCGTTTATCAGAACGTTTGCAGATAAGATTTTCCATGTTCATATGAAGGATGCAGGCTGGTCAAAGGTACCTGTTGAAGCGGGTGTTTTCGGCGGACATACAGAATTCGGAACAAGGGGCCGCTACTGGGATTTCAGAAGCCTTGGACACGGCAATGTAAATTTTGAGGAGATCATAAGGGAACTTAACAGGATAGGCTATAAAGGTCCTTTATCTGTTGAGTGGGAAGACAGCGGAATGGACAGGGAGTTTGGAGCTAAGGAGGCATGCGAATTTGTTCGCAAAGTAGATTTCCCATCTTCAAATATTGCATTTGATGCAGCTTTTGAGAAAAAATAGGTGAAAATAAATCTGAAGACCAATTCCCTTTACTAACCATAACCTTAAAAAGCAAAATGGAGACTGTCAAGAAAACCCAGCTATTCAATGCAAGTTGTGTTGCATTGGTTGTTACAGCACTGGCCTTTGCCACAAGAGGATCATTCGTGGAAGCATGGGCAACCGAATTTAACCTTACACATGTTGAGGTGGGATGGATTGTTGGTACTGCCTTCTGGGGCTTTACACTTGCGATGGTTTTTGGCGGACCGCTCGTTGATATTATAGGCATCGGAAGGATTATCGCAATAGCATTTTTCTGTCATGTTGCAGGCATTGTGCTTACAATTATAGCAACCGGATTCTGGTCGCTGTTTATTTCGACCCTATTAATCGGCATTGCCAACGGAAGTGTTGAAGCTGCATGTAACCCGCTGATAACAAGCATGTACACTGAGGAAAAAACCCGCCGGTTAAACCGTTTTCATGCATGGTTCCCCACAGGTATTGTAATAGGAGGACTTGCTGTATATATCTTTAATAAAGCGGGACTTGCAGACTGGAGATATGCTATGGGAATTATGCTTCTTCCAACTTTTGCATACGGTTATATGTTCCTGAATAAGAAGTTTCCGCAGACAGAGCGTGTTGTATCAGGATTTTCATATAAGGATATGCTGAAGGCATGTGTTAGTCCGCTGTTTATATTCATGGCATTAAGCATGATCCTAACAGCAGGTACCGAACTTGGAACAAATCAATGGATTGCTGCCCTTCTTGCAAATGTATCGAGCAACCCTATCCTGCTTCTTGTATGGATCTCAGGTATCATGGCACTGGCCCGTCAGTTTGGAGGGACATTAATTCATAATATGAAATCGACTGTTGTGTTATTGACATCATCAGTATTGGCATTCATTGGCTGTATATTAATGGGATATACCAGCGGAGCAATGGTATTTGCTTCAGCAGGTATTTTTGCACTTGGAGTGGCATTTTTCTGGCCCTCCATGCTCGGTTTTGTTTCAGAGAACATACCTCAGAGCGGTGCATTAGGACTTGCAATTATGGGTGGTATCGGATTTCTCGGAGGAGCAATTGCACAACCCGTTCTTGGAGCAATATTTGACGCTCAGACATTAGCAGCTATACCAGCAGGTGAGGCTGTTGAAACATTGAAAGCTGCAGCTGCAGGAACACAGGAAGCTGCAACCTGGGCTGCAGCACAGCTCACAGGCGGATCTCATACACTCAGGCTTGTGGCATTTGTTCCTGCAGTTCTGATTGTTTCATTTACTTTCCTGCATATCTGGAAGAGGAAGCATGTATAAAACCTATTAGCCCCCCATCCCCCCTGAAGGGGGGCTAATTAAAAATACGAATTTAAGCCCCCTTTAGGGGGTTGGGGGCAAAAAATAAAGGGCGTACTATTAATATTTGTCTCAATTGCCGTCAGTTTTAACTGACGGATTTAAAAAATAAAAATTAAAATCATGAAGAAGATAAAAATGGGAATGATAGGCGGTGGAATCGGTGCATTTATTGGTGATGCACACCGCCGGGCATCCAGGATATGTAATGATTATGAACTCGTTGGCGGAGTATTTGATGTCGATTATGAAAAGAGCAAACAGTTTGCCAAAGCCGAGGGGATAGCGCCTGAGAGATGCTACGAAAGCGTTGACGCACTCATAAAGGCTGAAAAAGCTTTGCCTGCAGATAAGCGCATGGAAGTTGTTTCAATTGTTACTCCGAATGCGCTTCATTTTCCTTTTGCTAAAAGCCTTCTTAATGCCGGATTTCATCTGGTTTGCGAAAAACCGATGACTATGACTGTTGAAGAGGCAGTGGAACTGGAAGAACTTGTAAAGAAAACTAAACTCACTTTTGCCCTTACTCACACTTACACAGGTTATCCTATGGTAAGACAGATGAGGGATCTTATAGCAAAAGGGGTTCTTGGAACAATCCAGCGAATTGATGCTCAGTATTATCAGGGCTGGATCAACTCAATAATACATGGAACAGGAAGCAGGATTACCGGTGTCTGGAGACTTGATCCTAAACATGCAGGCGCAAGCAGCTGTATGGGAGATATTGGTGTGCATGCCTTCAACCTTATTGAATATACTACCGGACTTGAAATTAAGGAAGTCCTCTCCGATCTTAGTCCGGTTAAAGAAGGAATAGCTCTTGACCTTGATGGGACTGTTCTTTTACGTTTCGGTGATAAATTGAAAGGTGTGATAAGAGCCAGCCAGGTTTGCGGCGGGGAAGAGAATTGTATAACTATTGCGGTATACGGATCAAAAGCCAGCCTTAAATGGGCACAGGAAAACCCGAACTACCTCTATATGCTGAGTGACTCTGAACCAACAAAGGTTTTTAAACCTGCACATGGATACAACGAGCAGCTGGCTGAGGCAAGCCACACAATGCCTTCGGGTCATCCGGAAGGTATTTACGAAGCACTGGCAAACATATACAAGGGTGCAGCCAAATCTATCAGAGGCGAGAAATTCAATCCCGGTGAATTCCCGACTGTTCACGACGGAGTGAGAGGAATGAAGTTTATTCATTCAGTTGTCAAGTCAAATAAGGATGGAAATATCTGGTTGAAGGTATAAGATTTATATTTTTCCTCGAAAGGGCGCAAAGACGAAAGGGAAACCCTTTGCGACTTTGCCCCTCTGGGAGATAAAGAACTTTATACATTGTCAACAATCCTGCCACCTTTATAAAAACAACATTGAAATTGATTAATAATCCAAGCTTAATGCCCGTAATTTTTAAATAGGTAAGTAATTGTTTGGGATGAACCGGAGCTATTGACTCAACTGATTTAATCTCAATAATTACCTTGTTTTCAACAATCAAATCAGCCCTAAAACCTAATTCCATCATATTATCTTCCCAAAAAACCGGTATTCCTTTCTGCCGTTCAACAAAAAAACCTTTTTTTCTGAGCTCAAAAACAAAATTTCCTCATAGACTGATTCCAACAAACCAGGTCCGAGCTTAATATGGATTTGGTAGGCAAGATCAACTAAAATTTTTGATAATTCATTTTCAGTCATCGGTAATATAATTGCTCGCAAAGGCGCCAAGACGCAAAGAGACGATTTTGCGGCTCTGCAACTTAGTGAGAGATAAAGTCTATATCACAAATAATAGAAGCAGCGAAAATCAAATTTACTAAAATTCGATCGAATTAAATAATAATTAGATTTTTTCTTAGCGTCTCTGCGACTTAGCGAGGAAATTATTTTTTATCAGGATTAAGCCAGATTACCTTCTGTTCCGGATTATGCGGCTGTCCAATAATATCCTTGTAGAGATCAGGACGTCTGGCTTTTGTGTATCTGTAACCACCTGATAGCATAAGTTTTTCAGGAGTAAGCACTGCTGATACATATTCATCGCCAAGATCCCGGCATTCGGCAACTATATCACCAAAAGGATCGATTATCATAGAACATCCATTCTTAAGCTGATCATCATCCATACCTATGGGATTGGAGAAAACCACATAAATACCGTTATCATAAGCCCTTGAAGGCAGCCACTTCATAAGCCACTCCCGCCCTTTCGGTCCATCAAACTCTGACCTTAATGCTTCACGATCTTTATCTCTGTTTTTCCATAATTCAGGATCTACGAATCCTGCACCAGGCCTTGTTGATGGAGTACACATTGTAACATGTGGCATGAAAATTATCTGTGCACCTAATAGTGATGTAGCCCTCACATTTTCAATTATATTATTGTCGTAGCAAATAAGGATACCGCACTTCCAGCCAGAGATTTCGAATACACAATAACTATCGCCCGGTGTGAGATATGGATTAATAAACGGATGAAGCTTATGATACTTAGCTATCAGGCCTTCCTTCCCGACGCAAACATAAGTTTTATAGATTTTGTCATCACTGTCCTTTTCAAACAGTCCGGCCAGAACAATTATGTTGTATTTCGAAGCGATCTGAATTAATCTGGCAATACTTGGTCCGTCAGGGACAAATTCAGCCAGGTCCAGCATCTCCTCACGTGAAAGATTTCTGGCAAACGTATAACCGGTCACCGAGCATTCATGAAAAGCTATCACAGCAGAGCCACTATCAGCAGCCTGTGCAGAAAGCTTTTCAATTCTTGACAGGTTGTATACCTTATCACCACTCCTGTTCTCAAACTGAGCAGTCGAAATCTGAAGATTATTCATTGTATCAGCCTCTCCAATGGCTGTAGTGCACAATTAACTATTTTTTCTTTTTCAGAAGGAAGAATCCAGCTCCTGCTACAACAATAACTGCACCTGCAATAATAGCAATTGTTGCCCCGCTACCTTTTTTATCGCTTGCCTTATCGTCTTCGGTAGCATAATAAAATGTCGGTTTGGCCTCTGTATCCATGTTAACAGTATCTTTCTTGGGAGCAGGCTGCTCCTGAGCATTTGCTGTATTCAAACCACCAATAACGAGAAGAGATAACATCGAGAATACTAAAACTGATTTTTTCATTTTTAACTATTTATATTAATTAATTGAGTTAGCCTGATCATCATACTTCCTGGCAATTTCCGGATTGGTTTTTCTGTAAGTATCAGCAAGGGCTGAAATTGCAGGTTTAAACCTCGGACTCAGAGTCAGACAGGTTCTTAGCAGTGACCTTGCTCTCATTATATCACTTGTACTAATCAATTCTGCCAAACTTACATATGCTTCAAAGTACTTCCTGTTAACTTCGATAACTCTTTCATAGAATCTGATAGCCTCTTCATTCCTGCTGTTTACCCTGGCAATATTTCCCAGATACATAAGGATAGGTTCAAAATCAGGATTGAGTTCCAGCCCCTTTTTCAATACTGAGTCTGCTTTCAGAAACTGTCCATCATTATACAAAGCAGCTGCAAAATTATAAAAAATCATTTCATCACCACTATTAACAGAAATAACGTTTTTGTAGAAATTGACAGCCTCCTTATATCTGCCTTCTGATAACGCTATGTAACCCAAAAAATCATCTTTCGACTTTCTTTCGAGCACTGCACAAATTGGAACTTCATCCTTATAAATAATATGTTTAGCATTATCGGGCGGCCAGATCTTCTTATCAAGCTGATATGGCGATATATACCTGTTTACTACAATGGCATAATCCCAGTCGGTAAGACTTCTTTCCTCATTTCTGAAATAAGAGGTTTCAACCTCCGGACTATTTCTGAATTGCCATTTTACTGAATAAGTGGCTTTCACTTTTACCGGACCCTGAATGTCCTTTTCTTTGAGATAATTGATCAGCCAATCAGAAGCCTCTGTCTGGCTTACATAATAATAATCTGTTTCATATTCTGAGAATGCGCCCTTCAATCCACCTGCAAACTGATTATAGTACAGGTAATAGTATGGATGATTTTTTATCATGAATTTTACAGGATGAACTGAAAGTACAGCAATCAATACAATAGCTCCCCCGAAATAGAATTTCGTCTTTGCTTTTTCAAAAAAATAATGAAATCCTGTAGCCGCCAGCAAGACTATAGGAGGGTATAGAAAAAGGAACTGCCTCCAGGAGCTGTAAAGATTTGACTTTTCGTAAATTACAAATATTAGAGGGAAAAGCACTGTAAAAACTATCAGTCCAAATTGTAAGGTTTTTCCCTGTCTGATAATTGCCCGGCAAAATCCTGCAAAAAGGGCCAGTCCAGCCATAACAAGAAATGGTATTGTAATTGCCATCGATTTGGGAATATAATACCATGGCATAAAGTCGGACCACTCAACTTTTCCTTCAAAGATCTGGCGGAAAGTAAGAGGATAATGAGCCATTACCTTGTAAGACTCAAATACATTCTTCAAGGGATTCTGGAGTGCATAAGGCCATAACAAAATACTCAGAAAAAAGGCGGTAACAGAGATGCCTGTTATCCAGAGTAATTTTGTTCTGATCTCAACAAAATCAATCTTTCTTTCTCTGATGAAAACTGAGAAATAATATATAAAGAAGAAAAGAAAAAGGTAACAGATCATCAGTAATCCGCCTGCCCGGATACTCAAGGCAAAAGCAATACTTGCAGTAAGCAGAATAATTATACTCAAAGGTGCTTTCTTTCCTGAAAGCAACAGTTTCAATGTAAAAAAAATACTTGCAATATATCCCAGGGCAAAGGGTACATCCTTAAGATTATTCTGTGAATGTCCTAAAAAAGTCGGAGAAACTGCAAACAGGATCAGAACAAGAATTCCGGCCCGGTATCCGGTTAGCCATATTGCAAACAATGAAGTAATTATGATTGTAATCCAGCCGGCCAGAGTACTCATAACATGCCGGAATAAGTAAACATCATCAATATCAAACCATTCGGAAATAATCGTTACAACATTATCGTACGACTGCCCGTAGTATTTAAGATAAGTAACAGGTGTATTAAGGGCAGATTTATCCTCTCCATGAGATGCAAAATACTTATAAACTGCAACTGAATGATCGTAGTGCAGTACCTCATCGCAGCTGATACCGGCATGCCTGCTTGTTAGAAGCATCACTATTAACAGAACTGCAGATGATGACCAGAAGATATGTTTTAGCCTTGACTCTTTCATTATTTTTCAGGATCGTCATAATATTTCCTGACGAAATAGACCGGACGGTTTTGGGATTCCTTATAGCTTCTGTATACATATTCGCCCAGTATTCCAAGGAATACAAGCTGAATGGAGCCAAGAAAATATATGCTCAGTAAAGTGGATGACCAGCCTATAACAGCAAAGCCATAAATCTTTGCTATTATGACATAAATTCCTGCTCCGAGAAATACTGTTGTACCTAAAGCACCAAGGATCAGGCACAAACGAATCGGGAACCTGGAAAAGGAAAAAATTGCATCTGCTGCCAGGATAGATAGTTTGCGAAGGCTCATTTTGGGGTTACCCTTAAAGCGGTCTTCTCGCACAAATTCAATGTATCCCTGCCGGAAGCCAATAAATGTCCTGAGGCCAGGCAGATACCTCACTTTTTCTTTCATCGAAAGCAGGGCATCCAGAGCTTTCCTGGTCATCATGGAATAATTTCCTGAGTTCTCCATGTCTTTGATCTCACCTATGTGCCTGAAAAAAAGATGAAATAATACAGCATACAGATTGCGTCCCCGGTTGCCTTTTCTTCCTGATTTCTTTCCGCTGATGATATCAAATTCATCATTCTGCAGTTTAGAATACATTTCCCCTAACAGTTCGGGAGGGTCCTGGAGATCACCATCCATCATGGCAACAATGTCACCCTTTGCATATTCCAGACCTGCAGTATATGCAGCCTGATGGCCAAAATTTTTAGAGAGAGACAGTACTTTTACTGTCTTATTCTTTTGCTGGTACGATAAGATTTTGTTCAGACTGCTGTCGGTGCTTCCGTCATCAACAAAGATCACCTCATAGTCTTCAGTAAATGATTCGATGGAAGCAATAGTCCTTTTAACCAGCTCATCGATCAGGTTCTCTTCATTAAATATCGGTATTACCAACGACAACATTACTTTCAGATATCCATTGTTAATCCTAAAAAAATTGATTTATCTTTTAAAGATACTGATTTCTAAATACTAATTGGAGTTCCCGGTACCGGTGTTTCAAAAACCATGTTCACCGGACCCATTTCAATTTTTGCAGGACCAAGATCCATGTCCGACTTAAATATGTCATCCCATGTTACTAACCTTCCCGTATAGGCTGCTGTTCTTCCCATAATAGCTGTAAGTGTTGAGAGAGCAGTTGTTTCAGCTTCATTTACATAGTTACCGGTACGTATAGCATGCACAAGATGCATATGTTCCTGAACATACGGAGGAATCTTAACTGCATTCATTGCATTCCCGTTTTCATCTTTCGGGTATTCAAACTGCCATTTCACATTTCCTTTCAGGTCCCAGATTGTATTAGCACAATTTGTATAACCCTCGGTACCCATAATAAACTCACCTGTTCCATTTGCACAGCTGTCGATCTGACGGCACATGCTATGTGAAAACACACCATTTCCATAATCGAAATCAATGCTGAAGAAATCATACTGATCGCCGGTAACCCTTCTGTGACGTCCGCCATAACCAATCGCTTTCTCCGGATACTTACCCATGAACCAGTTTATGACATCTATATTATGAACATGTGTATCGAGAATATGATCGCCGCATAACCAGCAGAAATTGTTCCAGTTACGGATCATATATTCCATATCGTTCCAACCGGCCTCCCTTTCGCGGAACCAGACATGATCCTGGTTCCAGTAAGCCCGTGCAGAAGTAATAGTCCCGATTGCGCCATTCATAACCTGCTTATATGTTTCAATATAGTCCTCCTGATGCCGCCTCTGTGTACCGGTAACAACATTCAGGCCTATTGCAGCTGCTTTTTTGGCTGAAGTTATTACCGATCTGATTCCAACAGGATCGACAGCAACAGGCTTCTCAAGAAAAGCGTGCTTATTCATTGTCACTGCTTCGAGAAAATGTTCAGGTCTGAACTGTGGAGGAGTTGCAAGAATAACAACATCCAAATCGGGAAGTGCCATCAGTTTCTTGTAACCGTCAAATCCTGCGAAACAGTTTTCAGCAGGGATAGGAAGGTTGAATGAAGCAAATCTCTCCCTGCAGGCATCAATCTTGTCCTGAAAAACATCCGCCAGAGCGATGATCTCAAGATCGGGACCTGAGCTGATAAAATTAATCGCAGCACCTGTTCCTCTTGCTCCGGCACCGACAAGACCTGCTCTTAACTTTTTACCCTTTGGAGCTCCGCTTAGAATCGGAGGCAATCCAGAGAGATCAACTTCCGGTTTACGTTTACATGAGGCAATCAGTGCTCCTGCACCTGCTAATCCGATTCCGGCCAATGCTGTTTTTCCAATGAATTTTCTTCTGTCAATATTCTTCATTTCCTTATTTATTCAATCTGTTTCAACCTTATTCAACCTTTGTCCACTTTAGCTTTAGCGAAGGTGGATTTTAAATATTCAACTTTCTTACACTATTTCACAATTGTGGTATCAGCCTCCAGCACTACCCTGAAACCCACATCGATGCAATCTGAGTACCACCAGATACTTTTTGGCATCTGAGGATCAGTAACAAGCCATGCCTTCGTTTTGGTAAAGTCGCGTGCAGCACTTCTAACATCCTTTGCATCGCTTTTGAAAGATCCGCCACGGATTACATGTTCCGGTCCTCTTAGCGGACCACGTGGATTTACAGCTGCAACTGTATCAGTTTTATAGGTATCGGCCGAATAGTAATCAAGACAGAACTCAGCAACGTTACCAGACATATTCTTTAATCCGAACGGATTGGCTTTTACCGATGAAGGCTCTTTCGTTTTTGAGGCACTATTAAGTGTATAAACTACACTTGATGCTATTTTCGCTGTATCAGGACCAAAAAACTTCTTCAGGAATCCCGATGATGTAAAGTCTTTAGGACTACCCTCAAAGAAGTAGGGTGTTTCTGTACCTCCGCGGCATGCATATTCCCATTCGGCTTCTGTGGGCAACCTGTATTTTTTACCGGTAACTTTTGACAACCACTGACAATAGACATTTGCTGCGTGCCATGACATTGTAATTGCAGGACGAGACCCTTTACCCCATCCCTGGTCGGGTGCTCCCCACGGAGGAGTGGCTCCGCTGATGGCATCAACCTTCTTGTTTGCAACTACCTGACCTTCAGTTCTTCCCTGCGAACCTGTTGCCCTGAAAAAAGCAAGGTATTCATCCCAGGTCACTTCGGTTTTGGCAATCCAGAATTTTGAGAGAGTAACCTTTCTGACCGGTCCTTCATCAGGTTTTCTAAGGGGTTCAGTCTCAGGAGATCCCATGTTAAATGTCCCTCCCGGCAATGCAACCATGTCAAATGAAACGTTTGTTCCCGGTATTTTTTCCGTGAAACTCTCAAAACCTTCAACTTTTGCCGGTTCGGTGAAGATGGTCTGATCGGCAGTAACTGTAACGCCAAAACTCGTATCGTGAGCATGTATTGCGTTCTTATCGTAATGACCAACATTGAGATGGCAGTTGATACAATTCAAAGGATCTTTGCTTGTTGTATAGAAAAGGTGTGCATTGCCCCCATTAACCGACAGAGTTACCGGAAAGAGATTCTGATGGCATTTGAGACAAGACTTTTCGTACACGAACTTCTTGGCGTTTTCAAGAAGTTTCTTCTTCTCCCAGTTTATCTCTGCAGAGTCCTTAAACAGATATCCATAGATATCAACGGCACCATGTTTGGCTTTTGCAAAAAGATATCCCTCTCCCTCCGGAGGAAGATGACAATCGGCGCAATGAGTAATGACACCAGAGGAGTTGTTGAAATGAGAGGAGAACCTCCAGCTCTTATCTGCCATGGGGTGGATGTGGCACGATTGGCAATACTCATCTGAGGATGTGTAATGAACTACTTTATTTCCTGAGAAGAGAATGACTATCGCCAGAATAAAACCCAAAATAACCAGCCAGACCTTTGTTTTCCCCTTAACAGAAGTCCTTGAACGGATATTATTAAAATTCATAAATCGGAAAGAATCAATTAAAACTCGTTAAAGTTAATTGATTGCAGCATTTCCCGATAAAAAAGGATGGACTTTTTAGATGAAAAATATCTATTTTAAATATTTTTAACCACAAAGGACACTAAGTACACACAAAGGACACTAAGTAAAAACCACCTTCTTAGTGCATTATGCCCATAATGTGATAGCCAAGCGGCCTTTCTGTCTACCTGTCTTCAACTTTTAAAATCTCTTTGTATATCCGTGACAATAAGGCACTTTCCCGTTGTTGAAGTAGTAGTCCTGATGATACTTCTCAGCCTCATAGAATTCTGATCCTTTTGTTACTGCGGTTGCAATCTTCAATCCTTTTGCTCTCAGGATATTTAGGTTTTTCTCAGCAATAACCTTCTGATCTTCATTAAGATAAAATATTTCAGATCGGTACTGATCGCCTATATCAGGTCCCTGCCTTCCAACCTGAGTGGGATCGTGGATCTCAAGAAAAAGTTTAAGGACTTTTTCATATGTAGTTTTGTCGGGATTGTAAATCACTTTTACTGCTTCGGCGTGACCGGTGTTTCCTGTACAAACCTCTTTATAGGTCGGGTTTTTAACTGTTCCGCCAATATATCCTGAAGTAACAGAAATTACACCCGGCTCTTTTTGTAAAAAGTATTCAACTCCCCAGAAGCATCCTCCTGCGAAAATTGCAATACCGTATCTTCCGGCAGGAAGGACAGAAGGAATAAAATCGAGAGAAACAGAATTAACACAATGACGCACATTTTTTGGTGTCAGGCGTTCTCCGGTAAAAACATGTCCGAGATGCGCTTTACAGCTTGCACATACAATCTCAGTTCTCATACCGTCAGCATCAGGATACTTATCAACTGCACCCGCAATCTCATCGTCAAAACTTGGCCACCCGCAGTCGGATGCAAATTTGTCGGTTGAATGATAGAGGGCAGAACCGCACTTTTTGCAGATATAGGTTCCCTTCTCAGAATGTTTGTAAAACTTTCCCGTAAAAGGTCTTTCAGTTCCTTTTTCATTTATAACTGACGATTCAGTTTTTGTAAGATCGTAATATTTAAGTTTTTCCTGAGAAAAAGATTGATCGCTCATAGCAGTAAAGTATATTAAAAATATCAGAAGTATGTGTTTATGGTCCATATGGTGTCTTTTTTCATATAATTAACAATTACTGAATAAAAATGTTGAAGACTAAGAACCTTTTTCAATATTTGATTGTTATTTATAGTGTGAAATAAACCACAAATATATTTCTCAAATAGAATGTTAACATTTTATTTTTGGCACAAAGATTGTTTTTAGAATGAAAAGTTTATTTTTGTACTAATTAATATTACATTTTTATGAAAAGATTTGCTGTTATCCTTTTAGTTGTATTCGTTACGGCTTTGGTAGTTAGTTCCTGCAACCAGAAGGAATGCCCTGCTTATTCCAAAGTCCCTTCTGAGCAGACTGGCAAAAATGTCTGATTCCGGTGTAGATACCCCGGTTCCTCCAATTTTATAAGTTAGCAAAAGATGAAAAAGCTGCTTATAATAGCGGTTGTTTTATTATTTGGCACATTTACACTTTTTGCACAGGGTGAACTAAATGAGCAACAAAGGGTATTTTTCAGGAATGAAAGATCATATGCTATTCTTCTTAATACAGATGGATACGGTCTTAGCTACAGAGCTGCAAAAAGAATTGACTATCTGAACAAACGCCTGATTGAAGTCGAAGCAGGCGTTCTCAAGCATCCTAAAGAGTTTAAACAATCTGCCTATTCACAGGGAGGATCATTTATTTTTGGTAAGATGAATTCCACATTTTATCTGAGAGGCGGTATCGGGCACCAGCACGAGATCTTCAAGAAAGCCGACCTGGGAGGGATTGCAGTCAGGTATTTCTATTCTGCCGGACCGGTATTTGCAATATACAAGCCAATATATTACAGAGTTTTATACCCGGCAGCCGGAAGAAATGAGTATGAAATAAAAGAAGAAAAATTTGATGTATCAATAGCAATACCAGGTGATATCTACAGTCGTGCATCATTCACAAAGGGACTTGATGAAACCAAACTGATACCCGGAGTTTTTGCAAAAGGAGGTTTTAATTTTGAGTATAGCAAGGAGGATAAAATAATCCATGCCATTGAATTCGGAGCTCAGATAAATGCTTTTCCAAAGAAGGTACCAATTATGGCGATTAAAGACAATAAATCCATATTCTTTTCATTATTTGTAAGTTACAGATTTGGAATGATTATAGATCCTCTCAATCCCGATTCGAATAAACTTTCAAATCTCCTGAAAAGAAAAAAGAAAAATGATAATCCTTAACAAGTTGGCTTTTACAGGGAAAATATTATTTTTGTAGATCACAATTATTAACAATTTAATGATATAGAAATGTCTAAAATTAAAGTAGGTATCAACGGTTTTGGCAGGATCGGCCGACTGGCCTTCAGGGCTGCTATGAAGAGGAACGATATAGAAATAGTCGGGATCAACGACCTCCTCGAAGTGGATTATATTGCATATATGCTTAACTACGACACAGTTCATGGTAAATTCGATGGAAAAGTTGAAGTTAAGGATGGTAAGCTTATTGTAAACGGACAGAGTATCCGTATAACATCTGAGAAAGATCCTTCAACTCTGAAATGGAATGAAGTAGGTGCAGAATATGTACTTGAGTGCACTGGCCTTTTCCTTACAAAAGAAACTGCACTGGGCCACATCACAGCAGGAGCAAAACGTGTTGTCATGTCAGCTCCATCAAAAGATGATACCCCAATGTTTGTTATGGGTGTAAACAACAAAAAATATACAGCTGACATGCAGGTTGTATCGAATGCATCATGCACAACCAACTGTCTTGCTCCGATAACAAAGGTTCTTCACGACAATTTCGGAATTGTTGAAGGTCTTATGACAACTGTTCATGCTACCACTGCAACACAGAAAACTGTCGATGGTCCATCCAAAAAGGACTGGAGAGGCGGACGCGCAGCTGCAGGAAACATTATTCCATCATCAACCGGCGCTGCAAAAGCTGTTACCAAAGTTATCCCTGAACTGAAGGGTAAACTTACAGGTATGGCTTTCAGGGTTCCTACACTCAACGTATCAGTTGTTGACCTTACCTGCCGTCTCGAGAAACCAGCCAGCTACGATGCTATTAAGAAAGCTATGAAAGCTGCTGCTGATGGTCCGCTAAAAGGGATCCTTGGTTATACAGAAGATGCTGTTGTTTCAAGCGATTTTATTGGCGATTCACGTACTTCTATCTTCGATGCAGAAGCAGGTATCTCCCTCAACGACAATTTTGTTAAAGTAGTTTCATGGTATGATAATGAGTGGGGTTATTCATGCAAACTCCTCGATCTTATTGCTCACATGAACACTGTGAAATAATAATTTCAACTGATTTAAATAAAAAAGGGACGTTGCATGCAACGTCCCTTTTTATTTTAAGATGGACGTTGAATGCAACGTCCCAATAATAATTATACAATCATTTCGATTTCGAGAGGAATTCCTGCTGTGTCGCGATAATGTTCACCCAATTCCAGCATAGCCTCATCGTCTTCCTCATAAAGCCATTTGATTTTAACAGCTTTCCCTGAACGGCCATAACCTGTAAGCCGTTTAAGTACCTCATACAGATATTTTGATGAACCGCTGTTAATATACTCCAGCTGAATGTAAACATCCAGTCCTTTGTTTTTTTCAAAGTGGGAAGTAATCCATTCTTCAAGGCGCCTGAAAATCAGTTCAGGATTTTCCGGGATAGAACGTCCGACCAGTTCAAGTTTATTGGTATCGGGGTAATAAACTATTCCCGGACAATTTTTTAACTCTTCCTGTATCACATGTTTTTCCATATTCTTAAAATTTATTCATATCTTAAAGCTTCAATAGGATCAATATTTGCAGCTTTTACGGCAGGGGCATAGCCTGATACTACACCAACAATAAAACATACCACCACTCCGGTAAAAACCCATACCCATGGGATAACAAAATTTGAACCGAGAGCAGCTGAGACACCATTTCCGATAAGTATACCTAGTATAATGCCAAAAACGCCACCAAGCTGACCAATCATTATTGATTCAAAGAGGAACTGATATTTAATTGTCGCTGTCTTGGCGCCTATTGCCTTTCTGATACCAATCTCACGTGTACGTTCGGTTACAGATACAAGCATAATATTCATAAGACCGACTGCGGCACCAAATAATGTCACTATTCCGATTATGGTTGCCGCAAGAGTCACATATTTAAGATTTTCAAGAAGCATCTTAACAATGTTATCGCTCTTATTAATGTTGAAATCAGACTCATCTCTGGGATTCAGATTTCTTATTATCCTGAAGATAGCCTCAGCCTCTCCTGTCATCATATCGAGATTTACAGGATTGATCGGCATTATAGTAATACTGAAAGTCATATTTGGCCTGGAAAAATACTGACGCGCAGTTGTTACAGGCATAAAGCAGACCCGGTCGCCATTCACAGCACTTGCCCCCTTACTTTTAAGTATTCCGATAATCTGAAGTTTTAGTCCGGCCACAGTAATTACTTTGCCCAGCGGATCAACTCCTGCAGGAAAAATATCTTTTACAATATCTGCCCCGACAAGAACATAGTGACGGGTCATCTGAACCTCCTCTGCACTGAAATTCCTTCCGGTTTCAATTTCGTATCCTGAAACTGTCAGGTGATTTTCATCAACTCCGGTAAGGCTTACGTTTGGATTAGTCTCCTCAGAAGCATACTTGACTGTTGCAAGTCCTGAAGCATTAAAGGAAATTGAAACCCATGCAGCTTCGGTGAACCTGTTCTTGAACTCTTCGGCTTCCCTGTAGGAGATACGGGAGAAATTCTTCGCACGTGTTCTGCTGTTGCCTATCTGAATATTCATCCCCCGCGAGGTTATTGTAAACGAATTGGCCCCCATCATGGTAAACTGGTTTGTGAGTGATGACTTGATTGCATCAATCGCAGTAAGAATACCTACCAGCGCCATAATACCAAAAGCAATTATACAAATAGTAAGGATCGCTCTGACCCTGTTGGACTTGATTGCCCTGAAAGAAATTTTTAAATTTTCCTTGAATATACTTATCTTCATTATTCCTTTAATCAATTGCAGATAACTGCACCCGCCATTTCATTTAAAAAATAAAAGTACACTTTTTTTCCTTTTGGAGAATGCTCTTTTTAGAATAAAAATTTTACAATTTTAGTTGCATAACTAATTATTTCGTTGTATATTTGGTTGTGGAATATTTTGTAACAGCTGCAAATCGCTAATGAACAACAGAAGAGGAAAGAATTAAGAATTTTAACCAAACGAGAAAATTATGAGAGAGTTAACGAGAGCAGAAGAAGAAGTGATGCAGATCTTGTGGAAGCTAAAAAAGGGATTCGTAAAAGATATTCTCGAACACTTTGAGGAACCCAAACCTGCCTATAATACTGTAAGCACTATAGTAAGGATCTTGCAGGATAAAGGTTTTGTTACCCATAAGGCCTATGGCCGAACACATGAGTACTATCCGGTTGTTTCAAAAAGTGAGTATTCGAAAAAACATCTCAGCACATTCGTAAACGACTATTTCTCAAATTCGTTTGAGAAAATGGTAAGTTTCTTTGCCAAGGAAAAGAGTATCTCGGTAAAGGAGATGGAAGAAATTATGAAAATAATGGAGGGCGAAGTAAAAAAAGCAAAAAACAAATAAATGAACATACTATTAATATATATGGTAAAGGTTGCAGTTTATCTGACTGCATTTTATCTGGTATATTCATTAATGCTGAGCAGGGATACAGCATATGGACGGAACAGGGCATTTATCCTGATCTCACTTGTATCAGCAATTGTTTTTCCGCTTATAACTTTCCAGACAGTTAAACCAATGGATATACAGTTCTTTGGTAAATTCCTGTCGGAAGTCTTCATTACAGCCTCACCGGAAGGATTAGGGAATCAGGCATCAGGCTTTACCCTGCCCGGAACAATTCAAATTATATATACCATATATATTATAGGTGTAGTTGCATTCCTGTTCAAACTAATAATCGATCTTCTCAACCTTGCTTTTCTGATTCTCAGGGAAAGAAGCTCCGGAAGCAGGATAATCAGGTTCCATGGTTTCAATACAGCAGGATTTTCTGCAATGGGCTATGTCTTTGTGAATGCCAGGCTCAGTCCGGAAGAAGCAGGGGAAATAATAAGACATGAACAAAACCACCTGAAACAGAATCACTTTCTGGATATTATCTTCATGGAAACTGTTATGGCATTTCAGTGGTTTAATCCTGTAATATATCTGATAAACAGGGCATTGAGAGCTGTTCATGAATTTCAGGCCGACCACGAATGTATCAGTTCAGGGGTACCTGTTGTCAGTTATCAGAGCCTTTTATTAAGCCAGGTATTTAAATCAAGGGCATTCAATCTTACAAACAGTTTCTCAAATCCTTCGCTTATCAAGAGGAGAATGATAATGATGACAAAGAAACCCACATCTGCCCTGGCCAACATGAAACTACTGCTGGTACTGCCTGTAATTGCAATTGTTTTTCTTGCTATTTCAGCATATAAAGAGATACCTGAAAATGAATTATTGAAACAAACAGATAATGAGTCATTCGTTCTCACTTCATCTCTTCCGGTGGCAGAATCACAGTCTGCTTCTCTTTCTGAACCAGCTAAAACATCTGTTAAAGAAACAAATGCATCTTCTTCTGCAAAAGTGATCAAACAAATAATCAGTCAGGAGAATATTGCACCACCCCCGCCACCTCCTCCTCCACCTGCTGATAAAGAGAAAGTAAACGAGGATCCAAAAAAAGAAGCTGAGGAAGCAGCAGAAGTCCCCTTCGTTGTTGTTGAAGAGATGCCTATGTTCCCGGGGGGCGATGTTAATCTCCTGAAATTCATCGGAGAAAATACAAATTATCCCCAGGCAGCCAAGGAATCAAATATACAGGGACGGGTTATAGTCAGGTTTTGTGTAACTGCAAAAGGCGGTGTTAGTCAGGCCAGTATCCTCAAAGGAGTATCGCCTGAACTCGATGAGGAAGCATTAAGGGTAGTATCTACACTCCCCACATTCGAACCCGGAAAACAGGGCGGCAAACCCGTTCCGGTTTGGTATATGGTGCCGATTACGTTCACATTAAAATAATTGTATGTTATGTAAGGAAGGGTCGCGACCCTTCCTTACAAAATATACAATATCAGGTCTACATAATTCACAGATTTTATCAAATAATTAAATAATTAGTTGTATAACTAATTATTTCGTTGTATATTTGGTATTGAATTTAAACCAACTGACATGAAAACAAAAAAACCTATCAACCTGAAGATTTTAGTATCTATTCCTCTGCTTGTATTTATAATGTACGGAGTCATTTCCTGCTCGGCAGGAAGGAAGGCCTCAAAAAGCGCTACTGAGGTGGCACCTCCTCCTCCCCCTCCTCCACCGCCGCCTCCTGTGCAGAAACCTGCAGTCGGACAAAAGGAAGGAGATGCCTATATAAGCGTAGATGAGATGCCAGTGTTCCCTGGCGGAGATGCTGAATTACTGAGATTTATAGCTACAAATACAAGGTACCCAAAAGAAGCGAAGGATCAGAATATTCAGGGACGGGTTATCACCAGGTTTAAAGTTAATGCTGACGGAACGGTATCTGATGCTTCTATTCTCAAAGGTGTCAATACATACCTCGATGCAGAAGCTTTGAAGGTTGTGAGCACAATACCAAAATTCACACCGGGAAAACTTAACGGAGAAGCTGTACCGGTATGGTATATGGTACCAATTACATTCACCCTAAGCGGAGATCCTGTTACACGGCCATCGCGCTTCGAAGTGACTGGAACAGATACTATTTATACAAGTACGAAATCAATGCCCTCATTTACAGGAGGAAACGAAGCTCTTAAGAAATTTAAAGAAGACAATGTAAAATTCCCGCCGGAAATAAAAAGCCTTGGGATAGAAGGGATGGTGATGGTCCGGTTCATTGTTGAAAAGGATGGTTCTGTAACCAATATTAAAGTAATGAATGGAGTATCTCCGACTCTAGATGCAGAAGCAATCAGAGTAACCAAAATGATGCCCAAATGGCAGCCCGGAATGGAGAAAGGTAAGTCTGTAAGATTCCTGTGGATGACCAACTATGATTTTCTGACAACTCCCCGTGCCCCGGTTGTAATGGAAGAAGGGGCTCCTTATGTTGTTGTTGAAGAGATGCCAATGTTCCCCGGAGGCGACAGCGTATTGCTTGCCTGGATCAGGGATAACACCAAATACCCTGAAAATGCAAAGAAGAATGGCATTGAAGGACGGGTTATCGTGCGATTCTGTGTTACGGATGTCGGCGGCATTGATAGGGTAAGTGTACTGAAAGGCGTGGATCCTGATCTGGATAATGAAGCAATCAGAGTAGTGAAAGCTCTTCCGAAATTCAAGCCCGGGAAACAGGGTGGCAAACCTGTTAATGTATGGTATATGGTACCTATATCTTTCGGACTTGATAAACCTGCTGATAAATCTGCCGCTCCAGCTCCTCCACCGCCCCCATTGCCTTCAGGATATGATGTTCCTCCTTCTTTTAAGGGCGGAGAAACAGCTATGTACAAATTCATAAATGCAAATATTGTTTATCCTAAAGCAGCAAAAGAGAGTCTGATATCAGGAAAAGTTAACCTCCGTTTCTCAATAGAAACAGATGGCACTGTCAGCGGGGTATCTGTAATAAGAGGTATCAATCCTGAACTTGACGCTGAAGCAGTAAGAGTCATAAAACTCCTTCCTAAATGGAATCCGGGAACGCTGGACGGGACACCTGTAAAAGTTTGGTATATGATGCCTGTAGTATTTACATTAAAATAATTCCCGTAGAGACGCGATGCATCGCGTCTCTACAAACACATCGTATTTTACATCATAAAAAATCCGGCAGGTCTCCTGCCGGATTTTTTTGTTTCATTGTAATCCGAATTCAGTAAATTTGCATGCTGAACCTATCAAAATTATGGATCTCAACGAAAGGATAAAATCATTTGCGGAACTGGGGGAAACCTTACGACAGATATTATCTGATGGTTATGCAGGGAACGGTCGCGACCGTTCCCTACATATCAACAATATAATTAATAATCAACACCTGACAAATCCATGGTTCACTCCTGCAAACGTGCGATCTGCACTGAATGCCATCGCAGATAAGCTTACGGAAGAAAACCTTATACACTGGACCAACTCCTATCCGCAGCTAAAAGAAAAAACCAAACCGGTCTCAGCAGGTGTAATCATGGCTGGCAATATTCCTCTTGTAGGTTTTCACGATTTTCTTAGTGTGCTCATAACCGGAAACAAGCTTATAGCAAAAACCAGTTCTAAAGACTCTGAACTACTTATATATATTTCTAAACTTCTTTGTGAGTTAAATCCGGAATTCGGAAACAAAATAGTTTTTACTGATGAGCCACTCAAAGGATTCGATGTTGTTATCGCTACAGGAAGTGACAACAGTTCCAGATACTTTGAATACTATTTCGGAAAATATCCAAACATAATAAGGAAAAACAGGAACAGCATAGCGATCCTTGAAGGAGATGAACCAGACAAACAGCTTGAGGCTCTGGGTACTGATATATTTTCCTACTTTGGACTCGGATGCAGAAATGTATCAAAGATCTATCTCCCAAAGGGTTACGATCTGTCAATATTCACCAATAGATGGAAATCATTCTCAGATTTTATCAGTCATCAGAAGTATGCCAATAACTATGATTTCAATAAGGCTGTTTATATTGTCAACAAAGAAAAATTTTTCGACACAGGATTTCTTCTGATGAAAGAAGAGAACAAATTATCATCGCCGGTTTCTGTTCTTCATTATGAATATTATAACTCCCTGAATGATGTTATAAAGCAGACTGAACTGATGAAAGAAAACATTCAGTGCATTGTTGGCAAACACCATATTCAGTTCGGTCAGGCACAGTCACCTGATTTATGGGATTATGCTGACGGAACTGACACAATAGAATTTCTTTTAAAAAAAAATTATGCCGGAATATTGTAATCTAAAAAATATTATATTGCACCCATCGAATTAATACATGTTATGGTTTATAAATTTGTAGTGTTATCAGATGAAGATGAGGCATTTGTCAGGGAGTTCGAATTCCTGGACACGCACACATTAATGGATTTTCACAACCAGATTCAGGACGAATTGGAGTTTGACAAATCCCAGATGGCTTCATTTTTTATGGCAACGGATAATTGGGAGAAGGAAGAAGAATTTACTCTTTTCGACATGGGCACCGGTTCTTCGACGATGGAAGTTGCTGTTCTGGAAGATATTATTTTCCGCAAGAACCAGAAACTATTATACGTTTTTGACTTTTTCAACGAGAGATCACTCTTTGTTGAATATACCGGAGAAGCAAAAGAGATTGATGGCCGTGAATATCCTTCATGTACCAATTCCAAGGGGCTTCCTCCCAAACAGGTGATTTTCAGCGGAACAACCCGTAAACTATACAACAACATTGTCGTCTCTGATGACGATGATGATGATGTAGATGTTGAGGTTGAACCAGAAGTTGATGATCTTTTCCTTAATGGAGATGATGAAGAGACCCTTCCCGACTTCGAAAATATTGATAACCTGAACGAGGACGAAGAATAATTTCCTGATAGTTGTACTGGGTCCGACTTGTGTCGGCAAAACTGATATTTCAATTGACTTAGCTGAAAAGTTCAATTGTGAGATTATTTCAGCTGATTCAAGACAGTTTTTCAGTGAAATGAAGATTGGCACAGCAGTGCCGTCAGATTCCCAGCTTAATAAAATCAAACACCATTTCATCAGGTTTATTTCTGCCAGAGAGTACTACAGTGCAAGTCTTTTTGAAAGAGATGTATTAAGCCTTCTGCCTCAATTATTCAAAAAGAACAATGTGGCTTTAATGACAGGCGGGTCGGGCCTGTACATCGATGCTGTCTGCAAGGGATACGACGATATCCCTGACGTAGACCCGGAAGCAAGGAAGAAATACCTCCGGCTTTATGAAAGGGAAGGAATAGAAAGCTTAAGAGTGGCCCTCAAACTTCTCGATCCGGAACATTATTCGAAAGTCGACCTGAAAAATTATAAAAGAATTCTGAGAGCTCTCGAGATCTGTGAAACGACAGGCAGACCGTATTCATCATTTCTTAAAAAACAAAAGAGGAACAGGGATTTCTCAATTATCAGGATCGGATTGGAGCGCGACAGAGAGGAACTTTACGCAAGAATTAATTCAAGGGTTGATGAAATGATTACCAGCGGACTGGAAGAAGAAGCCAGGCAGCTTTACCATTTACGGGAGCTGAATGCTATGAATTGCGTTGGATACAGGGAGTTTTTTGAGTATTTCGACGGAACAATCACACGCGAAAAAGCAATAGAACTAATAAAACGAAACAGCCGCCGTTACGCTAAACGGCAGATTACATGGTGGAGTAAGGATGGCGATATAAAATGGTTTAGTCCTGAGAATTATCAGGAAATTATCGAATTTTTAACTAATTCCCTCTCCCTATCCCGATAGCTATCGGGACCCTCCCCCAAGAGGGAGGGACTTTAATTCTTGTTAATTACGGGCATACCCCCTTCTCTCCTGGGAGAAGGGGGCAAGGGGGATGAGGCAATTCAATCCAATTGCTTCAATTTCTGAATAGTACCTTTCGGATCCTTAGAACTGAAAACAGAATTTCCGGCTACAAGTACATTGACCCCGGTCTCTATTAATCTGGCAGCGTTTTTTGTATCGATGCCGCCATCAACCTCAATCATAACATTATAACCTCCTTTATCAATCATTCCCCTGAGTTCTGCTATTTTATTATAGCTCTCAGGGATAAATGACTGTCCGCCGAAACCCGGATTAACGGTCATTATCAGTACCATATCAATAGATGGAAGAATATTTTTAAGCAGCGAAACAGGAGTATGCGGGTTAACGGCAACACCTGCTTTCATTCCAAGCCGGCGAATTTCGGAAACTGTCCTGTGCAGATGAGGGCATGCCTCAAACTGAACAGTCAGCACATTAGCTCCTGCTTCACAAAAACGCGTAAGATACCGGTCGGGGTCGACAATCATCAGATGAACATCAAGAGGTTTTTCTGCGACTCGCTTCACACTTTCAATTACCGGAAATCCGAAAGAAATATTGGGTACAAAAACACCATCCATAATATCGAGGTGAATCCAGTCGGCCTGACTCTGATTAACCATTAATACATCTTTCTGAAGATTACCGAAATCAGCAGCTAAAAGTGAAGGAGAGACAAGATGATCCATTTATAAATATTTTGGGCAAAGATAGAAACAAATTGTTAACCGAGATATGATTTAAGGATCCGGCAGCGGGTAGTAAACTGAATCCTTTTGATTGCTTTTTCCTTTATCTGTCTTACCCTTTCGCGTGTCAGACTCAGCTCCTCTCCTATCTCTTCAAGAGTAAAAGGATGTTTCATCCCCAGTCCAAAATACAATTTCAGCACCTTGGCTTCTCGGGGAGAGAGGGTACTCAGAGCCCTTTCTATCTCATATGCAAGTGATTCATTTATAAGGTTCTTGTCAGGACTAGGAGTATCTACACTCTGAAGAACATCGTACATGTTATTATCTTCTTCAGCACTTATCGGTGCATCCATGCTCACGGTTCTTCCATTGGTTTTAAGTGCCTCCTTAACATCATCAGGCACCATCTCAAGAGTATCTGCTATCTCCTGTGAATTAGGTTCGCGTTCAAACTCCTGTTCAAGCCGGGCAAAAGCCCTGTTTATTCTGTTTATTGACCCTATTTTATTTACAGGAAGACGAACTATCCTGGCCTGCTCTGCGAGAGCCTGCAATATCGCCTGCCTGATCCACCATACAGCATAAGAAATGAATTTGAATCCGCGTGTCTCATCAAAACGCTGGGCAGCTTTCATCAGACCGAGGTTTCCTTCATTTATAAGGTCGGGCAGACTCATGCCCTGATTCTGGTATTGCTTGGCAACTGAGACAACAAAACGAAGATTCGCTTTTACAAGTTTCCGTAAGGCTTCTGTTTCACCTGATTTTATTCGTCTGGCTAAAACTACTTCCTCTTCAGGAGAAATTAGTTCGACCCGTCCAATCTCCTGAAGATATTTATCCAGTGATGGAGTATCGCGGTTAGTGACTTGTTTTGTTATCTTTAACTGACGCATGTGATGGTCAGAATTTAGTTTTTCAAAGAAAATTCAGCCTTTAGATACAATTTTAATAAAAAAATGCTTCTGTACAACGGATTATGGTAACTTTTTTTTGATTAATAATAGTTTTATTAGTAAATTGCACAGCTATTTTACGTATTGAATATCAAATTACTAATAGATTTGATAAAACTCCGTTGCATTTTAAATAACTTTTGACAGGAATTATATTAGCAATTTTTTTTATTATTGCAGCGTTTTTCGGATATGTAAAATTGTGGTTGCATAATCCATCGGGCCGATATTCATTTCTTGGTCCGGGTTTCCAAAAAAATCAATAAGATCTCTTATATTCCATTTATCATTAAAATATGTACGACATTCTTGAGTTAAGTAAGAAGCTGCTTCCTGAATTAAAGGATATAGCCAAGGAGCTGAATATCAAAAAAGCAGAATCTTTAAAAAAACAGGATTTAATTTACAAAATCCTTGATCAACAGGCAATTGAAGCCACTGAAAACAAACCTTCTCCCAAGCCTGAGCCTGAGGTTGAGGTTGAAAAAGAATCATCTTCACAGGAATCAGGAAACCAGGATTCTGATTCTTTACTCAGGAGAGGAAAACGGCCAAGAACACTAAAGCCCATTCTGAAAAGGCCGGTAGAATCAGTAATAAAAGTATCACCCGATGATCTTATAAAACCAGATACAAGACCAACTGACTGGAAAGAGCAATCTCCAAAATCTGAGAAACCAGAGGAAAAACCAGATCTTTTCAGGAAACCTGAACAGATGCCTGTTGAGAAAAGAGCTCCTAAATGGAGTCCTGATCAGAGGCGTGAAGACAAGTATGAACGTAATGACAGGTTCGAAAAGAAACCTCCTGTTAAATTTGAAAAGAGGAGACCTGAGCAGATTTCAGATCCGCTTGAAGAGAATAATCACCGTATTATAAGCAATGAAATCCCTTCAGAAGAAGTTAAGCCGGCATCAGAACCTTACTTTGGCGATATTATTGTCGACCCGCCGGTAAAAGAAGTTGTGCCTGAAGTAGTAAGGGTAAAGGAAGAAAGAAGAGAGAAACCATATGATTTTGAAGGTATTATATATAATACGGGAGTTCTTGAGATAATGCCCGATGGTTACGGGTTCTTAAGGTCACCTGACTACAACTATCTTAATTCACCGGATGATATTTACGTTTCACAGTCTCAGATCAAACTTTTCGGACTGAAAACAGGCGATACTATAAAAGGATCTATCCGTCCGCCAAAAGAAGGTGAAAAATATTTTCCCCTTATAAAAGTTGATGAGATTAACGGAAGAAGTCCCGACTTTATAAGGGACCGCGTACCTTTTGACTTTCTTACACCCTTGTTTCCTGACGAAAAATTCACATTATGCCAGCCGGGAGAAGGCTCTTTGTCAGTCAGGGTGATTGATATGTTTACTCCTATTGGTAAAGGGCAGCGCGGACTAATTGTTGCACAGCCTAAAACCGGTAAAACAATACTGCTTCAGGAAATAGCAAATGCAATTGCAAAATATCACCCTGAGGTTTATCTGATGATCCTGCTTATTGATGAACGACCCGAAGAGGTTACAGACATGGCCAGAAACGTTAAAGCAGAGGTTATTGCCTCTACATTTGATGAACCAGCCGAGCGTCACTGCCGTGTTGCCAATATCGTTCTCGAAAAAGCAAAAAGACTTGTTGAATGCGGACATGATGTTGTCATTCTTCTCGATTCAATTACAAGGCTTGCAAGAGCTTTTAACACAACTGCACCTGCCTCGGGTAAAGTACTCTCAGGCGGTGTTGATTCAAATGCACTGCATAAACCGAAGAGGTTCTTTGGCGCTGCCCGTAACATTGAGAATGGAGGATCACTTACAATACTAGCCACCGCTCTTACCGAGACAGGCTCAAAAATGGATGATGTAATCTTCGAGGAATTCAAGGGAACCGGTAATATGGAACTCCAGCTCGACCGCAAACTCTCCAACAGGAGGATCTTCCCGTCAATTGACATTCCTGCTTCCAGTACAAGAAGGGAAGACCTGCTTCTGAATAAAAATATACTCCAGAAAATATGGGTATTAAGAAATTTCCTCACGGACATGAACTCTGTTGAAGCAATGGAATTCCTGAGAGACAGACTGTTACAGGCTAAATCGAATGAAGAATTTCTTATTTCAATGAATGGAGGATAACGAAGCGATTTTTTTTATAATTTTGTGCTCGATTTCAAGAATATTCTTTTAAATCAATTATATACAAATCACAATGGCAACAAAAAAATTTATAACATGCGACGGCAATCAGGCCGCAGCGCATGTGGCATATATGTTCAGCGAGGTCGCTTGCATATATCCTATCACACCTTCTTCCACAATGGCAGAATACGTTGATGAATGGTCAGCAAATGGACTAAAAAACATCTTCGGTGAACAGGTAAAGGTTGTAGAGATGCAATCTGAAGCCGGTGCTGCAGGTGCTTTACATGGTGCTCTGCAGACAGGTGCACTATGTACAACATTTACTGCTTCACAGGGTCTGCTGCTTATGATCCCTAACATGTACAAGATTGCAGGAGAACTTCTTCCCGGAGTCTTTCATGTAAGCGCCCGTACTGTGGCAGCTCACGCTCTTTCAATATTTGGCGACCACAGTGACGTATATTCAACACGTCAGACAGGTTTCGCGATGCTTGCAACAGGCAGCGTTCAGGAGATTATGGATCTCGCAGGAATAGCTCACCTCGCAGCAATAAAGTCAAGAGTTCCTTTCCTTCATTTCTTCGATGGTTTCAGATCTTCACACGAAGTTCAGAAAGTCGAGATCATGGAAATGGATGATCTGAAAAAACTTATTGATATTGAAGCTCTTACACAATTCCGCACTAACGCACTTAATCCTGAGCATCCTGTAACCAGGGGTACAGCACAAAACCCTGATATTTTCTTCCAGGCTAAAGAGGCAGTAAACAAGTTCTATGAACCAATTCCTGATCTCGTTAACTCATACATGGTTGAAATAAACAAACTAACAGGAAGAGATTACAAACCATTTACCTATTATGGTGCTCCCGATGCTGAGAACATTATTGTTGCAATGGGCTCAATAACAGAAACAACAAAGGAGACAATCGACTATTTAAGGGAAAAAGGCGAAAAAGTAGGTCTGATAAGCGTACATCTTTATCGTCCTTTCTCAGCCAAGTATTTCTTTAATGTATTCCCGAAATCGGTTAAAAAGGTTACTGTTCTCGACCGCACAAAGGAAATTGGTGCAAACGGCGAACCGCTCTATCTCGATATAAAAGAGATGTTTTATGACAAACAGGAGCGTCCTCTGATAGTTGGCGGACGTTATGGACTCAGCTCAAAAGACACTACTCCAAGCATGATTCTTTCTGTTTTTGAAAACATGAAACTCAAAGAACCGAAAAATCAGTTTACAGTAGGTATCGTTGATGATGTTACTTTCCATTCTCTCCCGATACTTCCTGAAATAAACGTCGCTCTTCCCGGAACTTACTCAGCTAAATTTTATGGACTGGGTTCAGACGGAACAGTTGGTGCAAACAAAAATTCAATTAAGATTATTGGTGATACAACAGATAAATACTGCCAGGCATACTTTGCATATGATTCAAAGAAATCGGGTGGTATTACAACATCACATCTTCGTTTCGGCGATAAGCCGATCCGTTCACCTTATCTTGTCAATACTCCTGACTTTGTAGCTTGCCATGTGCCATCATATCTCGACAAATATGATATGCTTAAAGGATTGAAGAAAGGCGGAACATTCCTTCTGAATTCAATCTGGGATGCTGAAACAACAAAAAAACATCTTCCTGATCATATGAAGAAGTATATGGCTGAAAACCATATTAACTTCTACACAATCAACGCTACTCTGATTGCTGAAGAACTTGGTCTTGGAACACGCACAAACACAATCATGCAGGCAGCATTCTTCAAGGTGGCTAATGTAATTCCTTATGAGAAAGCTGAAAAGGAAATGAAGCATGCCATCTATAAGAGTTATGGCAAAAAGGGTGAAGATGTGGTTAACATGAACTATGCCGCTGTTGACAGGGGCAGTGCTGTTGATAAGATCGAGATCCCCGCAGAATGGGCGAAAATAACAGTAACAAAACCAGTTGATACACGCGAAATTCCTGAATTCATCCGCGAAGTGATGGAACCAATAAACGGAATGAAAGGTGATGATCTTCCTGTAAGTGCATTTGCCGGCAGAGAAGATGGTACTTTCCCGTCAGGAACCTCACAGTACGAAAAACGCGGTATTGCAGTTAACGTACCTGAATGGCAGCCAAATGAGTGTATTCAGTGTAACCAGTGTTCATATGTTTGTCCTCACGCAGCTATACGTCCTTTCCTTATGACAGAAGAGGAACTTGCTAATGCTCCTGAAGGAACAAAATCTATTCAGGGTATACCCGGAGCTCTCAAAGCATACAAATTCAAAATTCAGGTCAGCGTACTTGACTGTACAGGCTGCAGCAACTGTGCTGATGTTTGTCCTTCAAAGAATAAGGCTCTGATAATGAAACCTCTTGAGACACAGACTGAAGAGATTGAACGCTGGACATATATGCATGAGAAAGTAGGCTATAAGGATACAGTTGTTGACAAATTTGTGAATGTCAAGAACAGCCAGTTTGCACAGCCTTTGTTTGAATTCTCAGGCGCATGTGCCGGTTGTGGTGAGACACCTTATATCAAATCAATCACCCAGCTTTTCGGCGACAGAATGATTGTTTCAAACGCAACAGGATGTTCTTCAATCTATGGTGGCTCTGCTCCTTCCACTCCATATACATATAACAAGAATGGTCAGGGTCCGGCTTGGGCTAACTCACTGTTTGAAGATAATGCTGAATATGGTTATGGCCTCTCACTTGGTGCAAATGCACTCAGAGACCGTATTGCCAAGAGAATGACTGATGCAATAGCAGAAGGCAAATTAAGTGCTGAAACAAAAGGTGCTTTTGAAGAATGGCTCAAAGAAAAAGATAATGCCGAAGCTTCAAGAGCTGCATCTGCAAAAGTTATCGAGGTACTTGCAAAGGATAAATCAGAAGTTGCTAAAGAAATCTTAAGCCTTAAGCAATATCTTATCAAGAAATCTCATTGGATATTCGGTGGCGACGGATGGGCATATGATATCGGCTACGGCGGACTTGATCATGTTCTCGCATCAGGAGAAGACGTAAATGTACTTGTTCTCGATACTGAAGTATATTCAAATACCGGAGGCCAGTCTTCTAAATCAACGCCTGCAGGAGCTGTTGCAAAATTCGCTGCATCAGGTAAGAAAATCCGTAAGAAGGATCTTGGAATGATGGCAATGAGCTATGGTTATGTTTATGTTGCTCAGGTGGCAATGGGAGCAAACAATGCCCAGTACTTCAAAGCAATTAAAGAGGCTGAAGCATATCCCGGACCATCACTTATTATAGCATACTCACCATGTATTAACCACGGTTTGAGAGATGGAATGGGCAGGACACAGGCTCAGACAAAAGATGCTGTTGCATCAGGATACTGGCATACTTACAGGTATAATCCTTTACTTGAAAATGAAGGAAAGAATCCATTCACACTCGATTCAAAAGAGCCTGACTGGAGTAAGTTCCAGGACTTCCTGATGACTGAAGTGCGCTATACTTCTCTTGTTAAAGCATTCCCTGGCGAAGCTGAAAAACTTTTCAAAGCTGCAGAAGAGAATGCCAAATGGAGGTACAATTCATACAAGCGACTTGCTGCTATGGATTTCGCACCGGCAGTTGAAAAAACTGAATAATAGAAACCAGAAAATAGAAAAGCCATCCGTGAGGGTGGCTTTTTTTTTCGGCACAAGACTAACGACTCACAGCACAGGGAAGAAAAGACTCAATTAAGTTCCATGTGTGTGTCGTGCGTCGTGCGTCGTGCGTCATTTTTAAATAATATTCGTACTTTTGTGCCTTATTTAATTTATGGGACGGATAATAGGTATAGACTACGGCACAAAACGTATCGGACTGGCAGTGACTGATCCGATGCAGATCTTTGCCTCCCCTCTGACAACAGTAAGTCCAAAAGAATTTGACACATTTATTGAAAACTATCTTGAAACTGAAGTTGTGGATGCATTTGTAATTGGTTATCCGGTTCAAATGAACAACTTACCCAGTGAAGCTGTTAAATACATAAATCCGTTCATAAAAAAACTAAAAAAAACATACCCCGACAAGCACATACACCTTGCTGATGAGAGATTTACATCGCAGATGGCATTTCAGACAATGATTGACGGAGGAGTAAAAAAAAAGGAAAGACAGGATAAATCGATGGTTGATAAGATAAGTGCCTCACTGATACTAAGATCTTTCCTGGATAACAGATCTAATAAAAAATAAAATTAATATCAAGAATGATTTACCCTATTGTAGTATACGGTCATGCGGTTCTAAGAAAAGTAGCTGAAGAGATTGATAAGGATTATCCGGGGCTCGATCAGCTTATACCTGATCTTTTTGAGACAATGTATTACTCAGAGGGACTGGGACTTGCGGCACCTCAGATAGGAAAATCGATCAGGATATTCGTTATTGACGGCACACCGGTAGCTGAAGATGAACCTTCACTGGCAGACTTCAAAAAAGTATTCATAAATGCCCATATTGTTGAAAAAAGCGGGGAACTTGTTCCAATGAATGAGGGGTGCCTGAGTATTCCAAACCTCAGGGAAGAAGTTACCCGTGAATCCAGAATCAGAATCACCTACTATGATGAAAAGTGGGAATACCACGACGAAATATACGATGGCTACAAAGCCAGAGTAATTCAGCATGAGTATGATCACCTCGACGGAATAATGTTTACAGATAAAGTCAGCCCGCTTCGAAGAAGACTTCTCAAAAGCAAGCTTACAGCAATCAGCAAGGGCAGATTTGATGCTGAGTACAAGACTGTACTGCCGGGACAAAAGATACGATAGATAGGTTATTTAAGGAACGGTCGCGACCGTTCCATACATAACAAATATTTCATATCTTTATATAGTCTCCAAAGCTGCGGACTGTGCTACATAAAGAAATTCCGTTTCTTCGTATTGGCCTGCCGTTATGTGCCGGAATTATTTCAGGCCTTTATATCAAACCGGATACTTACTTCCTGTGTGCATTTGCTTTTTTTATTGTTACAGGTTTCACAGTAAGTCTGTTTTATAATAAGTACCAGATTAACAGCTTATTCGGTATAACACTGACGTTGTCACTCTTCCTGCTCGGATTACTTCTTTATAACAATGAAAAAACATCTTTGTCTGATCTTAAGACAGAACCTTCAGTCTTCATCTGCACTCTTTCCGACTTCCCTGAAGAAAAAGAGAATAGCTTTCTGCTGAAGGTAAAGATGCACAGGATTTTTTTACAGGACAGCATGGTAAGTGTCAATGGCTCAATGCTGCTGTATAATAAAAAGGATTCTTTGATAAATTCCTTCCTTCCAGGTGATATCCTGCTTGTAAAATGCACACCAGTAGCAATAACAAACAGAGGTAATCCATATGAATTCGACTACAGGTTTTTTATGGAGAACAATTGTATTAAATACTATGCTTTTACTGCAAGCCAAAATATTTCACTCATTCAAAAACCGGAAAACAGGAAAATTGCACACAGAGCACTGATTATAAGGGAAAAAATAATTGACATGTACAGAACACGGGGTATAACCGGTAATAATCTGGCAATAATTTCCGCGGTTATCCTTGGGCAGAAAAAAATGCTTGATCCCGAACAGAAGCAGAACTTTATAAGGGCCGGAGTAATGCATATTATGGCAGTATCGGGACTTCATGCTGTGATTCTGAGCATGTTCATATTCAGTCTGCTCTTCTTTCTGAAAGGCAGGTATAACATTCTGAGAGTACTAATAGCAATACTTTTTCTCTGGTCATTTGCATTTGTTACAGGACTAACACCATCTGTTCTAAGAGCAACTCTGATGTTCACATTTATACAGGCTGGTACACTAATGAAACGAAGAGTAAATGGTATCAACTCAGTGCTGGCTTCAGCATTTATCCTGATACTTATCAGACCTTCGGTTATCTTTGATGCTGGCTTTCTTCTCTCCTATTCAGCTGTAATATATATAATCACCTTTTACCAGATCTTCTATCAAAAGCTTCAGTTTAAGAATATTATAGCTGACAAAATATGGCAGTCAATTGCTGTTACGATTGTTGCACAGGCAGGTACACTCCCTCTTACAATAATGCTTTTCAACAGGTTCCCTGTATATTTTGTAATTACGAATCTCATAATTGTTCCTATGTCATCGCTGTTGATTGTAACCGGATGCTTTGTTCCATTGTTATATCCGCTTAATTTAATTTCGACTCTGATAGCGAAAGCTCTCAACTACATGACAGGCTTAACAGAAAACATGACTGCCATAGCCGCAGATCTTCCCGGTTCAGGTTTGGAGAATATCGGAATGACAACAGCAGAGTGCATTTTACTTACAATCATAATATTCCTTATCTCTTCATATCTTCTCAAAAAAGAGGCATTTTCTGTTCCTGCACTGGCGGCTATGTTCATAATACTTATTGGTTACGGAACAATAAATCAGCTTTCAGTCAGAAGAAGCAATGAACTAATTGTATATAACACCCCCGGGACTTCTACAATCGCAGTCAGGACAGGTAAAATATTAAATGTGTATTCCGATTCATCCATTATAAGGCAGGAGGTTATGAAGCATAGTTCAACTCTCGGGCTGCACGTAAAATCAAATGTCCTGAACAGTAATCTGAACTTCATTGATGCCGGAAAGAAAATACTTATCATCCGGTCTTTTGATGAAAGTACTATTCAAAGATACAAGCCTGATATTGTCATACTAACAGGACTAAAATCAGGTTTCGATTCATTCTCACAAGCGAAATACCTGCCTTCCACCCTAATTTTAACTTCGGAATATTCACCTGGTCTCCCAAATTCTTTAAGGTTTAAAAAGAATGTTACAGATACTGTCCATTTTGTCAGAAG
The DNA here is from genome assembly GCA_016709865.1 of Bacteroidales bacterium. NCBI lineage: Bacteria > Pseudomonadati > Bacteroidota > Bacteroidia > Bacteroidales > Bacteroidales bacterium. The sequence goes on from JADJLX010000002.1 coordinate 360,105, forward strand.
GTCAGGAGCATTTGCTAAAAGCATATAACCGGTTTATAAATTATTTGAGCAAAAAACTTGAGTATTAGTCGATTTATGTCTTATTTTGTCATGTTTTTTCAAATAAATTTCAATGAGAATAATAATTGCCGGGGCAGGAGAAGTTGGAACGCATCTAGCCAAGATGTTATCGAATGAAAATCATGAAATTATTCTTATCGATCCGGAGGAAGATCGTCTGAAACCGATTGGCACTTCTCTCGATGTGATGACATTTGAAGGTTCAGCAACATCAGTTAAGTTATTGAAGGATTCTCTTAAAAAGAAGACTGATCTTTTTATTGCAGTAACCCATTCTGAAGATACCAATATTACAGCTTCAATTCTGGCTAAAAAGTTCGGTGCTATAAAAACAATAGCACGAATTGACAATATAGATTACCTTGAACACTCGAATCTCGATTTTTTCAGATCACTTGGCATTGACTCCCTTATTTATCCTGAGCTTATTGCTGCAAGAGAAGTGCTGGGACTGCTTCACGAAACAGGAACAACAGAATTTATGGAGTTTTCCGGTGGTAAACTGGCAATGTATGTACAGAAGCTCGACGAAAATGCTCCCATTCTTAATAAAAGTCTTGAAGAGATCTCAATACTGCACAAGACTGAGAAGTACCGTGCAGTAGCAATCAAAAGAAATGATAAGACCATTATTCCGAGAGGAAATGAAGAGTTTCAGCTGGGCGACCTGGTATTTGTTATTTCAACACATGAGGGTATTGATGAGATGATGAAGACATCGGGCAAGGAACACTTTGAGGCAAAGAGCATTATGATACTTGGTGGCAGCCGAATAGGCAAACATGTCGCAATGTATATGCAGAAAACATGTGAAGTTAAACTTATCGACTCCAACATCAGAAAATGTGAAGCCCTTGCCGATATCCTTGACAATACACTAATCATAAACGGTGACGGCCGTAATGTTGATCTTCTTGAGCAGGAAGGGATTACAAAAATTGATGCTTTTATTGCTGTCACAGGTAATTCTGAGACCAACATTCTTTCATGTCTTCTTGCAAAAAAGATGGGGGTTAAAAAGACTATTGCTGAAGTTGAAAACATGGAGTATATAAACCTTGCTGAAAACACAGGAATTGACACTATCATTAATAAGAAGATCTCTGCTGCCAGCAGAATATTCCGTCATACCACAAATCCTAACGTCACTCAGGTTAAGTATATGACAGGAACTGAAGCTGAAGTACTTGAATTTAATGTGCCTGCCAACTCAAGAATAACCAAAGGAACACTAAGGAGTCTCGATTTTCCGAAAGATGCGATTGTCGGCGGCGGCACAAGAGACGGAGAGCCTTTTATAGCTACGGGAGATACAATTATAAATGCCAACGATAAAGTCGTCGTTTTTACCCTTCCGTCAGCCTACGAAAAGCTTTCGAAATTTTTTATCTGATTATTTATGATCAACTTCCGGATAATAGCAAGGGTTTTCAGCCTGCTGCTCATTGTTGAAGGATTATTCATGCTGCTAACTGCAGGTGCATCATATCTTTACCACGATCAGGCAACCTCTTCTCTTATCTTTTCGGCACTTATAACAATAGTAACCGGCATTATTGTTTTTACACCTTTCATGAATGAGGAGAAGGTGTACGGCAATAAGGAGGGATACATCATTGTAACAGGGATGTGGCTCATATTCAGTCTTTTTGGCGCACTTCCTTACCTTTTCAGCGGATCAATTAATAATTTTGGTGATGCTTTCTTTGAATCAATGTCGGGATTTACAACAACCGGGGCAACTATAATACATGATATTGAGACATTACCCCGGGGAATTGTATTGTGGCGAAGCCTTACGCAATGGATAGGCGGTATAGGAATAATATTTATTTCTCTTTCAGTTCTGCCTGTTTTCAAATCGATGACGATTCAGCTGGCTTCAGCCGAGTTTTCAGGTCAGCCTACAGATAAGATACATCCTCGTATAAAGGATGCAGCCAAGAGACTGATCACTATATATTTTCTGCTCACATTCACCGAATTCATACTTCTGATTATTGGAGGGATGCCAGCCTTTGATGCGATATGTCATTCTCTTTCAACACTCTCAACAGGTGGGTTCTCATCCAGAAACGATGGTATTGCAGTGTTCTCCTCTCCATTTATTATGGCTGTTATTTCAATATTTATGTTCATTGCAGGAATAAATATGACCTGTATCTACTTTGGACTAAAAGGAAATTTCAGCAAGGTCTTTAATAACAATGAGTTCATTTTCTATTCGCTGATCACCTTTGCATTCATTGTAATTGTTACTCTTGTATTAATTATCAATGCCGGATTCCCTGCAGGCAGAGCTATACAGGACGGCGTTTTCCATGTTATCTCAATAATCACTACCACAGGATATTATACAAAGGATTTTAATATGTGGGGCAACATAATTATAATGCTATTCTTCGTTCTGATGTTTACAGGAGGAACAGCCGGCTCTACAAGCGGAGGGATAAAAATCGTAAGACTTATACTGATAACAAAAAACAGCAGACAGGAACTGAAACGACTGATTCATCCAAACGGGTTCATCCCTGTTCGGCTTGATAAACGCATAATCCCTCAATCAACAATTTATAACCTGCTGGTATTTATTACTATATATTTTTTACTGGTATGTGCATCAGCCTTCGTTATATCATTCATGGGGTATGATCTTATAACATCGTTCAGTACTTCAGCTTCAATGCTTGCTAATATAGGACCCGGACTTGGTACTTTTGGTCCTTTCACTGATTTTTCAGCTATGCCAATGGCCGGGAAGCTTTTCCTTTCAACACTTATGCTCATCGGACGTATTGAATTATTGAGTGTTATGATTCTGTTTACAAAGGGTTTTTACAGACACTAATCTCTATAACACAAGTATACCTAATCCCTGCCTTACAATCTCGATCTCTTCGCCGGTACAGTCAATAACTGTTGAAGCTTCATTATTTCCAAATCCGCCATCGATGACTGCATCGGCAAAATCGCGGTATTTCTCATAAATAAGTTCCGGATCGGTAGTATATTCAATTACCTCATCAGGATCGTGAATTGATGTTGTAATAATAGGTCTGCCAAGTTCTCTTACAAGCTCAAGGACAATATTGTTATCAGGAATTCTGATACCAACTGTTTTCTTCTTATTCTTAAACAGCTTCGGAATCTGACTATTCGCCTGAACAATAAAGGTAAATGGTTCGGGAAGATTTCTTTTCAGAAGCTTGAAGATGTTATTATCGTGGATTATTGTGTATTCCGAAAGCTGACTCATATCGTGGAAGATGAGCGAGAGATCAGGATTCTTAGGATTCAGTTCTTTGAAACGGGCAATTTTCTCTATAGATTTTGTAGCTCTGATATCGCACCCCATTGCATACACAGTATCAGTGGGATAGATTATAATGCCACCATCGTCGAGCAGGTCGGCAATCTGCCGGATATGCTTATGATTAGGATTTTCATTATAGATGCGAATCAGCATAGTTGTCAAGAATTCTGACAAATATAAAATAAAAAAAGGGTAAGCTACTTATATCGCACCGCTACAACTGCCTACCCTTGCTACCTTCCGATCCTGGGGGAGTTCAGCAGGAGCTGGTCGTATAAGACTTACCCGCACAAAAATACAATAAAATAAGTATCATCCAAAATAATAATTCCATTTTTACAGCAACACGCATTTCTATTTTTACATTATATTTGTTGTTAATCATCTAACATAACTACATATAAAATAGAAAATCATGGAAGAAAAAGTTAATCCCTGGAAAGCAAATCTGACAAACGGACTTATTTTAGGAATTGTTGGAATAATGTACTCACTTGTAATGTATTTTTGGACCTGACATTCAATCAGATACAGGGATATGTTTTCATTGTGGTACAGATCGGATTGATATATTTTCTGCTTAAATCGTACCGCGACAACTTTATGCATGGTCAGATCACATATGGTCAGTCATTAGGTGCCGGGATGATAATATTTCTTTACTCCGCTATCATAGTAGCTGTATATACATATCTTCTTTATACTGTAATTGACTCAGGACTCGTAGCCAAGCAACTGGCTTTTCAGGAAGCTGAAATGGTAAAAAGAGGAATACCACAGGCATCGATTGACGCTGGAATGGCAATGCAGGCAAAAATTATGAAACCTGCAATTATTGCTCCTATCAGCATCCTGGGAAGTATGTTCTGGGGATTGATCGTTTCTCTTCTTATAAGCATATTCATCCGCAAAGAAGGAAATCCATTGATTGAAACACCTCAAAACTAATTTGTAAATATCCTGATGGATCTTTCAGTTGTAATTCCCTTATATAATGAGGGAGGAGTCTGTTCAGGAATTAACTGACTGGATTACCAGTGTATGTGTTTCCAACAGAATCTCATTTGAGATTATTTATATAGATGACGGGAGCTCGGATTCATCGTGGGAAAAAATCACATCTATTGCGGCTGCAAACACATTCGTCAAAGGTTTCCGTTTCAGACGGAATTATGGCAAAGCTGCCGCTCTCCATACTGGTTTTTTTCATGCAGCAGGTGAAGTTGTAATTACAATGGATTCTGATCTGCAGGATAGTCCCGATGAGATCCCCGAACTGATAAGAATGATCAGGGAGGATGGTTTTGATCTGGTGTCGGGATGGAAAAGAAAAGATATGATCCGTTTATCAAACGCACTACCAGCAAATTCTATAACGGAACTGCCAGATGGTCATCAGGTATAAAACTGCACGATTTCAACTGCGGATTAAAAGCGTACAGGAATGAGGTAGTTAAGAGCATTGAGATTTACGGCGAGATGCATAGGTACATTCCAATGCTTGCAAAAGAGGCAGGATTCAGAAAAATCGGGGAGAAGGTTGTTGAACACAGGGCAAGAAAATACGGTGTTACGAAATACGGATTGGACAGATTCGTAAAAGGGTATCTCGACCTTCTTACAATAGGATTCATAACAAGGTTTGGCAAGAGTCCGATGCACCTTTTCGGGTCTTTGGGCACGATTATGTTCCTGATTGGTTTTACGATGGCCGGATATTTGGGTGTAAGGAAGCTTATATTCGTTTACAATAATCTACGTGCTCCGCTTGTTACAGACAGTCCATTCTTTTACATCGGCCTTACTGCAATGATAATAGGTACATTTCTTTTCCTCACGGGATTCCTTGGAGAGCTGGTGAACCGGAATTCGCCAGAGAGGAATAACTATTTGATCAAAGACAAAGTCAACATCTGATAAACCTTACTAATCGACCCTGTCATTTTATCCCAGGCGAATTTCTCCTTCTCCTTCTTTACTCCTTCTGTAAATAATAGCTTTCTGCTGTTATCAAAATAATCAACAATTGCATTTGCAATAGATTGAGGATCAGGCTTAACGACATAACCACATTTCCAATCAGCAACTATTTCCCTTAAACCGCCAACATCTGTTACAAGCATTGGCTTCTCATAATGAAAGGCAATTTGTGTTACTCCGCTCTGGGTAGCAGATTTATAAGGTTGTACAATCAGATCAGCAACGCTGAAAAACAGAGGAACCTCAGCATCTTTAATGAAGCGATCGAAGAATACGATTTCATTCTCCAGATTATACTCCTTTATTAAAGAACGGTACGGGGCATCATCTTCATAGAACTCTCCGGCAACTAAAAGCTTAAGCTTCCTGTTTCTCAGTCTTGAATCTGCAAAAGCTTTAATGAGCAAATCAAGACCTTTGTATGCCCTTATGAAGCCAAAAACAGGATGAATGAGTTTTCGCTTTCCAGGTTAAGGGCTTTTAGTGCAGCGTCGCGTAAAACCAGTGGTCCATAGTTATCGAACAGTGGATGCGGTGAAAGGATTACCGGAATATCGGAACGGAACAATTTCAGATCATCAGATACAGACTGTGACATTACGATAGCTCCATCTATACTGTTTGCAAAATAACGGGTAAGTATCTTATCCCCGCTCTCTTCTCGTGCGGAACCACATTATCAAAAATACATATCACTTTTGTATGACGATTTGACCTTACAATGCGTGCCACAGTGCCAAGAGAAGGTCCCATGAAAGGAAGCCAATATCTTAGAAGTAATATATCGGGCTTCTCCTTTTTAATTTTCAAACCTGTTGCGATCCAGTTAAATGGATTTATGGAATTAAGCAGCCGTGTTATTTTAATCCCATCTGGTGGTGCATTGTCTGAGTACTGTGTTTTTCCCGGAAACAGTAATCCCGGATATTGCAATTTGAAAGTAACTATTTCAATAGAGTGCCCTTCCGACTTAAACTGTTGTGCAAGCCGGTCGGTAAAAGTAGCGGGGCCGCCTCTGTAAGGATGTGCAGGCCCAAGTGAAATAATTATCATTTTATACTTTCATATTTTGCCTCAAATCGTCTGTAGAGCTGTTTATGTTTGTTATCAAGACTGATACTACGACCTGTAATGAATGCCAGTTCGACATTATTTGTAGCCATGTCAAGAAGGTCGCCCGAAGAAACAACGATATTTGCATCTTTTCCAACCTCAAGGGAACCTGTCTTATCACCAATGCCAAGAATTTTTGCGGTATTAAGTGTAACTGTCTGCAGAGCTTCCTCTTTAGAAAGTCCGTATGCTACGGTTTGTCCTGCTGCGAACGGAAGGTTTCCATAAGCAGGTGAAGAGTATGTTAATCCGACCAGAATCCCCTCCTTTACAAACATTGCTGCAAGTTTGAACGGGAGCCTGGTATCGCTGTAATCATATTTTGGAACACTCAGCGGGTTTGCCAGCAACACGGGAATATTATTTTCTTTAAGAAACTCCTTAACAATCCAGGCTGACTCATCAGCTGTTGCAAGAACCATTTTTTTAACTCCATATCTTTTGCCAAATGAAATAGCGGCAATTATACCCTTTGGTTCAGACGAACTGATAAACAGAGTCTTCGTTCCATCAAACAATCCTCTTAACGCTTCAAGTCGAAGGTTTTTGTCAGCAGGTTTCTCTACAGCTGCATAAGCAACTGCATCGGAAAATATTTTCTCCAGCGATTCAATATTTTTCTCGTAATTGCCTGCCCCTGCCAGAGCAAGCTGGGCATATGCGACTCCGCCCCTGCCACCTGCAGCAGCCTTTCTGGGCCAACCCAGCTGGATACCATTATCAATTTTATATGCAGCGTCTTCCCAGTTCCAGGCATCAAGCTGAACAACGCTGGAGGTGCCGGGAAGAAGAGTACCAATTGGGACAATCTGAGCAAGAAGGATTCCATTTGACCGAATAACAGGGATTACATGGGAATCGGTATTGTAGGCTGCAATTGCTCTCACATTTGGATTCAGATCTCCCAGCTCCCTGTTATCAGTTGCAACTTCAACTCCGCTTCCAAATTCCACCAGTCCGACACTGGTATTTGGAAAAATAAGTCCGGGATAAACCTGTTTTCCGGTAACATCAATTACTTCATTACCAGTACCATCTGTCTTAATATCAGATGACTTACCTACTGAAGTGATTTTTCCGGCAGTGAATACAATTGTTCCGTTTTCAATAACCTCACCTGTACCAGTATGAATGGTACCGCCAACAAGGATAACTGTTTTTTCCTCGTGCCGGGGCAACAACCGGACTCTGTGCTGCAGCCTGTAACAGGCATGCAACTGTCAGTATTATTGATATATAAAGTCTGTTTTTCATCGTCTTGGCATATTTGAAAGGTTAGTAGCTGCAGGCTGCTGGGTCTCTTTTAAAATACCTGCAATAATCCGGTTCCGTTCAGCATCAACCTGCTCTTTCATTTTTGCATCCTTCTCCTCCTCGAAATAGAATGTACCATCAACCATTGTTTTGGATGCCCGTGCATAAACTGAAAGCGGATAATCTGTCCAGAGAACAAGGTCTGCATCTTTTCCGACTTTTATGCTTCGTGTCCTGTCGCCAAGATGAAGCATTATTGCCGGGTTAATAGTCACAAGTTTCAGCGCTTCTGTTTCAGATATTCCACCGTATTTCATAATTTTTCCGGCTTCCTGGTTCAGCCTTCTGCCCATCTCTGCATCATCAGAATGAATACATGTAAGCACTCCCTGTTTGATAAGCATTGCAGCATTATAGGCTATACCTTCATAAACTTCATATTTATAATACCACCAGTCAGAAAATACTGATGCGTAGGCACCATGTTCCTTTATCTGATCAGCAATCTTATATGCTTCATTAAAATGTATCAGTGAATTTACCCTTACACCAAAATCCTGAGCAAGATTCATGATCATTGTTCCTTCTGACTGAACATAAGTATGACATTCTATGAAACTTCTTTTCTCGAGTACATCAACAATTGCATCAAGTTCAAGATCCCTGCGCGGAGGAATTTTTCCTGTTCTATCAACTGGTTTCATCGCATTCCAGGTCTTCCATTCGTTATTGTAATCAACAGCTCGCTGATATGCATCCCTTATAATTTGTTCAGTACCCATTCTGGTATTTGGATATCGCGAAGTAGTACGTTTAACATTCTCTCCCAGAGCATGTTTCAGAAATCCTACCTGATTTTCCACTTTGAGTTCTTCTGCATTATGCCCCCATCGTTGCTTAATAAGGATGGATTGTCCGCCAATAGGATTCGCGGATCCGTGCAGAAGATGAGTTGTGGTAACACCGCCTGATAATTGTCTGTAAATGCTTTGATCCTCAGGGTCAATGACTTCCCCGGCCCTAACCTCAGATGTAATTGCCTGTCCCATCTCATTTGTGGCATCAAGGGCAATATGGGAATGCTCATCTATCAGTCCGGGTGTAATATGTTTTCCGGTTGCGTCAATTGTCTTTGCTCCATCGGGAGCAGTGAGGTTCTTTCCTATTTTTGCAATTTTACCTTTCTGTACAAGGATATCTGTATTCAGAAGCTTTCCCTCCTTCTCGCTTGTCCATACAGTAGCATTTTTAAATAATACATCCTCCTGCACAGGAAGTTCAGTGCTTCCATAAGCGGTAAACGGATAGATTACTTTCCTGGTTCAGTAACAGGAGTGGTCCTTCGTGGCCGGCTGTCAGGTTCAGTTTTACTATCCGACCATGTGGCTTTCCAGTTTACCCAACTTCCGCTATCGAGCTGACCTTTTCCTTCAATATTCTTTCCGTCAATATAGCCGGTAAGTCTGAATTTTTGACGTGTTCTGTCAAAATTTATACTGACTATATCCTTATCGAGAGTAAATGTTGCTCCTCTAACTTCTGTTGAATCAACCATCATTTTAATCGTTGGTTTATCAAATGTTCCAGAGAGAATGAGTTTATAATCAGCAGTATCAACCTTCAGAGAGTAAGTACCCCTGAGATCTTTTATTCTCAGATCGATGAATCTGTACGGAACACCCTGCACCCAGTTTTCATAAACCACACAGTCGTCGCTGAAAATATTTCCGGAGGTAACAAGCAGGTTGGCAATCATATTCTTCTTAACTGAACCAACAAGATCTGAAGCGCCAATATAGCTGGCAGGAGTAATTGTTAATGCTTTAAGTGCTTCAGCTTCAGGCAAACCGTTCTTTACAGCCTTCCTCAGGTTAGTGAGAAAAGAGGTACGCAGTCTGAGATCAGAAGATGTAATAGCGAATGTAAGTCCGGCTGATGAGACCTTTGAAAGATTTGAAGGTGCCAGTTCATAATGCTTAAGAGTTGTGTAGGTCACCGAAAGTGCATCCAATGGATCTTTAACATCGTGGGCCTCAGGAAAATTCAATGGTATAATCAATTTATTACCAGCCTTTTGAATATCCCTGATTGTCTGCTACTCATCACCTCCACCCTTAATTATATAATTTATTCCGAATTCTTTACCAATCCTGTCGGCTCTTAAGATTTCGAGCTTGTTGGTAACCTCAAATACCTGTGGTAAAGTAAGATTGTTTGTATAGGCTTCAAGACCGTCATCGTGGAAATAGCCTGAAGGAAGCTGTTTATACCACTGTGCATCATAATTTACCTGTCGAAGTAAAGCTATAATACCGAACTGCGCGGCCGGATAGATGTCTGCAGAACGGCCTCTTGTAATAGAGTAATTAGCTGAAACCTTATTCTTCAGAAGTACATTGTTTGCTTTACCATCACCTGTTGTAACAAGGGCCGATGTTCCGCGTACAATGCCATCAGCTTTAAATGAAACAACTGCCCCGAATCCGGCCTGACGATATTCAGCAGCTGTCTTTGTATCAGGGATAAATTCATCTGATGCGTTGTATGAGGCGTTGATTCCATCGTTCCAGTAATCAGCAATCCTGCCCTCAGGTGCTGCAGGCTGAGAACCGGCTCTTCCTGTCTGTGCCGGAGCCATGAAAGCAGCATAAAGGTTTGCATCGGCAGCAGAAGCTGAGACTTTAATCCCGTAGTTGGCAGCATATACATCAACAAATGAAGGATATACAGTCTTCCCTGTAAGATCATAAATAATTGTGCCTTTCGGGAAAACAAGGTTTGCTCCAACTGCTTCAATTCTTCCGTTTTTAATAAGAATATCAGTTTTTTCAAGAGTTGTCTGATAGTCAACAACAACACGGGCATTCTTTAACCCGTATATTTCCACTCTTTGTCGCTTATTCCGGTAACTGGGGCATTGTCCTGCTGGGCAATGAGGTTCAGTGGCAGGATGAGCAGAATCAGATAAATTAGTCTTCGCATAAATAGATTAGATTAATGTCATCATAAAACTAGATATTCTGATTGTACGAGATTCTTAATAAGTGTTAAAAACACACTAATAACTGATTATTTTTGACTCTCCGGCTTCAACTTTTATTATCTGCACCGATTCTCCACAGACGATTTTAGCCTCACCTCCGGCTGCAGAAAATATTTTTGCTGTGTTCAGTGCACCGTCTGACCATTTCATATCGATCACAAATCCGCCACGGGCACATAATCCCTTTACTTCTCCTGTGCCCCATTCCTTTGGCAATGCCGGCAGCAATCTGATAACTCCATTATGCGACTGAAGAAGCATCTCTGCTATACCTGAAGTGCCTCCGAAATTTCCGTCAATCTGAAAAGGAGGATGAGTATCGAAGAGATTGGCAAGAGTCGATTTCCTTAATAATCCCATTATGTTTTCATATGCTTTTTCACCATTCTGAAGACGGGCATAAAAATTGATTATCCATGCCCTGCTCCATCCTGTATGACCTCCTCCCGAAGACAAACGACGTTCAATTGTTGCTTCCGCAGCTTTAAATAGGTCAGGTGTTTCCGGAGTAAACTGCGCAAGAGGATAGAGACAAAGCAGATGTGACATATGACGATGTCCGGGTTCCGGTTCATCAAAATCTTTTATCCATTCCTGTATAACACCCTTAGAGTTAATTACAACAGGCGGAAGCCTTTTCTTTGCTGCTTCAAGCTTTGATACAAATTCCTTATCAGTATTCAGCACAGTTGCTGCCTCTATACAATTGTCAAACAACGCGTTAATAATCTCAATATCGATTGTTGCTGCATAAGTGAGCTGCGATTTCTCTTTTGTTTTGGTGTCGATGAATGTATTCTCAGGTGAATGGGACGGATTGGTTACCAGATATCCGTCGGGCGACTCTGTCAGAAAGCCCAGAACAAATTCTGCTGAACCTTTCATCAGGGGATAAGCTGATTCTCTCAGGAATGATGTATCTCTGGTAAACAGAAAATGTTCATAAACAGGAAATGTCATCCATGGTCCGTTCATTGGAGTAATACCCCATACACCATCTGCAACACCTGTTCTCCCAAAAGGATCTGTAAGATGATGAAAAACCCAGCCATCAGTGCCATACATCTCTTTTGCGGTAGCAGCACCCGGCACAGTAAGTTTTTCCATGAAAGAGACCAGTTGGTCAGTAGTTTCAGTCAGGTTGCAAACCTCTGCAGGCCAGTAATTCATCTGGAGGTTTATATTTGTATGAAAGTCCGAGTTCCAAGGAGCTTTCAGATCCTTGTTCCATATTCCCTGAAGGTTTGCCGGCAGTACGGCAGGATAACGTGAAGATGACATCAGGAGATACCTTCCGTACTGAAAATAAAGGGCAATCAATCCGTTATCGGTGCCACCATTCTTAACAGCCTGGAGTCTTTTGTCAGTAGGTACTGAGGATAAACTATCTTTTCCAAAAGACAGATTAACCCGGCTAAACAATGGCTGATACTCCTCAAGATGAGCTTTTTTCAGCTCGTTGTATGATAAATTGTCACTCCTGTTTAGTATAGTTTTACAAACGTCTGCCGGTTCAATGAATCTGTCAAAATCAAGGTTGTTAATATTATAGTCAGTGGCAGCTGTGATCCTTACAGTAACTTCCTCTGCATTTTTTACATGCAGGATATCTTTATCCGCGGCAATCTCGCCTTGCAGAGCAGAGAGCCTAAGCTCACCGGCAAATTTCATATGTTCCCCCCCGGGACCGGCTCTGGGATCTTCTTCGTCTATTATCTGGCCTGTCAGGATTAATGTATTTCCACTAGCTAATACTGTTGCATCCTTTTCACGGGCAAGCCTGAATGAGGCATTTATAAGACCACCATCGACTGATTTAATATTTACTACAATAACATTGTCAGGGGCAGAGACAAACACCTCCTGTATGTACTTTTTCCCGTCAGCAGTGAAATGTGAAGCAGCAATTCCTGTGCTGAGGTTGAGCTCCCTTCTTAAGTTTTCCGGCTTGCTACTCCACAGATAATCAATTAGTAAGTCTCCAAGTGGCTGATATGAGCGGATCCGCGGAGGAGTTCCCAGGAAATTCTCATCAGCTATTTTGAATGCATCCTTGTATCTGCTTTCGAACAGGGCTTTCTGCAGGGCAGGCAAAGCCTTTATTGCATCAGGATTGTTATTGTTTATTTTACTCCCTGCCCAAATGCTCTCTTCGTTCAGCTGGAGCTTCTCATTCACAGGGTTTCCAAAAACCATCGCTCCGAGCCGTCCGTTTCCAACCGGCAATGCTTCTTCCCACTTCGAAGCAGGATTATCATACCAGAGTTTCAACGTTTCGCCGGAATTATCAGATGGTCTGTTACATCCGGAAATGCCAATTATAGAAAGGCACAGGATAATTAATTGTCTTTTCATAGGGTTTAATAAAGATAATCGTCAAGATATGAATATTTTGGAGTCAGAATACCATTTTCCAGTATGGTAGCTCTCTCAACCATAGGGGCTTTCTGTCTGGGTAAGAATATCATGTAATACACTATTCATCAGCATTTTCCCAAAATCGAGCGAGGCATCCCGGGGAAGTTCACCCGGCAGATTATCGATAGCCATCATTGTAATATTAGTTGGTCTTGAGAATGCCGGCTCCTCAGTTTCAAGATAAGGGTTGTATGCATAAAAAGGATCAGCAATTGTTGATGGCCTGAGAGTTGAGGGTATAGGGCCATTAATATCACAGCTTATGTCGGCAATTACGGAGATCCTGAAGTCGGGTTTCTTCATATCCTCCTTTGAAAAGAAATGAGGAGAACGGGGATCCCAGAAATGACATGCAATGAAGATATCGGTCACTTTTGAATATTGTGCAAAGGAAGATTCATATTCTTCAGGATGGTTTGTAAAATGGCTGAAACTGAATTCCAATCCTTTTTTATGCTTAGTATACTTATCGGGACCAATCTGGCAAACAACAGGAACATCAAACTCTTTAGAAACATATTCTTCAGGAGAAACCTATACAAAATTGCAGATGCTGAGAGTCTCCATGGCACCATGAGCAACCCGTCCTTCACCTGTAACAAGTACTTTCAGTCCGGGCTTGAGTTCAATAAGTCTCAGACCGGCCCACATCTCGTCGAGATCGTGGCACTGATAGGCAGGTTTCAGTTTGAACCTGTTAGTTTTAATACCTCTGGCTCTCAGTCCGTTATACGCGCCTACAATTCCTGCATGTCGTCCAAATGCAACAACCCTCTGCCCCTGTTCAGTTGTAAGATACTCATAATCAATTAGTGTAATTTTGCGAGCAGCCATTTCCTGAACATCTCAATGTTATGAGGCTGCTTTTTGGCCACATGAGCAAAAAACATATAAGTCTTACCGGGAATGAATAATCTTTTATCAACCTCCTTAACTCCAAAAAGAATATCACAATCTTTAAGATCTTCTTTAAGCGGTATACCGAGATAGTCATACTCTTCATCAGCATAGCATCTTATGTCGCTAGGCTGAACAAAAAACTCAACATCAGGATACATCTCCTCCAAAGCTACTATCTGGGGCGGGGTTAGCGGAACCCTTCTGTCGGGAGGATTCTTAGTTTCCCGGAGAATGCCGACTTTTAATCTCTTTTCCATTGATGCAAATCCGTTATTGGATATGTGAAGATACTAATTAAAGGGCTAATTTCTTTTAATGGACAGCAATTTCGGATTGCGGAAGGTGGATTTCGGATTTCGGATTGCGGATTGCGGATTGCGGATTGCGGATTTACTTCGGTCTTCGGTCTTCGGTCTTCCAACTATTTTTCTTATCTTTGCGGTTCATATCATCCGGGGCTGACTTGGTTTTGACAGCATGAGGGGTGTTATGTAAGCATGCAGGGTGTGGTAACGCGTTCCTTAAACAGAGTTACAAAACAATAAAGGCGAATCTAATTACGCTCTCGCAGCATAAGCGAATAACAGTAGCTTAAGCACTTTACGCCGAAAGGCATAATCTCTCAGCACATGTGTTGGGACGAGACGTTTCCCGGGCGGTCAAGCCCTGATCCAACCCGACACGGAAACGCACGCAATCCGGGGCTAGTCTGAAGGTTGTTCCGACCCGATGGCGAAACAAACAGGAAATAAGGGCAGGTTAGGTTGTTCTGCAGCTGACATGTCACGAAAATCAAGCAGAAATAAGCATGTAGAAAGCGTATGACTTCCGTGTTTGGACCGGGGTTCGACTCCCCGCAGCTCCACAAACAAGCAAAAAACAATTACCCCGAAAGGGGTTTTGTTTTTTATCACTTCCCTGAACTCCAGCCCCTTACAACCGAAGCATGAACTGGCAGAAGGTATAATGATGAAATAACTCTTCCCGCCAGAAAGGCAATCGCGGCTGCCACAACACCAATCATGTTGAACAAAGCGATACAGATGAATAGGACAAAAACAATCACAATTAGCTCTATTGCTGTTGAAACCGATATCGGACCAGTCTTGCCACCAAGTACAATAGTGGATCTCTGAAAACTCATAAGCAATGTCAGAGCCGGCATCAATATCATAATTCTGAGTGGCAGGTATGAAAGATCTGCCAGTTCTTGAGAAAGTCCAGAGATATTTAAAAACCATAGATCTGCAAGCGGTGTAAAAGCCACCACTGAGATCAGGAGTGTTACTATTATTCCCAGGCTTACAGCATAGCTTCTCATAATATCAAAGTTATGCTTTCCTCTTCCAAGCAGGGCGATATTAACCTCCTGGAATGATAATCCGACACTTCTGAAAATAAATACCAGGGAACCAACTACCTCAAGGGCTGCCAGCGATTCAACTGCCATATAGCTTCTGCTGAGAAAGAAAGTGACAAAAGGATGAACGCCCATTGAGAGAACTGAAGTCATTGCAAGAGGAGTATAAAAACGTGTTACCTCCCTCATGCTCAGATCACTGTTTTCCGGATCATTTGTGTCCAAGCACTTCTTTAAGTGCCCTGGAAACCATGATCCTTGTTGCAATGGCTTCGAGCAAAACAGCTGCTGACATAGCTGCTGCACCGACAGAAGCGCCAGGTAACCCTGCAAGATAAAGTAACAGTCCGACTATTGTTATTACCGAAATCCTTACAAGAGTGCCATAAGTAACCATTCTTGTAAGGCCTTTCCTTATAAGAATTCCCTGATAGAATCGTCTGTAACCTATTGATGCCGACCATGGTAAGAAAATCACAAGTGCTGTATAGGCAAGCTTTGCAACATTCTCAGGAACCTCCATCATATCAATAGCAATGAAGTTAAAGACAGGCGGAATAATAACAATTAAGTGTATTACAGTTATTGCCGCATTAAGGATGTCGGTAAATTTCTTCAGTTTCCTGTATGAATTCCTTCCGGTTACCAATGCTGTGGAAGCACTGAGAAGCATTATTATCGGAGATTCAATAAGCATGGCAAATGAACCGGCAATCCCGAAAGCCGCCAGGTTGAATTTGGCATCATTAAGCCTGGCTATGAAAGCGATTAAAATAGGTTGTTCCAGAGCCATCATCAGCCATGTAAGCGCGAGAGGGCTCCAGAAAAGGAATATCTTAAACTTTGTTAATTTGTCAGGCAAAATTGTCTCCATGAGGACGGCAAAGATAGGGATTTATTGAAATCATAATTTTGGTCAATGCAATATCTCAATATTGAAAATTGTTTTGTAAATTAACAGGATTAAAGTACTAATAATGAGTGAGACTGGTAAGAAATGGGTTCTGTGGATTGCTTCAATAATCTTCCTTTTGTCATTTCTGATAATGTTAGGTTCCTCTGGCCCTTATAATAATCTGATCGATACAATATTTCCAATACTCATTCCATTGTTATTGATATCGGGTAGTACAATAATTATCATGATTACAATCAGATACAGGGAACAGAAATGGTTTTTGATTATAGCAAATATTGCAACTTATTTACTTCCACTTTTTATTTTCATCACATATAAGTTAATAAACTTTCCAGGATCTATTGTAATTGACCTTTTCTTTATCACAATTATATGCGCATTTATGCTTCTGGCAGGAATTAATATTTTTATTCTGAGAGAGGCCGGGGAGATTAAAAGTATTTTAATTCTGCTCTCCTTAATTGCCGTCAGTTTCGTCATTCAAAGGTTTTCCTCCTTACAGGATAACATCGTCGATTTCTCTTTTACTTTCTTTTTGTTAATTACATTATTGACCGGAAGCGGAATGTTATTATATGGATTCAGATGTCTTTTTCAGATAAAGAAAAACCATTACCTCAAATACATTTCCCTTATTGCCTGTGTGGTCATTGCCTATGGAAGTTATGTATTCGCTTCAAAAATGACAGGTGAAGGCGTACCTGTTTTAGAGCTAATTTATTTCGTGCCGGCATTCCTCCTGACTTTGATCGTATTATTTTCTCTTCCTTTTTCGGGCTATATTCACTGGATCACATTGCATAAAAGAATTCTGAAGAAAATAATGATTCCCTGGATCTTCTTCTTCATTGTCTTTTCAGTGAGTATTGTTTCCCCTGATTTGATAAGAAAAATAATAACCAGGGAAGACAATAAGACAATTGAGTTTCAAATGAATGACTATGATGTGAAGAATAAGAACGGTTTAGAAGCTGAGTAGGTCAGAGGACTTTCCATATCTGTCCCTTATCCACATTTCCAAAAAACTTTCTTATCAAAAACTAAATTGTAGATTTCCTTAAGATTTACAGGCAAACATCTGATTGCATTGTTGTTAACATATAACAGATATAATCCGTCTTTAGAAAATACTGCAAACGAACCAGGGATACTTGCCATCTGATATCCATCCTGTGCAATAATCTGAATAGTTTTGCTATTATAAGAAACCGCAGCAAAAAGTTGTCGGTCAGGACTAATTTCCAGATACTCAATTGGCACTAAGGGTTCAGTAACAAGCTGACTCTGTGCTTTTAATATATATTGATTTGTGGAATAAGTATTATCTGTAAAATTCCAGGAAAATCCGTCAAAATATTGCACTAGCGTACGGAATACCCCTGCCCTGTTATCATCCAAATGATTATCATAGCTGTAATTTGATGCTATAATGGCCTTCTCTTTTGCTGCAAAAGTTGCATCATACACTTTTTTATGATAACTCTCGAGATAACTGTTCTGTATATCTGATTTGCTGATTCTTGCATCATATGCCGTTGATCTCTGATTCCACAGCGGCCAGAAGGAATGTGCTCCATGAATAGAATTCATTCCAAATACGAACCATTCATTTAAAAGTACACCATCTAAATCCCAGATATATATCATACTATCAGCTGAGGCAGTCAATATATATTTACCTGTACTGTTGAATTCACAAGACCAGATAGTATCATTTGGTCCAATGATAGAATCTGCATAAGATAATGTTTTGGGTTTATATCTTTTTAGTGTATCATAAGGACTGAACAGGCCTGTTCTATGGTTAAAATTCCATATTAATACTGACTTATCACAAGAAGCAGTAGCCACAAACCGGTTATCCGGAGATATATCTAGGGAATTAATCCTTCCTGTATGCCCGGTTAGTTCAAACAAAATTGTACCAGTAGAATCGTAGATTAATGCACTGTTTTCTTTAACAGCAGCTAAGAAATACTTATCATTAGTAAAAAACTTTACTAACCTGTTATTCATAAGATGATTAACAGTGGTTTCGAAGGAGAACATCTTTTTACCATCCCGGGTAAAAACATCTCCACGGCTATTCTTGCAAATAACAGCAAAGTACCTGCCATTATCTGACATTTCCACACGTATAATCTCATTTTCAACTATGAAGGAATGTATTATTGAATCATTGACAGGACATGTAAATACTTCATTTTTATCCGTCCAGCCAAAAAGCCGGGACCCAGTCTTATTAGTCCTCATTGACGATATGGAACCAGCTACAGGAATCCTTCGGGGAAGTAGTTCTATTGGGATGGACTTATTGCCTTTATCCAACTCTTCCTGCAGTAACTTATTGAAACTTTGCAGTATAATGCCCTGGCTTACTGTTGATAATGAATCTTCACTCAAAATCTTGAAAGCAGTATTAATACTGGTCAGTGGATCTACTTTTTCCTGTAGAAGGGCAATTGTTGTCAGTTCCCTGGTGTCGGCACTGCTTTTTTTATTAAGATAGTAGCGAATACCTGCTGCCACAATAATGAGAAACATCACTGCAACTATGCTAGTCAGACGCTTTAATGCTCTCTGCTGTGACTTTAATTTTTCCTTGCTATCATTTATAAACTGTGCTAAAGAAGGTGACAAAAAAAGCCTCTTCTCGTAGGTCGAAATATAATCCAGGTCGTCCTGAGTAAGATATGTTTTCCTGCTGTTAAAAGCCTGGTATGCATTCTCAATGAAGAGCCTGACTTCTAAAAGCTCTTTATCTATCAGAGTAAATGTCTCGTAGATCTTAGCAGCCAGAGCGTCATGCCTTAGCTCGAAATGGCCGGCATCATCTCTCTCTCTTAAAATGCGGAGATCAACGAATTTAGTCAGATATTTTAAAAGGACTGGTTCACTTATAATCATTCCAAAAGTTCCAATAGTGGACAATATTTCTGACTCGTCCATCGGTCTCTTGGTTCCTTTTATTGAGACAAATGATTTCAATACAGATGTTGCAGTATCAGGATCATCCATTTCCCCTATCTGCTCTTCAAGAAACTGGCCAAGCAGGTCGGAGACACTGCCTGCTTTTGAAAGAAGGTCTTTGGAGAATCTGAGGGTGCCGGGTACTGGATGCCCGGTGCTAGGTGCAGGGTGCTGGGTACTGGGTGCTTGTTCAGCATTTACACTTAAACGGAAGATACGATCCAGGTAGATCTGAAGGAAGGTTAGCTCAATCTCATTGCCTGCAGGACAAAGCTTATCGATCAGGTCTTCGGAGAATCCTTCTTCTGTTTCAATGTTATGAACCTTGCACGGACCTTCAATAGCACTTATTGCATTTGCACGTTTCATTTTCTCGACCCTGAAACGGTTGGTGAAGATATCCGGAAGTTCTGCTTCGAACTCTGTCATCGAGGCAAGGAACTCTTCCCTTATGATAAAGATAATCCTGCAATGTATATCCGATTCAGTTATTTCCTTAACAATCTTTATGAAGCCAGATCTCTCCTCATGGCTGCCAAAGATGAAAAGCTCTTCAAACTGGTCGAAGATGAGATAGACCGGTTTAAAATGGTCGAGGTATATTGACTGTAGCTTTTCAGCAACAGACATGCTTTTTTTGAATGGTCTTATTGCCTGTTTATTAAAGGCTTCACTCAGGCTATCGACGATATTGTTTCCGCGTCTTACATTAACCGGAAGCCAGTCGCTGTCATCGAATCGTGAAGCCAGCCCGCAATTTATAAGTGATGATTTCCCTGTTCCCGAAACACCATAAACAAGAAGAATTTTGCTCTCAAAAACACTTCTGTAAAGATCAGTTATCTCCTGATCACGACCGAAGAAGATCTCACGGTCTTCGCGGGTGTAGCTGTCGAGGAATTTGAAAGGGGAGTTAAGCATTGCATTTAAAATGTAATATGTATTATAGGCGATGGGCGATGGGTGAATACTCAAACCTCTATGCCGCCAATTGCCAACATTAATTCACGATACTCCTCAAGCAATATTCCATAATTGCTTAATGATCTCAGATCGCACTTTTCTGTAACCTCCGTTCCAACATACATAAGGTGCCCGTCACGGTATTTTGTGTACATAAAGATGTCTTTCCTCAGGTTAAATTTCTCTTTTGCATCACTTGTTTCCGCATTTGTGTCAATTACAAGAGGAGACAGACTCAGATAGTCATCGAATGATTTAATTGATTTCATGAGCAATACGGAATGACTGTCGGAGAATTTAACCTCATCGATTTCCTGTCCCTTGAAATCAGAATCTGAACTGTTAAGCAGGTCAATAACATGATGGAACTTAGCTTCATGGATACGTGGTTTAATTACTTTAATATCCCTGACAGAAACAAGCCTGTAGTTTGCAAAAAATGCAATACGCTCAAGGATCATTGTCAGCTTTTCCTCATATTCTACGCATCTTTTTTCAATTTCACGTTCATCAAGGTTAATCTGATAATGCCCAATTTCGTTCCTTTCCGGTACCCAGAAATCGAGAGCTGCAAAAAACTTCTTATCAAACTGATCATTCATTTCTGTTAGAAACCATTTCAGGTTTTGTTCAGTATAATTCGATGCGAGAGTCCTGATCAGCCAGCAGAAATTTCCCATTGTAAGAACAGCAAATCTTGAGGCAAATTCTTTTTTTACCGAATCGGAAAGTGAGACTTTTTTACTAATAATATCATACCATACCTGGCATACCATTACAAAGCTTACAAACTGCATCGATCTTTCAATAGTCTTGAAGATCTGATCAAGTCTTAGCTTTCCGGGTTGCCTCATAGAACCCGAGAAGAGTCTCCGCAGCTCAACACCTACAGGCCATGGAAAATTCTTGATCACCAGATCACCAACTATCCGGTAATCAATCTCTTCATCATCATCTTTGTCAGGCAGATACTTTGAAAGGAAGGTTTATTTTTCACCATTTCGGCAAATACCTTCATTATCAGATTTTCGTTTATTTCAGCCATCAGCAAGTTCTATTAAACTACAAAACCGCATTGCCGGATTTGAACCTTTACAGGGGTAATGACTTATATAACAAGTCTTATAATGCTTTTCTTAATTTTTAGGTTCAGGAGCTATATAGAGAACATCCTCCTTCATTTTGACAGTGTTGCTTTTATGATTTGAGATTACTATTCCCAAAGTGATCAGAAGGGCAAGTATCAACAGCAACAGGAAAGGTCCGCTTTTGATTAATTCCAGAATAAAATAGTCCTTTTTCATGTCCGGAAGAGCCTAAAATTTATACTCCAAAGTACAATAGCTAACCAAAGTTAATAAACTTCCGGAACAAATACATATTTACTTTTCAAAATGTTTTGAACCAGATATACTTATGATACATGCTCAACTAAACAGGCTTAGGATACCGGTTTCATCCAGACAAGCTGGGCATCAATGTTTTTGGAAAGTTTATAGGTCCGTATATGTTTCTGTAAAGGTTCTCCGATTATTTCGATCTTACTCAGATCAGCAATTCCAGGTCCTGTCTGTGCACAAAAATTCAGCCAGCCAACCTTGGTATAATCGATTCCCATGAGTTCTATTCCTACCCTGTCGGCTGCCAGCCAGTCAGTACTGACCACGCATACCCTGTGATCAACAGGTGTACCACTATTAGGTCCGTTACCTTCCATCCCCTCAAAGCCGTCAATAATGGCAAGATGAGGATGCAGATGTTTAGACATGGCGTAAAGGTTATAGTTTATGCCGCGGAATCCGCTTCCATGCACAATAGGCTTATCATTAACCGAACCGGGCTTCCGGGAAGAGTTCCAGGTAAAGCCAATGTCTTTAACAGGTGCACCAAAGACAATGTTTTTAAGCGACAATGTAGCAACTGCTCTGTCGTGTGTTTTCATTCTGGCTACAGAAACAATATATGAATCAGGATCGAGAAGTACATGTGAGACCCTCACCGGATGTGGCCTGAAATCCTTCTCATCAAAAACATGAAGGATATCAATTGCTTCCTGATCAAGATCAACAAGTTTTACCGGGTATTTTGATAAAAGTTTCATGTAGCCGTAGTTGCTGAAACCATCCAGGGTAGGTCCGTTAGCTGCCGATTCTGCAATAATCACATTATTCACTTTTCCTATTGACTTCAGAAACTCAAGCACTCCTTCAAGAGTATCAACATGCGTTGCACATAGGGGGATCTCGATTGAAACATTATTAGGCTTAAGAACAACCCTTTTCTTTCCGATTGCAGCTTTGATTTCCTTTGAAAAAGGCTGAAGGGCTCTGAATACAAGATCAGCCCTGTTATCTCCTGTTGTAAGGGCAACACGCGATGACATTTGCTGCTGATTAACTAGAGATCCAATAGTATCGAAAGGATTAATTGTTGCTACAGCTACTCCTCCATAAAGGGAAGTTTTAAGAAAGTTGCGACGGCTAAAAGTTGTCATAATCAGAAAGATGTAATTTACAAACTCAATTTCACCAAATGTAAAATAAGTAATTCATGATTTAAATATAATTATTAACTTTTACATATTTTATAAAAATGACACATATGAAGACTAAATATTATGCTCTGCAAACAGCTTGTTTTATTACCATTATATTTATTATGAGTCTGTCGTGCAATAATTCAGAAAATGGTAAGACTTTTAATAAGGAAACTGAAATCAAGACAGTAACTGCTGCAATTCATAATTCGATCGGATGGGCGAAGAATAAAGATTTCAGGCTGCTGTATAGTGTTATAGCCAACGACTCAGACTATATTGAAGTTGATCCCGGTGCAGGTGTAATAAGAGGATTTAATGAATTTAAGAAGAATGAAACTTTTTGGGGAAATCCTGAGTTTAAAGCAATTAAATATGAAATACGTGACCTCACCATTAATCTTTCTGAAAAAGGTGAAGTAGCATGGTTCTACTGTATCCTCGATGATATCAATGAATGGAAAGGAAAACCCGCATCCTGGATGAATACCCGTTGGACAGGAGTTCTTGAGAAGCGTAAAGACAAATGGATCATGGTCCAGATGCATTTCTCATTTGCTAAGGAGTAAGATTTTGTTTAATAAATGAACTGCTAAATGAATATCAGAAATATCATATTATCAGCTTTAATTATTACTCTCTCCATTGCTGCAGGTAAACCACTTGCAGCTCAGAATAATAATTCAGGATTTCAGGCTGATCAATTTATCAAAACAAAAAAGATTAATGATAAAACTCTTCTGATACAAATGGGGTATGATGCGGTTACTGCCATTTCAACTCAAAAGGGAATTGTTGTTTTCGATGCAGGTATTTCAACCGGACTTACAGAAAAATACCGGAATATTATAGAGAAAGAATTTCAAAGAAATGATTTTGCATATCTGATAAACACACATGCACATCCCGACCACACGAGTGGAAACAGTGTATTTGCCGGAACGATAATCGTCGGACATAAAAACTGTCAGTTTGAAATGCAGAAGCAAAATAAAGATCCGGAGAAATTAAAATCGTCATTATTAAAGATTGTAAATGATTATGACCGGGAGCTGAATAATCTTGTACCGGGAACAACTGACTGGAATAATGTTCTTTGTCAGAGAGAAAGATATCAGTCTGCTTATAATGACCTGTTAAGGAATAGTATTGTTACCGAACCAAATCTGACCTTCAGCGATTCTCTGGATCTTGACCTGGGAGATGAAATACTCAGTTTAGTTTATTTCGGAAAGGCACATTCTGAAAGTGATATCATTATTCATATTCCGGGCAAAAAAATATTAATGACCGGGGACTTGTTCTCCAAGTATGGCAGGGCGAGTATCCCGGGTGAAAATGTACAATTTGCTCAGGATTGGATGGGTGCAGTGGATTGGATTGAGAGAAGATGGAGTGAGATTGACATTATAATATCCGGACATGGTGATCTATTATCAAAAGAAGATCTGTTATCATTTGTTAATTATGTAAAAAGAAACAGATAACGAAGATCTATTTGCTGAAAAGGTACTGCAGCTTCACAAAGTACTGATATCCTGATGTTTTAAACGTATAGTCCTCCTGATCATAATTCAGCATATCCTGAGTCATTCCCGCACAAAACATTGTAAAAGCATTGAATTTATAACTTACCAGCGGATATATACTGAATGTTTCACTGAATGTGTTATACTGAGTTATCTCCCTCAGGAAAAGCTTCTTAGTGAATTGAAACGTCGTAATATTTCGTAAAATATGACCTTTATAGAACTCAATATTCTGCTCAATATCATTTAGTCTTGCAGTTGTCCAGCTGAAAGATGTTTTCAGCCGCGAAGTCGGCTCCAGTTCCAGAGAGGCTGTAATGTTATAACCTTTACCCAGTTCCGGAGAGGTGGTTCTGTATATAAATCTTCCTGCCTGACCATTCACAGCAAGTACTAATCCTTTTAAAGGTGCTGATCTCAGATTAAATGTGGATCTTTTTATACCTGTGAAGAATACACCCCTGAATCGTTCTCTGTTCAGTACCATATAACTGGCATTCAATCGTGTCTGACCTATTGTGGTTAGGGAGAAACCGGGCTGAATTACAAACTCTTTAAATAAACCATCATAATTGTACATTAGTGAAGTATATTCAAAAATGCTGGCACTTTTTATGATTTTCTTATTTGGGTGAATTGTATAACTGTGCTGCATATATGTTGTTCTTCCATTAACCTCAGGGAACATTCCGTTATAGGTCTGATAAGTAGGAGAAAAATTATTCTGCACAAGTGAGAAGGAATAGTTTCTTCCTTCTCTCCTCAGAGCAAGATGCATGCCCGTTCCGAGGTATTTCTCGCCATTGAATCCGGCGTTGTGTCCTGTTGAACCAAATGACCGATCAGATTTAAAAAGTAGAGTATCATTAATCTCCTTAGTATCTGACAGAAATAATTCGCCCTGCCAGTACCAGTTTTTCCAGAACTTGAAATTCCAGTCAAGACCACCAACATAGTTATGTGCGTTTTCGAAATTTTCGGGAGAGCCATAGTGCCCCGACAAAGTTCTCATTGCCAAGATCATATCTGGCTCTACCAACACCTACATAAGATCCAGACTCAGATTCAACAGTATTGCTCTGCTCCTCTCCCGGCACAGTTATTCCGGAATTCCGGTCGTATGCACCCAATGCAATATATGACAGCTTACCGGCTTTACCGTTTACTTTTGTTGCGAATGTAGGATTGTTTATAGTTCTGGAATAGTACATCGGAGTTTGTAAAAGATCCATCCCCGACATAAAGAAAGGTCGCTTCTCAGGATAATATAGTGCAAATGTGGTATTTACACTTACCTGATCTGCGTCAGATTCTATCTGGCTGAAGTCAGGATTGATTACTGCATTGAGAGAGATATTTGGTCCGGGAGAATATTGGATACCGCCACCAAATCTTGCCTTCAATGATCCTCTATCCATTGGAGAGGAAGGTTCGGCAGGGTTGCTTTTTGTACCTGATTGCTGGATCATAGTGTATGGCATAAGATCCAATGAGAATCCGGGTTTTATACCCTCCAGGCCAGTGAGTATTCCTCCCTGGGCAAGATAACTGGGGTTATTTCTGTCAATAGGTGTCCATGTCAGAAGATACCTGTTATTCCGTGGTACGCATCTCAGCAGGGAGATAGTCCAGTTCTGTGTTTCATTTGGAGAGAAGCTGATTGATTTGAGAGGGATGGCCATCTCGGCTGTCCATCCATCACCATTTCTTTCAGCAGCCGATTGCCACACCATGTCATAAGAGGGATCCTCACTGCCCATTCCCATTAAAAGCAGATCGCCCTGTATACCATAAGGATTTACAGCAAATTCAAATCCCCTCTGATAATCATTGTAAGTGTCTATTGTAACAATTACATAATCATCGCTGAATATTTTATCGCGGTCGGTAAGGTGAGCTCTGATATTGCCGGGGATACTGTCATAACACCGGAATCCAATATAAATGTTATCCTGATCATAAAGAACCATTGCCACAGTTCTAAGCCTGGCAGGGGTGTTTTCACCAGGCATTGCCTCATAGTTCAACTCAACAGAGAATGCTTTGAGCCATGCAGGATCATCGAGCTTACCTGACAAGTTCAGAGGAGTCTCTATCCGCACAGCATTAATTTCAGATTTTGCTTTTTCAGGATCAGAACCTGAAACCTGATGCAAAAAACCGGTACCCGTCAGTAACAGTAAAAAGAAAATTATGTGTCGCATATTATTAATAATTAGCCTTTTCTCATTCCTTGAAACCCAAATCTCTGGAAAACAGATTACTTAAACCAGATCGATTTAACCAACTGCACCTTTCATTTGACAGATGGTTTTCCATTTATGCTAAGAATATATGAATCACTCTAATAATGGTTTGGCGGTAAATCTATATCAGGATGTAATAATTTCATTCACTGTACTGTCTAATAATTAGACATATCTACTTACTTCCTGAAAGTTATTACACTGATATTAAGACACTTGATAAAATGGCATGTATTTTGGTTTAAATGAATAACGAATTAGGAAATACGAATAAGGAAATAGAAATTCAGAAAAGTGATGGGAAAATTCAGTTTGATATTTACGTTGATAATTTTCAGTTTTTTTCAGAATACTTCAGCACAGGAGAAAAAGTGGACGCTTGAAGATTGCATCAACTATGCTGTTACTAACAATATAGGGCTGCAGAGGCAAAAACTGCAGACTGATATTTCGGAAGTAAATCTTACAAAATCCAGGATGGATGTACTTCCATCTCTTAATTTAGGATCTGACGCCAGTGTACAGTTTGGCCGGTCAGTAGACCCGGGGACAAACCTCTATACTTTTAGTCAGAACTTCAGGAACGGTTATGATATAGGTTCAAACCTGACACTCTTTAACGGGTTTGCTGTAATGAATACTATTTCAGCCAATAAGTTTATGTATAAAGCCGGACTTGAAACCGAAAAAATTGCCCGCAATACACTCATTGTTGACATTATGGGGCAGTACTACATGGTTCTATATACAAAAGGACTCGAAAATGCCTCAAAGATGCAGCTTGAGATATCAGAAAAACAGCTGTACAGGGTAAAGAAAATGGTTGAAACAGGAAAAGAAGCAGTTTCCAAAGAGTATGAACTTGAGAGCAGGGTTTCAGCAGACAGATTATCATATACAGTTGCTCTGAACTCTGCCAGTCAGGCACTGACAACACTTAAGCATATGCTTCAACTGGAACCGGGAACCGCATTTGATATCCTGATGCCAGATTTAAATCTTATGCTTATTGCTGATATAAACTACAACACAGATAGTATATATAATATTGCATCTCAGTCTCTTCCGCGTCTGAAGGCAATTGAATATGAACTGAAAGCCTCGAAGAAACAGGTTGCGGCAGCGAAAGGAAGACTTGCTCCAAGTCTGACAGCCGGAGGCTCGCTATATACAGGCTACTACACGGCAATCGGGGACACTTCAGCAGCATCATTTTCAACTCAGCTCGATAACAACTTCGGTCAGGGGGTATATGCTTCTCTCAATATTCCGATCTTCAATAACTATGCAAATGCCAGAAATATTAAAATGGCAAAGATTAATCAGAAGGATAAAGAACTCAGACTAGAACTTGAGAAGAACAGCCTGTATACTGAAATTGAAAATGCATGCCTTAATTATAATCGCGGCAAAGAAGAATTTTCAGCAGCGAATGCAAACTTTGAATACAATAAAAAATCTTTCAGTGCAGTAGAGAAAAAGTTTGAAGCAGGTCTGGTTGATGTAACAGATTACTCTGCAGCAAAGACCACTCTGTTTTCTGCTGAGACAGAAGCACTCAGAACAAAACTTCAACTACTGATAAGAAGCATTACAATTGAGTTTTATTCTACAGGAGAATATGAGAATATTTTAAAGAATTAACCCCCTTCCTAGCCTTCCCCCAGGGGGGAAGGAACAAAAAACAGATAAAATCTAACACATAAAATAAATAAAAAATGGACCGACCAATTGAAAAGAAGAAAGGCTTACAGAAAAAACACATAGGATATATTGCTATTGCCGCAGCGATGATAGTACTTATTTATATGGCATTTTTTGCTGACCGCACCTCGACATATAAAGTTGAAAAAGATAAACTTATCATTGAAACGGTAGTTGAGGACCAGTTTAACGACTATATCACAGTTCCTGGAACTGTTGAGCCAATAACAATAATCTATCTCGATGCCCAGGAAGGCGGACGGGTTGAAGAGAAAGTTGTGGAAGAAGGCTCAATGGTTAAGAAGGGTGATATAATACTGAAACTTTCCAATCCCGACCTTCACCTGAATATTCTTGACAGCGAAGCGCAGCTTGCTGAAAAAGAGAACTTTCTGAGAAATACCCAGATCAACATGGAGCAGCAGCGTCTGCAGATTAAAAGAGAACTGGTGAACCTTAAGTATGAAATAGAGAGGAAAGAACGAAACTACCAGCAGAATGTCATTCTAATGAAAGATAATCTTATTTCAAAAGAAGAATTCATTCGCTCGAAGGAAGATGTTGATATGGCCCGTCAGTCAAAAGAGCTGTTCCTTGAACGTCAGCGTCAGGATTCACTCTTCTACTCTATTAACATTAACTCGATGGTGAATAATCTCGAGAATATGCGCAGAAACCTTCAGCTTGTAAGGCAGAGAGCCGAAAACCTGAATGTCAGGGCTCCGGTCGATGGACAGCTTGGTCTTCTGACTCCTGAAATAGGTCAGTCGATTCAGAGAGGTGCGAATATGGGACAGATAAATGTTTTAACATCGTATAAAGTTGTTGCACAGATTGATGAACATTATATCGACAGGGTCAGGACACAACTTTCCGCCACACTAGACAGACAGGGAACAATGTTTAACCTTGAGGTGAAAAGGGTTTATCCTGAGGTAAGGGGAGGAACTTTCGAAATTGACATGATATTCAGAGACTCAATGCCTGATAATATAAGGACAGGTCAGACATATTACACAAGTCTACAGCTGGGGCAGCCAAAAGTATCAGTAATGGTTCCAATCGGCGGATTCTTTCAGGAGACAGGCGGACAATGGATATTCGTACTGGATCCATCAGAAGAGTTTGCAGTTAAGCGAAATATCTCAATCGGCAGGAAGAACCCGAAATATTATGAAGTTCTCCAGGGTTTGAATCCGGGCGAAAAGGTTATTGTATCCGGCTATGAAACCTTCGGAAAAAATGAAAAACTAATTCTTAAAAAAACTAATTAATTTTAATAACTAAGGTCATGATTAAAACTAATGATTTAACAAAAATCTTCAGAACAGAAGAAGTTGAGACCACTGCACTCAATAAAGTTACCCTCCATGTAAAAGAGGGAGAATATGTTGCAGTAATGGGCCCTTCAGGATGCGGAAAGTCAACTCTGCTCAACATCCTTGGTTTGCTTGACAATCCCACTTCAGGCAGTTATATATTCAACGGAACTGAAGTTGCTAATCTGAAAGAGCGCGACAGAACAATTTTCCGTAAGGGAAATATCGGTTTCGTATTTCAGAGTTTTAACCTTATTGATGAGCTCAATGTTTTTGAGAATGTTGAACTACCACTTATCTATCTGAAAATGAAGACAAGTGAGCGCAAAAAGAGGGTTGAAGATGTACTCGAACGTATGAAAATAGGTCACCGTGCAAAACACTTTCCACAGCAGCTCTCAGGAGGTCAGCAGCAGAGGGTGGCAATTGCAAGAGCAGTTGTTGCAAATCCAAAACTGATCCTGGCCGACGAACCAACAGGTAACCTCGACTCAAAGAATGGTATCGAAGTTATTAACCTGCTTACTGAATTAAACAAAGAAGGAACTACGATCATAATGGTTACCCACTCAGACAGGGATGCCGGTTATGCTCACAGAATTGTAAATCTGTTCGACGGTCAGGTCGTAACAGAAAAAATCAAATAAAAAAGGCTATGAAAGGCTGTGTCGCGACACAGCCCGACGAAACTAACAATATTTTGCAGGGATGTGCCGTGACACATCCCTGCATAATATCTACACAAAGTTTGACTATGTTAAACTAGTGTTAATGTTTATTTTCTATTCTTTCCATTGGATATTTAGTTATAATTTTAATGGTGACTAACTAACCACAAACCATTGCCATGTTTAAAAATCTTATCAAAACCGCATTCAGGCATATCCTGAAGCACCCGGGATACAGTATTCTCAATATACTTGGACTTACCCTTGGGATCTCAAGTGCATTATTTCTCATTATATATGTATCGGATGAAGTGAGCTATGACAGGTACCATGAAAAGGCCGACAGGATCTATCGTGTATCGTCGAAGATTACAGAGCCGGATGACCAGTTTACATGGAATGTCGCTCAGATACCATTCGGACCACAGGTTGTGCAGGATTATCCTGAAGTCCAGTCATTTGTAAGGTTTATACCAATGGGTCGTTCATTATATAAATATGAGGACAAGGAATTCAATGAGGAGAACTTCTTTTATGTTGACTCTACATTATTCGATATTTTCACATACAAAGTTTTAAAAGGTGAGGTTAAAACCGCACTACTTCAGCCGAAAAAGATAATACTTACAGAAAAAATTGCAACAAAATATTTCGGAGCTGCTGATCCGATCGGGAAAACGCTTACATCAGGTACCAATGTTTATGAAGTAACTGGTGTAATAGAAGATGTTCCAACCAACTCCCACTTCAGGTTCGATGCTATAGCTTCGAGAAACAACCTGCCAAAACAGCTTGGAACCTGGGGTAATTTCGGAATATTCACCTATCTGCTGTTCCCTGAAGACTTTGATGTTGAAGCGTTTGAAACAAAAATGCAGGGAATGTACGATGCCTATATGAAGACTATCTTCGAGGTAATGAAAATTAAGATTGAATACATCCTGGAACCAATTACAAAGATTCATCTCTATTCAACAAATGCCGGAGAACCTGAACCAACAGGAAGTATTACCTATGTCTATATTTTCGCTTTGGTTGCACTTTTCCTGGTCCTTATTGCAGGCATGAATTACATGAACCTTGCCACTGCAAGGTCAGCCCGGAGAGCTCGTGAAGTGGGTCTGAGAAAAGTAGTCGGATCGCGCAGGGGGCCGCTTATTGCACAATTTCTATCCGAATCAACAGTTTTTACAATTATTTCGCTGATCCTGAGCATTGTAATACTTATTGCTCTATTACCAAAATTCAATACACTTGCCGGAAAATCTTTCGACCTCCATATTATTTACAGCCCGGTAGTACTTTTAACTCTTGTTGGAGTTATTCTGGTAGTTGGCTTATTAGGAGGAAGTTATCCTGCCTTTTTCCTGTCGAGATTTAGTCCTGTTACCGTACTGAAAGGAGAAATTACACAGGGATCAGCCGGAAGTCTTTTCAGAAAGATCCTGGTTGTATTTCAATTTGCCATATCAGTAATAATGATAATATGCACACTTGTTGTCTTCAGGCAGTTGAATTTCCTTAAAACAAAGGATCAGGGCTTTGATCAGAAGGATGTTATTAATTTAACACTAAACGGACAGATGGTCAGGAAATATCCTGTTCTTAAACAGGTACTAACCGATTTTCCTGAAATTAAATATGTTACCTCAACAAACTCAGCTGTGGGCGAGGGTTCTGGGAAAGTAATATTTAATGTTGAGACAGATCAGGGAATGACTCAGAAAGGGGTCAATTTTGTAGTAGTTGATCACGATTTTATTGATGCACTTGGAATAAAAATGGCAGAAGGAAGGGACTTCCAGGAGGACATGCCGTCGGACACTCTTACTGGAGCCGTTGTAAATGAGACATTTGCAAAACGTATGAACTGGAGTGACCCTATAGGCAAAAAAGTCGAACTGGGTGACGCCAATACTCTAAGAGCCAGGGTTATAGGAGTTATGAAAGATTACCATCAGACCGGTATGTATAATGAAATAGAATCACTCCTAATGGTATATCGTGCAAGAAATAATCAGGTTTATATAAAACTCAGCGGGAAAAATAACGAGGCTACTCTGAGTTTTATTGAATCAAAATGGAAGGAGATCTTTCCTGACCAGCCTTTTACCTACACATATCTCTCCGAGAGGTTTAACAGACAGTTTGAGGCTGATGAAAAACGCGGACTTATCTTCACAATCTTCACAATTCTTGCAATACTAATAGCTTGCCTTGGACTTTTTGGTCTGGCATCGTATATGGTTGAACAGAGAACAAAAGAGATTGGAATCAGGAAGGTATTCGGAGCCAACGAGAGTATAATACTCAGGCTCATTGCAAAAGACTTCCTTATTCTTGTAACCGCCGGAATCGTTATAGCTATACCTATTGCCTGGTATCTGATGAGCGACTGGCTTCAGAATTATGTTTACAGAACCAATATCGGAGTGCCTCTGATTATACTGGCATCACTACTTACAATTGCAATAACATTTATTACAATAAGTTACAAAGCATATCAGGCAGCGGTTATGAATCCTGCCACATCGCTGAAAACCGAATAGGTTATTCTATATTGTATTTCTTCATCTTATTATAAAGTGTCTGCCGGGTAATACCAAGTTTCCCGGCAACGACACTTATATTATTTCCATATCGTCTGATTGTATCGGCTATGAGTTTATTTTCCATCTCATCGAGGGTCATCTCCCTGTGAAGGATACTCTTTGAAGATGCACTGAATGAAAAATCTGATGGTTTCAGAATAAGAGAATCGCTCATTATAACAGCTTTCTCAACAGTGTGCTGAAGCTCTCTGACATTTCCCGGCCACTCATAGTTAGCCAGTTTCTCCATTGTATGAGTAGCCATTTTCATACCAGTCTTTCCATATCTCTCACTATGAACCCTGAGAAAATAGTTTGCAAGAATTGGAATATCATCAACCCTGTCGCGCAGGGGCGGGACCTCAATCAAAATAGTATTTATCCTGTAAAGAAGATCCTCGCGGAACCTGCCTTCCTGTACCATTTGCATCAGGTCGCAGTTGGTTGCGCAGATTAACCTGATATCGACGGGTATCTGTTTATTCGAACCAACTCTCACAACATATCTGTTTTGAAGTACGCTAAGGAGTTTTGATTGAGACTGAAGTGAAAGGTTTCCTATTTCGTCAAGAAACAGAGTTCCCCGGTGTGCCTGCTCAAAACGGCCTTTCCGGTCGTCCCTGGCATCAGTAAATGCTCCTTTTACATGCCCGAACAATTCACTTTCGAAAAGCGACTCAGTAATAGAACCCATGTCGACACTTACCATCAGCTCTCCTGCCCTTTTCGACAGGTTATGAATCTCACGTGCAACCAGTTCCTTTCCTGTCCCATTCTCACCTGTTATCAGCACATTGACATCAGTTCCGGCAACTTTTTTTACAATATTCATTACGTTAATCATGGTCGGAGAAGCACCGAGTACTATCTTCTCTCCTCCCATATTGATCTCTTTTTTAAGTTGCTGATTGTCCTTTTTCAGCGATGATGCTTCAAGTCGTGAGAGCCTCAGCTGCCATGCAACATTTACTGTAGCCAGAAGCTTTTTGTCCTCCCATGGCTTAAGAATAAAATCAACTGCTCCCTCCTTTATTGCTTTTACTGCAAGTTCAATGTCGCCTGATGCTGTAACAATTATCACACTGATGTCGGGATCAAAACCGAATATTTCCCTCATCCAGAAAAGTCCTTCATTTCCGTTGTGTATCCCCGACTTAAAATTCATGTCAAGCATTACAACATCCACATCATGTTTTCCAAGTATTTCGATTATTCTGTTTGGATTGTTCAGGGTAAGGACATTCTCAAACTCATTCTTCATTATAACTGAAAGGGAATTCAGAATATCCTTATTATCATCAACAATGAGAAGTGTTCCTTTAATCATAATCCAGGTTTTCTGAAAAGACGATGCAATTTACAAAATGTGTCAAATAAATAGACATTTATTTCAGAATTATAACATTAGTTTGATTAAAACCAAAAAAAGTAACCACGGAGTCACACGGAGGGAACACGGAGTTAAATACATAATCATTAATGCATTACGCATAAAAAATGCCTAACCGCGTTACTCCGTGATTACTCCGTGCAACTCCGTGGTAAAAAAAATCCTGATAAGTATGCAACATTTTATTTGGCAAATCGTCTTTAATACAGAAACAGAAAATAAGAAACGCCATGACAGTAAAATTAAATGCCAACGAAGTAGTCCTGAAAGCAGGAGATACTAACCAGGTGGTTGGCAGTAATAAAGTAGAAGGAAAGCTGATAGTAACGAATCAGAGAATTTACTTCAAGACATTGAATGAAGAGACCGAGAAATTCAATCTTGAAATACTGTTCGACAATATTAAGGAGGTAATCTATTTCAGCACTGGTCTGTTATTTGGTACCAAAGGGCTTAATGTTGTTACAAGAGACGGCAAAACACACAGTTTCCCGCTTAAGAAGAGAGACGAAATCGGACAATTGATCAACAGCATGTACTAGAGCACATACAATCACTATATACCACCCGATAATTATACTCAGGATATCTGCCCGGCCGGCAGATATTCTTTTTATTCATATCTGAGCGAAACAACGGGATTCTTCATGGCAGCCCTGATAATTTTAAATATTACAGTAATACTTGTTGCCACAAACATTACTGACACAGCAGCCAGGATCATTCCCATGCTTATGTCAACAAAATAATCCCATATACTGTCCATGAGCATAATTGACAAATAATATCCGCCAACAGATCCAGCAATGGAGGCAATTACCAGGACAATAATGAACTTTCTGCTTACAAGATACATTATAACAGGAACCGGAGCTCCCTGAATTTTCCTGATTCCCATCTCCTTTGTACGTTTAATAATATCAAGGGAAACAAGGTTATACATACCTATTAGAGACAGAAGAGTAGCTACAACAGCCAGGAAGATATTCACTTTCATTATACTTCCGTTTATATCTTTCTCCTCCTGCATCAGGTCTTCCTGCAATCTCCCTCCAAATACAGAATTTGTCTTTAGGTTTTTCCACTTCAAACTAATATCTTCAAGTACTGCAGCCAGATCTTCGGGATTCGCCCTTACAGCAATAAGACCAAATCGTTCTGATGTAATTATTCTCAGCATTGCCGGTTCCACCGCCTGCCATACGCCATTGATATAAAAGTCTTCAACTACTCCAATAACAGTAAGTTTGATTGTATCGTACAGAGTAATTGTGTGTCCGACAGGATCTCTCCAATCAAAATCATTTACAAGTTTTTGGTTTACAATGATTGAACCATTATTTATGTCTGCTGCTTCTCTCAGTTCATCAAAAAATCGTCCGTCAACAAGCCTTAGTCCCATCGTCTGGGCATAACTGTGTCCGATATCCATAACATCCACTTCCAGCCGCTTATCAGCATCCTTAACAGGTCGCCGGTAACTGCCATATCCAATATGATGTGATGTTCCTTCAGCAGAAATTACTTTTGGATTTGAGATAATCTCGTTTCTGAAAGAACTGAAATATTCCTGGGGAACTGGTACTATGATTGTTTTATCGCGATCGTATCCGAGGTCAAGTGTTTTCTGAAATCCGGCATTCTTTGCAAATACAATTCCGAGTACAATTGCCATTACTGAAATTGAAAACTGAAGAGCAAGAAGAACCGACGACAATTTTCCTGATCCCCTGAATGGTGATGCTCCTTTGAGAACATAGACCGGACTGAATGAACTGACATAAATTGCAGGGTAGACGCCTGCTACAAATCCGGTTACCAAAAGAAGCAGCAGGAGAAAAACATAGAAAAATGTGTATTTGGTCAGGGTCATCTCTATTGACATGTATGCCCAGAGACTGCTATATGCAGGAACAAGAAACTCTGCTACGAGTAAACCAACGAACAGAGCCAGTATACATATAATGAAAGTCTCGAGCATAAACTGTGTTACAAGCTGCCTCCTCTGACCACCAAAGGTTTTTCTCAGACCAATCTCCTTAAGTCTCTTGCTGAAAGTTGATATCGAAGTGTTTGCAAAATTAAAACACGCTATCAGAAGAATAAAGAGTGCCATTATCGGCGGTGCAACAAGAGCAGCAGGATGAAGTGAAGGAAAGAGACCTGATGACCAGATATTCCTTGAGCTTTCACCTACATCATCAAGAGGAACAAGAGAATACCTGTTTACTTTGAAATCCTCCCTGGCTTTATTCTGTACTGGAAGATACTGTTTCAGAGCCTGGTTGATGGATGGCAGCAGAGATTTGTCGTTAACCTGGATAAAGAAACAGGCCATCCAGAATTTCCAGTCATTGTCTTTTACATCCCACATTGATAGAAAATTATCGAAATGTGTAAGAATATCTATTCGGAAACTTGAATTTTCAGGCAGATCGGCAAAAACTGCTCCAACAGTAAAGGTATGTTCCCTGTTTTTACCATCAACAACAGAAATTGATTTACCTATAGGAAACTCACTACCAAAAAGAATGGCCGCCATTTTGCTGCTAACCAGGACATTTCCCTGATTTTCAATTGATTTCTTGTCTCCAAGAACAACTGGAAAGGTAAAAATATCAAGAAATTCAGGATCTACGTATGAGATCTGAGAGGGAAAAATGTCGAGACCTTCTTTAACCGGAGAACCAGATCTGGCCAATCGTGCAGATCTGGTAATTCCCGGAATGTCTTTTTTAGCTTCAAGCCCCAGTGTTGCCGGAATAATTCCATACTCCTGCTCTCTTCCCTGCATATCCCTGAAGCAGGTTACCCTGTAAATGCTATCGAAATTTTCATGAGTTCGGTCAAACTCATAATTGAACATATGATTAAAGAATGCCACAATGCAAACTGCAAGTGCAATTCCGAGACCTATTATATTTATTAATGTGAATACTCTGTTCTTAACCAGATTTCTGAAAGTAACGAGCAGATAGCTTTTTAACATACGGTTATTCTATTCATATTTAAGTGATTGGGCGGGATTAACCCTTGCAGCACGCAGTATCCTGTAACTTATTGTCATAATAGCAATACCAAGTGCAATAGTTAATCCTGCAACAAATGTAAATAATCCAAGATTTATTCTGTAATAAAAGTTCTCGAGCCATTTACCTGCCCAGTAATAAACAACAGGCCATGCAATTAATGAGGATATTGTAACAAGTATAATAACTTCTCTTGAGATCACCGCATAAATACCAGCAACTGAAGATCCCATAGCCTTTCTGACTCCAATTTCCTTAGTGCGCTGTTCAACTGTGAAGGAGGTAAGGCCAAAAAGACCAAGAGCAGCAATAAAAATGGCCAGCCCGGAGAATATTACCGCCATCTGGGCATTCTGTTTCTCCTGGATATACATCTGCTCAAAATCCTCATCAACAAAGTAATACTGTAATGGATTATTCGGAATAAACTCCTTCCATTTATTTTCAATAGCACTAATTGTACTTGAATAATTCTGAGCTGTAAGCCTTACAGTGATATATCCCCATAACATGCCATCATTCTGGAATCGCATAATGTATGGTCCGATAGGGTTTCTGAGTGATTCAAAATTGAAGTTTTTGACAACACCAATAACCTGTATATAAGTCATCTTTCCTGAATCACCTGGTGTTACAAACCTGGTATTTTCCAGATTGGTGATTGCAAAATCTTTTTGGGCACTCTCATTAATCAGACAAGCCTGCTTATCAGTCGAAAAGGATTCATTGAATGATCTCCCTGAAGCGAGCGTCATGCCATATGTTTCAAGATAATTATAATCAACCCAGCTTGTCATCAGAAGAAAAGTCTCATCTTTCCTGCCTTCTATTGTGTAGCCGTTATTATTATTGTTTCTGCCCGGAACAGCTGTTGAACTTGAAATATTTACCACACCGGGGATCTCCTTAACCGCGTCCTTAAAAGCCTTCACCTTGGTTCCAAGTGCCTGGGCCCTGTTTATCACAATAAGCTGCTCTTTATTGAATCCAACATCTTTATTTAACATATAGCTGATCTGCCGGTACATAATCATTGTTCCGATAATAAGCAGAATCGAAACTGCAAACTGAAAAACAACCAGAACCCTTCTGAGTCTCCCGTTACGCACACTGTTTTTAACACTGCCCTTCAGGACCTCATATGGATTAAATGATGAGAGAAACATTGAAGGATAACTACCTGCCAGCAGGCCGACAAACAATGAAAACAGCAGGAGGGCAGGTATTGTATACCAGTTTGATATAAGCTTCAGACTGAGATTTGCTCCAAGCAGATTATTAAAATAAGGGAGTGTAACCTTTATTATTAAGACAGCAAAAATCAATGCTAAAAATGAGAGAATAAAGGATTCTGATAGAAATTGAACTATAAGCATTCCTCTGGTTGAACCACCGACTTTTTTGATTCCTACTTCCTTGGCCCTTCTTGAAGACTGTGCGGTTGATAGGTTCATGAAATTTATTGCAGCAATCAGGACAATGAGTATAGCAATTCCACCGAATATTTTAAGATACTTGGGATCGGTAGCAGCTTTGAACTCCTGCTGAATTGTTGTATCTAGGTGTATATCAGTAAGATTCTGAAGATAAAACCTGTATTTATTCCCCTGTGCTGAAAAGTCTTCAAGAGAAATTCCCATGTACTGCTGCACTTCCGGACCAACATATTTCTTCATTAGTTCAGGAAATTTAGCATCAACAGTTTGATATGATGAGTTTGGCTTCAGGAGCAGATATGTACTGAAGCTGTTACTAAGCCAAATGGGATCTTTTGACCTCGGATTGGTCATAAAAGATGATATAATATTTGCTTCAAAGTGCGAGTTTTCAGGAACATCTGCCATTACACCTGAGACAATATAACGGGTACTGTCAGTACCTATTTTTATTGGTTTATCAATTGGATTCTCGTCACCGAAAATTCTTTTGGCTGTTGTCTCAGAAAGCACTATCCGGTGAGGAGCGTTCAGAAGGTTTTTCAAATCCCCTTTTATAACAGGAATTGAAAAGAAGTTAAAGAATGAAGAATCAGCTTCTATAATGTGTTCTTCAGTAAATGTCTGACTATTATACTCTATCACGGTAGGACCTCTTCCTGTCATTCTGAGAAAATCTTCAACTTCAGGGAATTCCTTCACAAGAGTAGGTCCCATAACCGCCGGAGAGAATGCTACAGTTACCTCCTGTCCCCCTATTTTCCCGTTAAGTACAGTCCTATAGATCCTGTCCTTCTTCTCGTTATACTTATCATATCCTGCTTCATTAATAACATAAAGAGCTATCAATAAACTACAGGCTATTCCTATTGAAAGGCCTAATACATTGATTATTATGTATGCACGCTGACGTTTAAACGAACGTACGCTATGTATCAGGAGATTTGTGAACATTATTAATAAGAATTTAAAAGTTAATATAGGTTTTAATAGAGATCAAACTGATATATTGCAGTTCCTGATCTGAGTTAATAGACGTATAAAAAATCAAATAGTTGCAGGAAATATTATTCAATTTTAAGAGCTTCAGCCGGATTTATTCCTGTAGCCTTATATGCCTGAAAACTAACGGTTAACATTGCAATTACAATAGCACCACCCGCGATTCCGGCAAAAACTAGGTAGCTGACATCAATTCTGTAGGCAAACTCTTTAAGCATATTATTTACAAGTATCCAGCCTACCGGAATTGCTATTACTATTGATATCAGAACAAGGAATAGAAACTCTTTTGAAAGAGAATACATTACTGTAAGGGAACCAGCTCCCATGACTTTTCTGATGCCAACTTCATTAGTTCTTCTCTCGGCAGAATATGATGAAAGTCCATAAAGTCCAAGGCAGGCAATAATAATAGCGAGAATTGTAAAATATTTGAGTAAAGTGGTAAGGCGGATCTGAGCCCGGAAAAGGCTGTCATAATCCTGGTCGACAAAACTGTAATCGAGCGGGTATTCAGGAATAACCTCACTCCATACCTTTTCAACAGTTTTAAGCGATTCCAAAGTATTTCCGCCGGGAATCCTGATCAGTATAACACTCAGATACCTTGGTTCAGTCAGAGCAAATGCTATAGGTTCGATAGGCTGATCGGCAGATTTAAAATGGAAATTCTTTAAAACACCCACTATTCTTCCTCTTATACCCATGAAACGGAAACTTTTTCCAACCGGATCTGTTAGTCCGGTTGCTTTTATTGCCTCCTCATTTAAAAGAAAATTACCAACAGTGTCCTTTGCCATATCGCCAACAAATTCCCTGGAAAAATCACGGCCGGAAGCCAGCTCCATCTTCAATGTTTTAAGATAATCATAATCGACTGCATTTGTGCCTATTAAGACTGTCTTATCAGGGTCTTTGCCTTCCCACCATGCTCCGCCTGAATTGCTGCCAATCCTTACGGGATTGCTTCTGGCGGCCGTAACTCCCTCAATCACAGTCTCTTTAAGTAACTCATTCTTAAGAGAATAGTATTTAGGTTTCATTGCTTCGGCCATTTGGATACAAATAAGATTATCCTTATCGAAACCAAGGTCTTTCTCCTGCATAAAGCGTAATTGCTTGTACATAAAAATGGCCACAATAGCAATGAGAATTGACATCGTAAACTGAATTACTACAAGTACTTTTCTAAGCCTGCCGTTACCTTTTCCGGAAACGTTTTCACCTTTAAGAACAGCTACCGGATTGAATGAAGAAAGGTAAAAAGCAGGATATATACCTGAAATAAAACCAGCAAGAATACCAACAACAAGAAAGTTGAGAATAAACTTCAGTTGGAAAAGGTTTGCGAGTGTAAAACTCTTACCCGAAATTGTATTGAACAGGCCCAGTGATACTCCAACAAGTAAAAGAGCAAAAATCAGAGCTACCGCAATCAGTAACAGAGATTCAAGCATGAACTGTACTATCATTGACATCTGATCAGCGCCTGCTACTTTCTTGATTCCTATCTCTTTACCCCGCGTAGTTGCTTTTGCGGTTGACAGGTTTATAAAATTAAAACAGGCTATTAACAGAACAAAAATGGCTATAAGTGTAAATATATATACTGTGATTATCGGACCTTTTGATTCATCAAATCCAAACTGTGCATGAAGATGAATATCCGGAAACGGGAACAACACATATTTGGTAGTTGTCTGTGGAGTATATTCCAAAACAATATTTGTAAGTTTCTTATTAACAGAGTCTATTACTGATCCATTAGCAAGTTGTACATACGTAAATATGGAATTATTTCCCCAGGAGTCGCTTATGCCCCCTATCTGTCTCAAAAATGAATATGGCAAAACACCTTCAAAATTAAATATAGAGTTCCTGGGAAGATCCTTCATCACTCCGGTGACCATGAACTGAAATTTATTTTCAAAATTCAGCGTCTTACCAACAGGATCTATATCACCAAAGTATTTATTTGCCAGTTTCTCTGATAGAACTATTGAATTTGGTGAGCTTAGAGCAGTTGCAGGATCTCCATTAATAAACGGCATCGTAAACATCTGAAAAAGACCCGAATCTGCAGCTATTATTGCTGATTCAAAGAACACCTTGTCTTCCTGTCTGAATAAGATCCTTGGCAGGCGGTTTATTCGGGTTTGTTCAATGATTTCAGGGATCTTCTCTTTCCAGACTGGTCCGCTCGGATGTGGAGTGACAGTAACATGGTAACGTTTTCCGCTATAAAACTGGTCCTCTTCCACCCGATATATACTATCAGCTTTCTCATTAAACCTGTCATAACTAAATTCATCCTGAACCCAAAGTAGAATAAGCAGTGAAGCAGCCATTCCAACTGCAAGTCCTGTAACATTTATTAAGGTGAATCCTTTTTGCCGTGAGATATTCCTGAAGGAGATCCGGAAGAAATTTTTAAACATGGTTTAATAAATTAGGTGCAGCATAAAGACGACTTAAGTCGTATTATGCTGCACCTGATTTATTTTGATTTATGTCAATTTACAGACAGTAAGCCTATATCAATTAGTTATTTTTACTTCTGCCCTGCTCCCATTTTCAAGCACGATGACCTTATATTGTTTGCTATCGACAGAGATCTCCAATCTTATCTTTCTCCCTGATCTTACTACATTCAGGTCAACCGATTTGCCATTAAAAGCCCTGATATTCTTAAGCGACATTTCATTCCAGGTTTCCGGTAGCTGAGGTGTTACAGAGAATGAACTTAAACCTGTTGGTCTGAATCCGAATACACCTTCGGTAATAACCCTGCAGTATAAAGCACTTTCAGCTGAGAGATGGCGCTGGTTACCTTCAGGCCATGCCTCAACAGCATACGGGACATGTTCACCAAGCAAACGATGATTGGAATAATCGGTGAGGTATTTAAGTCCTTTCCCTGTTGCTCCGGCTGCAAATACGCCTCTCAAACCATAAAGAGTTGAACGGTCCCAGAATGTTGTTGATCCGGCCTGAGTCAGTAATCCCTGATCGGTCCAGAGTTTTGGTGAGAAAAGTGCATCCATAGTACCCTGAGCCCTGTCGAAGATCCCTACTGTGAGAGGAATACAGATCCATGAACGGAGAACATCGTTACCATCGTAATATCTGTAAGTATCAAACCCATCCACCTTAGCTCCAAAATATTTCTCAATATTAGCTCTCAGATCTCGGGCCATGCTTTTATACTGAGCAATGAGTTTTGGCGGTTTGCCAAGGTCTCTTCCCAGGTAAGCTGCTGATATCAAGGCATCATAAAGTAATGATGAGGTGCAGAGGTTGGCTTTTCCTGCCGGGAATCGTCCCTCAAGCTCATCGCTGTCGGAAGCGACAACGCCATCGGCATTTATTTTTCTCCGGCTGTATTCGATACACCACTCAATTAAAGGCCAGAGTTCTTCA
The DNA here is from genome assembly GCA_016709865.1 of Bacteroidales bacterium. NCBI lineage: Bacteria > Pseudomonadati > Bacteroidota > Bacteroidia > Bacteroidales > Bacteroidales bacterium. The sequence goes on from JADJLX010000002.1 coordinate 403,268, forward strand.
GCTGCATTTCTGTCTCCCAGAGCCAGAGCAAAACGTGAGGCCCCGTAAGCAATCATTGCCTGATCACCTCTGTCGCCGGCTCCGTTCCAGAATCCTGTACCCTCAGCAATTATAGAACTTGGGATTGGCTTATATTCAGGATTCATATACCTTGAGAACCAGCTCCATGAAACCATTCCGGCCTCAATCGCAGTTGAATAACCTGTGTATGCGAAAAAAGGATTCGCGTATTCAGCCTGATCATTAGCCCAGATTGCAGCATAGTAAGCGCCTCCTCCCGGCCCGTGAACCAATCCCCCTTTTGTCTCATAGATACTCTCCATTGCCCTGATTTTCGCAAAATCAAACATGCGGTTAAGAACAGGATCAGGCGATGTGAAAGTCAGGTTTTGAAACATCTCATTTACAAAAGCTACACGACTGGAGAGTTCTTTTTCAATATCAGGAACCAATGGTTTATCAGAGAGCTTCCGACCGGAGAATATCACTGCGAATGTAAGCTTTTCATCAGGCTTTAATGTATATAATCCTGAACCTAAGGTCTTTGCTGTTATTTCATAAACATCATAAACGCTTTTCTCCCTGTGTGTGCGACTGTTTTTCTCAAAATCCTCTATATCAATTGCAGCATCTCTGGTTGATTTATTTTCCAGAGTTACTATCTCAACAGCGAAAGGCTTATCGGTTGAAGGAAAAAACTCACGTGTTATATTAATGTTATTGTTTATTATCCCGTTTGTTGTAAGAATGCCACGCAGTCTGAATCCGGTAATTATCTCATTTGCAGGCCTGTTATTAATTTTTATTATAGGTTCTGCCTCCTGACCGAAAGTGTATGAAAGACTGGCATGGGTATCATTTGGAATAGTCCGCAGCATCGGAAATACAAGCTGTTTGGTGCCAAGGAGTTTTCCTTTTTCGTCGACACCATAAGTAGTTATTACGGAGATGAAACGCCCGCTCATTTCGATATTATCAGAGTGAGCTTCCCCCTTTGTTACTTTCCAGATGATTGATCCGTCATCTTCAAGACTCCAGCGATTTTGTCCCTGAAGATTAAAAACAAAGAAGGCAGAAATGAGAATTAAAACCAGATTTCTTTTCATTTTAATGTTAAAAGAATAATTGGCATTTTCCTTTGTGTACCTTTGTGAAATACTTTGAGCCCTTTGTGGTAAAAAAGAATCAATTAACCACAAAGGACACAAAGGTGAACACAAAGGAACACTAAGGAATTTTCACCTGAATAATTGAGGAGCGAATTCTGAAAGGTATATTCTCCAGTTTGCCCAGGTATGTCCTCCTGTGCTTTCGCGATAGACATATTTCAGTCCAACCTTATCAAGAGCGGCTCTCAGGTTAATTACACTGTTATAAACAAAGTCATCTTTACCGCAACCAATCCAGTAAAGTTTAAAACCGCTCTCTTTCAACTTCAGAAGCTTTGCATTTCTCTCCTCTTCAAGTTTTGCGGCATCCTGGTTTTGCTGCCCCATATTCATTATGCCCATACTGTAAACACCTATATAATCGAACATACCCGGATTATTATTCGTGATGGTCTGGGTATGTCCTCCTCCCATTGATAACCCGGCAATAGCACGGTTCTCCTTACCAGTAAGAGTACGATAGTTTTTCTCAATGAATGGGACAACATCCTTTACAAGATGTTCTTCAAATTTACCAGCCAGCCGCTGATATGAAGAGACAGTCTGGTCGCCTTGCATCTGCACAGGAGGTACTTCATTCTGAGCACCTGCCTGATTTGCGTTTCCATTAGTCATTACCACGATCATTGGTTTAGCTTTTCCCTGTGCAATAAGGTTATCCATAATCTGTGCTGCTCTTCCCATGTTTGACCATGCGTCCTCATCACCACCGGCACCATGTAAAAGATAAAATACAGGATACCTGGCTGTTCCTCCTTCATATCCGGCAGGAGTATAAACATAGACTCTTCTGTCGAATCCTAGAACTGCTGATTTATACCAGACTTTGTTTATAGTACCATGAGGAACTCCATTCTTCTGGAAATAAAGGTCTGATTCAGCACCTGGTATAATGAAGTAGCTCTGATGATTAACACCATCGCGTCTTACCTGAACGTTGTTAGGATCGATTGTCCTTACACCGTCAACTGTGAAAGTGTAACCATATAATTCAGGTTTCAATGGTCCGACTGTAAGGGTAAAGAGCCCGGTATCATTCCTGACAAGATTTTCTGCAGCATTAAAGCCTGTCTGCCACTCACCTGCAACAGTAACTTTGGATGCATCCTTAGAATAAACCCTGAAGGTTACTTTTCCATCGGGCAACAGTTCAGGCGATATTATTCTTGCCGGCATTCTGAATGCAGGTCTTGCAGCTGGTGCATTTGCAGCCGGTCTGGCCGGTTCCTGTGCAAAAGCTGTAATTGTTAAAAAGTAAAACATGCAAATTGTAACATTTGTTACAAATATTGCTTTTAAGTTTTTTCTCATGATTAAAACTCCTTCAATCTATTGATTATTTTTAAATTATACATCTTTAAACTTTAGTTACCTGTCATAAAGCCGGAAATGCCTTACGGGCTTCCCTGTCGGGATCATTTTTTAGTTCGCTGACATCGTCAAGAACCATAGTTTCTCCGTTTGCTGTGCTATATGCTGACCATGATGGCAGTCCGCCACCATTCGGATCGCCGGTTTTCATAAACTGAAGGAGAGAACCTGCCATTTTTTCGGATAACTTTCTTGGGCGTGCACCTCCGCCTGTATGAGTAAGCATGAGGTCGGTGTTATAAAACCAGAAACAGATATCGATGCAATGGAAGGCACGCATCCGGTTATCAAACAAAGGAGGCTGCCAGCAGAACCAGGCAATATAGACAGGTGTCGACTGTTTTGATTTGGCGTCGGCCAGAGCTATAAGGCTCTGTCTGTTACTGCTTACCATCGACCAGATCTCGATTGGTCTCTTATCAGGAAATGTTTTTACATAAGAATCGACTATTTCTCCGGCTTTGTCACCAAATCCTGCCCCAAATCCGGCTCTGAGTTTAATTTTCTCTTTCACTTCATCAATAGTGATATTCTCGAGGGCGGCGTCGGTGCGGCTGGGTGACTGTTCATTAAGCGTAGAACAGACTATCATAGGAACACTTTCTGCTGTTGGGGAAGCATCGGGATAAAACGGATGCTGTGGGATATAAACGCCATCAACAATGGGGTTAAATCCTCTGCGAATACCAGGTGCTGCAGGTCCGGAATCTTCAGCAAGTTTTGTTGCAGCCCTGTTTGCAATACCTATATAATCTAGCCAAGGAATTTCCTGAAGCTTATCAATCTGTTTTTCAGATAATCCGGCTTCCTTCAAAACATAAGCGCCCAGTTTTTCTGAATAATCTTTTTCACCCGATTTGATACCTGCACCGCTAAGAACGACTGCTTTATGAAAAAGTCCTTTTGCCGAAGGCATGGCAGTGAGAGTGGTTACTTTAGATCCACCTCCTGATTGCCCTATAATTGTCACATTGCCCGGATCACCTCCGAAATTGGAGATATTATCTCTCACCCACTCAAGTGCAGCTACAAGATCAAGCATCCCTACATTTCCGGATGCTGCAAACTTATCACCCCCGACACCAGCCAGATTTGTGAATCCCAGAGCACCAAGACGGTGATTTACAGAACAATACACAACGTCTCCGAACCTGCTGAAATTTTCTCCGTTATAACCATCCTGTTCGATTCCGTTACCATTAACAAATCCGCCTCCATGGAGCCATACCAGTACGGGTCGTTTCTTCCCGTCGTTTATAGCAGGTGTGAAAACATTTAACCTGAGGCAATCTTCGCTCACATCGTCATAATTCCAATGGTCGACAAAAGAGGAATAGGCATTTGCATATCTTTTTTCTATTATCTGAGGAGCAGAGTTACCCCACCATACTGCCGGAAAGACTTCAGTCCATGGCTTCGGTTTCTGTGGTGGCATGAAGCGGTTAGCTCCTGATGTATCAGCCCCATAAGGTATTCCAAGGAAGTAATTGATCCCTCTCAGAATATAACCTTTTACCTTACCATATTGTGTATCAGCAACTGCAATATCGTCGCCGATAAACAGAACCTGTCCGTCATCTTCATCTTTTTTTGCAACGGGAGAAGCGCACGAAGCAGCCGTTAAAGCAGCTGCCCCCAGTGTGAAACCGGTTGCTCCGGCCCCTACGGTCCTGATGAAATTTCGTCTGTTGGATTTCATTTTATCTGAATTTAAATATTAATGAATGATTAATTACCAGGAATCAGTTCTGAATGAAGATGCAGGAATCCCTTCAATATTGAAAAGATCACCCACGATAAAATCTTTGAAAGCATATCTGACAGCAACAGGCTCAGCCACAGACGGATGGTAAAGTGTTATTCCTCCAAGAGCGAATGAAGCAATTGCCGGATAGAATCGTTTATTTGATCCGGCAATTTCGAAACATGATAACTCCTTGCCGAATGAAGTGATTCCATTAGGCGCATTATTGAAAGTAAGTTTAACCATTGATCCGTTAACTGTCATCTCTTTGAGGACAGGTCCGGCACCGGTGAATCCTTTCTTACCATAAGTATTTGTCAGTGCGAGATATGCAAGCCGGTCACCTCCTGCTTTCTTATTAGCAGGATGGATGCAATCTTTCTCACCAATATCCATTATTGTTGCCATTCCAATATTCGGGATAGCAGTTGAAGCTTTCAGCTGAGCCTCTCTGAGATAAGCTGAACTCAGACCTGTTGGGCCATAATCAAATGGAGCTATCTGAACATAGTAGAATGAAAAATCACCAACTCCCCAAACCGAACGCCAGTTTTCAATTAATCCGGGCATAAGTTTAACATAGTCTGAAGCTTCATTCCTGTTTGACTCGCCCTGATACCATATTGCACCCTTAATTCCATATCCGACCATTGGATTTATCATTGCATTGAACAAGACAGTGGGTGTCTGCTGTGATAATGGTCCCTGCTGATTCTTATCAGGCATTTTTACAAACTCAAATTTCTTAATTCCATCCTCACTAATCCAGGGTTCAATGCGGGTCCCGCCCCAACTTGAATTAACCAATCCGACAGGTACTTTCAGAGCTCTGTTGAGCATCAACCCGAAATAGTAACCCGTGGCACTGAATTCACTTACATTCTCCGGCTCACAGATCATCCATGTGCCTTCGAAATCTGACTGAGTCTGAAGACTGGAGGCCTTTTTTACAGTGAACATCCTTATTTCAGGATTTGAGGATGTTGCGATAGCCTCGTTCGATCCAAGAATCGGCTGGTTCCCATAACCTTTCATAGGCATCTCCATATTGGATTGTCCGGAGCATATCCAGACTTCACCAATCAGGACATTTTTCAGCTTAATCGTATTCCCTTCGCTAACTGTAACCTCATAAGGACCACCTGCTGAAGGTGTTACAACTTTAAGTTTCCATTTTCCGTCGCCAGATGCTCTTGCAGTGTAGCTTTTCCCATTCCATGAGGTATTAACTTTCACAGTCGAATTATTAGTTGCTGTTCCCCATATTGCAACTTCCGACTTCTGCTGCAATACCATGTTATCGCCAAAAATCGCGGGCAGTTTTACTTCGGCTGAAACAGTTCCGGAATTGATAAATAAGATTAACAGAATTGCAGAAAACAAAAAGAACACTCTTTTCATATTATATTAAATTAATTGATAAATGAATAAAATAATTACCACGGAGACACGGAGGCACAGAGGTTCACGGAGTTTATTTGCCTTTGAATCTTTGCGCCGTTACGCCGTTAAGCCTTTATGCCTTCACTGCCGCCATCCATGCCTGAGCCATCAGCTGTGCACCCGGGAATGATGCGTGCACTCCGTCGCCAGTCCAGTAAGCACCGGGAGCTCTTTTCTGCGCCTCATCATATACTTTCTGCATAGGGATAAATACGGCACCGAACTGATCAGCAACTTCTCTTGCAGCTTTCTGGTAATCATAGAATTCGGGATACCATTTATCGTCGACAGCTTTAACACCGCGGACTGCAAATGGCTCACAAATAATAAGTTTTACATTTGGGAGAGCTTTCTTTGTTCTTTCGAGAAGAGCTATATAATCTTTCTTATAGATCTCAACTGTGCCGTTATATTGTCCGTTCAGCTTATGCCAGATATCGTTAACTCCGATGAGTATACTCAGAACATCGGGCTTTAATTCGAGACAATCTTTATCCCAGCGTTCTGCCAGTTGAAATACCTTATTTCCTGATATACCCTTATTATATATTTTCAGATCAAGTGATGCATACTTTTCAAGTAAAGCGGCTGCTGTGAGCATGGCATAACCAGTACCAAGTGCTCTCTGATTATTGAAGGCCATTTCTTCCTTATTCCTGCCGGCATCAGTTATAGAATCGCCCTGAAAGAGGATTACATTTCCCTTTGCAAGAGTATGTTTTTTCATTGCTGCAGGAGCCATTGAGGCTGACAGTATTTCAGGAATACTGACTGCCATTAATCCACCCAATGCCGCTTTCCTTATGAAGCTGCGTCTGCTGTTGTTGTTATTTTCCATAGAAATTATTATTAGATCATATATGTTTTCTATATTATTTATTTACATCATTTCCCTGCATCAAATCTTTAACCCATCCCCTAACCCCTTCCCTTAAACAATAAGGGAAGGGGAATAGTCCTCATATACAACAAATTACACTCCCACCCATACTTTTAAGTGAGGGGGAATGGGGGCGGGTTAAGCCCAGTTGCGGAAAAGTATTAACTAAATATATAAATTCTTATTACTTTTTTTTATATAACTCCCCAAACTCTTCTGAATACGTATTTATTTCAGAATCTGTTAACTGCGATCCTGAACTAATTATAACACGATATCTGAATTTCGCGGATTTTTTTGCCGGGATTGAAAAATTAAATTGCTCTTTGTTTTTTGTGAAATCATTCCAGCCCAGCGGGTTTGCCGCAAATAAACCATACCCTCTGGCATGCCAGTAGGTTGGATATCCTGGATTTTTCGGATGATCACAGATCACAACAGAGATCTTTTCATTTCCGATAATACCGGAAAGATTCATCCATTTAGCCCTTGTACCCCAGACAGCGTCGCCTGATATGCCTTCACTGCTAAAATAATTACCGGTAACACCCCTGTTAAGGGTATCTTTTAACGCTGATGGAACACCCTGTGAATCAAGCAGAATTACACCCTCATTAGCAGGCAGTTCCAGTTGCCGGGCTACACGGATACCGAACATACCCTCCTTGGTGTCCTTAAAATAAACTGCAGAATCACCTGCTGTCAGACTTGTAATCCTGTCAATGATTCTTACAGCTCCCTTTGCAATGAAATGATATTCCGTTTTTTCTGTCAGAAGCTTCACTCCTGCGGGAGAAAGCCACTCTTCAACCGATACAAATGATCCTTCGCCGTTTTTACTTGCCAGACGGTCAATTCTGATATGCTTTATAACACCACCATTTGGCTCTTTAATTCCTCTGTAACCATTACCCCAGAAATCATATCCGTTGACATTCCCGTAATTGAACCAGATCCCCACCTGGTGAATATGGTCATTCCGTTCCCCCTCCCTTGGCTTTAGCGGAAAACCACGTGTTATTTCTGTTCCTCCCGCTGTTATAACTGGATATAGAATTGGTTTATAAACACTATCAGGCCAGCAAAAGGAAGTGAACAGTTTTTCATCTATCAGTACATCTGTCTTGTTCTCATCGCTGTGAGTGACAAACTTAATAGTAGCAACCGGTCCGTCTCCAGACCGGTTGCATGAAACTATCAGAAAAATCGTTAATAATCCGATTAAGAATAATCGCATAATACTAGTTATCATTAAGTTACATGCCAGGTGCTGGGTGCTTGGTACTGGGTGCAGGGTACCTAAAACCTAGCACCTAGAACCTAGTAACCAGCACCCAGCACCAATTTTTTTACACTACATTAGGAACCACGTAAGGCTTACGATACTCACGTGTAAGTAATTTATCTGCCTCAGGATCGTTGACAAATTTTTCCTTGGCGCCGTCAAATGTTAATTCTCTTTTAAGGCGATATGAAATATTTGCTAAAGCAGGTAAAGCGGCTGACATGAATCCGTCATGAATATCGCAATGCAGATCTTCATTCTTTCCTGAACGGATTGCATCGATGAAATTGCCATAATGACTTGAACCGCCTGGAGCAGCAAGATATGCGTTATCAGCTGGCTTCTCTTCTGCAGGTACTACATCAGAACCTGCGAAAGGCTTGTTTTCACGTTTTCTGAATGCTTTCCATTTTCCGCCGTCAATTTCCATGTACCCTTCTGTGCCATAGAACATATTGCCTATGTTAATATCCAGACTCGATTCGCCGTTTGTATAGCGTCCTCTTGTACCAAACTCAATTACTTTTCCATCTTTGTATTTAAACATCGAAGTCTGAGTATTGGGGGTCTCCTGTGCGCACTCTTTTGGATCAATTCCGAATAGCCCACCCATGGAATATATTGTTACGGGATGTTCATCTTTGTTAAGTCCCCAGCGGGCGATATCGAACTGATGAGGACCCTGGTTTGCAGTATCTCCTCCTCCTGTAGCCCAGAACCAATGCCAGTTGTAATGCACCTTCTTCTCATTGTAAGGTCTCTCCTGGGCTGGTCCCTGCCACATATCATAATGTAATGTTGGAGGAGGAGTGCTATCCGGGGCAATACCGAAGGAATCGCGTGGTTTGAAACATAATCCGCGTGCCATGAATACATCACCAATACCACCATCGTGGAGGAATTTAATAGCATTCATAACACCGGTGATTGAACGGTTCTGTGTTCCGGTCTGTACACGCACATTATATTTTCTGGCTGCTTCAACCATTTTCCTTCCCTCAAAAATATTATGGGTGGCTGGCTTTTCAACATAAACATGTTTGCCGGCCTGACATGCCCAGATTGTTCCAAGAGCATGCCAGTGGTTAGGAACAGCAAAGGAGACAGCATGTATCTCTTTGTCATCAAATACTTTACGCATATCCCACTCGGTTTTGGGAGCTTCTCCTGTCTTATCAAGCACTATTTTTGATTTTGCAGCAAAGTATTGCTCATCAACATCGCATAGCGTTCTCAGGCGTACGTTTTTGGAATCTTTCATTCCGCACCAGCTGTTAATATGTCCTCCGCCTTGTCCGCGGATACCGATAACTGCAACATTGATCCGGTCATTTGCGCCCTGGATAGAGCCATAAGATTTAGCGCTGAAACCCATACCGCCAATTGTTATTGCGGCAGTTCCCATAGCTGTTTTTTTGATAAAGTTTCTACGGTTTGTCATGTTAGGTATAGTTAATTAGTTGATTAATAGGTTTCTATTTAAGATTAAATTATTTGAAGTTTATTTTAGCAGCGGCCTTTTTTGCATCGGCAAATACATCTGCTGTCGAAACCGGGATTCCTCCCCTGTTCTTACTTTCTTCAGCTGCAGCCATGAAGGTAAAGATCTCAAGTGTTTCAGCTGATGATACCGGCGGTATTCCTGTATTAAAAAATTCAATTATCTTAATCAGCAAGGGTGTATAACCTGCATATTTTCCAAGAACCGATATTGCTTTTTCGCCATATACAATTCCGCCATAATCTGATTTTCCTCCTCTGATACCTCTGAAAGTTCCTATTCTTCCATCTTCCCAGGTACCTACAACGAGATCGGTATCTGGCACGGATGTTCTTACAACCGACTTGCAACCGTTACCCATTACCGTAAAAAGTGTCTCAACACCATGCACTCCATACCAGAAAAGATCGGGGTGTGTTTTTTCGAGGGTACCCGGACTATAAGCATCAGCGCCAAGAACTTTTCCAATTGATCCTTCTGAAATCTCTTTTGCTCCGTTGATGTATCTCAGGGATGAAGCAGAGAAAAGAGGTACTTTATAGTATGCTGAGGCATCAAAAATTGCAATTGCCTCAGCCAGCGATGCGGCTATCGGTTTATCGATAAATACTCTTTTTCCGGCTTTAAGCACAGGAATTACCTGTTCAAGGTGAAGGCGTCCGTCATTTGTCTCAAGTAAAACAACATCAACCTTTTGAAGAAGTTCGTCAATCGAATTAACTATTTCAACACCAAGTTTTACGGCATCTTCAGTATACTTTGGTATTCTTTCGTAGCTGCTTTTTATTTCACTGCTTCCCTTTGGATATGCAGCAACTACTTTATATCCTCCATATTCAGGTCCTGCATCTGATTTATTAAGCGAAGAAATGAATGCCCCGCTGTGAGATGTATCGAGACCAATAATTCCCACTCTCCTAGCAGAAATCTGGTTCAGAACATCCAATTCATGGCTTTTACCTGTTAGTCCCAGTCCAACAGTCCCTGCAGCTGCAGTTTTTATAAAATCACGACGTTTTAACGTATTATTCATTTATTGAGTACTAAGATGTAGAATGATTATTAAAGGAATGAAATTTAATAATTATTTGAACCATTCAAAAAATAATTAACAAATTAATTCACAGGCATGATTTAATGAAGAAATGTAATTTTGTATTAACTTTTACGTTTAATTAACAGACCTGTTGTTTCAACCGCTAAATATCAATCCAATGATCAAAAAAAATCTGTCAGTTTTCAGAAGTATCCTGGTATTTATTATGCTTATAATTTTTGCAGAAATTGGCTACGGACAGACTGTAATGCCTCCGGAACTCAGTAATAATTCTATTAAAGAGCAGTTGAATTACCTTGAACAGAAAACCAGAATTTATGAGTTTTACAGGGCAATCAGGGAGGATATGTTCCAGAAAATCAAGATCAATGTTAATGATACACTTGCTGCTGCCGGAAACAGTAATATGCTATTAAGGGCAGAGAGGTCTGTACTGAAAAGTAATATTGATTCACTTACTGCATTGCTTGAAACGACAAAAATCAGTCTGGAAGAAATGACCAAAACAAAAAACAGCATCAAAGTATTAGGTCTCGAAGTAAATAAAACATCGTACAACTCTACTATGTGGATAATAGTAGCCGGATTATTAGGTATTCTTGCGTTAGGCTTTCTTGCTTTTAAAAGAAACCTTATTGTCACAGGTAATACCAGAAAGGAACTGGAGGATTTGAAAAACGAGTTTGAAGCTTACCGCAAAACAACACGGGAAGCCCGTGAAAAAATGTCAATGGCTCATTTCCTGGAGATTAAGAAACTCAAGGGAGAAAAGTAACCTTTTAACTATTTTCCCATTTTCCTTTTGACTGATTTTCTCCAGAGGAACTCCTCATCAATTGATATTATACTCTTTCCTCTTTTGGTGTCATCCTCGATTTCACCTATAAGGAGTTTCGCAGCTTCAAGACCCATCTTCCTTGGATCCTGATTAATTACAGTTAGCTGAGGATCAAAGGAATCAGTTATCTCAACGAAGCCGAATCCAAATATGCCTATATCTTCCGGAATCCTTAATCCGGCCTCTTTAGCTGCCTTATATGCTCCAAGCGCGACCCTGTCATTAACAGTGTAAATAACTTCAGGAAGATTTCCTGAACTGTTAAGTTTTCTGAACGATTCATAGCCATCCTTCAGCTCAAAACCGCTTTCAATAATCCATTCCCTTTTTATTGGAATTTTATGTTTCGAAAGTGTCTCAGTAAATCCTTCGGCTCTTTCCTTCCCAATACTTGTAGTCTGAAATCCGGCAAAATTGGCAAGCCTTGAATAACCCTCTTCAATTATGCGGTTTAATGAACTGGCAGCGCCTGATTTATCATTAAAAACAACTCTCGAAAACTTCATGTTTTTAAAAGCACGGTCAAAAAACACCAGAGGAATATTCATCTTCCTTACAATGTCAAACATTTGACTGTCTTTCGTTTCCTGCGAGAGACAGACAAGGAGTCCATCGACCCTCATTCCGATAAGATTCTCTATGTTTTGTTTCTCGATCCGCTCTTTTTCACGCGAAACTGTAAGTATAACATGGTAACTATGCTCTGTTGCGTAATCTATCATGCTATCAACAACATAAGAGAAAAAACTATTTTCCAGGTCTGGTACAACAATGCCAATTGTGAAGGTACGCCTTGAGTTTAACTGCCGGGCGATAAGGTTAGGCACATATCCCATCTTACCGGCTGTTTCGATTATCTTCTTTTTCATTGCTTTTGATATATCCGGATGGTCACGGAGTGCCTTTGACACCGTGACCCTGGATATATTAAGCTCCTTTGCAATATCCGATTGCCGGATGTTGACCATACTGACGCCTATTTTTTGAATTCGATTTTAAAACCAATTACCTGCCATGCCGGTAATTTAGCAGGTTTCTTTATAACAAGTCCGTTTTCATTTACAGTCCATTTAAGCTTCACATCGCTTCCAAGTATCTTAACAGATGCAACAGGATCAACTTTAAATCTGGAGTTTTTTGCAAGCGACTTTATTACTATATCTTCCGCAGGAGTACCAAGACAATAAGCATAAAGGAAACCATCTTTTGTTGTGAAGCGAATGTCTTTTGAATTGAATTTATAGTTTTCATTAAACCTTCCGGGTTTAACTGCTTTGGCTTCTGCTGATTTCTCCCCATAGGTCTGCCAAGGACGTGAACCATAAATACCTTCACCGTTTGCAGCAGTCCATACTCCTACTTCCTCGAGAATCTGTATCATATCGGGTTCAAGGTCACCTTCTGGTGTCTGAACCACATTAATAAGAAGGTTACCGTTCTTGCTTACTATATCAACAAGCATCTGAATAACCTCATTCGCAGTTTTATACCGCTGGCCGGTTCTGTAATACCAATCACCAATCGAAGTATCTGTCTGCCAGGGATAGTCACTTATTGTATCAAGCACCCCGCGCTCAACGTCCTGTGCCCATTTGCCTTCTGATGGCTGTTTGCAGGTGTATACCACATCAAGTGTACCGTTATTCCCGGCTACATTCTGGTTATAGTAATGTGCAATGAGGCTTCTGCCAACATCACCAAAAGGCATCTGGCTGTCAGAATACAGGAGGTCAGGATGATATTGATCAATAAGCTCTTTGATGCTGCTGAACCACTCAATCTGGAATACAAGATTATTTGTCAGCCATCCTTTATCATCAGGCAGTGCCGGTGCATGATAAAGATCCCAGAATGCAGGATAAGCTCCATCGTAAGGAACACCGGCTTTCGGTCCGGTTTTATCGGAGCCATGTGCATTCTGATACCAGGTAAAGCTGGCTCCGAGATGTTCCGAAACACCAAATTTCATACCCTGCTTTTTTGCTGCCTGCTGCCATAGTTTGACTACATCCTTCTTAGGACCCATTTTTACTGCATTCCACTTATGAATTCTTGAATCCCACAGGAAGAAATTATCATGATGGGTTCCCATACTGAAGAAATATTTTGCACCAGCTTTCTTATAAAGCTCCATCAGTTTGTCAGGATCCCACTTTTCTGCTTTCCAGAGTGGAATTATATCCTTAAACCCAAATTCTGATGGATGACCATAATTGGCAATATGATATTTATAGGACGGATCAGTTTCAATATACATTCTCTTAGCGTACCAGTCGCCCTGACGCGGAACTGCCTGGGGTCCCCAATGCGACCAGATGCCGAATTTTGCATCCCTGAACCATTCAGGATACTGATATTGTTTCAACGATTCATCAGTTGGTTTGTAGGGGCCTTCTGCGATTGGTAACTTCCCCTGCTGAGACAGAAGCGGTAGCGTTACGAACATAGCCAAAACGGTTATCAGGTTGAGTTGTTTGAAAATGTTGGTTTTCATTTTGATCAGGTTTTGTTTATTATTATGTGCTTTAAATGCAATAGCTTATTTTAACCACGGAGGACACGGAGTTTCACTGAGTATTACGGGTCTTACTTTTGTCTTTTTACTTCTGTCTTTTGTCTTAAATTAGTATCTAACCTTAATATTAATTGCTCCGGGTATCTCTTTTTCTGATGCGACAATAACATAACCTCCGCCACTTCCAGAGGTTATTGCTCCCGGGTAATTTGGAAAATATTTTGTTTCCATTTCATCCATAACCCATTGAGGAACAGTTAGAGGCAATACTTTCTTCCACGACAGAAAGGTATCAGTCATGCCCTTCCCGAGTCCCTTAATATCTTTTTTCAGTATACTTTCCCAGCAAAGATTGCCTGCTTCACCCAGCTCTTTAATCAATTGTTTTTCGAGATGCATCTCTTTGAGAGGATCGTAACCTTCTGGCCTGGGTTCAAGAGGAACCAGGTGCAGTACATCCGAAAGCCAGTCACAAACATCCCTGTTTGTTGAGGAATCGATTCTTTCGGGCCAGAAACCTCCGTTATAATAAAGCCTGTTTATTCCGGGACAAAGAAGGCCAATATGATCCTGTGAACCAGAAATATACTGTTTACCCGGAGGGTTCTCTGCTCCGAAAAGCAGTTTTGCATTCGTTTTAGGATTACCATCAGGATATCTGTCGCCCCATAGCTGTATCCCTACTTTTCGTGAACTGGTTGCAAGGCCTGATCTGTCATTAAAATCCAAAGTTGGCCAGATCTGTGCAACCACGACTGATCCCGGATGAATTTCTGAGACCCATGGCTGATCGAGCCATCCACCGGCAAGACAGAGCCTGTACGGAAAGCGCATTTCTTTTTTCGTGCCTGAACTGGAACGGGCTGGTAAGCCAGGCTCCGGGATACGTTCCAGGACAACATATTCTATTCCGAGCTTTTTACAAAGGATCTCTTTTTCCGGAGTGTGGCCATCGTGATTGACTACAAAAACATCAGGTTTTATCCTTTTCAGGTCAGGTTCAAAATCGAGCATTCCCATTCCCGAGGCAAGGAAAGCATCATGAACATATCTTACTGACCTGACAATATAAAGACGTTCCTCTTCAGAAAAGACAGGTTTTTTTCCTTTTAACTGAAGCAGGTTTTCATCCCTTCCCAAACTCACATACAGATCGCCGTAAGCTGCAGCGGTTTTAAAAAATGCCACATGTCCTCCGTGTAAAAGATCATAACAACCGCTTACAAATACCTTTCTGCTTTTCATTTAAAGGACACTTATTTGTTAAACCGGTTTACACCTTTCTTTTCTCTCGATTCATTAACCATCTCTTCTTTAATCCAGTCGTAGGTTTTCTTCATTCCTTTTTTAAGAGGAATAGACGGCTCCCAGCCAAGATACTTTTTTATCAATGTGTTTTCGCTGTTACGGCCTCTTACACCTTTTGGTGCACCCAGGTCATATTTTCTTTCCATCTTAAACCCGGCAATATCCTCAACAATATCAACAAGCTGATTTATTGAAACCATCTCGCTGCTTCCAAGGTTAATTGGTTCATTTATATTGCTGTACATAATGTCCTGAATCCCTTTTATACAGTCGTCGATATACATAAAACTCCTGGTCTGATGGCCATCGCCCCAGATGACTATCTCTTTTTTCCCGTTAAGCTGGGCATCAATCACTTTACGGCACATAGCAGCCGGGGCCTTCTCCCTGCCTCCATCATAAGTACCATGAGGACCATATACGTTATGAAACCTTGCTACTCTTGTAATTAGTCCAAAATCTTCAGAAAAATGGCGGCACATTCTTTCGCTGAAAAGCTTCTCCCAGCCGTATCCATCTTCAGCCAGAGCGGGATAAGCGTCTGATTCCTTCAGTCCGGGATTTGCAGGATCTGTCTGTTTTTCACCATTGTAGACACATGCGGATGATGCATAGAAGAATCTGTCTATTCCACACTCTTTTGATGCCATCAGAAGATGAGTATTGATAAGGACACTTATCATACAGGCGGCTTTGTTATTCTCTATAAAGCCCATGCCACCCATATCGGCTGCAAGGTTAAAAACCTCATTATAACCGTTCACCGCAGTGAAGCAGTTTTCCTTTAATCTGAGATCAAGCACGAGATTATCAGCATCATCGGAAACCTGATACCACTCGTTTAATGGTTTAATATCAACCGCTCTTACTTTATTGCCTTTTTTTGTCAGTTCCTTAACAAGATGACCGCCTATAAAACCACCTGCTCCTGCTACTAATATTCTTTTCATACTATTAAAATTTAATACATACTTACACGATTACTTTCGCGTGTACTTAAATACAAAAATAGTATTTTTTTAATACACTAGGTATTTTCAATTTTGAATTACGAATTTTGAATTACAAATTTTGAATTTTGAATTTTTAATTACTATTAATCTTGCCAGTCAGTACAATAGGTGCAGACTGTGCTCCCTGACCAGGAACTGGTCCTCTTCCTCCTTTTCGTGTCAGACTTACATTTATGCTTCCGGCCTCCTCCGAGAATTTGATAATTACACCTTCAGCACCAAGGGTCTCTTCAACAAACCGAACAGTAAAATCGAGAGTATTGACGTCTGTCCAGGTGTAGTAACCGGCTGGTCTGATAACAGGGTGAAGAATACTGTAATTGGCATCGACCGATTTTGAAGCCGGCCGGGGAGCAGAGAGAAGCGATGTAAGTAAGGTATTGGACCGCACCCAAGAATCCTTACCTGCTTTGATGTTATAGGATATATTCTCTCTTTTAATTGATAGTTCGCAGATATCATTATTAAACCTAAATCCGATACCCTGTATACCATAATTATTCTCGTCAAAAGTCACAGATTTACCTGAAACCTTCGTCTGAAAATGGGAATCCTGCGAGGGAACCGAAGTTGTTTTAATTGACAAAGCAGCTAGTTTTTTTCCAAGCTCATTGTTAGCATTCTGATCGGCAGGCAATGGTTTAGAATCCTTTATAGCAGGATACAAATAATTCCATACAAGATCCAGTTCTTTCTGTGTATTTGCAGCATTGGCTGTTAGAACTACAATTGCGTCCTTATCGGGAAGTAAGATTACAAACTGTCCTGCCATACCATCGAGCCGTACACTATTGTTCCTGCCTCTCCACATCTGGTAACAGTAACCCTGAACCCAGTCATTCAGTTCCGGGGGAATATTTGCTGATCCTCCTTCGCTTTTGATCTTGAATGAAGTTGCTTCCTTAACCCACTCTTCAGGAATAAGCTGTTTTCCGTTCCAGTTACCCTTTTGAATAAGCAACTGACCAAATTTTGCCATGTCCTCAGTGCGCAATCTTAAACCAATCATTCCAAGGTTAATACCCTGAGGATTGAGATCCCAGTCGATACCTTTAATTTCAAGAGGTTTAAAAATCCTGGGCTGCAGATAGTTGTAAATAGTTTCCCCTGTAACCTGCTGGACTATTGCTGAAAGCATAAATGTGGCCATATTGAAATACTTAAAAACCGTACCTGGTTTTGCAGCAGGACTCATAGACAGAAAAGAGCGTACCCATTCATCATTCTGACCAAAACGCGGTTCTGCAGGAATCCCTGTTGCCATCATTAGCAGATCTTTTACGGTCATTGATTTCATAAGATCGCTGATAGTATCGGGCAGAGAGGCAGGAAAGAAAGAGACTACCTTATCGGTCAGCTTAAGTCTGTTTTCAGAAACTGCAAGTCCGATTGCGGTTGCAGTAAAAGTTTTACTGGCAGAATACATTATATGTTTAAGATCGGGCCCGTAAGGATTCCACCAGCCTTCAGCAACAACTTTGCCATGCCTGATAAACATAAAACTATGAATCTCTGTCTTCCCTGTGTCTATTGCATTTACAAAGTCAATAATACCTTTAGAGGATATACCCTCCTGCTCCGGTGTGCTCCTTTGCAACCTGACTGAGGTTTGTCCCTGTGAATTTACTATCAGACAGCAGCCAAGTATCAGTATAAGGAATGATCTGTTTAAATTTCTCATATCAGATAACATTTTATATAATTAGTTAGTATTCTATTTGAAAAGCAACGGTGCAAATTCGTTCAGGCTTCTTCTCCATGTAAGCCATTCATGATCAGTCCCAGGAGATTCGTAATAAACATGCTTTATCCCGGCAGCTGAAAGAGCCAGATGAAAGCCATTAACTGCCTTGTACATGTTCTGAGCTTCAGCAGTACCTATTCCGATCCATAAAAGTTTTACCTTTTTATTGAATGCAGCAGCATCAGCAAGAACACCGTTATAATCTTTATTTACATCGAGACCTGCTCCGCTGAACCTCCCTGCACCACTGAATCCTCCTATGTGCGAAAACTTATCTAGATTTGACATTGTAATCTGGATAGTCTGCATTCCGCCCATAGAGAGTCCGGCCATTGCTCTGTGTTCCCTGTCGGAAAGAGTCCTGAAATTTGAATCAATAAAAGGAATGAGATCCTTTATTACAACCTCTTCAAATGCAGAGGGACCGGAAGGCTGCTGCCCGGGTACCGGAGCCGGAGTTCCGGGCCTAATTGCATAACCCTGATCCATAACTATTAACATCGGAACGGCTTTCCCTTCAGCAATAAGATTGTCCATTATGATATCGGCTTTACCCTGAACGCTCCATCCCCTCTCATCTTCACCCGAACCATGCTGGAGGTATAGTACAGGATATTTTTTGTCAAGATTGCTGTTATATTCCGGCGGGCAATAGACAAAACAGCGTCTCCAGGCCTGTGTTACATTTGAGAAGTACCATTTCTGACGTACATCGCCATGAGGTACATTCTTAAGAGAATAGTAAGTAACACCGGCTTCAGGAACCTCAATACCGCTCGACATCTTGCCCCAACCAAAAAAAGATTCGCTGGCAGGATCAGAAACAGTTACACCATCGATAATGAAGAAATAGTAATGAAAACCAGGTACCAATGGTTCAGTAGTAATTGTCCAAATTCCATTTTCACCCTTCACCATATCAAAGACCTTTCCCAGCTGCAGTTGCACTTTCTGTGCATCAGGAGCTTTCACCTGAAATATTGCTCTGAGATCGGAGGTAATTCTTGGATACTGTGCACCTCTGACATTTGATGCTGCAGGCTGAGTGTCAGGGGGAAGCTGTACTGTCTGACCAGAACAAATTGAATTTCCCAGAATAAAAAGCAGTAAAAGACCGAGTAACTTTTTCATTGCATGATAGATTAAGTGTATTTTTTACATTTATTTATAGAGTCAGTTTATCATTATTCCCTTTGTGTTAGTTAGTGTATCCCGATAGTTATCTGGACTTTGTACCCTTTGTGGTTAAATGGTTTTAACTATTATTTCACAGCCAATTTATACCATTTAATTGCATTCCGGCTATATATTTTATCTACGATATTTTTCGGGAGCTGAAGTCCCTTGAAAGTTCCTCTGAACTGAGGGGCAGTCATCTCTTCATCAGATGTGAAATACTTCCAGTCAGCTGTCCATGTTTCATGCATTCGCTTCTTAAATCCATCGGGATTACTGCTTCCGCTATAGCCTGCATCTGTGCCATACAGCAGCCTGTCCTGGTATTTGATGCAGAAATTGCGAACTCTCTCCCGGTCGCTGGCTGACTGATACTGAAGGTGGCAGATCCTGGCAGACATATCGACTGCCAGATTCGGGAACCTGTCGAGTCGGGCGGCAATGGAATCAACATTCCATTCGAAACTGGCAAGATGGCATCCTATAAAAGTAAGATCGGGATGTTTCTTAAGAAGGTTATCGCGGGCACTCATCTGATCCTCGTATGAAGGATACTCGGGATGGAGATACATATGGTATTGCGGATTTCTCGCAAAATAACTGCTGTCGCTGCTCACAGTCATTTCTTCCAGTGGGAGCCAGCAGTTTCTTGGTTCACCGAGATGACCTGTAATTGGCAGTCCTTTATAAATAATGTATTTAATTATGTCATCAAGACGCGGATCATCTATCATTATGAATTTACCGGTCCGGTCTCTGACAGTCATTCCAACGTTTTTCCAGATTTTAACTGAGATTGCCCCGCCTGCAATTCCGTTCTGAATCTCAGTCTGCGTGTTCATTATCCATTCCATAGATCCAAAATCAGTTGTATCGAATACAAATGAGGACCCATAAAATACTTTTCCCGGGTGCTTTTCAACAGTTTTCAGTGCATAGTCAAGCTGGCTGGCCATGTTTGCCGAATCGCCATGATCGACGCCAAGAGTAATAAGCAAAAAGTTATCTGCTTCCGCCTGATCCTCAAACGCTCCATCATCGCTATTGATGTGTATGTGAGAATCTATTTTCAACACCTTTTGATAATCCTCAGCGGTGTAATATTCTGTCTGGCAGCCTGCAATCACTAAGACTGCAATAACAATAAGTGCAGATTTTACTTTCATTTGTCAGGAGGTTTTGGTCACCAATAAAAGTAATAAAAAAAGAAGATCACAGAAATAAATCTGTGATCTTCGATTATTATTTAACACGGATTTAAGTCCGTGATAATTCACTCTATTTCTTCAGAGGCATTTTAACATAATCAGCATAGTTCAGAAAATCGATACTTTTCTGGCAGCTGACAAAGTTTGTGAAGTTATATCTTTCAACCTCAACAACGCCATATTTCATTCCTGAAATTTTAGCACCCTTCCATATAGCAGCAAAATCCATCATGCCGCTTGCGCCAATCTCTTCCTTATCTTTAATGTGCCATAGTTCGAAACGGCCAGGATATTTGTTGAAATAATCAACAGGATTTGCACCGCCTACAACTGCCCAGTAGAGGTCAATCTCGAACATTACTTTTGAAGGATCTGTATTTTCAAGCATATATTCATACATCACTTTTCCATCAAGCTTTGTAGAAAATTCCTTGTCATGATTGTGATAACCAAAACGTATTCCTTTTGCATTGCACATTGCTCCCACTTCGTTGAAATAGTCGCAATAAGCTTTTAGTCCTTCAAGACTTTTATATGCTGTTCCTCCCATCGAAGGCTGAACAATATATTTCGCTCCTGCGGCAACGTGAGCATCGATACAGGTTGCCCACCATTCCATAGTTTTTGCTTTGTTTGCTGCATCAGGCACACTCTGTCCGGTATGCGAACTCAGAACAGTCAGTTTATTGGCTTTGCATAATTCTTTAAAAGCAACAGGGTCCATGCCGTAAAATTTACCATTTGCATAACCTGCCGGTTCAACAAATTTGTAACCCATTTCATTCACTCTTCTGATTGTGTAGGGTACATTTTTATTGATTGAGTCGCGTAATGAGTATAACTGAAGTCCAATAAACTTCTGAGCAGGTTTCTTGAATGAATAACTTGCTGTAAGTATCAGGCCGGTCAGTGCAGCCAATAGAACAATTGTAAATAAACTTCTTTTTTTCATTTTGGTCAGGTTTTAGAATTTTGACGAAAGATACATAAATAATTCAAAAATGACTAAAAGATGAAAGTGAGAATGGGAGAAACGGAGAAGATGTGAATGGGAGAAAAAGACTTGTCATCGTGCAGGAGCAGGACTTTCAACAATTGAAAAGAAAGAGTAACTTTGAAATATCAGCATTGTAATAACAATAAGTAAAATCTGTTTATATATGAAGTTCATTAATAAGTTATTGATTATTGAAACATTATTAATAATCCTTATTGTTTCAGGATGTAAAAATGATTTAAAGAATAGTCCCGCATTATCATTGCCGCAGTTTAAATTAATTCCGGCAGATACCTTTTTCTTCAATTCATTTGTCGATTGCAATATGGCAGAGGCCTGGGTTGGAGATACATTCCGCATTTTTCCCGGGAAATACGGGGAGGATCCGCTATGGGATCCTGATGGAGGGGCACATCATCTTAAATATGCAGATGGTCGTAATTCACTGGAGGCATTTTTAAGCAGAGCTGAAGATTTTACTGAACCAGACCTTCCTCCTAATGTTCCTCCCGGATCTGAAGGACTGCACGGAGCAATTTGGTTCGAAACGGTCTATCAGGATACAAGCGATAACAGCGGAAGAACACTTTATGCAGTTTACCATAATGAAAACTATCCTTCAACACTACCATATGATGAAGCTACGGGTACCGGCTATAAAAATGAAAAATGGCCGCAGGGATTAAAGGAACCCGGATCTCCCGCTGCTGTATGCCGTATCGGGATCATGAAATCGATTAATGGCGGAAGAAGCTGGGAAAATAAAGGAATATTCATTGAGGACTTGCAGACGCGAATGATTCTTAAACCGCATAATACATCAAACACCTTTGCCGGTGGTGTGGGAGATCCTTCTGCTGTGGCTTCAGGGGAATACCTGTACCTTTTTTACGGTGAATATGGTTACCCGGGCGTTTACGAGGAAGGAACTTATGATCGGGAAAAGGAATGGAGCGGGCAATGTATAAGCGTGGCACGTTTAAAACTGAGCGATCTTGATAATCCGGCCGGAAAAGCAAAAAGATGGGACGGAACAGGATTTAATGCACCATATGATGGAATAGGATCCCCTGTTCCTTCACTGCAGATCCCCATTATTGAGGGAGGAGGGCCGGCATCATCTCCCGGCGGAGGATTCCACTGGGGCCCATCGGTAAGCTGGAATACATACCTCAACTGCTGGGTAATGCTTATGGGCAAAGTAACCGGACCATCATGGGCCGGTAGCAGCATCCATATTTCTTTCAACAATAATAAGAATCTTGGTGAAGGAGACAACTCACAGAAATGGTCAAAACCTCAATTACTTCTCGATAAACCAGGATATTTTCTATGGTACCCTTCCCTGCAACCCCTGGATACACCTGAAGATATTAATAATAAAAACACTTGTCTGAAACTGGGCAAAAAAGCCAGGCTATTCGTAAAATACCTGAAACCCTATAAAGACAAATATATGTCGGAGTACATTATTGAATTCAATCTTCCTGAAAAATGAGAAATACCTCCTTAGCACTTTTCTCTCTTGTGATGATTTTCTGCTTACTTCATGAATCAGCAGCTCAGAGTTCTTACACAGATAAACCATGGACTTATGTTGCAACAAAAATGCCGGAAGAATGGTATGGTTCTGAAGAATCATTGAAAGTGGCAGAGAATGTACTTCTATATCAACGTGATATTGGCGGATGGCCCAAAAACACACCTATTCATAAACCCCTCACTGAAGCTGAAAAAGCCAAAGTAAACGATGACAAGGGAACCAATGATGCAATATTCGATAACAGTGCCACAACTACCGAAATGAAGTTTTTGGCAAGGATGTATAACAAGACTAAAAACGAAACATATAAGGTGTCGTTTAACAGAGGTTTGGATTTCATTCTTGATGCCCAGTATGATAATGGAGGATGGCCAATGTTCTGGCCTTTAAGAAAAGGATATTATACCCATATCACATTCAACGACAATGCAATAGTAAATATACTTTCAATGCTGAGGGATATCAGGGACAAAAAACCTCTTTACTCTGCTGTTACAGACACTGATAATATGTCCAGAGTTGAAAATGCATATACTAAAGGGATCGATGTAATTCTCAGAACCCAGATAGTTATAAACGGGAAGAGAACAGTGTGGTGTGCACAGCACGATGAAGCAACCTTCCTGCCGGCTAAAGCAAGGTCGTATGAACTTCCTTCTTTTAGTGGTGCCGAGTCTGTAGGTATAATCAGTCTCCTTATGGAGATCCCGGATCCGTCAACTGAGATAATTGAATCAGTTGAAGGTTCGATTGAGTGGCTTAATAATCATAGAATTAAGAATACAAGATGGGATACTTTTATTAATACGGAAGGTCTTAAGGACCGACGGATTGTAACTGATCCTAAGGCAGGTGATATGTGGGCACGCTTTTATGATCTTGACACCCAGGAGCCTTATGTATGCGACAGGGATGGTATAAAGAAGAAGACTCTTGAAGAAATAGGTTATGAAAGGAGGAACGGATACAGCTGGTATACGGATGATCCTTTGGTTGTTATAAGTAAATATCCGGATTGGAAAGCAAAGTGGGTAAAATAAAAACACTGAATATTGTTAAATAAAGTTAAACGGGAATATTCAAGGGTCCTGTGTAGTCTAACAAACATAACATACTTAAGATAATCGATGTCTCATTAAAAGTACCAATTGGAACTGTGAAGCATACTTTGATTCTGAAATTACTCCTAGTGCTTTTATCTGTATCTGTCAGCCTTAATAGCCAGACTCCTGTAGCTTCTTCTGCTCAGCCTGGGTACGAGAACCGTATTATGGAGTATGTTGATTCATTAAGAGTATTCGATACACATGAGCACTTTTTTCATCCTGATTTTCTGAAACAATCTCCCTTTCTTGACTTCGCTCTTTTTTTCCTGGAAAACGGATTTAATGATCTTGTCTCTTCCGGGTTACCAGATACTTTATATTCAAATATTTATAATGGCACACTTTCTCCTGAAGCAAAATGGAAAATAATTGAACCGTACTGGCAAAACACTTTAAATACAGCATCCAACAGGACTATGCTGCTGGCCTTTAATGATCTTTATGGTATTAAAGAATTAAATCTTTCCACTGTGGGGCCATTATCCCGAAAAATAAAAGACTCCTATCAGAAGGAGTGGATGGATCATGTGGCAAAGGATATATGTAAGATAGATTATATAATACAGGATGGTGACGAGATTAAAACAAAAGGGAACTATATAAAGTTTATCACCAGGTTTGATACATGGATAACTCTTGATTCAAAAAGAGTAATTGATTCCATGGCAATAATGCAGTTGGAACCAATTTACACTCTTGAGGGACTGGTAAAAGCCCTGAACACGGATTTTAAGGCCAAACTTGATGAAGGTATGGTGGCCATAAAAATTAATCTGGCTTATATCAGACCATTGATTTTTGAAGATGTAAATATTGAGATTGCCAGGAAAGTTTTTAAAACTATTGTTAATGGCAACAAAGACATGGTATTAAAAGCAGAAGAAGCCAGGCCTTTGCAGGATTATATGGTTCATCAGCTTCTTAAACTTGCTGAAAAAAACAAAATTCCTGTTGCATTTCATACCGGACTTCAGGCTGGGAATTCAAACAATATAAATAATTCAGATCCAACTCTTCTTAATAATCTGTTCCGGCAATATCCTGATGTAAATTTTGTCCTATTCCATGGCGGATATCCTTTCGGTGGTGAATTATCGACTCTGGCAAAGAATTTTAAAAATGTTTCAATCGATATGAACTGGACATATTCAATTTCACCAGCATATGCAGAAAGGTATCTGGAAGAATGGCTCGAGACCGTTCCTGCCAGTAAGATAATGGCTTTTGGCGGTGACCAGCGATTTATTGAAAACACTTATGGAAACCTTGTAATAGCGAAAAAGACCATTTCAAATGTTCTTATCAAAAAGGTTGGCGAAAACTATTTATCTGAAAATGAGGCTAAAAAAATAGCAAAGATGTTGCTCTATGATAATGGAAAAAGGTTTTATAATATCCATTAATCAAATTATTTTATACGTACAGGCCTCTCTGAATCTTTCTTCATATTATAAGGCAAAACCCAGATCTTATCGCATTTCTCATTTGTAAAATAAAGTATTGACTGGGAAATATTCTCTGCATCTCCATCCACCCAATAAGCAAAAAAATCTTTATCTGCGTACATAGGTCTCCGTGGATATGAATTATTTCTTATACTATTTTTGGTCAGTTCATGAGATTTCTCCCAGTCAGCACCCTCATTTTTACTTACCCAAAGTTCCATTTCACCTCCTGTTACATTCTTCTGCACTCCAACCCCTGTTGGAGCAATTATCCTCCATTCATCTTTCGAAATAAATATAGGCCCCATATCAAAGTTATGGTCTACAGAGGCTACTTTACTGAATAGCCATTTATTTGCTTTCCACCGTATTACTATTAAATCCCGGGGCTCCCCGCTTTCTCCCGGTTTGTATCCGCTGCTAACGATTGCAAGGATAACCGGATTACCTTCAGAGTCAAAGTTCAGATCATTTATGTATACAAGTTTTTTCTCGTCTGAGTAGTCTTTTATCAGTGCATCATTAACCACTTCTGTCAAAGGAACTGTAATAACCTTACCATCAATATTTTTCCAGGTCTTTCCAAAGTCATCAGTTTTAAGCAGATAGAGATTCGTTCTCTTATCAATATTCCCTTCAGGATAATAACTAAACACAGTATAAACAGTATTTCCGAAAGCACCGGTTGTTTGAAAATGACCTCCCATACTTGCAATTTTACTGCTTTCACTCCATGTTTTTCCATCAGTACTTGATGTCCAGAACAGCTCCCGGCCTTTCATAAGTTTTGAGTGCAACAGGAAAAAACAACTGTCATTCAACCAAACAGGTTGTGGAAATAATATTTCACCTTCAAGCACCAAATCAAAACTTTCTATTGACCAGGGTAAGGTGCTCTTAAATATCAATCCCGGACGAGTTCTTCCCCTGCCGCTTACAAAAACCCAGATATTGCCATTTGAATCGATCAACAATGAAGCATTATCCTGTGCATCGGTCACACCCATTTTATCATACACAACAACTGGCCTCGGAACCTTGCGTGACTTGTGATCAAAATAGGAGATCATTATCTGCAAATGACTCTCATCCTGGTCTCTTGTTCCTGAATACAGGAAGTATGTTTTGTCCATTTTGGCACTATAAATTGCCATTGGCCTATGCTGAGATGAAAATGTTCCCAAGCCTCCTGAATATCTGTATCCATATTCATGAGAGATTTCCGATCTCGACCATAATCCCATGTATCCCTGAGCTTTTTGATTCTGAGCACCTACATGAAAATATCCCAAAATGAGGAATATCATCAGTACCAATTTTTTACTTTTACCTAAAATCATTGATAACCAATATTTAAAAGTTCAGTTGTTAGTACTCTGTTCCTGAATCTGCCATAAGTTACAATATAAGACTTTTTGAATAATGTCCCCCGGCATTTTTCGTACTTAAAGATATAATCTTTACCAGATTATAAGCATTAAAGTGATAAATTCTACTTTTTTCTGTTCCTATTTTTTCAAAGAATTCAGGCTGTTTTGTATTGCTTCTGATCCTTTTAAAGCATTTGCAGGCAATTTACCCTCTTTTCCGAATACGAGTAGTGCTTCATATTTCTCTATAGTGACCTTAGATTCATCTGTTTTTCCGTCTTTACCTTTAACTGCATTTAGATTCAGGCCAAGATGCTTCGCCATGAAATCATACATAGCCATTCTCTTGGAAACACCATAATCATGGCCTTCAGCAGCAAGATGGACATTTTCAACATTTGCCTGTTTCCCGTACAGACTATATACTTTCTGCAAATATGGAAATTCAATTTGCGGCACATTCTTCGTCCAGTCATCACCATCAGAGATAACAAGCATCGGACGCGGTGATGCCATTGCGGCAATTTCTGCATTATTTGTTCCCAGATCGGTGCAGGAGTGTATCGGGAGACCGCTTTCGCAAGTACAGCCGCCAAAGAACCAGGATGAAACCATAACAACTGGAACACTAACTGTAACTCTGCCGTCGAGAGCAGTTAAAAGAAATGTCTGTGTGCCACCACCTGATTCACCAGTAACACCAATGCGCTTCGGATCAACATAGGGCAAAGTAGTAAGAAAGTCTATTATCCGTATTGAGTTTAATGTCTGCATTGTAAGCGCGAGTGTGGTCTTGTGATCTTCTGTTTTAACCTGTAACAACGACTCCCCGTATGCAAACATCTCATAACTGAATACCACTGCTCCCATTCTTGCAAGCATTGCACATCTGTATTGCTGATCGGGACGATAGCGGCCATTCTGATTCAGGTCAGGACTGCTGAAATGTCCATGCGGGCAAAGCACAGCAGGAAATGGACCTTTACCTTTGGCAGGACGGTACATGGATCCGCACAAATAGACCCCGGGAATCACTTCAAGACCAATATTTTCAACAGTATAACCATCAAACTGACGTTTTGGAGTATAGATAGGATTAAGTGCTGTCTTCTCTGGAAAGGGTGATAATCCAAGCTGTTCAAAGAAACATTTCCTTAACTCAGCTTTTCTTAAATCCCATGCTGACTGAGAAGTATAGCTTGCCAGAAGCCTATCAAGATGTTTCTTTCCCTCTTCGACAGGACGAACATGATAGGCATATTTACTGACTTTATATACCCCTTCAGATGTCTTCTCGAAAATCATATCAAGGGGCATGAGGATATTAGTAAGAGTCTCTTCAATACCGGATCTATATCTCCAGCTCGGATACAAAACATCGACACCTTTAACAAGACTTTCACTGTATTGAAGTTTTATTTTATATTTCGTTTCGATATCTGCTATAACTTCTTTGAGAGGTTTTTTATAGACATCCTGAGGTGACTGTGCAAATATCTTTCCTGATACAATTATCAGACAAATCAGAATTAAAATCTTAATTTTCATTATGTTAAGGTTTACATTAATTAACTGTTTGCCACCAAGGCACCAAGACACTAAGTTACACAAAGATTTCCTCTGTGTAACTCTGTGCCTCCTCAGTGTAACTCTGTGTTAGTTCTTCTATTCCCTATTTTTTGCCCCCAGCCCCCTAAAGGGGGTTTGTATCTGCAAACCACTGTAATTCTCCTATATATGCAAGCATAGCCCCCCCCTTTAGGGGTCCCGATAACTATCGGGAGAGGGGCAATAATCTATTCTGCAATAAACTTCAGTAACGGTATTAAAATCATCTGTCCCTTTTCCGCTTTATACGAGATTTTTGTCACCAGATTACCATCCTTATCTTTTTCGCTTACGGAAGTCGGGTGGATATAAGGATTCATCTGTGAAATGAATAACAGTGCCCGTTCCTTAGCTTCGTCACTGAATTTCGGGAAGCCTGTATGAACGATTGCGATCAGATCAGCCAATTCGGTCTTATTTGTCATTATTGCACCCTTCACAGCTGGTATATTTTCTCCACTTGTTGAAATCACTACTGTACCGCCTGATGGAATCCAGTTCAGCCAGTTCATCTCATCACCCGGATCTCTTTCCGCTCCTTTTGTAATTATCAGATTTGCATAATATTTCCTCATTGCATCCTTGTACAGAGGAGGCAGTTTTGTGGCTGCAATATATCCTGCAATCAGACGGCAGGTATTGTAATGATCAACATTGAAATTGTAATCATCGGCAATCAATTGACCATTATTATTTAACAGGTGCTTGGAGAATAATGAAACAAGGGCCCTGAACTCAACAATAGTGGTATCAACAGCCGGATTGTTCTTCTTTATTGATTCACGAATCGTTTTTGCATATCCCATTCTGTCTGAGGAGGACAGTTTTATTTCATCAACTGTTAGTTTTATTTCACGCGGAGTCTCTTCCAGACGACCTGGAGTCAGAATGAGCTTTGCTACTTTTTTCCGATTCTCATCATCAAGAACAGGTTCAGTTATTACCGAATTATCGGGAACAAAAGCCTCAGCATCAATTTCAAACGAACCTGAAGCCAGACCGCCTGCAGATACAGTTACCCGGATCTTCCCCGGTTTTCCTGTCGACCTAATCACATTTGAAACCGGCATATCAATGTACCAGACTCCCTCCATCTCATGATGACGGTAAATATCTGATTCATATGCTGATGGCCCGACTAATACAGCAGGTCCTGATATAGTCCACTTCACTGAATTATTTGCACCATAGACATGATTTCCTTTCCCATCAACTATATCAGCAGTAATGATGGCTACCGAACCTCTGTCAGCGGTAAACTTTTTGTGAGAAGATGTCAGTACTATTTTTGCAGGGTCATCTGCCATAACAACCTGGGCAGTGATATTTAAACCGTTTTTAGTTGCAACTGCTGTTACAGTTCCTTTTTCAACAATTATATCCTTGAATGTAACACTGTGGAAATTAGCGGCATCCGGGATCTGAGTTCCTTTGCTTACACCATTCACTTTAAGTTCAACCTTATCGCAGTTAGAGTTTACAACGATATCCTTTTTTTGTCCGAGATATTGTGTTCTCCAGAAATGAGGCTGGATGAACGCCATAGGCTTTTTTGAATAAGTGGCCTGCCAGAAATAGTAGGCATATTTGGGTATCCTGTAGGTATCAACATAACCTTTTGGATTTACATGCAGAAGCGGTGAATTGAGATATTCACGGTCTGCCCCATGATCAGCATACAACCATGTGGATAGATTTCCAGTTCCAAACAGACCGCTGGCTTTGAGCATATTCTGCTGATGTTCTTCTGTCCCGCTATGCTGTCCGTCTGAAGGCTCAAGGTCTTTTACATCTTTATTATACCATCCCCTGATCGTACATCTTAAGAGGTTCTCAAGCGGAAGATTATCGTCGGTATGTTTTACAAATTTCCCAGCTGATCCATCAGAAACACGTCGTGCCGTTAGGATCCTGGTAGTATCTTCAGCAACCGCAAATTTTGAATCTACTGCACGGTTTGTTTCATTGCCCATGCCCCAGAACATTATGCTGGGGTGGTTCCTGTCGCGTCTGATCATTTCTTTCATCTGTTGTTCCTGGACTTCAGGTGAAAAATCCTGATTCTTTATGCTGGGTGATTCTTCATCAATTACAATACCATACCTGTCAGTCAGATCATAGACATACTTATCGTTAGGATAATGAGCTGTACGCATGAAGTTATAATTCAGATTTTCAGCTATATCTTTGAAGTCCATGTCGGTTATCCATTTTGGGATTGCGTCTCCCAGCCATGGATATTCCTGGTGACGGTTTCCTCCGTTTAAAATCATTTTCTTACCGTTAACATAAAGGAAATTTTCTTTATAATCCCATCTGAACCAGCGAAAACCAAGAGGACTGTTATAAGTATCAACAAGGTCTTTTCCATCTATTACTTCAGAGAATACCCTGTACAAATACGGTGATTCATTCGACCATAATCGTGGATTTTTTACAGGCTTGAAAGTCTGATCAAATTTATAAAGCTGTCCGGGTGCAATATCTGACGTAGTTTTAATAACCTGAATCATCTTATTGGCAGCATCGAATATCGTTGTCTGTAATGTGCAAGATTTCTTTGCCGGATTATCATTCTTAACCCAGGTCTGAACCCTGACAGTTGCCTCTTTTTCGTTTACAGAAGGGGTTGTAACAAATGTTCCGCCCTCATGACTTGCCGATCCCTGCATTGGTATATACAGATTATTCTTCAAAACGATAGTGACATCGCGATAAATACCACCATACACATTGAAATTACCTGCCGCCATTGGAGGAATTTTAAACTGATCCTTTTGCCGGTTGTTAACTGCAATGGCTATTACATTATCGGCGCCGGGTTTAAGATGAGATGTTATATCAAAATCAAACGAGCCATACCCGCCTTTATGATCGCCGAGATATTTTCCGTTAATCCATACTTTGCAATACTTCTGAACACCTTCAAATTCAATAAAAACCCTTCTGCCTTCGAATTCTTTATTAACTGAAAAGTGTTTACGGTACCATCCCCATCCGGTCCACCAGTAAGGATTGTCGTTTTCCGAAGCATTTCTTATAAAGGGATGCAGTTCTCCTGTAGTCTCGTATGTACTCCAGGTATGGGGCAAACTGACAGCAATCCACTTTGAATCATCTGTCCCGGGAGATTCATATCCTTTATCGGCTGATTCATTAGGAAAATAATTGAATGTCCATTGAGAGTTTATTATTTTCTCTACCCTCTGGCTTTTCTGAACAGCTACAGGTTTTTTCTGTGCATGGGAAAAAGATATGCAGAATAAAAAAGATAAAATTAACGTTATATGTTTCATAATATGATATTTACACTTTTATGCATAGTATGTACTAAGATAGGAAATAAAATTGAAACGTACTCTCACTTTGCC
Organism: Bacteroidales bacterium; assembly: GCA_016709865.1. Taxonomy (NCBI): domain Bacteria; kingdom Pseudomonadati; phylum Bacteroidota; class Bacteroidia; order Bacteroidales; species Bacteroidales bacterium. The sequence continues at coordinate 434,960 of JADJLX010000002.1, forward strand.
AATACCCTTTAATATCAAATTCCTGCTCAAGTCCGGGGATCCTTCGCTATCGCTCAGGATGACAGTTATTTGCGTGGTCAAAGAAGGGGAAAGAAGTGGCGATTCGACATAAATTTATCATCTTTAAGAATATTTTTTCATCGAATCGCCACTTCTTTCCCCATATACCCTATAATCGCAGTGTCATCCCGAAGCGACAGCGAGGGATCTACGGCTCCATCAATAAACTATAATAATTAGATTAACAGGCTGTAAAAACAATGTAGGGACACATAATTATGTGTCCCTACAGAAAATTTGTCTCAACCAAAGTCCCTCCCCCACGGGGGAGGGATTTAGGGAGGGGTTATTTCGTATAATGCGAAGGATTCTCATCCTGCCATTCGTTGATACCATCACGTATCCTGTTACGGAAAGTGAGAGTATCAGTGCAATGATAGGTATAGAAAGGCGATGCAGTTTCAGTATACTTGTATTTAAGTATGATCTTTCTCTCCTGTAATAATTTTGAATTATTATAGGTACATTCTCCATCCTGAGTGAAAACCTGTGATGCACCAGCTACAGGACTGAGATAGAGCTTAGTCCCTTTTTTAGTCAGGCTAAACTGCTTTTTACCAACTACTACCGTGTTCTTATAATATCCATTGCATGTAAGAGTGCTGGGCCCTGCAGTTGTAAGTGTCCATATCAGGTTCTCCTGCGTCGGAATAGTAGTCTTGTAATAGATTGTGGTATCGCTCTTTAAAGGTCTGTTGATCACTGCTGCACCACCATGCCAGTAATTACCGAACAGCATGTTTTCAAACTTTACACCTATAACATTTGTCTTCTTTGCATAAAGAACTGAGTCTGCATCTGCTGCTGTAATTTTAAAAGGAAGAACATAAGTTGACATAATTGTTTTCAGGGAATCATTCAAAAAGCTTGTTGAATCAGCCTTTATGACAACTGTTCCTCCATGCCATCCCGCCTTGATTACCATTGTGGTGGTGCTGGGTGTCATCTGATAATAATTGGAAGGTAACTGCTGAAGAGCAGCAACTGGTGCAGTTGCATCTTTGATATAACTCCATGATGAACTCTGCATACTTAAGAGTCGCGTGGGAGTAACCAGTAAAGGGTCGAGGATGAAGGAAACGTTACGGTCCTTCTCATTCTGTTTTACGCCTCCGAGAGCTACACCTACTTCAATTTTCATTCCTTCTCCAACAACGAATGTACGTACATCCTGCTGAAAGGGGAAATATATCGAAGTGATGGGGTAGTCGAGAAGGTATTCTTCGTAGCATGAAACCATCACTATCGAAAGAACTATTAAAGCTAATATTTTTTTCATATCTGTTTCTTTTAATGTTTTAGTTCCATGAAGGCCATCCTTCATTCTGTACCAGTTTGCTCATTCTCATTATCTCATTATAAGGAATGGGATTGTAAGGAGAAGGAAGATTCCGGTTTTCAACTACATAATTCAGATTGTATGTATATGTAACCGGAGTTCCGGCAACCTGAGTGATATAAGCACCGTGAACAGGTACATTTATCACACTTTGCCAGTCGGCATCAGTTGTCCAGCGGCGAAGGTCATAAAATCTCATCCCCTCGAAGCAGGTTTCAATCCTTCTTTCATTCTTTACAAGAGCATCAAAGGCTGCTTCGGTTGTCTGAGCATCGAGATATGGATCAGCAGCAGGCAGTCCTGTTGCATTATCGTAAGTCTTTCTGACGCGCAGGTACTTAAGAGCAGCTTTTGGTGTTAGTCCTCCATACAAAGCTGTATTTGGATTTTTTGTTACATGGTTGGCTGCTTCAGCATAGATAAGTACAAAATGTGCCCAGCGATAGATAAACTTAGAATGCGGAGCTGATAATACTGTAGCATCTGACCAGTTAGTATTCATATACACAAATTTCTTGATGTGGTAATTTGTCAGACTGTTGTCCGATCTGGTCCCCGCAGCATCTTTACCGACTGTAGGACCTTCATTCCAGTTCTCGAAAGTGTACATTGTGGCTCCTCCTGTAAGTTTTTTAGCCTGTGCCGTATTATAGAAAATTACGCTATAAAACCTCGGATCACGACCAGCATAAGGATTAGCCGGATTATAGCCGCTTAGAGGATCTGTAATTGGGCGGCCATTTGCCATTCCAAATGAGTTTACAAGATCCTGGGTTGCTCCAATCTCGCCATTACCCTGGAAACCGCCAGGATAAAACATTCTCTCCATAGCTGTGTTACCGGTATTGTACCTTGTGGCAAACACGATTTCAGGTGAATTTGGATTGGTAAATATTACAGGATCTGTAGCCCTGAAGCTGTTGGAACTGGAAATATTATCAGTTGTCAGCTTGAAGTTTATTATCTTCTGTGCGTTTTTTGCAGCGCTGTCCCAGCGTGCAACGTCGTTGCCGGGATTGAACCTTGGTGATGCCCAGGTGAGATAGACATTAGCTTTAATACCAAGTGTTGCTATATCATCAAAACGACCCCAGTACTTACCACCAAGATAACTTAAGTCGGTACCAGCCGGGTACAGAAAATCTCTGTGAGCCAGGGGAAGATACTTCATAGCTGAATCGCAGTCAGCAATAATCTGCTTTACACATTCATCATAAGTATTACGTGCAAGGTTGATTTCGTCGTTAACATCGAATACTTCAGTAACGATTGGAAAACCAAGCATCACGCCGTTGACACCTTTTCCTCCGAATTTCTGAAGAAGATCCCATTGAAACCATGCTCTCAGAGCAAAAGCTTCACCCTGTAACCGGGTCCTCATCTGATCATTATAAGAGTCTTTTACAAGATACCTTGTATTGTAACCGCGTCTGTCGTGCAGGAAGATATTGCACTGGGCAATAGACCTGTAGTCACGGTCCCAGTAACCCTGGAAAGGATCCTGTGAGGTGGTCATTGTATTCAGGGCATATCGTCTCATCACGTTTGTGGAACTGGTCAGAACAGCATCATCGGTGACGCCGTCAAGGTAAACACCCTCATTGTTATTATAGTTCCTTGTAGATCCCCCTACACTGGCTTCGGCGATATTGTCATAACACCTGTTAATTAAACCCTGTACGAGGTTCTGGTAGTCCCAGATGGTTTCACTGTCATAGTTCCCGTTTGGCCACGGATCGAGATAATCTTCACACGAAGCCATCAGAACTAAAATGAATCCAAATAATAATATTTTTTTCGTCTTCATAATTTTAACAGTTTAAAAATTTAATTTAACTCCGGCAGAGATGGTCTTGAATAACGGATAAACCGTAACACCTGAGTTGATTGATTCAGGATCAACATCTTTGATCTTCGAGATAGTCATCAGATTTGCACCTCTTACGTATATCCTTACTGCACGTCCACCCATGAACTGAAGCTTCTCAGCAGGAATTGTATAAGCAAGCTCAATATTCTGGATCTTGAAGAAATCTCCTTTTCTAAGCCAGAACTCAGATACCACAAAGTTATTATTAACCTTATTGTATGTTAACCTGGGATAATCTCCACCTATATTGTCTCTGGTAAAGTTTGAGTAATTATTATTACTTCCATCAGTCGAATTCCAACCATTCCAGAAATATGGATTCGTAAGCGCGATATCATAGAAGGCTCTTCCAGATCCAAGTATAAACAGATCGAAATTCTTATACTTCAGAGAAATATTCATACCATAATAAAGTCGGGGTGAAGAATGGCCTATCATGCCCTGATCGAGGTCATCAACAACACCATCTTCATTCATATCCGCATATTTAAGATCTCCTTCCTTAAGAACGGCATCAAATAACTGAGGTACAACAAGTGCGTCTGCATCTGAAGTGAATTTCCCAATATAGTTCTGACCAAAAATTGCATCGGATGGTTTTCCGATACGGTCCTGGTAATCAAATCTATAGTCAGGCTGATCATATTTTATTCTGGTTCCTTTAGAGGTAGTTGCATTTGCACCTATAACCATAGTAACATCTCCAAACTTCTCGGTATATGTAAGATCAATTCCAAGAGCATTGTACCTTGTCTGGTTGTAATTTAAATATGGACGTGCTCCGTTATATCCTGCAACCAATGGCAAAATATTGGAAACCTGTGAAATAGAACCATCAACAAGCCAGTTGTAGTAAGTCATGTCTAAAGTGACTTTATTATTAAATAACACAGCATCAAATCCTGCATTTAACTCCTGTCTTTTTTCCCAGGTCAGGATTGGATTACCTGTTCTTGAAAGGTATGATCTTGTAACAGCAGCATCAGTTGTGGTACCAAACCATGTCGGAGACGAGGATAATGCACCGAATCCCCAGTTAGTTGTTGTACTGGTAGAAGAAGTGGAAGACCATCTGTCAACATAGAAAAGATTCTGGTAGAATGTCTCATTTCCTGAAATACCACCCTGAACACGAAGCTTAAGATAATTTACAGCTTTTATGTTCGACATAAATGCCTCATCTGAGATAACGTAGTTTCCTCCGAAGGCCCAGTTCAGAATATTCCTGTAATCCTTGTCAAAAACTGATGTCCCTGCATAATTGAGCACTCCCTGGAAGGAGTATTTGTCCTTAATAGAATACATAACCGAAAGTGCAGTGTTACGTGCACGCTGTGGCTCCTCAACTCCGTTTATATAGGTAAGAAGTTGATTATAAGTCAGTGTTGATTGCAGAGTGCTGTTGGCAAAAGTCCTGTCGTAACTTAGTACTTCATTGAATGAATAGCGCTGGAAATAGTAGTCCATAAGCTTAAGAAGATCTGTCTGTTTAATCAGAGAGTGAGCTGAGGACCTTGTTAAAGCCAGAGTCGTGGGATCAACTGTATAGGCAAGATAATCGTTAGTTTTTCCAACCCTTACAGTATTGTGAATATTGAATGCGAAAGAGCTTATTGACTTGAGTCCTTTTATGAATTTATCTGCATCGTAAATAAGTTTCAGATAGGAAGAACCTGTCCTGCCCCTGTCGGTATAGTATCCCTGATCCACAACATTACCTATAAGGTTGTCTGGGTACAGTGCACTTACACCATACCATGGTGTTGCCGGCTTTGTCGTTTCATCGAGATAAGCCCATATCGGGTATGCTACAGGCGGTGTACTGTGTATATCGGTAAGAATTGATGGTAACTCAGTGATAGTAAGTGTAGCATTATCAGTATTCTCTGATGTATACTGCGGGTCGAATCCGTAGCTTGGCGAACGGCGGAAGCTCAGATTTCCATAAAAACCGAATAATGCAGTGAACTGATCATTGATCTTTACATTGACATTCTGACGTGTAGTAACCCTGTTATAGTCAGATTTTGCACCCAGATTGATGATATCACCCTCTCCTGCATAACCAAGATATGAGTTATACTGAACAATGTCATTTCCTCCAGAAGATGACATGTTGACTCTCTGAAACTCCATCGTTTTATCAAGCATCATGTTTGCATAATCAGCACTTGGATACTGAAGATCGTAACCATTATTCTGGGCAAATCCTGCAATCTGAGCACTGGTGTATAGTTCTGGCAAACCGCTGTTAACTCTCGCCTGATTATGCAGAGTAGCATAATCAGCACCCAGGACGTAGCCCGGCATACGGTCGACAACGCTTACTCCTTTTTCTACATCAACGTGCAGCATACGTTCATTTTTCGTACCATACTTGGTTTTAATATAAAGCACACCACCAGTTGCAGCAGGACCGTACATCGTAGTTCCCAGGATACCCTTTACCAGAGTAGCTGATTCTATCTCAGCTGGATCGAGTACATACTCCTGCAAGTCAGTCGGCATATTGTCAACCATAACGTAAGGCATACCACCGAATTTATCAGTAGCGCCCATAGAGCTTGTACTTAACAGGTTCAGGTTCTGATATCCTTCCATCGGGTGAAGGCCCGGTGATCCATCCAGTTCCCTGACATCATACATTGAAGATATACCTGTAAGCGAATTACGTATATCAGTTGATGGATACCGTAAGAAATATGAGCCCGGTATTACTGTTTCCGGTCCGGTTAGATAACGCCTTTTCAACGTAGTAAATGGCAATGCTACATCGTCATCGGATGTCATGTGCATTTTTGCATGGATCAGAGTAACAGTCTTACTCTGCATCAGGTCAATAACAGGGCTGACTTTTTTCTCATATAGAGGTGCGGTAATGGTAACAACACTCTCAGGGTAACCCTTGAATGTGACAGTACCATCCTGGTCTGACTGGGTATGGATGAGACCTTCACCCACAACCACTTTAGCATTTGCAATCGGCGTTCCGCTCTCATCAGTAACTTTAAGAACGACGTCGAACAGCTGCCTGGCTTTCTTTTCATTCTGCACCTGTGCATTTACAGGCCATGAAAGTATAAATACAATAAGAAAGAGCCCGGCAAATCTGACTTTTTGATAAAATATATTTTTAAATCTCATAGATTTTCGTATTAATGGTTCTTGTTACCAGACTGGGTTTGAAACAAAATTCTTCATCTTAAGAGCATCTGCATTCAGGAATGGCAGGTAATACATACCCTCTTCCCAAGTGGGCTGACGATCAGCTGATAACTCTGTACGAACATACTGATATCCTGTCGGGTAGGTAGAGGAAACTGCAACCTTTTGAGGTATGTTTGCATACAATTTGCTCGACATTATCTGAGGAAGTTCCATCCAGCGCCGGATATCATCGTAATAATGATGTCCTTCGAATCCTAGTTCAACATTTCTCTCATTCTTTATTCTAGGTCTGAAGGCATCTTTTGATCCGATAAATTCCGCCCTTACATTAGGCATCCCTGATTTGGTTCTTATTTTATTGATAGCCGCAATAGCTGTCAAAGATGATCCGGGAGCTGTACCAGCAGGACCATAAGCTTCATTTACAGCCTCTGCATAGTTCAAATAAAGTTCTGACAACCGGAATAAAGGATCTGCCCAAATAGAAGATACCCTGTTCTTGGTACTGTTATCTGCCCAGTTTTTCCTTAGCATATATCCTGTGTAAGTTCTGCCGTTCCATGAAGTAACAAGAAGCTCAGACGGCGTTGTACCGGTAAGATAGATCTGTGCCTTGTTGCTTGTCCATCCCTGCAATGGTCCCTGATTGTATACAACATCTGTAGCCAGCCTTGGATCCCTGTTGATAAAAGGATTCTGTTCATTATACTGACCGGCTGTTGCTGCTGCTGCTCTGTCTGCGGTTGTATTTAACGGCATTCCGGTTAAAGTTTCATATTTATCAACCCAGTTTTGAGTAGGATTGGTACCGGATGAACCGGAGCCTGTTGTTAAAACACCATTCCAGAAAGTTGCATCGAAGTTCCAGTTCCGGGTTCCATGAGAATATGTCCAGATACTCTCCTCACAAACATCCTTTCCATAATAATTAAGGTGGCGGTCATTCTTGCTCACCGGATCAAGAAGCGGCAGAATTACCACCCCTTTTGATTCAGCAACCTGTATGGCTTCCCATGCTGCCGCTGCCGCATTCTGCCACTCAGTTACTCCGCTTTTATTATTCAGCGGACTCGCAGCAAAGAGCAGAACTCTTGATTTGAAAGCCTTGGCAGCCATACCATTTGGTCTTTTCATTTCATATGTAGCATAATCGAGAGAACCTGATACACCAGGCATCGGATCTCTTCGGACCACACCAGCCAGATTGAAAAAATAGTAGGCAGAATCGATATCTTGCACGATTCTTTGCAAATAATCGTTCTTTTCCATACGTGCCAGATCCCATGTTTTATCGAATGGAGTCATCACGTAGTCGAGGTACGGCATCGGTCCCCAGAATCTGAACATTGTGAAATGGTACCATGCCCTTAAAAAATAAGCCTGACCGCTGAAGTCATTCTTTATATTATCATCAGCATCCTGTATCCTGTCTACATTTCTTATGGCGATGTTGCAAATCCTTATGCCATCGAAACATGCTCCAAGAATTGGTCGCCTTTGACCATCATAGCAGAGTTTCGCAATAATGGTTTCTGACATGTTTCCGCTCTTCCATGCATGTCCTTCCATATATCGGCCCTGGTCAGCTGCATCTGTTGTTGAGTTTATTGCATATTTCTGGTCCCACTGATCTATATAAAAAGGAAGAGTTGATTTGTAATTCCATGTATCTCTCCAGCCGTTGTTATACCACTTCCTGCCATCATAGTTTGCATCGAAGAACAGCTTGAAGTTTGCGTATTTAGTAAATACAACATCTTCGGTCAGACCCGATTCCGGGGCCTTGTCGAGATATTCTTTAAGGCATGAGGTTGTAAATATCAAACTCATCCCTGTTATTAAAAGCAGTATTAATTGTCTTTTCATAATTACTGTCTTATAAATTAAAATGCTATTTTAATTCCGCCCCTTAATGTAGTCATCTGGGGATAAAAGCCCTGTTGGAAGTTTGTAGCTTCAGGGTCGCCTTCTATCAGTGGAGTAATTGTTAATAGGTTACTTCCGCTGACATAAACAAGCAGATTTGATATACCCATGGTATTATTCAGCATCGCTGATTTAATGTTATAACCCAGATAGACATCCTTGAGCCTCAGGTAAGATGCGTTTCTGAAGTATCTGTCTTTGATAATAGTCTGATAACCCCTGTCGGCTTCTCCGCCTCCCCAAACAAGGTTATCCTGGCTTGAGGTACCGCTGAAGTGCATAGTAGCATGAGTTGCATCCTGGTTAGTTGGCGTCCAGAAATCAAGTGCTGATTTATGAACCCTCCAGTCACCTTTAATAAACTCTATTTCAAATGCCTGGTTATACTGAACATATTTTCCCTGGTTACCTGAGAAAAGCATATTGAAGGTTAAATTTTTCCAGTTAAACCCACCTGACAATGCGTAGGTGATTGGAGGATATGTCAGTCCCGGTATAGCATGCTTATCAATTGTATTGATTGTTCCGTCAGCATTATAGTCCAGGTACTTATAGTCTCCCAGGTATTGTTTGGTATAATCAATCGGAGTTGGATTATTATGAATATCATCGATTGAGGTATAGTATCCTGTACCTGTAAGTTCCACCCCATTAATTTCAAGACCCTCAAGGCCACCTTCAGCCCAAAGCATCTCGGTAAGAGGCTTCCCTGCAAGTTTCATATGATCTGGAAAAGCGGCAGGGTCATCCTTAAAGATAACTCTGTTCTCGTTCCATCCGAAAATACCTCTGACAAAATACTCGAAATTAGGAGAAGGACTTTTTCTGAATTCAACTTCTGCTTCTATACCATGCTTTTTAACTTTACCAAGGTTAATCTCCTTGAAGGTTTGTCCAATAAGCATTGTGGTACTTTTAGGAGTAAGAAGCATCTGGTCGCGGTATTCATTGAATCCGTCAACAGTAATGGTGATCATGTTCTTGAAGAGCCCGATCTCAATACCCAGGTCTCTCTTATGAGATCTTTCCCATGTAGCCTTGGTGTTAGCCATCATGTCCTCGCGGATATAACCACCGTTGTCCTTAAAGAACGCACTGTTATAAAGCCAGCGGCTCTTTGCATAGTCACTTCCTACCATACCGTCGGAATACCTTACTTTAAGTCTGTTCATCCATGGTACAGCATTTTTAAAGAACTGTTCTTCAGAGATTACCCATCCAAGAGCAGCTGAGGGGAAGAAACCAAATCTTTTTTCCGGGGCAAATCTTTCAGACCCGGTATATCCTACGTTAACTTCGAATAAATATTTGCGGCTATAATCATAAGTTGCTCTTCCGACAAGACCCTCATTATAATAAGGAAAATCCACTTCAGAGTTTTTCTGCTGACGGTTGAAGAGTCCCAGTGCACTCACATTGTGCTTTCCAAAGGCCCTGTCATAATTAACTGACATCTCATAATAGAGGTCGGAATAATAACCACCCTGAAGTCCGGATGTATTTACATCGAGAGGAGGCATTGTCCATACTTCATTACCTTCAGCAGGGTTAAATCTGAACCATGGGTTCTGATCAACCTTACCATCTGGCAGTGGAGCTGCTACTGAACCTGCTCCTGTATCATTATTCTTAACATCAACACCTATCCTGTCAAAGTACAGAATATATCTGGGGAAAGTCTGCGAAGCCTGAACCTGCCTGTTGCGGTAATAGCTGCTGAGAGATACTTTTCCGTTTACTGATAGTCCTTTTGTTATAAAATCAAGGTTCTGTTTCAGAATAAGGTCGGTAAAGAGTGTTGAACCAAGCTCCTTATTGAACTGCCCAGAATTCAAAGTGTGATAAGGGTTGTTTGTATATTCACCAGCAGGGTGTGCGAACCTGTCACCTGTTGCATCGGGATAATCAGTATCCGGAACCATTTCAAGGACCCATGCAGGATAATATGCAGGAGCTCTGGTACCTGATGTTGAATAGAGGTCTCTCCATCCGCTGCTGTTAGGGTTGTTTTTTGTATTGAGTACACCACCAACATTCAAAGTTAAGATTGTTGATTTTGTAAGATCAAAATCGAGGTTGATCCTGTAGTTGAATTTATGGTTATAATACCTCATGTCATATGCCCCATCATGGGTTCCCTTAAAGAAGTCGCCGGTATACTGGTAACCAAATGACAGGAAGTACTTCGCAAAGTCAGTACCACCGGTGATATTAAGGTTTGCACTGCTAACAGGAGCGAATGGTTTTGTTGTTTCTTCGAACCAGTTCACATTCGGATAGCGAAGAGCATTCAAAGGAGTAGAAGGATTCTTATACTCATTCAATGCTGTTTGAGGTATAAGGCCGGTAAATGTACCGTTGTTCATAAGTGCAATATTATACATCGACATTGTTGTATAGGAGTCGATATTATCTGGTATTCTGGTGGCAATCTGTATACCATAGCTGCCTGTAAAATCCATTTTAGGTTTACCGAGCAAACCACGTTTGGTTGTTACAACAATAACACCGTTTGCACCTTTTGCACCGAATACTGCAGTTGCAGAAGCATCTTTAAGTACAGAGATTGCTTCAATTTCGTTTGGGTCGATATTTGTGAAATCGCGTTCCACACCATCAACCAGAACAAGAGGAGCACTACCGTTCCAGCTTGAAAGACCGCGGACAAACAAGTTTGCATTGTCAGATCCGGGTTCTGCATCCTGCTGTATTGTTAATACACCTGAAAGTTTACCTGCGATAGCGTTAGTGACTGATACCTCACCTGCCTGCATCAGGGCTTTGCTGTTTACCTGTGTTATGGCACCAACAACAGATTCTTTTTTCTGTGTTCCATATCCGATAACAACAACTTCCTGAATCTGTGTCAATTCAAGTGCAAGTGCGATATTGACAGGAGTTCCTGCTGTTACCGCGACATCCTGGGATGCATAGCCGATGAAAGAAATCAGGAGGTTTACCTGCATGTTTGATACAGGAATTGAAAATTTACCATTAATATCGGTTAGAGCACCTACAGTGGTTCCTTTCACAACAACGGACACCCCAATAAGAGCTTCACCGGTAGCAGCATCTGTCACCGTACCTGTTACGGTCGCCTGCTGCATATCGCCCAGATTGCCCGGATTAGCCGTGACCACCTGAGTAAATGCTATAGAGCAAAACAGAAACATGATACACAATTTTGACATGATCGATGGCTTAAGCCAGCGATACCTGACAAATTGCAACCGTTTTTCAGTAATTTTTTTCATGCATTTTAAATAATTTGAGTATTAATAATTTGAGCCAATTAAATGGTGGATTCGTGTAGGTTAACGGATTAAGACACTATCCGGGTTTTCTTTGATTTGATCTGTTTTTCATAGTAGTAGGTTGGTTAGTTTATAGGGTATAAAGGATTAATTACCAAAACTTTCGTGTAGGTTAACGGGGTTTTTGCACAAAGAGATTTTCTGGATCAATCTCAATTTCATGGAAGGACGGTTAGTTAGTCAACAAACAAAAAAATCAAAAATCATTCTCAAACAACCAATTGATGGACATTTGGTACTGATCAGGGTTACTCAAAAAGCTGGGTGTTTTGTAACTTAAAATACCAGGTTAGGAGTATTTATGAAGGTCAGGTTACATAATTCCCGGAAGCAATATTAGAAAATAAATTAATCCTTAACAAATTTTAACAAAATATTATTTCTTTTTTTTTTGAACCGGAGGATTTTGGTGTTTGTATATATAATAAGGTATGGAAAACTCTCTGCCCTTCGGGCATCTCCCCGGAGAGGTTTGACTATTATTGCCAAACCCCTCTGCCCTTCGGGCATCTCCCCTGGGAGGGGAGAAAATTCCTGCAATTAAGAGAATTCCTCATAAGTGCAGAAATTCCTCCCCCCGCCGGGGGGAGTGGCCGAAGGCCGAGGGGGTCAACGAATGATGCAGGATTCCCGGGGGGAGTGGCCGAAGGCCGAGGGGGTGTAGGTATGATGCAGTATCCGATAAATTTTGACTTCTTCCTCCAATATCATATATTTATACCTTAATCAACCTAACCAACCTGATTATGAAAAAAGTTACTCTATTCACGGTCATATTTGTTCTTTTAGCCGTTGTCGTTAACGGACAGAAAGTTCCAACAGGTAATCCTGCCGACTTCAAAGTAAAGACTTGTCTGCACTCGGTGAGTTATATGGGCATTTGGCGCGGACAGGCAACTCTTACAGTTGATGAGTTCCTGGTAAAAGCAAAACAACTTGGATTCGACGGTGTTATGCTGGCTGCAAAAAAACCGCATGTCTCTCTGATTGATTATGACGATGCAGCCCGCCAGAAACTGAAAGCAAGAATTAAAGAACTGGGACTGGAACTGGTCTGTCTTGCCGGATATTGTGACTTCACCGCCGGAGTAGATAAAGCCGGGATCCCGAATACCGAGATTCAGGCAATATATATTGGTGAACTGGCACGAATGGCCCGCGACCTCGGTACTAATATGGTCAGAGTCTATACCGGATACGAAAGGCCGGATGTTCCATATGACAAACAGTATTCCCTTGTTGTAGACGGACTTAAAATGGCAGGAAAAATTGCCGCTTCCTATGGAATAACACTCGCAATCCAGAACCATCACGATATAGCTCTCCACCACGAGGCAATGAAATGGCTGCTCGATGAGATCAATCTTCCAAATGTTAAAAGCTGCTTTCGATTGCTGGTCCCCTACCCTTGAAGGCCTTAGCCCGGAAGAAATAAAGCAGGCAGTAAGGACCATGAAACCATATATTGTGCATACTACTACAGCTGATTATAAAGAGCTTCCCCGTTTCAGATATGATCTGAATCAGACTAATTATACAAAAATGGAATCTCAGATGAGAGCTGTCCCAATTGGTCAGGGCTTTCTCGACTATAAATCGTTTATCAATACACTCAAAGAAATAGGCTATCAGGGCTATATAACCTACGAAATGTGCGAGGTGCTTGAAGGCGGGGGATCTGTTGAAAACCTTGATAAGGCGGCAAAGGTATTTCTGGAGTATGTGAAGCAGTTTAGGTAGGACTATAGATTTCCCCTCCTTTTGAAGGAGGGGTGGCCGGGACGACTAATTATCAGACCTTTACATAGTTCATTTCGGCCAAGGTGGTTGATTTTATTAGACTCTTATAGAATACAAAGATAATGAATGACAGGAATTAATTCTTTTCCACCCTGGCGGTAAATTAACTTTGCATAAAAAAACAGATAATTGAGCCACCCTCCTTAAAAATGAGGGGAGAGCTATTTAACCGAATCCTTGTCCTGACAATCGGTTCACTTTTAATCATCACGTCGTGTAAAAAGAGTGCCGACGACCACAATCTGAAGCTATGGTACGACCGGCCCGCAACAATATGGGAAGAGGCTCTGCCCCTTGGAAATGGAAAAACAGGTGCGATGGTTTTTGGCGGGATCATAACAGAGAGGTTTCAGCTGAATGATCTTACACTTTGGTCAGGTTATCCTGAAAGCGGCAATAACCCCGACGGTCCGGAGATCCTTAAGAAAACTCGTGATGCTGTATTTAAAGGAGATTACGCTAAAGCTGGAGAAGAGTGGAAGAAAATTCATGGCCCCTACTCTGCCAGATACCTGCCTATGGGAGATCTTTATATCAAAATGAATCTTCAGGATACAATTGCGTCAGAATACTATCGTGACCTTAACATTCAGAAAGGAATATCCACCGTTACCTACAATAGTTCAGGAGTAAAGTTCACTCGTGAGGCATTTGTGAGTTATCCCGACAAAGCTATTGTTATTAATTTAACAGCATCAAAGAAGAAATCTCTCTCATTCGATGTCTCACTTAAAAGCAAATTGAGATATACGGTTGAATCATCTTCTGATAACTCCCTTACATTAACAGGCAAGGCACCTTATCATGTCGCTCATCGTAACGATGAACCTGTTCAGGTAGGATATAATGAGAATGACGGGGAGGGCATGAACTTCGAAATCAAACTTCGGTTAAAAAATTCAGGCGGCACAACAGAAGTTATTGATAATAAGATTATTGTAACAAATGCCGATAAAGTCACACTATATGTTGTTACTGCGACCAGTTATAACGGATTCGATAAATCACCGGGACTGGAAGGTAAAGATCCGTCTGTTGAAGCCAATTCTTTACTTGAGGCTGTATCAAAAAAACAATATGAAGATGTAAAAAGTGCACATCTGGCAGACTTCAGGAATCTGTTTGACAGAGTATCTATTAACATTGGTATCGAAAAAGAAGCTGTAATGCTTCCTACCGACGACAGGCTTCTCCGGTTCAACTCGAGTAAAAGTGATAATCAGCTTCAGGCATTATATTATCAGTTCGGCAGGTATCTTTTAATATCTTCTTCACGCGATCAGTCAATTCCTGCCAACCTGCAGGGTTTATGGAATGATCTGGTCCAACCTCCGTGGGGAAGCAATTACACAACAAATATTAATACCGAGATGAACTACTGGCTGGCTGAAAATACTAACCTTTCAGAATGCCATACACCGCTAATCAATTTTATAGCCAGCCTTGCAGCCAATGGAACTAAAACTGCAAAAACCAATTTCGCCATAGATGGCTGGTGTGTGTTTCACAATTCTGATATATGGGCAAAAACCAGTCCGGCCGGAGGCGGAAACTGGGATCCCAGAGGGGCACCACGATGGTCGTGCTGGCCAATGGGAGGAGCCTGGTTCAGTCAGCATTTGTTTCGCCATTACGAATATACCGGTGATGAAAAGTTTCTTAGAGAAACTGCCTGGCCACTGATGAAAGGAGCAGCAGATTTTCTTCTTGGCTGGCTGGTTGAAAGCCCTGATGGTTTTCTTGTAACAAATCCATCTTCTTCTCCTGAAAATACTTTCACAATAGATGGAAAAACGCTGGAGGTTAGCATGGCTTCAACTATGGACATGGCAATAACCAGAGATCTGTTTACAAATTGTATCCGCACTCTTGAAATCCTGAATATTGAACCTGAATATAAATCAAGACTCTCAGATGCTTTGAGCAGACTTTACCCTTATCATATCGGACAATACGGTCAGCTACAGGAATGGTTTCTCGATCTCGACAATCCGGAAGATAAACACAGGCACCTCTCCCACCTCTTTGGCCTCTTCCCGGGAACACAGATTAGTCCGTTCCGGACCCCTGATCTGGCAGCCGCGGCAAAACAATCAATGATACATCGAGGAGATGTCAGTACAGGATGGTCGATGGCATGGAAGATAAACTGGTGGGCAAGACTTGAAGACGGGGATCATGCACTCAAAATACTAAAAGAGGGACTTACATATATAGGACCAAAAAATCCCTCCTATAAAGGCGGGGGAACATATCCGAACCTTTTTGACGGCTGCCCTCCGTTCCAGATAGACGGGAACTTCGGAGGTACTGCCGGGATTACAGAAATGCTCCTACAATGTTATGACGGATATATAAGTCTTCTGCCGGCTCTCCCTTCAGAATGGCCCGATGGAAATGTAAGCGGCCTTAAAGCAAAAGGAGTATTCACGGTTAATATGGAATGGAAAAACAATTCACTTTCAAAAGCAATAATCCTTTCTGAACTCGGTGGCAACTGCAGGGTAAGAACAAATGTTCCTGTAAAGGTGGCTGAAGTAAGTTCTTCAAAAGGAACCGGCAATAATCCTAATAGCTTTTATACACTGAACTCTGCTCCTGAGATTATTAAAAACAATAAAATTCCATTGCAGGAATTAACTGTTAAGGAGGGATTTATTATAGATTTCATGACCGAAAAGGGAAAAACATACACTATTATTAAGGAATAGAACTACAAAATACTAAAAAAGGAAATATGAAAAAGATTATGATTGTACTGACAGCATTTTTGCTGGTATTTCAGAGCCTTTTAGCTCAGAAGACTACTGCTCCAAAAGTTCTGACCAACGACGAACGGATGGAATGGTGGCGCGAAGCACGATTCGGAATGTTCATCCACTGGGGGGTCTATGCACTGCCTGCCGGCATATGGGATGGCAGACAAATTGGTGGCATTGGTGAATGGATAATGAACCGCGGAAAAATTCCGGTAGCCGATTACCAGCGCATGGCAAAGAATTTCAATCCTGTAAAATACGATCCGGATGCCTGGGTCAGAATGGCAAAAGATGCAGGAATGAAATATATTGTAATTACATCAAAGCACCACGACGGATTTGCCTTGTTTGAAACAAAAGCAAGCAAATGGAATGTTGTGGATGCAACAGTATACGGCAAAGACCTTCTGAAACCCCTTGCAGAAGCCTGTAAAAAATATGGCATAAAACTGGGCTTCTATTATTCTCAGGCACAGGACTGGAATAATCCCGGCGGATCAGCTGCCCGCAGACCAATGAAAGAGGGCTGGGCAAATCCCGATTCAGTAATAATCGATGCTTACACAAAAGAGCATAAAGGTCACTGGGATCCGGCTCAGGAAAAGAAAACATTCGATCAGTATATTGACGATGTAGCCGTTCCGCAGGTTAAGGAACTTCTTACAAACTATGGTGAGGTTGCAGTTCTATGGTGGGATACACCAACAAATATGACTGATGATGCAGCAACGAAACTTCAGGCCCAGCTTGCCATTCAGCCGAATATTATAACCAACGACAGGTTAAAAAGACCCAATTTCCAGGGCGATCACAAAACACCTGAACAGAGAATTCCCAACCTGAAGGATCTCGACGGAACAGACTGGGAGACCTGCATGACAATGAACGGAACATGGGGATATAAGAGCTACGACCACAATTATAAAACTCCGGAGACTCTAATCCGCAACTTGCTGGATATTGCCTCGAAAGGCGGTAACTTCCTGCTTAATGTCGGTCCTACCGATCTTGGAGAGTTTCCTCAGGAGAGTATTGACATACTTTCTAAAATGGGAGCATGGATGAAAGTTAACGGAGAAGCTGTATATGGAACCAAAGCAAGTCCCTGGGGCTTGTTCGACTGGGGTCGTTGCACTAAGAAAGAGTCAAAAAATGGGACGACTCTCTATTTCTCAGTTTTTAACTGGCCTGTTGACGGTAAACTTACAATTGCCGGTATCTCAAATAAAGTTGCCTCAGCAGCGCTTCTGGCTAATGGTGTAAAGGTTAATGCCATTACTTCAAAGGATGGAGTTTTGACACTTACTCTTCCAAAGTCTGCGCCGGATCCGATAGCTTCAGTAATAAAAGTTGAAGTGAAAGGAACAGTTGTTGGAAAAACAGCAGCAGAACTTTATAAATAGTATTTGCTCTGTGTAACTCTGTGAAAAACTCTGTGTAGCTCTGTGTAACTTCTTTAAGAACTTACACAGAGAGACACTGAGAAGACACAGAGAGCCACAGAGGAAAATGAATAAGAAACTTATAGCCAGTATTTTACATAGATTAAGGATGAAAAATGAATTAATCATGAAAAAAACTCTTGCTAAATTCTTCTTCCTGCTGATTACAGGATTAGTTTCATCATTACCCAGGGTCTTTTCAGATCCGGTGAAACTCAATCTGACTAGTCCCGATGGCAAACTGCAGTGCCTTATTGCTACAGAAAATGATCAGATTTTTTTGTCTGTAAAGATGAATGGCACCCAGATTCTTGAACCTTCACCATTAATAATGTCAGTAGATGGTATCGAAATAACAAACGGAGTTAAAAGTGGAAAAATAAAAAATTACAGTTCACATGAGTCTTATCCCTTGTGGGGATTGCATTCAGTTGCAAGAGACTATTATAATGCCGCAACAATAGCGATTTCACATATTGAATCAGGTATTAAGTATTCGCTTGAAGCAAAGGTCTTTAATGATGCCGTAGCTTTCCGTTTCATAGTGCCTGGAAAAAAGAAAACATCAAGAAAACCTGATGAAGCAACTATTTTTAAAGTTCCCGCAGGAAGCACCGCATGGTATCACGACCTCTACATGCATTATGAGGGGATTCATGAAAATAAACTAATAGACACAATTCCATCAGGTGAGTGGACTGCTCCTCCCCTGATGGTAAAACTGAAAGATGGTAAAGGTTATCTGGCAATCTCCGAGGCCAACCTGGTAAATTATGCAGGTATGGCTTTGCAGACTGACGGAAAGAACGGATTTACACTTCGACTTGGTCATAGTCATCCGCCATCTTATCCTTATATTTTACGCTATAAAAAGGAAGATGTTGAAAGGCTTTCAAAGATTGCTGAGATTAAAGGAACAATTACAACACCATGGAGAGTAATCATTGCAGGTTTCGATCTTAACACTATGATTAACAGTGATGTAATACAGAACCTATGCCCCCCTCCGGACAAGAAATTATTCCCTGCAGGCATTGAGAATGAATGGGTCAGGCCGGGTCGTGCAGTATGGAAATACCTTGATGGCGGAGGAGACGGAACGTTGTCAGTTATGAAGAAATTCTCTAAAGAAGCTGCTGAACTGGGATTTGAATACAACATACTCGAAGGTTTCTGGAGCCGCTGGCCTGATGATTCTATTAAAGCACTTGTTGATTATTCAAAGGAACTTGGTGTTGGAATTATAGTATGGAAACATTCAAATACTCTTTACGATCAGGTGGCAAGAAAGGAATTGTTTCAGCGATGCAATAAACTTGGAATTGCCGGATTAAAAATAGATTTCTTTGACCATGAGGCTAAGGAAGTTATCGATTTATATGAGACTATTGCAAGGGAAGCTGCAGCATTAAAGCTTGTTTTGATTTTTCATGGTGCAAATAAACCAACAGGGCTCTCACGTACATGGCCCAACATCTTAATCTATGAATCTGTAAAGGGGATGGAGGCAAGCAAACTGACAGACAGGGCAACTCATGAGACCACTATCCCTTTTACAAGAATGCTGGCCGGTCCGGCAGATTATTCCGTAACTCACTTCGGTGAAAGGCGGAAGAACACTACATGGGTTCATCAGGTGGCTACTGCTGCAATTTATTCTGCACCGGTTATTACATATGCTTCCACACCAGCACATATCCTCGAAAACACGTGCGCTGAAATGATAAAGAGCATTCCTTCTGTGTGGGATGAAACAATAGTACTTGCTCCTTCAGAAATAGGAGAACTGGCAATTTATGCCCAGAGAAAAGGATCAGCATGGTTTCTTTCAATCTTAAACGGACTTAGTGCCAGAACTGTTAAAATACCTCTTTCATTTCTTGGAAATGGCAATTATAACACTCTTGTTCTGCATGATGATGAAGATAATCCGGCTTCAGCTATCGTCATTAATGGTTCTGCAAACCAGAATGATACAATAGATATTACATTAGGAGAAGGTGGCGGATTTATGACGAGATTTACTCTAAAACAATAAATAAGGTTAACCTTTATTCAGGAAATACCTAACAAAAATGATAATAAAAAGCACTTTTTGTTTGATTTATTAAAAATTTGGATACATTTGTGCGACATTTTAAAATAAATAAAGTGAGAATATCTTTAATCCATATTATTGTCCTCCTCCTCATTATCAAGCGATCATGAACCGGGAATAATATGTATTACTATAAATATACAGAAGCTTTCCGGGGAACCGGGAAGCTATTTTTTTAAATAGGGATTTTTACATGAAGAATTTACTCAGGAGCTCAAAAACAACTACCGGCAGAAATATGGCAGGAGCCAGGAGTCTGTGGCGTGCCAACGGGATGACTGAAGAACAGATGGGAAAACCCGTAATTGCAATTGTAAACTCATTTTCTCAGTTTGTGCCGGGACATGCACATCTTCATGAAATCGGACAGGTGGTAAAGAAAGAGATAGAGAAAAGAGGTCTTTTTGCAGCAGAATTTAATACCATTGCGATAGACGACGGCATCGCCATGGGTCACGATGGAATGCTCTACTCCCTTCCTTCCAGGGAACTTATAGCTGATAGTGTTGAATATGTAGTGAATGCGCATCTGGCAGATGCCATGATTTGTATAAGCAATTGCGACAAGATCACTCCTGGAATGCTGATGGCAGCTATGAGAATAAACATCCCTGTCGTTTTTGTTTCCGGAGGTCCTATGGAGGCCGGAAAATTCAAAAATAAATCACTCGACCTTGTTGATGCAATGGTTGCGGGTGCAGATGATTCTATAAGCGACAGTGATCTTGATGAAATAGAAAAAGCTGCCTGTCCTACCTGCGGATCATGTTCAGGTATGTTCACAGCAAACTCGATGAACTGTCTGACTGAGGCACTGGGTCTTTCACTTCCGGGAAACGGAACAGTTGTTGCGACACATCAGAACAGGGTAAAACTATTTGAGAAAGGAGCCGCACTGATTGTTGAGCTTACAAACAGGTATTATAATGAGGGCGACAGTTCAGTTCTTCCGCGATCAATAGCCACAAGAGAAGCATTCATGAATTCAATGTCGCTCGATATAGCTATGGGAGGCTCAACAAATACAGTTCTCCATCTTCTAGCTATTGCACAGGAAGCAGGTGTTGATTTTACTATGAAGGATATTGATAATCTATCACGTAAGATCCCTAATATATGCAAGGTCGCTCCAAGTTCACAGTATCATGTTCAGGATGTAAACCATGCAGGTGGTATTCTGGGGATCATGGGCGAACTTGAACGCGGGAACCTGATTGATACTTCAGTCAAAAGAGTTGACTACCCTTCTCTTAAAAAAGCGATTGCCGATTGGGATATTATGGGCGGACAAGCTACAGAAGAAGCATACAATATTTTCAGAAGCGCTCCGTCGCTCGTTAAAAATCTTAAGATGGGTTCTCATGATACTTTTTACCGGGAACTAGATACAGACAGAAAAAATGGATGTATCAGATCAGTTAAAGACCCTTACAGTAAAGATGGCGGGCTGGTTGTGTTATATGGAAACATTGCAGGTAAAGGATGTATTGTTAAAACAGCAGGGATAGATGAATCGCTTTTCACATTTACAGGAAATGCAATTGTCTATGAATCACAGGATGATGCTGTTGAAGGAATACTTACAGATAAGGTTAAAGCGGGTGATGTGGTAGTTATCAGATATGAAGGTCCAAAAGGCGGACCCGGAATGCAGGAGATGCTTTATCCAACCTCATACCTGAAATCTAAAGGACTCGGTAAAGCATGTGCCTTGATAACAGATGGCCGTTTTTCCGGTGGAACGTCCGGACTTTCTATTGGACACATTTCTCCGGAGGCAGCAGCCGGCGGGGAGCTTGCACTTATAAAAACAGGTGATAAAATTGAAATCAAAATCTCAGAAAGAAAAATTAATGTCCTTCTTTCACCAGAAGAATTGATGAAGAGAGAAAAAGAAGAGAAATCGAGAGGTGATAAAGCCTATAAACCGGTAAACAGAAACAGAATAATTCCTGCCTCCCTCAGAGCATATGCGGCAAACGTAAGCTCAGCCGATCTGGGTGCAATAAGGTTAATATAGAAAATTGATTATATGAAGACTGTAAAACAAAAGGAAACTGCAAAAGCGCAGGTTAATGGTCACGAACACATTACAGGAGCAGAAGCTCTTTTAAACTGTCTGGTTGAAGAAGGTGTTGATACTGTTTTTGGCTATCCCGGAGGAGCTATAATGCCTATTTATGATACACTCCTCGACTTTGAAGGAAGAATCAGTCATTACCTTACCCGTCATGAGCAGGGCGCGGCCCATGCAGCACAGGCCTATGCAATGGTCACCGGTAAACCAGGCATCTGTTTTGCGACTTCCGGTCCGGGAGCAACTAACCTCGTAACAGGTATAGCCAATGCGTTTCTCGATTCAGTACCAACAGTTTTCATTACAGCCCAGGTTGTTTCAACCCTTATTGGTACCGATGCATTTCAGGAGACAGATATCATAGGTGTCTCCATGCCGGTAACAAAATGGAACTGCCAGGTGAAAAAGGCTGAAGACATTCCGGAAGTAATTGCAAAAGCATTTTATATAGCAACAACAGGGCGTCCGGGACCAGTTCTTATCGATATAACAAAGGATGCACAGCTTGAAAAACTCGATTTCAAATACAAAAAATGTGATTATTTAAGGAGCTATAATCCCCATGTCCCTCTGAATAAGAAGCCAATTGAGTCAGCAGCTATAATGATAAATCATGCAGAACGGCCGTTGATCCTTGCCGGACATGGAATTCTTCTTTCAGGGGCTGAAAAGGAGCTTCAGTCTTTTGCAGAAAAAACAGGAATACCGGTTGCCGTAACGCTTCTGGGAATTTCTGGATTCCCTACCGGACACAGGCTCTTTGCTGGGTTGCTTGGTATGCATGGAAATTATGGTCCAAACCTGCTTACAAACCAGGCTGATCTCATAATTGCAATCGGAATGCGCTTCGATGACCGTGTTACCGGTAATCTTAAAAAATATGCCAAACAGGCGACAATCATACATATTGAGATCGACCAGGCTGAGATTAATAAGAATGTAGCAGTAGATGTAGAGATTCATAATGATGCCAAAGAGGTCCTTAATTATCTGATCCCTCTGGTTAAACCAAACTCCTTCGAAAAATGGATCAGGGAATTCAGAATCTGTGATAAAGAGGAATATGATAAAGTAATAAAGCCTGAAACGAAACCCGAAAAAGGTGCAATCCGTATGGGCGAGGTAGTCAGCATGGTTTCTGACCTCACACAGGGGGAAGCAATTGTTGTTACCGATGTTGGGCAGAATCAGATGTATGCAGCACGCTACTATAAATATAAGAATCCAAACAGCTGGGTAACATCTGGCGGAATGGGAACAATGGGTTTCGGATTACCTGCAGGTATTGGAGCAAAGCTTGGACACCCGGATAAGGAAGTGATTACATTTCTTGGCGATGGCGGATTCCAGATGACAATGCAGGAGCTGGGAACGATACTTCAATATAAGATACCGGTAAAGATTATCATTCTTAATAATGATTTTCTGGGAATGGTCCGCCAATGGCAGGATATGTTCTTTGAAAAAAGGTATGCTTCGACAGAGCTCACAAATCCCGACTTCGTAATGATATCCAAAGCATTTGGAATCCCTGCAAAAAAAGTTGTGAAAAGAGAGGATCTGAAGGATGCACTTACCGAAATGATCGAATCAAAGAGCGCTTACCTGCTCGAAATTAAAGTACAGAAAGAAGGAAATGTCTTCCCGATGGTAGAACCAGGCAAATCAGTATCAGAAATCAGATTAACTTATTAAATATCAGGTCCTGACAAGCCCCCCTTTAGGGGGGATGGGGGGCAGAAAATAAAACCAAGATTATGCAACAGGAATTTACAATATCAGTTTTTACCGAGGACCACATCGGGATACTCGGACAGATAACAATAATACTCACCAGAAGGCAGATAAACATCGAAAGTATAACTGCATCTGAATCAGCCGTAAAAGGAGCCCAACTACTTACTATTGTAGTAAAAACAACTCCTGAAATGATCCAGAAGGTGGCAAGGCAGATGGAAAAACTGATCGATGTATTAAAGGTCTTTGTACATACTTCCGACCAGATAATTTATCAGGAAATTGCTCTCTTTAAAGTTCCGACAAAAGGACTTATGTCGGGCAATATTGTTGACCATGTAGTAAGGGCTCATCATGCAAGGATCCTTGAGGTATCTCCTGAATATATCGTAATTGAGAAGACCGGTCACAAGACAGAAATTACTGACTTGCTCACCCAGCTTGAACCATATGGTGTTCTTCAGTTTGCCAGGTCGGGAAGGGTTGCAATTACAAAACAGGTTAAAGAGCTTACATCATATCTGAAAGAGATGGATGAGGCAAACAGGTTCAAATCAGAAAAAATAGAAATACTTAACTAAATAAGTGCCCCCTTCCCCCTAAAGGGGGTATAATTCAAAGCAGGCTTAGCCCCCCTTCAGGGGGGGTGGGGGGCAAAAAATAAGAAAATAAGAAATGTATTAATCAAACTTAATAATTAACATCATGGCAAAAATTGATTTTGGCGGCGTTGTGGAAAATGTAGTAACAAGAGAAGAATTTTCACTTGCAAAAGCCCGCGAAGTTCTTAAAAATGAGGTGGTAGCAGTTATCGGATATGGAGTACAGGGACCAGCCCAGGCTCTTAATATGAAAGATAACGGCATTAATGTCATTATCGGACAGGCACCCGAGTTTAAAGCCGATTGGGACAAAGCTGTAAAGGATGGATTTGTTCCCGGAAAAACTCTCTTCCCTATTGAAGAGGCTGTAAAAAAAGGAACTGTAATTCAATACCTTGTTTCAGATGCTGCCCAGAGAATTTTATGGCCGGTTCTGAAACCATGTTTAAAGAAAGGAGATGCTCTCTATTTCTCGCATGGTTTCTCCATTACATACAAAGAACATACAGGAGTTATTCCTCCGGCAGATGTTGATGTTATTCTTGTTGCCCCGAAAGGTTCAGGCACTAGTGTAAGACGCAATTTCCTTGCAGGTGCAGGTATTAACTCAAGCTATTCGGTATTCCAGGATTTCACAGGAAGAGCTGAAGAGCGTACAATAGCTCTCGGAATAGCAATTGGCTCAGGTTACCTCTTCCCTACTACATTTGAACAGGAAGTTTACAGCGATCTTACAGGAGAACGTGGTGTACTGATGGGTGCACTTGCCGGTATAATGGATGCACAGTACCAGGTATTACGCGAAAACGGACATAGCCCTTCTGAAGCTTTCAATGAGACAGTTGAGGAACTGACACAGAGCCTTATCCGTCTTGTCGACGAAAAAGGAATGGACTGGATGTATGCGAATTGCAGTGCCACAGCACAGCGCGGAGCACTCGACTGGAGACCCAAGTTTAAAGCTGCAACTCTGCCTGTCTTCACCGACCTTTATAACAAAGTCAAATCAGGTGAAGAATGTGTAAGGGTTCTGAAATCTACCGGTGCACCAAACTACAAAGAAGTACTTGACAAGGAACTTGGAGAACTTGGCAATTCAGAGATGTGGAGAGCTGGTGCTGCAGTGAGAAAACTGAGACCAATCAAGTAATAATTTTTTACAAATAATATACAGAACATGGACGATAAGGTCATTATTTTCGATACCACCCTGAGAGATGGTGAACAGGTACCCGGATGCCAGTTAAACACAATTGAAAAGATTGAAGTCGCCCAGGCTCTAGAAGCCCTGGGAGTCGATGTCATCGAAGCCGGCTTCCCTATCTCAAGTCCCGGCGATTTCAAGTCGGTTGTTGAAATATCAAAGGCAGTTTCAAATCCGGTGATTTGTGCACTCACAAGGGCTGTCAAAAAAGATATTGAGGTTGCTGCAGAGGCTCTTCAATATGCAAAAAGGAAGAGGATTCATACTGGTATCGGAACCTCATCCTTCCATATTAAGTATAAAATCAAGACAACTCCTGAGGAGATTATAAAAAGAGCTGCTGATGCTGTTAAATATGCAAGAAAATTTGTTGATGATGTTGAGTTCTATGCAGAAGACGCAGGAAGAAGTGAAAACGAATACCTTGCAAAAGTAATTGAAGCAGTTATAAAAGCTGGTGCTACAGTAGTTAACATCCCTGATACAACAGGCTACTGTCTCCCTGAGGAGTATGGACAAAAGATTAAGTATCTGAGAGATAATGTTCCGAATATCGACAAAGCAATTATTTCTACACATTGCCACAACGATCTTGGAATGGCTACTGCCAATACAATGATGGGTATTATTAACGGTGCACGCCAGGTTGAGGTAACTATTAATGGTATTGGCGAACGGGCAGGAAACACTTCGCTCGAGGAGATTGCCATGATTATAAAAAGCCACCATAATCTCAATCTTCGCACAGATATCAATACAAAACTGATATACAGTACCAGCAGGCTCGTTTCAACACTTATGAGTATGCCTGTTCAGGCCAACAAAGCAATTGTTGGAAGAAATGCCTTCGCTCACTCTTCTGGTATTCATCAGGACGGTGTTCTGAAAAACAGGGAAAACTACGAAATAATTGATCCTGTTGAAGTTGGTATAAAAGAGTCTTCAATAATCCTGACTGCCAGAAGCGGCAGAGCTGCCCTGAACCACAG
The DNA here is from genome assembly GCA_016709865.1 of Bacteroidales bacterium. Lineage (NCBI taxonomy): Bacteria > Pseudomonadati > Bacteroidota > Bacteroidia > Bacteroidales > Bacteroidales bacterium. The sequence continues at coordinate 461,345 of JADJLX010000002.1, forward strand.
GCTTGAACTCCTTGGTTTTAAATTTGGCAAGGAAGAGATTGATGATATTTACCACCGCTTCCTCACTCTTGCTGATAAGAAGAAAGATATCAACGATGAGGATATCAGGATTCTCGCCGGTGAGGTTTTCCAGGGTGAAAAGTCAATGAAACTCGATCTGCTTCAGGTCTCATGCGGCAAATCATTGATTCCTGTAGCTACTGTTGGCATGAAAATAAATGGTGAGGTTCATTATGCAACATCATCAGGCAATGGCCCAATAGATGCCTCTTTTACTGCAGTTAAACAACTGATCAGCAAGACAGTACATCTCGAGGAATTTCTTATACAGGCTATTACCAAAGGCAGTGATGACCTGGGTAAGGTGCACATACAGGTTGAACATCAGGGCAAAATGTACTATGGCTTCTCAGCAAATACTGATATTATAACAGCTTCTGTTGAAGCATTTATTGATGCTCTTGCTAAAATACAATAGAGTAACATATTGATTAATTCCCTCTGTGTAACTCCTTAATCAATAAGGGGTGAGACTCTGTGTAAGTTCTTAAAAAAGTTACACAGAGAGACACTGAGAAGACACAGAGTGACACAGAGAAAAAGATGAAAAATTGAAAGCAAAAACACTTTTTGATAAAATCTGGGACGGCCACGTGGTGCGCTCCATAGAAGATGGCCCCGATGTTCTGTATATCGACAGGCACTTCATACATGAAGTAACAAGTCCTCAGGCATTTAATGGCCTGAAGGAACGCGGGATCCCTGTATTCAGACCCGATAAAACACTTGCTACTGCCGACCATAACATCCCGACACAGAATCAGCACATGCAGATTCGCGATGAGTTATCGCGTAACCAGGTAGAAAGGCTCACCGAAAATTGCAAGAAACACGGAATCGAATTATTCGGTCTGAACCATTCCAAAAACGGAATAGTGCATGTTATAGGTCCCGAACTTGGATATACCCTTCCGGGAATGACAATCGTGTGTGGCGACAGCCATACATCCACGCATGGTGCTTTTGGAACAATTGCTTTTGGTATCGGAACAAGCGAGGTTGAAATGGTTCTTGCCACTCAGTGTATCCTTCAGCCAAAGCCTAAGAAAATGAAGATTACCCTTAATGGCAAGCTTCAGAAAGGAGTTACTTCCAAAGACATTATCATGTACATTATTGCGGAGATCTCTGCAAGCGGTGCGACAGGTTATTTTGTTGAATATTGCGGTCGGGCAATCACCAGCCTCAGTATGGAAGCAAGAATGACTATCTGTAACATGAGTATTGAGATGGGCGCACGCGGCGGATTGATAGCTCCCGACGAAATCACCTTCGACTACCTTAGGAAGCTTCCCGCAGTAAGGGATGTTGAAAACCTGAACAGGGCTATTGCGGAGTGGAAATATCTGAAGAGCGATGAGGATGCTGTATTTGATAAAGAGCTGGTTTTTGATGCTGCAGCTATAAAACCGATGATCACCTATGGCACAAACCCGGGAATGGGTATGGCTATAGACAGCACTATACCCTTGTCTGAGGTAAAAGATGAAAAAGCATCTGCTTCTTTTATCAAATCTCTTGATTACATGGGATTTAAACCGGGAATGAAACTTCTTGGACATCCAATAAATTATGTATTTATCGGAAGCTGCACAAATGGCAGAATTGAAGATTTCAGGGCCTTTGCTGAAATAATTAAAGGGAGGAAAAAAGCAGACAATGTAACCGCACTGATTGTTCCAGGCTCCAAAAAAGTTGAAGAACAGATGGTTGCAGAAGGACTGATAGATATATATAAAAAAGCAGGATTCGAGGTAAGACAACCGGGTTGTTCATCATGCCTTGCTATGAATGAGGATAAAATTCCTGTCGGGAAATACGCTGTATCAACCTCGAACAGAAATTTTGAAGGCAGACAGGGACCGGGTGCGCGCACTATGCTTGCCAGTCCTCTGACAGCTGCAGCCGCCGCAATTACCGGTAAGATTTCTGATCCAAGAGACTTTCTTTCTAATTCAAAAGCTTAAAATAATCTGATATGGCAAAAGTAAAATTCGATATTCTTGAGTCAACATGCGTTCCTTTACCACTGGAAAATGTTGATACCGATCAGATCATACCGGCTCGTTTTCTTAGTGCCACCTCAAGAGAGGGTTTCGGCGATAATCTTTTCCGCGACTGGAGATACCTGAAGAGCGGAGAGAAGAATAGTGAGTTCATACTCAATAATCCTAAATTCGGAGGTAAAGTTCTTGTAGCCGGAAAAAACTTCGGAAGCGGATCGAGCAGGGAGCATGCTGTATGGGCAATTTTTGATTACGGTTTCAGAGCCGTTATATCAAGCTTCTTTGCCGATATTTTTATGAATAATTCCCTGAATAACGGCTTGCTACCTATAGTTGTTTCTGATGAGTTTCTAAAAAAACTTCAGGAATCAATACTGAAAAACCCATCAGAAAAAGTCAGGATAGATCTTGATAAACAATCACTTACAGTACTTTCAACCGGAGATACCGTAAAGTTCTCAATTAATCCTTATAAGAAAGAGTGTCTTCTTAAAGGACTTGATGATATCGACTTTCTTCTGAGCATGAAGAGTCAGATAACAAGCTATGAAAAAAATAAAAATCTGGTGAAATGAGAGTTGAAATAATGGATACCACCCTGAGGGATGGGGAACAAACACAAGGGGTGTCTTATACACCTCTCGAAAAGCTTCATATAGCAAAGCTCCTTCTCAGGGATCTGAAAGTCGACCGTATTGAGGTAGCATCGGCCAGAGTGTCATCGGGAGAATTCGAGGCTCTGAATAAAATTACAGAATGGGCCAGGCATAATAATCTTCACAGGAAGGTTGAAGTATTAGGCTTTGTTGATGGTGATATCTCACTGAACTGGATAAATGATGCAGGTGGAAAAGTTGTTAATCTTCTGTGTAAAGGTTCATTAAGACATTTAGAAAAACAATTAAGAAAAACACCCGAACAGCATGTTTCTGACATTAAGGGAATTATCAGTAAAGCTGATATTCTTGAGATGGATGTAAATATTTACCTCGAGGATTGGTCGAACGGTATGATCAATTCACCCGAATATGTATTCTTCATGCTCGATGCATTAAAAGATGAGAATATCGTACGATTCATGCTTCCGGATACTCTCGGCATCCTTAATACAGAACAAACCTATGATTTCTGCAAACAGACTGTAGACAGGTACCCGAATCTTCATTTTGACTTTCATGCACATAACGATTATGATCTGGCTGTTGCCAATGTCTATTCCGCAGTCAAAGCAGGTGTAAAAGGCATTCATACTACTGTTAACGGGTTGGGAGAAAGAGCAGGAAATGCACCTCTCTCCAGTGTGATTGGTGTTCTCCGCGATCAGCTTCACGCAGAAACAGGTGTGAATGAATTTGAAATTACCAATACAAGTAAAATAGTAGAAACATTCAGCGGTATCAGAATCCCGGTTAACAAACCTGTAATCGGTGAAAATGTGTTTACTCAGTGCTCGGGAATACATGCCGATGGCGATAACAAAGACAACCTTTATTATAATAATCTTCTTCCTGAACGTTTTGGAAGAAAAAGGAAGTATGCACTTGGAAAACAATCGGGAAAAGCAACTATTAAAAGGAACCTTGAAGATTTCGGTCTTTTCCTCGATCCCGAATCGCTTTCAAAAGTGACTCAGAGAGTTATTGAACTCGGAGACAAAAAAGAGAATGTTACTCCGGAAGACCTTCCGTTCATCATTGCCGATGTGCTTGGCAGTGATCAGATCAACTATAAGATATTCATAAAAAACTATTCATTGTCCCTATCCTACGGCTTGAAACCTTCAGCAAATATTCAGGTTGAGATAGATGGCAATCTATATCAGGAGACCTCTTCGGGCGATGGCCAGTACGATGCTTTTATGAAAGCACTGAGATTGATTTATGACAAACTCGGAAAACAATATCCCGCACTTACCGATTATCAGGTATCTATACCTCCGGGAGGAGCAACTGATGCATTTGTGGAAACAGTAATTACATGGGACTTCAACGGCAAGGAATTCAAAACAAAAGGTCTCGATGCAGATCAGACTGAATCGGCAATAAAAGCTACCGAAAGGATGCTTAATATTATTGAGAATCTAGAACAGAAAACAGTAGGTGATAATATATTAACAAACGTAACGAATGGATTTTAAGATCGCAGTATTACCCGGCGACGGAATCGGTCCGGAGATAATAGAACAGGCAAAAAAAGTTGTATCCGCTGTCGGAAAAAAATTCAACCATAATTTTATTTTTAACCATGCTCTTGTCGGGGCTATAGCAATTGACAAAACAGGTAATCCGTTACCTGCAGAGACTCTGGAACTCTGCAAATCGTCTGATGCTGTTTTGTTCGGTGCAATAGGCGATCCTAAATACGATAATAACCCTGCCGCTAAGGTTCGTCCCGAACAGGGATTACTTGCTATGAGAAAAGAACTCGGACTTTATGCAAATGTCAGGCCGGTATCCACTTTCCCGTCACTTATCGACAAATCACCGTTAAAGAAAGAACTAGTACAGGGTGTTGACATTATGATGATTAGAGAACTTACCGGTGGCATTTATTTCGGGAAACCCCAGGGAAGATCTGAGGATGGTAATACAGCTTATGACTCATGTGTCTACAGCCGCTATGAAATAGAACGTGTTGTCAGACTGGCATGTGAGTATGCAATGAAACGTTCAAAGAAAGTCACTGTTGTTGACAAGGCCAATGTTCTTGCAACATCAAGGTTGTGGAGAGAAACAGCTGCCGCAGTCGGCAAAGAATACAGTGAAGTGACAATGGATTATATGTTCGTTGATAATGCAGCCATGCAGCTCATTCAGTGGCCGGCTAAATTCGATGTTATTGTAACAGAAAATATGTTCGGAGATATATTATCCGATGAAGCCAGTGTCCTCACCGGTTCACTTGGATTGCTTCCTTCCGCTTCAGTCGGACTTCTTACATCAGTCTTTGAACCTATTCATGGCTCATATCCCCAGGCTGCAGGCAAAAATATTGCAAACCCCCTCGGAACAATTCTCTCAGCAGCTATGATGTTCGATCTTGCATTCGGACTGAAAAAGGAGTCGGAAGCCATAGTATCTGCAGTTGAGAAATCAATTGAGGCTGATTATGTTACTGTCGATCTTAACAAGGAGAAACCAAGATCCACATCAGAAGTAGGCGACTGGATTGCAAACTTTATTAGCCCCCAAACCCCCTAAAGGGGGCTTAGAATGGATCCTGTTTAAAGCCCCCCTTCAGGGGGGTTTGGGGGCAGTATCTCCAGGGGTTTTATCACTTTTTTATCAGTTTTTATATTTTTTATTAATTTTTCTGTATCTTTGCATTCAAATTTTAAAGAAATGATCAACAATTCCATACATCATCATCATCATACTTGCTCTCAGGCGAGGAGATAATGATATGTGTGTATATAAAAATATCATAAACCCGTCTGAGCAGATCAGACGGGTTTTTATTTTCCCGAAAGGTTTGCTCAGACATATACGGAAACACTAAAATGAGTAAACTTAAAATTGCAATTCAGAAAAGCGGCAGACTTAGCGAAAATTCTAAAAAACTTCTCGAGGAGTGCGGAATAAAATTTTCTAACGGTGTCAGCGTTTTAAAAACCTCGGCAAAAAATTTCCCTGTCGAACTTCTTTTTCTCAGGGATGACGACATTCCGCAATATGTTGAGCAGCAGGTGGCTGACATTGGTATTCTTGGCGAGAACATGGTCTTCGAAAAGAATAAAAACGTTACAATAATAGAACAACTTGGATTCGCCCAGTGCAGGCTGAGTCTTGCTATCCCAAAGGAGGATTCTTACCCGGGGGTTAAATATTTCATGAATAAAAAGATAGCAACCAGCTACCCGAGGATCCTTACCGATTTCCTGCAAAAAAATAATATCAAAGCTGAGATTGAAGAGATCAGTGGCAGTGTTGAGATAGCCCCCGGAATTGGATTGGCTGATGCCGTTTGTGATATTGTCAGCTCAGGCAGTACTCTGCTTACCAATGGATTACACGAAGTGGAAACTATTCTGAAAAGCCAGGCTGTAATAATAAGCAATAAAAACCTGGATAAGGAAAAAGAAGCAATTCTGGAAAGGCTGATTTTCAGGATCAGGTCAGTAAAGAACGCAAATGAAAACAAATATATTCTTCTCAATGCACCCGAATCTGCCATTCAGAAAATCTGTTCAATCCTACCCGGGATGAAGAGCCCTACGATTGTACCTTTGGTGGAAAAAGGCTGGTGCAGTCTGCACTCTGTCGTTAAAGAGGACGAGTTCTGGGAAAGAATTGACCAGCTCAAACAGGCCGGCGCAGAAGGTATCCTTGTGATTCCAATTGAAAAAATGATACTGTAATGAAGATTATTTTAAATCCTCAAAGGTCTGACTGGAACATGCTGTGCACTCGTCCCGGAATTGATACCTCCGTACTCGAAACTCAGGTAAAGGAGATCATTAGCAGTGTAAGGTTGGAGAAAGACAGAGCTCTTCAGAGACTATCCCAAAAATTTGATGGTACTCCTGCAGGAAATATAAAGGCATCATTAGTCGAAGTAATTGAAGCTGAAGGCCTTATTTCAGAAGAACTTAAAAGGGCAATCATAGCTGCTAAAAAGAACATTGAGAAATTCCATTCAGTACAGCTCTCACAGGAACCGGTTGTTGAGATCTCTGAAGGGATAAAATGCTGGAGAAAAAGTGTTGCAATTGAAAAAGTGGGTCTTTACATTCCGGGAGGCAGCGCTCCCCTCTTTTCGACTCTGCTTATGCTGGGCATACCTGCAAAATTAGCCGGCTGCAATCAGATTGTTGTATGCACACCTGCAGGCATTAATGGCAAAATCAATCCTGTTATACTCTTTACAGCTAAGTTGTTAGGGATAAGTGAAATATACAAAGCCGGAGGTGCTCAGGCTATAGCTGCAATGGCTTGTGGTACTGAAACCATTCCAAAAGTGTATAAGATTTTCGGACCCGGAAATCAGTATGTTACAAAGGCAAAAGAACTTGTACAGCTCGAAGGGACAGCTATTGACATGCCGGCCGGACCAAGTGAAGTTCTTGTCATTGCAGATAAAAATGCTGACGCAGAATTCATTGCCGCCGACCTCCTTTCGCAGGCAGAGCATGGACCTGATAGTCAGGTTATTATGCTATCTGATAATCAGGAACTTATACATAAAGTTAAAAGTGAAGTTGAAAAACAGGTAATGCAACTGCCGAGAAAAGAGATAGCCTTAAAAGCCCTGGAAAACAGTCGATATATACTATTAGGAGATATTGATGAATGCATTGACTTCAGCAACGCCTATGCCCCGGAGCACCTTATAATCAGCACAAGTGATGCTAATAAAATAGCAGATAAAATAATAAATGCAGGATCAGTATTTCTTGGTAAATATAGCTGTGAAAGTGCAGGAGACTATGCATCAGGCACAAACCATACTCTGCCTACAAACGGATATGCACGAAATTACAGCGGAGTTTCAGTTGATAGTTTCATGAAAAAAATAACATTTCAGGAAATCACCGCAGATGGCCTGGAAATCCTGGGACCAGCTATTGAAATCATGGCTGAAGCGGAGAATCTTTCAGGACATAAGAATGCAGTCAGTATAAGATTAAAAAGCTTAAAAAATGGTTGATATTAAGACACTTGTCAGGGAAAATGTTCTAAATCTGACACCCTACTCATGTGCAAGGGATGAGTTCAAGGGAAAGAATGGAGTTTTTATGGATGCAAATGAAAATCCATACGGAAAACTTAACAGATATCCCGATCCCTATCAGAAGGAACTGAAAGCTGCAATTTCAGAGATAAAAGGTATTTCTGAGGAAAACATTTTCCTGGGAAATGGAAGTGACGAAATTATAGACCTGTGCTTCAGGGTATTCTGCAACCCGGGGACTGATAAAGCCCTGACCTTTACTCCCACATACGGAATGTATGAGGTATCGGCTGCTGTTAATGATATAACAGTAATTAAGGTCCCGCTTAATGAAAAGTTCCAGATCGACCTTGCAGCAGCAAAGACTCATCTGACTGATAAAAACCTAAAGCTCATTTTCGTATGCTCTCCGAATAACCCTACTGGAAATGCCATGAAATATTCAGATGTGGAATTTATAATCAGGAGTTTCAATGGCATTGTGGTAATTGATGAAGCTTACATAGATTTCAGCGATAAGCCTTCATTTTTGAATATTGTAGAGAAGTATCCTAACCTTATAGTAATGCAGACTTTCAGTAAAGCATTTGGTCTGGCCGCAGTAAGAGTAGGTATGGCATTTATGAATAAGTCTGTAATTCAATATTTTAACAAGCTTAAGCCGCCGTATAATATAAGTACAATCAATCAGAATGCTGCCTTAAGGAAGCTCACATTAACAGGCGAAGTTAAAAAACAGATTGCAGGTATCAGGAAAGAAAGAGAAAGGGTAATAAATACCCTTAAGAAAATGAAAATAGCAGAAGAGATATACCCAACTGATGCTAACTTCGTACTCATTAAAGTAAAAGACTCTACTGCGGTTTATAACAGACTGGTAAGCGAAAATATAATAATCAGAAACAGACACAGCGTGGTAAAAAACTGCTTACGTATTACTATCGGAAAAAAAACAGAAAACGACTGCCTTCTGAAAGCATTAAATACAATTTCAATATGAAAAAAGTACTCTTTATCGACAGGGATGGCACCATAATCATTGAACCTGCAGATGAACAGGTGGATAGTTTTGAGAAGTTGACTTTCCTGCCCTCAGCCATTACCTGCTTGTCAAAAATTGCCAGAGAGACTGATTTCGAACTGGTAATGGTTACAAATCAGGATGGTCTTGGAACTGATATTCATCCTGAGGAAACATTCTGGCCTGTACACAATAAAATGCTTGAAATACTTAAGGGTGAAGGAGTTGTGTTTAAAGAGATTTTTATCGATAAGACTACACCTGAACAAATGGCTCCAACAAGAAAACCTGGAACTGCTATGCTGGTGAAATACCTTTCTCAGGGAATAGATCTTGAATCATCGTATGTTATCGGTGACAGACTTACTGATGTTAAGCTGGCTGAAAATCTCGGATGCAAAGCAATCTTTATTGGTAACAGCCAGGTTCAGGAAGCTTCTTTATCTACCACCGACTGGAATGAGATTTACAAATTTCTGAAACAGATCCCCCGTACTGGAAAAACTGTGAGAAAAACATCGGAAACTGATATACTGATTGAGCTCAATCTTGACGGATCAGGTATAAGCAGAATTGATACCGGTATCGGCTTCTTCGACCATATGCTCGAACAGATCGCACGTCATGGAAACATCGATCTGGAAATAAAAGTAAAAGGTGACCTCAATATTGATGAACATCATACCGTGGAAGACGTTGCAATAACCCTGGGAGAGACGATACTTAAAGCTATTGGCGGGAAAAAGGGTATTGAGCGATACAGCTTTGTATTGCCAATGGACGATTGCCTGGCACAGGTTGCTCTCGATTTCGGAGGAAGGCCATGGCTCATCTGGGATGTAAATTTTACAAGAGAAAAGGTAGGCGAATTACCTTCAGAGATGTTCTTTCATTTCTTTAAGTCGTTCAGCGACAATGCGAAATGTAACCTCAACATAAAAGCTGAAGGTGAGAATGAACACCATAAAATAGAGGCAATTTTCAAAGCATTCGCAAAAGCAATAAAAAATGCGGTAAAACAGACAGATAACTTTAACTTGCCATCAACTAAAGGGAGCCTATGATTGCAATTCTGAAATATAATGCAGGAAACATCAAATCAGTGCAGAACGCATTGACCCGTCTTGGATTTGACAGCATAATAACTGATGATCCTGATGAGCTGAAAAACGCTGATAAAGTAATATTTCCGGGAGTTGGCGAGGCAAGTTCAGCGATGAAGTACCTTACAGAAAGAGGTCTCGACAAAACAATTGTATCATTGACTAATCCTGTGCTTGGCATCTGTCTTGGTATGCAGCTGATGTGCCGCTATACTGAAGAAGGAGACACCAGGTGCCTTGGAATATTTGATGCTGATGTAAGGCTTTTTCCGAAGGTTGAAAAAATACCGCACATGGGATGGAATAATTTTCTTACTCTGAAAGGAGATCTTTTCAGGAATATTTCACCGGATGATGATGTATATTATGTACACAGCTATTATGCAGAAATCTGTTCCTCAACATCCGCTACATGCGATTACATACTTCCCTTCAGTGCGAGTATGCAAAAAGAGAATTTCTATGCCACACAATTTCATCCTGAGAAATCGGCTGAAGTCGGAGAACTGATCCTTAAAAACTTCCTGGAATTATGAGAATAATAGTAGCACTTGATATTATAGGCGGAAAATGTGTAAGGCTTACACGCGGTGACTTCAGTACAAAAAAAGTATATAATGAAGATCCCCTGGAAGTTGCAAAAATGGTTGAGGACAACGGGATAAAATATCTTCATCTTGTCGATCTTGACGGGGCCAAAAACAAGAAAATAGAAAACCTGGTACTTCTTCAGAAAATTGCAGGCAAGACCAATCTTAAAATTGATTTTGGCGGAGGACTCAGATCTTATGAAGATATCATCTCAGTCCTGAGTGCAGGTGCCAGACAGGTTACCCTTGGAAGCATCGCTGCGAACGAACCAGAGCTGTTTGTTGACTGGCTAAAGAAACTTGGACAGGAAAAGCTTATCCTTGGAGCAGACTGTATCGACAGAAAAGTATCTACTGAAGGGTGGCTTGAAAACTCTGATATTGACATTATTAACTTTATCAGAGAATACCGGTCAAAAGGAGTTAAATATACAGTTTGTACCGACATTAAAAAGGACGGTATGCTTCAGGGACCATCCACTGATCTGTATAAGGAGATTCTTGAAAAGGTAAAGATCAAACTTATTGCAAGCGGTGGTATCTCCTCATTAGCTGATATACATGAACTCAGAGAGGCCGGTTGCGAAGGAGCAATTATAGGAAAGGCTGTTTATGAAGGGAAGATAACATTGAAAGAATTAGGCAGACTATGTTAAAAAGGCGAATAATTCCGTGTCTCGATATTAAAGACGGAAGAACAGTAAAAGGAGTAAACTTTCTTAACCTGAGAGATGCCGGCGATCCTGTTGAGCTGGCCAAAGAGTATGTAAAACAGGGGGCAGATGAACTGGTATTTCTCGATATTACTGCAACAATTGAGAACCGGAAAGCACTGGCCGGACTAGTTGAGAGGATCGCAGCAGAAATAAATATCCCTTTTACAGTGGGTGGAGGTATTGATAATGTGGAGGATGTAGCCGTACTTGTTAAAGCCGGAGCCGATAAAATAACTGTTAACTCATCAGCTGTGAAACGTCCGGAACTCATCTCAGAAATAGCAGCCGAATTCGGAAATCAGTGCATTGTAGCAGCAATTGACACAAAATTTGTTGATGATGAATGGATTGTTTTTGTCAATGGTGGACGTACTCCGACTGAGCTGAGAACAGTAAACTGGGCGCAGAGGGTTGAAGAACTGGGTGCAGGCGAGATTCTGCTGACCTCTATGAATAATGACGGAATGAAGACAGGTTTCTCACTTGAGATCACGAGTGATGTAAGCAGAAGTGTCAATATCCCGGTTATTGCATCAGGAGGGGCTGGAACAAGGCACCACTTTAAACAGGTGTTCTGTAATTCGGATTGCAGTGCAGCACTGGCTGCCAGCATTTTTCACTTCGGTGAAATAACTATTCCTGATTTAAAAAAATACCTCAGAAATGAAAACATTGCAGTCAGATAAAACACCTCTGTGTAACTCTGTGATAGCCTGAGCTTGCCGAAGGCCTCTGTGTAGCTCTGTGACAGTTCTTAAAAATAGTTACACAGAGATACACTGAGAAGACACAGAGAACCACAGAGAAAACCAGGAATGAATACTTATTATTATGGAAAATATAGATTTCAAAAAAGGAAACGGACTGGTACCGGTTGTTATTCAGGACAATAACACACTGCAGGTGCTGATGGTTGGATATATGAATGAAGAGGCACTGATGAAGACTGAATCAGAGGGAAAGGTCACATTCTTCAGCCGGAGCAAAAATCGCCTGTGGACCAAAGGGGAAACCTCTGGTAACTTCCTGTTCGTAAAAGAGATCCTGGCAGATTGTGATAATGATTCAATTCTGATTAAAGTAGATCCTGCCGGTCCGGTGTGCCACACAGGAAGCACCGGATGTTTTGCAGAAGAGACTCCCAAAGGTTTTTTATATCAACTGGAACAAATTATTAATCAGCGCATTGACGAAGATGCAGTCGATTCGTATACAAACAAATTATATAAAAAAGGCATCAATAAAGTTGCCCAAAAAGTAGGTGAAGAGGCAGTTGAGCTGATAATTGAGGCGAAGGACAATAATGCCGACCTGTTTAAAAATGAAGCCGCCGACCTGCTATACCACTTGCTTATCTTACTTAAATCAAAAGGCACTGATCTGCAGAAAATTGAAAAGGTTCTGATGGAAAGACATAAGAAATAAAAAACAACCAGAAAGCTTATAAACTATTTTCCAGACTTTACAATTCTCGTCGGGACGACACTAATTTCAGGGCCTGAAAATTTCTTCATCCCTTCCCCGATAAAGAAACTTGTATTCGGAGGCTGGTTATACGCAACATTCTGAGTTGCAATCGCCAGCCTGTACTGTGGGTTGTGCATCAAAGTACGAAACCTGTATTTTGACGGGATCACAGTTGTATAGATTCTAAGATTTTTGTTGTCCGCAGTTCTGAATATTACCTCTTCACGCCAGTCACCAAAGAGATCGGCACTCAAGGCAGGTGTCGACTTTGAACCGTTATTCGAACTGCAACCCTCAGCAGTAAATATTCGGCCTGTTTTGTACTTGTCAATATGATTTCCATCGAGCAATTCCCTCGTAAGGTCGGCATCCCACCAGATTAGAAAATTAGTAGAGGCAGGCATCTCCCCGATCCTCTCACCGGTCATACTGAACAAACCGCCTGAACCTGCCCACCACATCTCCGCACCCGGATTTGAAGGATCAATATCACCGGCTACTCCCCTGCCAACATCTTTATTCATTGAACCTTTATATAGTACTTCCCCGGTACGGGCGTCAAAAACTGCAACACCCGGACCTGTAGTGTTTTCTTCGATTTCGTGGATCCCGAACACCTGCAGCCCTCTTCTTCCCGGTATGAATTCCCCTACATGAATAGCATCGCCATGTCTGAATCCTGTTGAAAAGAGACCCTGCCCATTATCATCAACTACCATTGATCCATAAATAATCTCATCCCTGCCATCTCCGTCAACATCGGCAACGCTTAAATTATGATTACCCTGACCCGAATACGGATTTTCACCATCTTTACTGTCAAATACCCAGCGTGAAGATAGTTTTCCATCACGCCAGTCCCATGCAGTCAAAACAGATCTCCCGTAATAACCCCGGCACATTACAACACTAGGATGCACTCCATCGAGATATGCGACACAAGCAAGCATCCTGTCAACTCGGTTCCCTGTACTGTCGCCTCCGCCGTTTCCTCCATGACCGTTCCATCCATTTAAGGGGTAACGATTTGGTATATAATCTGTTGTGACAAGCGCCTCACCTGTCTTTCCACTGAAGATTGTAAAATACTCCGGGCCATCAAGAACCTTTCCATAAAAAGGGCCACTGTCTTTATTGAGGTTACGCCAGTCTTTTGTCGAATCACCAATTACTTTTCCGTTTCCATCAATTGTTCCATCGGCAGTTTTACATGCAAATTCTGCAATCCCGTCACTATCGAGGTCAAAAACCATGAACTGGGTATAATGAGCTCCTTCACGAATATTTCTGCCAAGGCTTATTTCCCACAGGAAAGTTCCGTCAGGCTCATATGCCTGAAAAATAGGAATCCCTGATATACCGGTAGAAGGAGTATCAATACTTCTGCCAGTTTGATGAAGAACAAGTTCATATTCGCCATCGCCATCAAGATCGCCTGCTGAAACGTCGTTTGGTGTGTAACCAGAGGGAGTTCTCAGTGGAATATTTAAATACTGCTGAACCGGAGAATTTGCCTTAAGAGTGTAAGATTCGCTTTTCTCCTGCTCTTTACCATTCAGAATAGCCCTTACATACCAGGAGTTATCTGTTAATAAATTAACAGTGGCATCAACATAATTTGTGCTTTCAGAAAGAGGTTTTTTATTGAGTTTTACCGGCTTCCCGTTTCCGCCCTGCCGGTATAAATTATATGCAACACCATCAGACTCAGTCCCAAGCATCCTCCATCCAATATAAACAGAATCTCCTGTTGTTCTAACAGCAATTAAGCCTCTGTTTAGGTTTTCCATTTGCCGCTGGGAGTAACCATAAGTTCCTGTACAAAGAAGGATAAAAGTCAGAATAAAAAAAATTGATACTTTCGATATGACCTTATTTATCATTATTTTATCATGTATAAAGAAAATTTAGTTCGCATGAAATTGTAATGTAAAAACTACTTTGTCTGAAATACAATATATGAATGAGGTTTAACAGTTACTTCATAGGACCTGACAGAATCATTTGGTCTGCCCCAGATTCGTCCATCCGGTACATCTTTGCCGGTAATTTCATCACCGGTAATAACATTGGATAGCTTAACAGTCTGTTTATCAGTAATAATTTTGATACTGACACTCTCCGGAAGGAATGATTCGACAATAAAAGATCCATTATCATAAACAAACAGACTTACCTGTGCCGGACCTTCAATCCTCACCTTTATGTCCTGTGTCAGAATATTGCGGATACGGTTCAGAACTGCCGCCGGAAGATTATAAAGATCTCCGAAATTTTCCGGAACAGTAAGGACAAAAAGCGAACCGTTAGCATATCTTGCCTGATGCAGAACCGGCCAGCCACTTCCAGATGCGAGACCTGAGATATCTTCCCAGGAATCATTTGTCAGAAAAGTAATCTGGGGAAAAAGTATATCTGTTTTAGCAATGGTTGTACCCATCCAGCCGGTGGCAAATTCTTTAACAAGTACCTTTCTATCGGTGTATTCGAGCTCAACAATATCCTCAATCCCCTTTCCCTGAAGTGCTCTTAGCAACCCGGATGTTATCATAACATTCTTCCCGGCCATCAATTGCCCTTTGATCCGCGTAACGATTTGAGGATCAAATTTTGCCGATTCTGTCAACAGGATCATTTTTGCATCTGTCGGGAATTCAGGTACAATTTCTACAGGGATCCCGGCCATACCCAGATAATTCTGAAGGAAATCCTCCCCTGAAGAGTTATAAGGCTTATAGCTCTTAATACCGATTGGTTTACCCAGCTGTCCGAGGAACTGATCTACTTTTTCAAACGTGTACCCTGCTGCCCGTGCTACTGTCGTAGGTGTTATTGTTTTCCCGTTTTCAGAAACTACAGGTTTAATCATTTCATCAAAATCGAAACTGGTTTGTGATCCTTGCCATTTGGCACGATCGGTTGGCCGGATAGGACGTTGTAACTGCCTGAAATCAAAAAGAGTAATCTCAGGTGCTTTTGCAAAAAGTGTTATCCATAACTGCTCGGCATAACGATCCATATAAAGCATACCGCCTGTATCAACCCAGCCTCCTCCATTACCGCCCGGTTTAATATTCTCAAAGTATCTGAAAATTCCATATCCCAGGTACTGCTGCAGATGCTGTCCGGCCATTACCGGATCGCGTGTTTCTGTCCCGGTATATATTCCGTCAAATAGCTTTGGTTCTGTCTCGAGATTAAAACCAAGTCCCTGAAAATGTTCATACCAGTTTGGGTATTTAACTACAACCTTAACCTTCGGATTGACTGCTTTGGCAGGCTTAAGAATAAGTTCTGTCGAAGCTTCAGTCATAAGTTTCAGCCGGTACTGTGTCCATGAAAGGTTTCCCTTCGCTTTAATACATAACTCGCATTTGCAGTTAGTAAAGAAGAAATCATCGAGGATAATCTCGTTAAAGTGCCTGGCGGTGTACTCTACTATCTCCTTAACTTTTTTCCGGTGTTCCGGATTTGAATAACAGAAAGTCTCAAAACGGTTACTTTCATTCACAGTAAGGGTTATCCCCCCTGCTGTTTTGATACCCCTGTCTTCAAAATATTTCTTAGCAGAGAGAAGTGTTTTTTCATCAACTACCAGCAGATCGCGATGAGTTTCAAGGTAGATCTTATCAACTTTTACCTGCCTTGATATTTCGTTCCAAATAGGATCAAGCCATGGCAGACTGTCCATTTTCTGCACCTCATAAGCGCGGGCATATACTGCCACTTTAAAGTTTTTATAATTTTCTGCATAAAGAGTAACTGATGCAAGACCAATTAAAAATGAAACAGTTAGGAATAATTTCTTCATAATTTTGATAATATATTTTACTACTGATTTTTATATTAAATGTATAAAATGTTCTAATAATCCCTTCAAAAACTTTCAGAATTATACTAATGCAATAAATCCGTCGGTTAAAACCGACGGCAATTGAGACAATTAATCAGATTATGCATATCAATTGAAAGCAATATATTTTTAACAGTTCATGATTTTATATACAAATTGCCGTTAGCTTTAGCCCAAAATGCCTTGAAACAGATCAAATGAAGTAAACCTCCTTATAAAATTAAACCTAATTTACACTTTTTCTTATTTTTTACTTGTATTTTTAAAAAATAGACTACTTTTGTAAACCAATAACACAGGCAAATGAATATCGTATACAATTATTTTATATCCTTTTATTACTTCTTTTTTTATTTTAAAAAGAGATAATGGGATTTTTGTATACAGATAATTAAATTTATATGAATCAAGGGTCCCGGAGAGGGGCCCTTATTTTTTTAATAATATTACAGGATGAAAGTTACAGTACAGGGAGAAAGGGGAAGTTTTCACGAAGTTGCTGCAAGGCAATATTTCAATTACGATGAAATAGAAATTGTACCATGTTCTACTTTCGATCTTACTCTCAGCAGAATGAAGGATGGTGAAGCCGACTTTGCAGTTATGGCAATTGAGAATGCCAGATCAGGCAGCATTCTTCATAACTACACCCTGATAAGGGAATCAGGAATGAAGATCCTTGGTGAACATAACCTTCGGATAGTCCAGAACCTGATGGCACTTCCCGGGCAGACTATTGAAGATATCAAAGAGATCAGAACACATCCTATTGCCATACAACAATGCATGAACTATCTAAATCAGCATCAGCACATTACGCTTATTGAAAGCGATGATACTGCAGCAAGTGCAAGACAAATCTGTGAGAACAAATTATCAGGGGTTGCAGCAATTGCTTCATCGAATGCCGCTGAAATATATGGTCTGAAGATCCTTGCTTCGGGTATAGAGACATATAAGCAGAATTATACCCGATTCCTGATTGTCGGACCAGAAGACCATGGTAACAAAAGAGGTGATAAAGTTTCAATTTGTTTCTCTACCGGCCATCAGCCCGGCTCACTTGCCAAAGTTCTGGTAACACTTGCCGAGCTTGATATAAACCTGACAAAGATTCAATCAGTACCCCGTTTGAATGGCGAATGGGAATATCTTTTTTATGTCGACCTTGAGATCCATAAAAATACAAGTGCCGACGTTATCAGAAGAGTTCTGGAACATCATACCAGCAACCTCGAAGTTCTTGGAGTATATTTTAAAGGAGATATGTTATATGATAGTTAAACCCGCAGACCGTACCGGAAAAGTACAGGAATACTATTTCTCAAAGAAGCTTGCCCAGATAGACAAGATGCGGAGGGAAGGAGCTGATATAATAAACCTTGGCATCGGTAGCCCCGACCAGCCTCCTTCAGAAAGCACTGTTTCAGCCCTTGTTACTGAAGCAAAAAAAGCGACTTCCCACGGATATCAGAACTATACGGGGATCCTTTCTCTAAGAAACGCTTTTGCAGACTGGTATAAAAAATATTTTCATGTTGGTCTGAATCCTGAAAATGAGATCCTTCTGCTTATGGGCAGCAAGGAGGGCATAATGCACATCAGTATGGCATTTGTAAATCCGGGTGATGAAGTACTGGTGCCTGACCCTGGTTATCCGACATATTCCTCTGTAACAAATCTGGTTGGAGGTATTGTCAGAAAATATAATCTGGTAAAAGAAAAAGGCTGGTACCCCGATCTCGATGAACTCGAAAAAAGTGATCTGAGCAGAGTAAAACTGATGTGGATAAACTATCCTCACATGCCAACAGGAACGCCCGGATCGCTGAAGTTGTTTGAAAAACTTGTAGCCTTTGCGACAAAGCACAGAATACTGCTGGTAAATGACAATCCCTATAGTTTCATTCAGAACAAAGAGTATCACAGTATACTTGAAGTTGAAGGCTCTAAGGATGTTGCCCTTGAACTTAATTCACTGAGCAAATCTCATAATATGGCCGGGTGGCGGGTTGGTATGGCTGCCGGACATAATGATTATATAACTGAGGTACTTAAGGTTAAAAGCAATATGGACTCCGGGATGTTTCTTGGAATGCAGATGGCTGCTATTGAGGCACTTGGAAATCCTGAATCGTGGTACGACACAGTAAATACCGTTTACTCAAAGCGACGTGCGATCGTTGAACAGATAATGGATCTTCTTGGTGCTGATTATGACAGGGCACAGGTTGGGCTCTTCCTCTGGGGTAGAATCCCTGATTCAATAGCGAGCTGTGAAGAATACATTGAAGATATCCTCAATAAGACCCATGTTTTCATAACTCCGGGCTTTATTTTCGGAGAAAATGGTCAGAGGTATATACGAATTTCACTCTGTGCAACAGAGCAAAGACTAATGGAAGCAAAAGAAAGATTGGAGAAATTAAAAGATGAATGAAAGACGGAAGACGGAAGACGGAAGACGGAAGACCGAAGACGGAAGAAAAAAACTTCGGTCTCCGGTCTCCGGTCTTCAGACGAAAAACAATAATAATATAGATTAAACTCACTCAAGGATGACAATAACTGTTGTAGGAATAGGACTCATAGGCGGATCGCTGGTGGTTGATCTTCGCAAAAGAGGTTTCGCAAAAAAGATAATTGGTGTAGACACAAATATCCGTCACCAGAATATAGCACTTCTGACCGGACTGGTTGATGAGATTGCTTCACTCGAAGATGCCATAAAAAAAAGTGATTTAATAATTCTTTCAGCCCCTGTAAATAATAACTGTGTCTTATTGCCAAAAATTCTCGACAAGATTGCAGGTACTTCAAAGGTTGTAACCGATATGGGATCAACAAAAGGCAGCATCGCCAGAGCTTCAAAAGATCATCCCGGCCGAGGCAGATATGTAGCGGTACACCCTATGGCTGGTACAGAATATTCCGGTCCTCTTGCAGCAATCGGGAAACTGTTTGACTATAAACCGGCTATTATCTGCGATAAAGAACTAAGTGATGCCGACGCTCTCAAAAAGATCGAAAAAATGCTTGAGATACTCAATATGCGTAAAGTATATATGAAATCGAAAGAACATGATATTCACGTCGCCTATGTATCTCATATCTCACATATTACATCATTTTCACTGGCATTATGCGTACTTGAAAAAGAAAAGAAAGAACAGAATATTCTTACACTGGCAGGCGGAGGTTTCGACAGCACAGTAAGGCTTGCAAAAAGTAATGGGGAGACATGGGCTCCTATCTTTCTTGAAAATTCCGACTATATAATTGAAGTCTTAGATACATATATCGAAAAAATGAATGATTTCAGAGAAAAGATAAAAGAGAAGGATATTGAAGGGTTGAAAGGTCTTATGGAGGAGGCGAATAAAATCAGGAAAATTTTGAATTAAGAACAATAGAACAAACGAAGTAAGAACAAACGAAGTAAGAACATTCGAATCAGAAAACTTAAAAATTCAAATAATGGTTTTAAAACTTGAGAATTCACTAATCAAAGACTGGAGAGGCTACAAAGGAAGGCCTTTTCTGATCTCCGGACCATGCAGTGCAGAGACAGAAGAACAGGTAATGGAGACAGCTATGCAGCTGGCACAGATGAAAGAGGTCAGTGTCTTCAGAGCCGGTATATGGAAACCCCGTACAAGGCCCAACTCTTTTGAAGGAGTAGGGTCAGAAGGATTAAAATGGCTGAGACGTGTAAAACAGGAGACAGGACTTCTTGTCGGAACCGAGGTTGCCAACGAAAGACATGTATATGAGGCACTTAAATATGGAGTGGACATGCTTTGGATCGGCGCCCGGACATCTGTTAATCCTTTCACAGTACAGGAGATCTCAGACGCCCTGCAGGGTGTTGATGTAATGGTTTTGATTAAAAATCCGATTAATCCCGACATTGAATTATGGATGGGTGCCATTGAAAGAATTGCCAAAGCAGGTATTACACGGATCGGAGCTATTCACCGTGGTTTCTCATCATATGAAAAGACTCTGTACAGGAACCAGCCTAAC
This sequence comes from Bacteroidales bacterium, assembly GCA_016709865.1. Taxonomy (NCBI): domain Bacteria; kingdom Pseudomonadati; phylum Bacteroidota; class Bacteroidia; order Bacteroidales; species Bacteroidales bacterium. The sequence goes on from JADJLX010000002.1 coordinate 481,857, forward strand.
TGGCAGTTGCCAATTGAATTACGCAGGAGAATTCCCGATCTTCCTATTATCTGCGATCCTAGTCATATAGGCGGTGCCAGGCAATATCTGTATGAGATCTCACAGAAAGCCATGGACCTTAACTTCGATGGATTAATGATCGAGTCACATCCCGATCCTGCAAAAGCTCTCAGCGATTCAGCCCAGCAGCTTACACCAAACGATCTTAAGGAACTTTTAAGCAGGCTTGTTCTCAGGAATGCGAGCACAAATGATCCAAAACTCCTTGATGTTCTCGGAGAATTACGTCAGCAGATTGACGTATACGACGATCATCTCCTTGATCTGATGGAAAAAAGAATGAAAGTAGCAGAAACGATCGGACGTTATAAAAAGGAAAATAATATCACTATCTTGCAGAGTACCCGCTGGGATGAAATTATTAATAAAGTAATCGTCAAAGGGCAGGCTAAAGGACTAAGTGCAGAATTGATTGATTCAATTTTCAAAGCAATTCACCAGGAGTCTATTAACCATCAGATGAAAGTGATGAATAACGGGGTGAAAGACCCTAAGTAAGAATAAATAAGAAACCTATGGAAAGATATGTTGATCCGTCCGCTATTAAGGGTACAATTAAAGCACCTTCCTCAAAGAGCATGACACAAAGGGCGATAGCAGCTGCCCTGCTTACGAACGGACAAAGCATAATCTATAATCCCTCATATTGCGACGATTCACTCGCGGCAATGAGCATAGCTGTGGGTCTGGGAGCGAGAGTTGTCCCAAAAGCCGATGAGCTTATTATTACCGGATCAGCCGTACTGAAGGAACACAAACTGAATTGCGGAGAATCGGGACTGGCAATGCGTATGTTCTCTCCTATTGCCGCTTTATACCCTGTAGAAATTACAATGGCTGGCGCAAATTCACTCAAAAAAAGACCTATGTCGATGATTGAGGAGGCTTTGGTCCAGCTGGGTGTTAAATGCACAAGTAACAACGGATTCCCTCCTCTTACTATTCATGGTCCGATTAAAGGAGGACGATGTGAAATAGACGGATCGGTTAGCAGTCAGTTGCTTACAGGACTGCTGATGGCACTTCCGCTTGCAGTTAAAGATTCTGTTGTAAAAGTAAACAATCTGAAGAGCAAACCATATATCGACATGACTATTCAGATTCTTAATTCTTTTGGCATCACAATTCATGTTGTTGATTATTCACTCTTCCAGATTCCCGGAGGACAAAAATATAAAACATGTAATTACACTGTTGAGGGAGACTGGAGCGGTGGAGCATTCCTTCTTGTTGCCGGAGCTATAAACGGAAATATTACAGTAAAAGGACTTAATTCAGACAGCAGACAGAGCGATATGGCTATACTTGAAGCCCTGAAACTGACTGGAGCGAATATGACCACAGAAGGTAATAATATCAGCGTCTCAAAATCAAAACTAAAAGCATTTGAGTTTGATGCCACCGAATCACCCGATCTCTTCCCTCCGCTCGTTGCTCTTGCAGCATATTGCTCAGGAACTTCAACAATAAAAGGGGTATCGCGCCTGATACATAAAGAGAGCGACAGAGCTGCAACTCTTCAGACAGAATTCAGTAAGATGGGTATCAAGATTGGAATAAATGGTGATGTGATGTCTGTTACAGGCGGAAAACCACAGGGCGCACATGTTGAATCACACGATGATCATCGTATAGCAATGGCAGTTGCTGTTGCAGCTCTTGGAGCTGAAGGAAGGGTATTTATAAGAGATTCTCAGTGTGTTGCGAAATCATATCCCGGCTTCTTTGATGACCTAAGGCATATGGGGGCTTTGGTACATGAATGAGAAGACGGGAGACGGAAGACCGGAGACCGAAGACCGAAGACGGAAGTTATAATAAGGGCAGTTTTTGCTTCCGGATTCTTGTAAAAACATCTGAATACTAAGTAAAATTTAAAATAAAAGTGAATTTGTGTTGATATTTTAAAATTTTAATTATTTTTGTCGCGATGAACCGAGCCAAGACTTGTCGAGGCGAGTTCCATAATACCTTTAAAATCGATTGTTTTATTATGAAAACAACAATGTTATATAGTTGGTCTTGGCGCAGCTCTTCGGTTAAAGCTGTGAGACACGCCATTATATAATACTAACAAGATATTTATTTATATAGGCACACTGTTCACAGTGTGCTTTTTTTTTGTGAAAAATTTAAACCAAACTATAAAATCAAAAAAAATGGAAAAGATCAGAAAGATTATTTTAAGTGAGAATGAAATGCCAAGACAATGGTATAACCTCCTGGCAGATATGCCAAACAAACCTATGCCTCCCCTGCATCCCGGAACAAAGCAGCCTATTGGTCCTGAAGATCTTGCGGCTGTGTTCCCGATGGAACTTATTAAACAGGAGGTTTCCACAGAAAGATATATTGATATACCTGATGAGGTACTTGACCTTTACAGAACATATCGTCCATCACCCCTTTTCAGAGCCCGGAACCTGGAAAAAGCACTGGGAACAAAAAGTAAGATCTACTACAAATATGAAGGCGGAAACTATTCCGGATCGCACAAGGCCAATACAGCCATTCCACAGGCTTACTATAATAAACAGGAAGGTGTAAGAAGAATAACAACCGAGACTGGTGCCGGACAATGGGGATCTGCTATGAGTTTTGCATGTAACTACTTCGGACTTGAGTTACTGGTCTTTATGGTAAGGGTAAGCTATGATAACAAACCTGGACGTAAGCTTCTTATGAACACCTATAATGCAAAAGTACTCGCTTCACCCAGTACAATGACTGTTTTCGGCAGGAAAGTTCTCGAACTGGATCCTGATTCTCCGGGCAGTCTGGGTATTGCTATCTCTGAGGCAATGGAAGTCGCATCACAAGACCCATATACAAAGTACTCCCTGGGCAGTGTGCTGAACCACGTTAGTCTGCATCAGACCATTATCGGACAGGAAGCACTGATCCAAATGGAAAAGGCCGGTGATTACCCTGATGTTGTAATAGGCTGCTTTGGCGGCGGATCAAACTTCTCAGGAATCGCATTTCCTTTCCTTCGCGAAAAACTTCTTAACAAGAAGGATATTAGGCTGGTGGCGGTTGAACCTGCATCCTGTCCGAAACTGACAAAAGGCAAATTCATGTATGATTTTGGCGATTCAGCCGGGATGACTCCACTCCTTCCGATGTTCACCCTTGGGCATAATTATATTCCTGAGAAAATTCATGCAGGCGGACTTCGTTACCATGGTGCCGGTGTGATTGTGAGTCAGTTGCTCAAAGACGGACTTATTGAGGCAAAAGCAAAACTGCAGAGGGAGTGCTTTGAGGCAGGTGTTCTTTTCGCAAGAAACGAAGGAATACTTCCTGCTCCTGAATCAACTTATGCTATTGCAGGTGCCCTTGATGAAGCAAGAAGAGCCGATCTGGAAGGAGTTCCAAAGACAATCCTCTTCAACCTGAGCGGTCACGGTCATTTTGATATTTCAGCTTACGAGAAGTATTTCGAGAACAATCTGCCCGATCACTCACTGTCAGATGCTGAAATTGAGGATGCTATTTCAAAAATAAATATTACAGTCTAATGGAACTCTGTGTAACTCTGTGTCAGCCTTAGCTTGCCTAAGGCCTCTGTGCAACTCTGTGTAAGTTCTTAAAGAATTATTACACAGAGATTCACAGAGAAGACACAGAGAGCCACAGAGAAAAACTAAAAATCGGAATAATCTGTTGGATGAAGCAGATATGCTCTGGTTTTTGAAGTTGTGTTCTTATACTCCTCCATTCCTGAAATTCTCTTCCAGTCGGGATGAGCCCTGAATTTTGCCCAGCACTCATCATGTGTTTGCATATTCGCATATGTGGTCATATAGATGAGTCGCGGCATCTGGCTTCCCATAATAACCTTTGCATAAAATGCGGCATTGGCACCAATAGCTTCGAAAATTCCGATCTCACCTCCTGTATTGAACATCTCAATTTTCTTTTCAGCCTTGGCTTCTGTTGCACTTTCGTAACTGCGATATTCATAAATCCTTTCTGACATTTTTGTGTCAAATTTAGGAGCCCTGAATTCAGGCATGTGAGTAAAGGCTTTTGCAAGGATACTCTCATATCTTACATAAGGTGGATTGTTGTAAGGAGCATCAAGAAATGCCTTTCCTGCTGCAGCATAAACTGCATCTTTTGCAAGCTTTTCAGCCAGCTGGCCGTACTGCTCAAGTGTTTTATAAGGAATGAATACATAAACCATTTTTCCAAAAGCTGTATCTGCCTCAACCGGTTTAAAAACACCTACATTGGCAATACCGGCACGATGAAGAGCAGGGATATATGCATCCTTAAGATATGCATCCATCATAGCCTCCTGTGCAGGACCGCTAATACGGTAAAGCTTAACTTCATAGTATTGCTGTTTGGGAGCTGAAAAACTGCTTAATGTAAGAGCAAGGTACAGCATTAATGCAGTTAAAGTTTTGAAGATTGGGTTTGAGTTTTTCATAGGTAATATATTTAATATTAAATAGTTAATATGCCTTCGCAAAATCAGCTGCTACTTTACCAGCCTGATCTGAGGTTATTTCAGAACCTGACTGTACAAAGAACCTGTGACGAAGAGTCATTGATTCTCCTTTCTCAAGTTTATAAACAACTTTCTCCTGCTTCGGATCGTATGAGTTTTGTCCGAGGTTATTTACAGAGAAGAGTCCATAACCTCTTGCATGAGCATAGGCAGGATAACCCGGATTCTTAGGATTGTCGAAGATCCCGAAAGAAACTGTTACATTATCTTTCACACCTGTGAGTACTACCCATGAATTCCTTGTTCCCCATACTGCATCACCCTTAAGTCCGCTGCTTGAGGTGTACATACCTGTAACTCCTGTATTATCAGTAGCTTTGACAGTTGTCGGATTGCCCTTCTCATCTGTGAAGATCAGTGATTCCTTTGAAGGCATTTCAAAAGCGCGGTCTACCCTGATCGCAAACATCCCTTCTTTGTTATCTGTAATTGTAACAAGTCCGTTGGCTGCAGTCAGAACTGAGATATGATCAACAGTCCTGCTATTCTTATCACCCGTAAAAATATAAGTCGTCTTTTCAACAAGAAGGGTATTTCCTTTATTATCATCCCAGTTAGAAACTACCTCAAGTATACCTTGCTTTCCGCTCTCCGCTTTTGTAACGCTCTGAACCTTAATATGTCCATAGGTATCCTTCTTATCAGCAGCAATTGCCGATGAGTTATTCCAGAAATCGAGTCCGTTTACATTTCCATGATTGAACCAGAGTCCGATATGGTGAGGATGATCAACTCTTTCACCCTTTCTTGCTTCCAGAGGGAAACCTCTTGTTATAACAGCACCATTCGGAGCATATATCGGAGAAAGGAAAGGTTTCTCAAGATTTTCAGGATACTGATAGGAGGTAAACAACTTCCCGTCAACCATCACATCAACTTTACGTTTGGCATCATCTCTTTCCAGCTTCACCTTAGCTGACTGGGCCATTAACTGAGATGTTGACATAAAAAGTGTCGCTGCAAGAATCGCTGCGAAGATCTTTTTAAAGAATGAATCATAGTTTCTTTTCATATTTAAGTATTTAAGGAGTTGTCTCATGTAAATTTAATTCTAAATCGTTAACGTACACATTTAACCGTGAAGTTTTTTCATAATTGAGAGTTTTTAACAGTTTTTAACATAATCCTATTTACAGTCTAACTCCTTTTAATCTCATAATTATTCACCTTTTCATCCTCAGCGAGATTTAGTAAATGGTACTTTGTGTACCTTCGCGAAAACCTTCGTGCCCTTTGTGGTAAAAAAAATAACCTCAAAGGATCACAAAGTACAACACTAAGGTCACAAAGGAATTCTTTAAGAAATAACATTATGAATATGAGAACCTTATATATCAAGATCTTCCTGGCTCTAATTCTGTTTAGTCTTTCATTGAACCTTACTGCACAATCAAATTCCTGGACTGAAGTAGCACCCGGAGTATGGAAAACAGTGGTTGGCAAGCCTGATAAACTGGATCTGTTTAATTCAGCAGGCATTAAACCATCAGTGGAAGCTCTGGCAAAAATGGTTCAATCACAATTTCCGCTTGCTGAAAATAATATTGTAACAAATGTTACAAATGGGCAAACATACCTGAGGTTTCCCCTCGAAAAAAACGAACAGATCTTCGGCTTTGGACTAAATTTCAAGACAGTACATCAGCGCGGTAAAATACTCCAGTTGCATGTTGATCATTACGGAGGAACAGATAATGGGCGCACGCACGCACCGGTTCCTTTTTATGTTTCCGACAGGGGATATGGAGTATTCGTGAATAGTTCCAGGTATTTGACTGTATATGCCGGTACCGGTGTAAGGAAAGATAGCCCTGATGCACCTGAACCGCGCGACCGGAACACAGATAAAAAATGGAGTTCACAACCATATTCTGATGCAGTAGAGATCGTTGTGCCAACAACAGGTGTTGAAATCTACATCTTTGCCGGACCTACTGCTCTGGATGCAGTACGCAGATATAATCTATATTCAGGCGGAGGTTGTCTGCCTCCGAGATGGGGACTCGGATTCACTCAGCGGGTTCCAACTCTTTATACATCAAAACAGGTAGAAGAAGAGGCAAAGTTATTCTCGGAAAAAGGATTTCCACTCGATTATATCGGTCTTGAACCAGGCTGGCAGAGCAAATCCTATCCATGTACTTTCGAATGGGATAAAACAAGGTATCCCGATCCTCCGGCTTTCATTAAAACGATGAAGGAGATGGGTATCAGGTTAAACCTGTGGACCAATCCTTATGTCTCACCCGAATCGCCAATGTACAGTAAAATATTACCTTTTACCGGCACTCACACCGTATGGGGAGGTGTTGTGGCAGACCTTACAATTCCTGAAGCCAGGAAAATCATGATTGACCAGATTGATTATGACCAGGTAACACCGGGTGTCAGCGGGTATAAAATAGATGAAAGCGATGGATACGACAGATGGCTATGGCCCGATGTGGCAATATTTCCATCTGGAAACAGTGCTGAACATCTGCGCCAGACCTATGGATTGCTGCTACAGAAAATGACAACAGATCTGTATCATGAAAAGAATATAAGGACATTCGGATTAACCAGGTCATCAAACGGCGGAGGATCATCCTTCCCGTATGTTATCTACAACGATTATTACAGTCATGAAGACTTCATTACCGCTCTGATTAACAGCGGATTCAGCGGCGTACTATGGACACCAGAGGTACGTGGGTCGAAAACCAGCGAGGAGTGGCTGAGAAGGATGCAGACTGTCATCTTCTCTCCCATGGCAATGATCAATGCCTGGTCGAGCGGTACAAAACCATGGTCTTTTCCTGATGTTGAAAAGGAGGTAAAAGAGTATGCTCTTTTGAGGATGCAGCTTATGCCATACCTGTACAGTGAATTTGCCAAATATCATTTTGAAGGTACTCCCCCATTTCGCGGTATGAGTCTGGAACCGGGGTTTGATGCCGGGGCTAAAATGGAACTGAGAAATGAAAATCTTAATGATAATCCCTATGCAGAGGCTGTTCTTAAGGAGATCCGCGACCAGTATATGACCGGTGAATACCTGCTTGTTGCTCCTCTCTTTACCGGACAGACATCAAGGAAAGTAGTCCTTCCAAAGGGAAAATGGTACGATTTTTATACAGGAGAATTTGCCGGAGATGGTGAAGTAATAACCGTTTCGCCCGGGATGGAAAGGATTCCGGTTTATGTGAAGGATGGGGGCATAATCCCGATGACGAAGGCTGTTCTGCATGCTCCTGCTGCAGGGGAAAAATACGATCTGGAAATCAGGTATTACGGAACAATGCCGGGCCGATATATGCTATATGATGATGACGGAGAAACATACGACTATGAAAAAGGAATCTACTCATGGCGTGAGATAAAAGTTACCCCCGACAAAAAAGGAAAACCGTTCGGAACAATTTCAAAACCTGAAAAAGGAAAACCGGATAATGTCGGCTTCGTTATGTGGAAGTATATGACTATAAAATAATTGAAAAGCTAAACACGGAGACACGAAGAACACGAAGATACACAGAGGACTATCAATAAACATCTCTGTGTACCTCAGTGCCCTCCGTGTCTCTGTGGTAAAAAATTATTTTTTAAGATTTCGAATCCTGACAGCAAATGCTTCTGCCGGGTTAGTTACCATAAGCTGATCAATCTCCTTTGCAGTAAAACCCTCAGCTTTAAGTAAAGGAATCAGCTTTTCAAAAAGTGTTGTGAATCCCCGGAATTCACCGCCATTCTCCTTGGCAGGATCGTACCAGCCGGCATCGTGGGATAAAAGAATTTTGTTAAGCAAATCATTATCTTTCAGATTCTTAATCATCCTGACATAATCTTCACAATTATTCTCATTTATTCCGTCAAGACCGATCCATGCACCCATCTTTGCCGCCTTAATATGATTGCTTAAATCTTTCTCCCCCTGTGCATGAACCCAGATAAATGCTTCAGGATTTACTCCCTCACTCTGTAATATTTCAAGCTGCTCAAATGCAGGTATTGCCGGACCGGTATGTGACGCGATAACCAATCCTGTTTTAAGGTGTGTTTTTGCCGCAGCAACTACAAGTTTCCTGTCAATATCAGATAAAGATTTACTATCGACTCCAATTTTGATAAAACCCGGCCTGATACCGGTATTCCCGATTCCATTATTCCATTCATCCACCCATCCGGATGCAAGTTCCTCAGCAGACTTATCATAGGCATGTTTCGGAATATATTTATCATTTGCAGCTCCGTAATAACCTGTGTTTGTTATGATATTTAGTCCGGTTGCTTCCGATAACGATTTAAGCAATACAGGATCTCTGCCAATATATTCAGGGGTACACTCAACAAATGTCCGGCAGCCAAGATCTTTAATTGCAGTAAGATATGGAAGCACCTTTTCAGAAACCCTCAGTTTATCCCATCTGTTCTGATTTATCGAATCAGCACCGATAAAATCAACCAGTATATGTTCATGGGTCAGGGAGACACCCATTTCGCTCGCCTTAACGGGACCTTTTACAGTCATAATCACACCATCATTCTGTGTACTGCATTGTGAAAACAATAACAGAAAAGAGATTGCAGCAATGCTTATAAAATTTCTCATTGTAATAGTGTTATAATATCAAATACTAAAGTAGAAAAACATTAGAAATAAATACTTTTGTCTGCAATTAAAAAAAATGCAAGGTTTAACTTTAGGCACTTTAGGCACTTCAAACTAATAATAATGAAAAGGATACTGGTAGATATGGATGGGGTCCTTGCAGATGTATATCAACGGTTCAATGATCTGCATGAAGAAAAGACCGGACTGAGAAAAACAATGGATGAGATAACCGGCATTAAGGAAGGGGAAGCCTTCCCTGAAGTCCTGAGATGGGTAAATACTCCTGGTTTCTTCCTTTCAATGCCCGTAATGCATGATAGTCAGAGGGTACTTGAGCAGCTGAATAAGAAGTACGATATTGTTATAGTCTCAATGGCAACCGAGTTCGCTGTTAGCCTTACAGATAAGCAGATATGGCTTCATGAACACTTTCCATTTATAACCTGGCGACAGAGTGTTTTTTGCGGAAACAAGAGCCTCATTAAAGCAGATATAATGATTGACGACCATTTCAAAAACCTCGATAATTTTGAAGGTGAAACACTGATGTTTGTTCAGCCGCACAACATTAACAGCACCGGTCACCGGCACAAACCAGTTGCTTCCTGGGCAGAGATTGAAGCTCTTCTGCTTTGATATAAAAATTCCTTTAACCGCAGAGAACCGCTGAGGTTAAAAAAGAGAACCGCAGAGGAAGAAGACTCTCTGCGGCACTCTGCATTTTTTACTGGTGTGTGATTAAATCAATCAGGCTCTGCGCTCCTCTGCGGTAAGGTTATTTCAATCTAACCTCAGCCAGCACCGGTAAATGATCTGACGGATAAAATAGTCCGAATGAATCAGACAAATGTCCATGCCTCAGAACTGTAACCTTATCATTTATAAAGATATAGTCAATCTTTCTCGGCAATACCTTTACATCAAACCCGCCGCTGGTACCTGTTGGTCCGTAATGAGGAGTTACGGTTTTGTCCATCGCGTCAGGCAGTTCGGCAAGAATTGACTGTACCGGAATTGAGGTCTTAACCAGGTTAAGATCGCCTGTAAGGATCAGAGGAAGATTCTCTGAATTTATTACCTTGATTTTTGCAAGAATAAGCTTTGCAGCCTCTTCCCTTGCTTTTACCCCACGGTGGTCAAAATGAGTATCTAAAACTAAGAAACTTTTCTTAGTGATTTTATCTTTAAGTTTAATCCAGGTAACTGTTCTGTTACATACAGCATCCCATCCGAAACCTGGTTTATCTGTCGCCTCATTAAGCCAGAACATACCATCGGTTAACTTCTCGAAACGGGCTTTACTGTAAAAAACACCCATATGCTCACCTGCCCTCTTGCCATCATCGCGGCCTACGCCAACGTGATCAAAATCGGGGAACATAGAAACAAGGTCATCCATCTGTTCGGGAAGTGCCTCCTGAACATTAAAAATATCTGCCTTGTGGAATTTTAGTAATCCGGCGACTTTTTCCTTTCTCAAAGGCCATGCATTCTCCTTATCATCAGGAGTATTCATACGGATATTATAAGTAATTATGGTAAATGGTGTCTCTTTTTTTGATTGTCCGTTTACCGAAAAAATGGTTCCGGGAATCATTATCAATACTATTGACAATACTTTAATAAGTCTTCTGCTTTTCATTTTTCTAAATATTTTGAAAAAAATAACCGCAAAGTCTGCATACTTTGCTCGCTTTGCGGTTAAAATTTATTATAGACAATTTTGACTACCAGCCCGGGTTCTGTCCCAGATTAGGATTAGTTACAAGGTCTGTGGTCGGAATCGGATAGTAATACATCTTGTCTTCCCACATTCTTACGATGTTGTTCATCCATGTCAGTTCACCGGAAGTACCATTCTTTAACAACTGTGAATTTACTTTTCCGGATACTGTCGGAGAAACATCAACATAAGTTAGTGCTGATCCAAGTGAAGGTTTCGTTCCCTGATAGAATACAACGTCGTTTATTGCATCCTCATTAAGATCCATAGGTGTATTGAGAGCAGGAACATAAAATCCGTTCCACTCCTGATTCATTAGTTCGCCTCTCTTCCATCTCAGGATATCGGCAAAACGGAAACCTTCGAGACACAATTCAATACCTCTTTCTCTTCTGACTTCCAGAATAACCGGATCAGAAATATCAGGGAAGTAGACTGACTTAAGGTAAGGATCAACTACAGTTGGCTTTGTTGTGAGGCCACCTGTGATACCACCTCTGGCGCGAAGCACTCCAACAGTAGCAGCCCATTCAGCGTCGGTAAGGGTTCCAAGCTCAGCTTTTGCCTCGGCATAGTTCAACAGAACCTCTGCATAACGGAACATTGCTATTGAGTTAATGTTCAGATCTCGTGTATCATAATACATGTCGTCGAGGGTCCATTTAATAGGCTGATAACCTGTAAAGGTATAAGAGAAGAGTGGAGGAGCAGGTACCAGAAGACCACCACTTATCCTTTTGTAATCGCCTAAACGGATTGTCTGTTTTAGTCTTAAGTCCCTGTTCTTAACCTCATCTTTAAATAACTGGGTTGTGTAACCCGGATCATTTGTATAAGGAGTACCATCAAGTTTCAGATATGTATTAATAAAAGTCCTTGTGAAACTTGCCTTGTCGCCGTAGGTACCGCTTGTCCAGTACCAGTTTGCATCGTTAAGAACATTTAAGGTAAGGTCGCATATAGATGCGAGCATCACTTCGCTAGCTATCGGAGCTGCATTGGTGAAAACTGTACGATAAGACTTGCCGGCACCGCCGGTTGTATAGATTGAATATACATTGGCATCCATAACATACTTGGCTGCTGTAGCAGCTTCATTAAGCCATGTTGAAGCAGTAGCCTGAAGACCAAGTTCTGTATGATATTTTCTGAATGTACCTTCAAAAAGGCAAATCCTTGCTTTAAGTGCATAGGCAACATATTTGGTAATCTGACTTCTGGTTGCATCATTTGTTACTGTGATGTTTTCACAGGCATAATTAAGGTCAGCAAGTACAGAGTCCATAACAAGAGCTCTTGGATCACGACCTCCGTAAAGGATCGGGTCGGTAACATCGAGAGGTTTACCAATCCATGGTACATTACCAAACCTTTTTACTTTTTCGTAATAGAAGTAAGCCCTGAAGAATTTTGCTATACCAGTGTAATTCTTCCTGACAGTCTCAGATACTTTTGGATCCTTATTGTTTGCAATAAAATAATTGACGTTCCTGAGATCGCCCCAGCTCCATCCTGAACTGTTAACAGCTCCGAAAGTGCTCTTCTGGACAAACGGGAAAACAGTTTTTACTGCCATATAATCAGACATTGCGTCGAGACTCGTAGAACGGTTCGGCAACATGCCATAGAAGGAATATGTATACAGATCCAGACCCTGCTGGCTGCTGAAAACTGCAGATTTAGATGCAGTTGCCTGCGGAACCTGTTCGAGGTCGCAGCTCACCACCAGGATGCTTAAAAGGATAAACCACAAATATTGTTTTTTCATAACTGTAATTTTTTTATTAGTTAAAATGTAACACTGATACCGAATGAAGTGCTTGACATCATTGGATAATTGTATCCGTCACCTGCGTTTCCTGATGTAAATAACTGATCAGAAGGACCGGTATTCTCGACATCTATGTGACCCTTGCCAACAATCTTATAAAGCGGAGACCATGTCCAGAGGTTTTCACCTGACATGTAGACTCTCAGATCGCTTGCACCGATTTTAGCAACCAGATTCTTTGGAAGGTTATAACCTAGCTGAATATTCTTTAATCTCAGGTAAGCAATATTCTGTATATATTTCGTCTGAACAACTCCAAGGGTCCTTGAAGTATTGCTTGATGCAGCACGTGACATTGTTCTTGGCAGATAAGCGTTTACATTATCAGGTGTCCACATATTACCAAGATGCCAGATAGGAATATTGTTATATGGTCTGTTGTACTGGCCCCAGAACGATTCTGACTCTGTGCTCGGATACCACTGCTGCTTTCCAATACCCTGGAAGAATGCTGACAAGAAGAAATTGTCCCAATCAGCACCAAGAGTAATTCCATAATTGTAATGAGGAGCATTGTTTCCGATAATTGACCGGTCGCCAGGATCAGAAACACTATTTGCACCTCTGTTTATGAGACCGTCACCGTTAGAGTCCAGGAGTTTAATATCACCCGGGTACCAGATATTTGTTGGAGAAGCTCTCATCTGAGGATTCTGTTTTGCATGAGAATCTATGTCAGCCTGATCAATAAAGAATCCTTCAGTTGTATAGCCCCACATTTCACCAATAACCTGACCTTCGTAGTAATCAGAGAGAAGTTTGTCGGGATTGTTGTAACGTGTAATTACTGATCTGCTGTCGGCAAGTGTGAATCTTGCACTGTAGTTAAGAGGTTTTGAGCCAACGTTGAATTTGTCTCTCCATGTAAGTGATAATTCCCATCCTTTTGTCTCCATGTCAGCGTAGTTACCCTTAGGTGCAGTAGCTCCGAAGATAGCAGGAAGTGTCAGACCGATAGTGTACATATCAGTTGTGTTACGGATATAGTAGTCACCGACAAATCTGAGCCTGTCTGAAAGCAACGCAAAGTCAAGACCAAGGTTGGTTGTAGTTGCTGTCTCCCAGGTAATTCCATCAGGAAGAACAGATGGTCTGCTTGTATACTGTGGTTTCACACCATTAAGAATGTTACCTGACTGAGAAATAGAGAATTGTTCCTGATACACATAAGAATTAATGTTACCATTTCCCAAAGAACCGTATGAAGCTCTTAACTTAATATCAGAAATTATTTTCGGGGACACATTCCAGAATGCTTCTTTAGTTACACGCCATCCTCCGGATATTGAAGGGAAGAATGCATATCTCTGGTCCTCAGGAAATTTTGAAGAACCATCATAACGGGCATTGATTTCCAAAAGATACCTGTCTTTATAGGAATAGTTCAGCCTTGAGAATCCACCGATGATAGCCCATTTTTCATAACCTCCACCGGTTGTTATTGCCTGACCAAGAACGAGGTTCAGATCAGTGGCATCTTCATAGATAATACCGTTTCTCTGTACTCCGAGTCTGTTATAAGTAGACTGTTCATAGTTATAACCAGCAAGAACCTTAATATAATGAGCATCGTTAAAAGTATTCTCATATTCAGAATAAAGGTTGGCAGCCAGGTATTGAGTACCCGCATCTTCAAATGTCAGATCGTTAGTTGTAGTTCCTACATATGCTATTACACCGGGTTTATTGCTATAAGGAACCTGTACCCTGTGGCGAAGCACATTATTATTGTTATTCCGAACTGTGAAGTCACCTTTTATTCTTAACTTTTTGTCAAGGAATGTAGATGTAAATCCTGTGGTGTTCTTGAAAGTCTGTCTTTTCGTTTCTATATAGTTTTTACCGTAATAAAGGTCTCCGACATTATAAACAGATACCATTGTAAGAGTTCCGTCGGGGTTGAACATGGTTCCGTTTGGATGTCCCTCGTCACCGATATTCCTCCAGATTCCGCTTCCTTCACCCACGTTCATAGGGTTGTGATAGAACATCTCAGAGTAATCGGTGTTATTTTCAATCTGCAACCAAGGAAATACCTGGATTGTCCCCTTGGCCCTGAAATTCTTCATGTTATAATCATCAGAGTTATATCTGAATAATCCATCCTGTTTCATATAACGTCCAGATACCAGGTAGGTTGTTTTCTCACCACTACCACTTATTGAAATGTTATTGTCGGATGATCCTGTTCTTGGTTTGTATAGCTCTGCATAAAAATCAGTGCTTCCATAATAGACATACTCACCGGTAACAGGATCGATCTGGACTTTTTCGTAAGGCTGGCCTGATTCGACAAGAGCTTTAAAATTGTCGATATATGCCTGCGAGACCTTAAGAGTTTTGTTAATGTTCTGCGGGAATGAACCGTCGCCGTTTAAGAAAGCATCTCTGAACATTGTAACCCAGGTATAACCGTCGGTTACGAAATCAGGAACCCCGATAGGAGTCTTGATTGCATAATTACTTGAGAAAGTAACAGATGTTTTTCCTTTATCAGGATTTTTGGTTGTAATAAGTACAACTCCAAATGCACCTCTGGCACCATAAATTGAAGCAGAAGCTGCATCCTTAAGCATTGATACACTGGCAATATCATTCGGGTTCAGCAAACTTGGATCGCCTTCAACACCATCGATAAGTACAAGTGCACTACCGCCCTGACCAATTGACGTGGTTCCCCTGATGTTATAACTAGGAGCAGCAGTCGGTTTTCCATCGAGAAGTCTGATGTTAAGGTTAGGCATAACACCCTGTAAGCCCTGTGTAATGTTGGGTACAGATCTGTTTTCCAGGGCTTCACTTGTTACCTGGTCTACAGCTGCAGTAAGGTTAAGTTTTTTCTGAGTACCATAACCAACAACAACAACCTCGTCAAGTGTCCTGGTATCAGCACTAAGCATCACGTTAACAGATGTCTGGTTCTGTACAGGTACTTCTTTCGCAGTGAACCCGACAAAAGAAAAAGTCAGAGTCACATCAGAGCTGGCAACATCAATAGAATACTTACCGTCAAAATCAGTAAGGACACCCTGATTTGTGCCTTTAACCTGAACAGTAGCTCCCGGAAGGGTTACCCCTTTCTCGTCGGAAACTGTTCCGGTAATGGTTATTTTTTGGCCGTAGACAGCTGTCGAAGCCAAAAATAACAGGATCAGTAGGAAGTTTTTCATAAATTAAAATGGATTAGTGAATATTAGGGTTTGATTAAAAATATTAACACATTTAATCTTGGTAACAAAATAATAGGACTATTGTTTCAATCAGGTTAAAGAGAGGTTAATAAAAACATACACAATTATTAAATGTTTTTGAAGTTCTGAAATAAAAGAACATATAAGGAATAAAGATATGAAATATTTAAGAATGTCAATTCTGTAAGGCATGGATATTAAGGATTTTTAACACTCATTTCTGCTAATTTGATCCGTCTTAATGTGACTCACATGTTCCAATTTTTATATCTTTGAAATACCAGTACTAATCTTATTTTTCTTATAGATATTTCTGCGATTATCCTTTTTACTCAAACATTATTAACTATTAATTCAATGGAAACAGAAAACAAACCGGTTATCAAACGTCTTTACTCTCTTGATGCTCTCAGAGGATTTGACATGTTCTGGATTATGGGAGGAGAAGGTATCTTTGTGGGACTGGCTGCTCTTACAGGATGGCCAATATTGGAATGGTGGGCAAAACAACTCGATCATGTTCCCTGGCATGGATTTGTATTCTATGATATGATCTTCCCTCTTTTCCTTTTTATAGCAGGTATATCTTTCCCCTTTTCCCTTGCTAAAAGAATAGCAAATAACGACAGCAGAAAATCAATCTATAAGCATGTTATCGGTCGGGGATTGATTCTCGTTCTTCTTGGCATCATATATAATAATGGTATAAAATTCAATTTTGAGAGCTTAAGATATGGCAGTGTTCTTGGAAGGATTGGATTAGCCTGGATGTTCGGAGCTCTGATCTTCATGAACACAAAACTCACTACCAGAATTGTCTGGTTCTGGGTTATCCTTATTGGCTACTGGCTTTTAATGATTCTTTTCCCGGCTCACGATCTGGGGTCAACTGATATCTACTCCCAGGAAGGCAACCTTGCCAGTCATATCGACCGGCTGCTTATGCCCGGCAGACTATATCTTGGGAACCACGATCCTGAAGGGTTATTCAGTACTATTCCAGCTATAGGAACAGCATTACTCGGAATGTTCACAGGAGAATTTATGCTTTCAAAATATCTTCAGGACAAACCTCTTAAAAAAATCCTTTACCTGGTTCTGGCAGCTGTGGCTCTGATGGTTATAGGAAAAGTATGGAACCTCACCTTCCCTATAAATAAAAATATCTGGACAAGTTCCTTTGTATGCTTTGTTGGCGGACTAAGCCTTCTGTTGTTCTCAATATTCTATCTGATAATAGATGTGTGGCAGTATAAAAAATGGGCATTCTTCTTTGTCGTAATTGGTGTGAATCCAATAACAATATACCTCGCAGGCCGGATAATAAATTTCAGTTCAGCCAACAGGTTCTTTTTTGGCGGTTTAGCTGCAGTTATGCCTGAGTCGTGGACAGAACTTATTAATGCAACAGGAATAACCGCAATTGCATGGGTATTCCTTTATATATTGTATAAGAAGAAGATATTTCTGAAGGTGTAATAATTTCACCTCACCCCCTCTTATCCCCCTCTCCCTGGAGAGAGGGGGAAGATTGTTCCGTAATAAATATTTTAAGTTGACTTAACACATATTCTTTATTATCAATGACTTGTTCATTTGTAAACCGAAGTACTTTTAATCCAAGTCTTTCCAACTCACCTGTCCTACCATCATCATGTTCCCTGGCCTCATCACTGTTATGTATTTCCCCGTCGACTTCAATTACTAATTTCAATTTATGACAATAAAAATCAGCAATAAAAATACCTATTGGATGCTGTCTCCTGAAAACAAATCCTTGAGATCGAAATAATCTTATCTGATTCCAAAGTTGATTTTCAGCATCAGTTGGATTATTTCGCATCTCGTTAGCTAATCTGAATAGTTCAGGTTTTGCACCGAAATACATTTCTCTTTCTACTGTTTTGCCCAAATAAACCATAGAATTTAAAATTTATAGAGGAGCTAAGCCCCTCCCTCTCGGGGGAGGGGTTTGGGGAGAGGTTTTATTTCCCAAATCGGAAATATATCGTTCCTGTTAATTGTTCACCATTATAAATGTTCTTTCTACCCTGCGGTCCCTCTTCATCGGCACGTGAAAACTTGGTGCCAACCGCACTGATACCATGCAACAATGAGATATTGCCGGAAGGGAAAGGCGGATTAACTCCTCCCCTCACTCCTTTTAAATTAGTTGCAACAGCCGGTGTAAAGAGATGCAGAAACAGATCATCGGTAGATGAAATAATTGTTATCGGCAACTCCTTTGTCTGGATCTCAACAGCATAGAAATTCGAATAATATCCTTTGAATTCGGGATATTCCCATGATTGTCCGGTGATGGAATTGTTGTATTTCTTTTCATGTACACCGAATTGAGTTCCTTTAAGCCGGTTTTTCCATACACGGTACGGACCATCAGCCATAAGTTTTGCACCTGTTACAAGATTCTCAGGATATGTGAAAGAGATACCCGAAAAGTCGTGTGAACCATTAAGTGAGTACCCGTAATCAAGCTTCAGCCATCCGCCTTTCAGAAATGTCCATTTTGCATAAGATGCACTGTCGTATTGTATATCAACAATATAGTCATCCCCAAGGGCATAACTTTTCATCTCCTTAAATTTACGGTTCAATCCGGCAAACTCAAGCCCTCCGAATGGTATATCTTTTCCATTATTGCTTACTGAGGTTATTGATCCGGTCAGTTTATTAAAAGTAACAATAGTATTCCCCGATGAAACACTAAGCTGATCGTTAAAAACAGATGCTATTCCGGTGGAAGCTGAAGATGAATTCACAGTGCGGGAACTGAAATCCTGAGGGCTGACAATATTCCACGACCATGTGTTTATATTACGCCCATACTGGTCAACTGCAGTTACGTACAAAACATCATAGCTTTTCCAGTCAACAGGGAGTTCAAGGTTCAAAGTTCCATGTTCACCAACTCCAATATCAGGAGATTTAACTGGTCCGGATTTTCTGACAGTCTCAATTTTGGGGAAATTATTACCATACTTCACAAGTTCATAGGAATAGCTGCCAAGGTTAAGATTGCTATACAGGAACCTGTTAATTACCTCAAGCTTTCCATCGAAATCAGGCCCTATTTTTGTTGTTTTAATATGAACCGGTGACCATATTTCTTTCACGGTATAGAAGCTTCCCTCCTTCTCATGGTATGGACCAAGGATGCCATCAGGGGCCTGATTGCCCCAGGTGTCGATCGAATCATTCTTATCGCGTCGTTCAACACCCTCATCTGCAAATACCCACAAAAAGGCACCAGCCGACAAAGGCTTTGACATCATGAAGTTCCATTGATCATCAAGTCCTGCGCCATGACCTCCATCATTTAATCCGTGAAGGAATTCTGTAGGGAAGTAGATATTCTTACCATTATTTAATACGTTCTGAACATAATTGAACTTCGGATAATGCTTTGTATCAGTGTTGTTTATTATTGACCATGGTTCAATTACGGTACGTTTCTGGGGATCATACAGGGCATAATCCCCTCTTACATCTTTATTAAAACCGCCCTCATTCCCATTATCCCATAATACAATAGACGGATGGTTCACATCCCTCTCAACGACCTGTCTGACAAGCCTTTTAGCTGTCGGAGTATCATAAAATTTCTGCCATCCTGCGAGTTCGTCCAATACAAACATTCCCATAGAATCGCATACATCAAGAAAATACTGGTCGGGAGGATAATGACTCATCCTCACAGCATTCATATTCATGTCCTTCATTAAGCTGACATCATCAATTGCCAGCTTCTTACTGCTTGTTCTTCCTGAAGAGGGCCAGAAAGTATGCCGGCATACACCTCTGAATATAATTTTCTGATTGTTTACATAGATCCCGTCTTCAGGCCGGACCTCAACTGTGCGGAATCCAAACTTCTGTGTCAGCTGATGAATTACCTTATCTCCTGAAGTTATAGTCACAACAACCTGATAAAGATTCGGGAACTCAGGATTCCACAAAGCGGGTTTTGAGAAAGTTCCTTTGAGTATAGCCTTACCTGTTGTATCTTTATTTATTGATGAAGAAATTTTTCCGCCGAATGGTTTGCCGTCAATAGTCTGCAACTGAGCAGTTACTATTCTTGCTTTCCCTTTTCCTTTAGTGTAAACATCCATATAAAAAGAGCCATCCGCCTTAGCATCAATTGCAACTCTGTCGATGAATTGTGTTGGGACTGCCTTCAGGTAAACGGGACGAAAGATCCCTCCGAAAACCCAATAGTCGGATAACCGCTCAGCCCTGTTAACACTCTCATTAGCTGATTCTTTTGTTACCTTCACCTCAAGAAGATTATTCCCTCCCCAATTCAATAGCCCTGTTATGTCATATTTAAACTGATAAAAGGCCCCCTGGTGTATAGGTCCTGCCGGTTTCCCGTTTATTTTCACTTCGGTATCTGTCATTGAGCCCTCGAAAACAATAAACACCAGTTTCTTTTTCCAGTTTTCAGATACATTAAACTCATATTTATAATGTCCGGTTTCATTAACTTCTTTATTGACCTTCCCGTATAAATATGAGCCGAATCCCTGAAGTTCCCAATTGGATGGAACTCCTATTTTGCTCCATTTATCTTTGTTCATGCCGTTGTTAACCATGAAATCCCATTGAACCATATTGTCTTTATCAGTACCTGACAAATATTGTATTTCTGTTTCCTGTGCTCTGATTACAGAAAATCCGCAAATCATGGCAATAAAAAGTAGCGCTTTTTTCATCGGGAGATTAATAAAAATGAGATACCAAGATCAATAAAAAAATTCACAGGAACTAAGAATTTGATATATTTGTTATAGTAGAGACGCAATGCATTGCGTCTCAATGAAAAAACAAGAGAAACACAAGGCATTGCATTTCTACAAATTTGATATTAATGATTTAGAATACATATAACATGAAAACCAAAATCATAATCATTTTATTATTAGCAGGTTTATCCTTCCCGGTATTGTCCCAGACAACACCTGCAAAGGTTAACGACTCCAACACAGCTCTCCACCTTCTGCCTCCCGACTATCCTGTGCCTTACGGCCCTCAGAAGACTGAAGATATTACTGGTGTACTTAATCGTTTATATACATTTCTTGAAGCAGCAACTCCTGCAAAGGTAATCGACATTCAGTCCAAAACTGAAATCACCGACCTGACAAAGCTTACTTCAAAATCTGTATTTGAACCTGGTTTTCTCAGGCTTATAAGTTATGAATGGGGTGTAGCCTACGGAGCCATGCTGGTTGCCAGCGAGGCTACAGGTGATCCAAAGTACAGGGAATATACTGTTAAAAGAATCAACCTGATTGGCGATGTGGCACAATTCTTCAAAACTAATCCTACAACAAACAGCCCGGTCAGATCAGTACTGGAACCCAGGGCACTTGATGATGCCGGATCGATGTGCGCAGCAATGATTAAAACAATGAATGCCGGAGGTAAACCTGCCCTGAGGCCTTTCGTTGATAATTATATAAATTATATTTCTGACAAACAGCAAAGACTGCCAGACGGAACCCTGGCCAGAAACAGACCATTACCAAATGCTTTATGGCTCGACGATCTCTACATGAGTGTGCCTGCACTGGCTCAGATGGGAAAGCTCACAGGCAATACCAAATACTACGACGATGCCTGCAAACAGATTCTCCAGTTCTCTGCAAGGATGTTTAATACAAATCAGAATCTCTATATGCACGGCTGGATCCAGGAGATGAACCCTCATCCGGAATTTTACTGGGCACGATGCAACGGATGGGCTCTTTTGGCAATGTCAGAGCTTCTTGATGTTCTTCCCGCAAATCATCCGTCAAGAACAAAAATACTCGATCAGTTTCGTAATCATCTGAAAGGTATTGCTTCTTATCAGTCAGGAACAGGTTTCTGGCACCAGTTAATAAACAGGAATGATTCCTATTTAGAAACCTCGGCTACTGCAATTTTTACATATTGTGCTGCCCATGCTATTAATGAGGGATGGGTTGATTCACAGGCTTTTGGACCAATGGCAGTGCTTGGATGGAATGCTGTACAGACCAAGGTAAACAGTAAAGGCGAGGTTGAAGGAACCTGTGTCGGAACAGGAATGGCTTTCGATCCTTCATTCTACTACAACAGGCCAGTTAATGTTGCTGCAGCACATGGCTATGGTCCGGTAATTATGGCTGGTGCTGAAATGATAAAACTTCTGAAGAACTACCAGGTTGTTATCAACGACGCCGCAGTGATGTTTTATCCGCTGGGTACTGATTGGAGAAACTACAGATAAAATTCCTCTGTGTCTCTCTGTGGCTCCTCCGGATTTTCTCTGTGTAACAAAAAATCAAGAACTGACACAGAGTTACACAGAGTAAGCACAGAGTTACACAGAGAAAAATCAAATTAACATGAAGAGATTCTTAATCCTTATGCTGCTTTTCTCTCAGGCAACAGCTGCACAGCAGGTTACATGGCCTGAGATAACAAGTGAAAACAAACCCTGGACTCGCTGGTGGTGGCCGGGTAGTATAGTAACACAAACTGACCTGACTGCTGCTATGGAGACATATAAGCAAGCCGGACTGGGAGGTATGGAGATTGCAGTCATTTATGGAGTTAAAGGACAGGAAGACAAATTCATCAACTACCTGTCGCCCAAGTGGATGGAAATGTTTATACACACTCTGAAGGAGGGTGAAAGACTCAATCTTGGAATTGATCTCGCAAACGCATCAGGATGGCCATTCGGTGGGCCATGGGTCGATCCGGCAGACGCCTGCAAAAACATAAATTTTAAAACCTATTCTCTTAAAACCGGAGAATCCCTGTCAGAAAAAATTGAATTCATACAACAGCCATTGGTAAGGCCGGTTGGTCAGAAACCTGATATAGCAAAACTTGTTGATCCGATCGCTAAGAACAAGAATCTCCAGTTATATGCTCTCGACCAGATCCGTTTTGAGAAACCATTACCGCTTAAGACTCTAATGGCCTATTCCGATTCAGGGACTGTCATAAATCTTACCAGCAGGGTAACATCAGAAAAAACACTCAACTGGGTCGCCCCTTCCGGCAACTGGACTCTTTATGCCCTGTTTGAAGGGTGGCATGGCAAGATGGCCGAAAGGGCTGGTCCGGGTGGCGAAGGTGATGTTATCGACCACTTTTCAGGTAAAGCTATTGATACCTACCTGGAGCACTTCGATATGATTTTTAAGGACTACGATATAAAATCCCTGCGGGGATATTTCAACGATTCCTATGAGGTGGATGATGCATCGGGACAGGCAAACTGGACAAACGACCTGTTCAATGAATTTTTTATAAGAAGAGGTTATGATCTGAGAAGTGAACTTCCGGCACTGTTTCAGAAAGATACTCCGGATAAAAACAGCAGGGTTCTTTCAGATTATCGTCAGACTATCGCAGACCTTATTCTTGAGAAATTTACAACCCGCTGGACTGCATGGGCAAATAAACAGGGAAAGACTACACGTAACCAGGCTCATGGCTCTCCGGGAAATATTCTTGATCTCTATGCCGCTTCTGATATTCCGGAAACGGAAGGAAATGAGATAACAAAACTTAAATTTGCCTCATCAGCAGCCAATGTTACAGGTAAAAAGTATGCCTCATGTGAAGCAGCCACCTGGCTTGGTGAGCACTTTACTTCATCGCTTGCTGATGTCAGGAAAGCTGCTGATCTCTTTTTTCTTGGAGGCATTAATCACCTGTTTTATCATGGTACATGCTTTTCACCCCAAAACGAACCATGGCCCGGATTTTTGTTTTACGCGGCAGTTGAGTTCACTCCCGCTAACAGCTTCTGGAACGACTTCTCAAAACTGAATAGTTATATAGCCAGGGTTCAGTCTTTTCTCCAGTCCGGGAAGTCTGATAATGATATACTTCTGTATTTTCCGATTTTTGACAGATATTCTGATTATGGAAGAGGAATGCTCGAACATTTTGATGCGATCAGTCCGGCATATAATGGCACACCATTTAAAACAGGAGCAGAAACTATGCTCGAAGAAGGGTACTCATTTGATTATATATCTGACCTTCAGATTATGAATACGGATGCCGGTGAAAATCTGCTGCAGACTCAGGGAAATACATACAAAACACTTGTCATACCCGGCTCAAAATATATTCCGATAGAGACATTCTCTCAGGTACTCAGACTTGCCAGTTCAGGAGCTAATATTATAGTATTCGGAAATCTGCCTGAGAATGTTGCCGGGTGGGCCGACATGGAATCACGAAGCGATGATTTCAGAAAAATGAAAGAAGGACTCATATTTAAACCGACCAAAACCGAAAACGTCTCTGAGGCTATTGTAGGAAACGGGAAAATAATCTTGGGTACTGACCTGAATTCTCTTTTGGCTTATGCCGGAATAAGGCGTGAACCAATGTCCGATAGGGGAATTAAGTTTGTCAGGAGAGAGACAAAAACCGGATTCTGCTATTTTATTAACAACCAATCAGATAAAGCATTTAAGGGATGGCTTCCGCTTAGCGTTAAAGCCTCATATGCTGCTATCTTTAATCCTATGACTGAAAAAACAGGGACCGCTCAAAATAGGATTTCCGGGAACGGTGAATCAGAAGTATATATGAATCTGAAAGCCGGGGAATCAATGATTATAGAGACTTCGTCTGTGAAATATAAAGGAAAACCATATCTGTTTTTTGATCCGGCATCTGAACCTCTTGATATATCAGGAACCTGGAAAGTTGAGTTCATCAGGGGCGGACCAACACTTCCGGAAGCTAAAGAGGTAAACACACTGATATCCTGGACAAATTTTGGCGTGGATGATCTGAAAAACTTCTCAGGTACAGCAAAATATACTATCAGTTTCAATAAACCTGCTGGAAAAGCAGACGCTTATTCGATCAACTTTGGAAAAGTTTTTAATAGTGTAAAAGTTACACTTAACGGCAAAGAGGTTGGCAGTTTAATTGGTCCTGATTTCAGTTTTGAAATTGATAAAAGTCTTGTTAAGTCTGTCAATACTCTTGAACTTAATGTATCTAATCTGATGGCAAACAGGATTGCATATCTCGACCGGAATAAGATTGAATGGAAAAAGTTCTACAATATCAATATGGCTGCACGACTTAAGGAAAATAACAGGAATGGCATATTTGATGCATCGGAATGGAAACCAATGGAATCTGGATTGATTGGTCCGGTGACGATTACACCATTGAAATCCCAAAATCGTTAAAAACGTAGAGACGCAATGCATTGCGTCTCATTAAATGTGGCCTGTAATTAATGCGGAACTATTATAATGTGGCCTGTAATTAATGCGGATCTATTATAATGTGGCCTGTAATAATACAGAGACGCAATGCATTGCGTCTCTACAACGATATTGCATCTTAAATTTTAGATTAATCCGTAATGGCCTGATATACCATGGCTTTGAATTTATCATGGATCTCGCCATGGCTCATCGGGAACTGCTGTATGAAAAGCAGGCAGACCAACCTTTCTTTGGGGTCGGCCCAGTAATTTGTTGAAAAATATCCTCCCCATGAGAAAGAGCCCTCTGATATACCCAGCCTGGTCTGGCCCTCTTTGGTTGTGATCTCAAATCCGAGACCGAATTTATCCCTTCCCAAATCTATGTCCCCAATCTGATTTGAAGTAATCAGGTCAACGGTTCTTCTGGCAAGAAGTCTCTTTCCGTTGTAAGTACCATTATTTAATAACATCTGAAGAAATCTAGCATAATCAATTGTGGTTGAACTCAATCCTGCTCCCCCTGAATAATAAGTACCTGCTGCCAGAGGATAATCCACAAACCCATCTGTAACGACACTGAGAGGCTTCTTTCCGTTCTCAAGTGATACCTTTACAAGTCTTTCCTTTTTCTCTTCCGGAATATAAAAATATGTATCATTCATACCAAGCGGTTCGAAAATATGTTTATGGAAATAGTTATCAAGTGTTTCTCCCGACCATATCTCAACCAGGTATCCCAGAACATCTGAATTAAGACCATAGGTGAACCGTTCGCCCGGATTATGAACCAGCGGGAGTCTTCCAAGTACTCTGATCTTTTCGCCAAGAACAATTTTCTCGCTTACAAAGCCCGTTGGAATTCCGGCTTTTGCATAAACTGCATTCATCGTTGCAGATCCTATTCCAGCATAATCGATACCTGAAGTATGTGTAAGCAGGTCTCTAACTGTCACTTCTCTTTTTGCTTTTACTGTAGTGAAGGTTGTATCTGCAGGATTGAATTTATCTATTACCTGAGCATTCGAAAATTCAGGAATGTATTTCGAGACAGGGTCGTCGAGGAGAAATTTACCCTCTTCAAAAAGCATCATTGCAGCGATACTTGTTATAGCTTTCGTCTGAGAGGCAATCCTGAAGATATCATCATTCTTCAGAACGGTTTTTTTCTCTATATCACTGTATCCAAACGACTTATTGTAAACTATATTTCCGTCACGGGCAATAAATCCGGTCGCACCGGCAATCCAGCCGCTGTCGATTCCCTGTTGTATCATTTTATCAATCCGGGCCAGGCGGTCTGATGATACATTTACTGATTCCGGTGATGCCGGCTGAAGTGTAGTCTGAGGTTTCTCTGTACATGAAATAATCAGAACCAGAATCAGAACTACTTGAAGGAAAAGAATCTTTTTCATTGTATATAAATTTATGCTCTTCTCTGTGGTTCTCTGTGTATTCTCAGTGAATCTCTGTGTAATAAAAAAAAAGAACTGACACAGAGTTACACAGAGGATACACAGAGTTTCACAGAGAAAAAAACTATTTCTATTTGCCTTTTTTACTGGGCTTGTTTTCCTTTTCCTTCTTCGGTTCCTTAACCTTTTGCTCCTTTTCTTTGGGCTCCATTGATTTCTCAAGCTTATACATTTCTGCTCCCGCCAGCAGGAAACAGCCTAATCCAAAATCTTCAAAATTAGGAACAATATCATACCCGACAGGCTGACTGTCTTTTGGTTCCTTGCCGGTACCCTGTACATACCCGAGGAATCCGTTCGGATGCAGAGATTCTGTCACAAGGGCATTCCAGGCCTTATCAACCACTGGCTGATAATCCTTTTTACTTATCACTCCCTCATTTATTCCCCATGCCATACCATATACAAAAAGAGCTGTACCGGTAACTTCTTTTCCTCCGAAGTTAGTCGGATCCATGAGGCTTACATTCCAGAATCCGTCTTCTCTCTGCAATGGAACAAGTGCCTCAAACATCTCTGTTAATGTCTGGATATATTCCTTTTTGTACTTGCTGTTCTTTGGAAGAAATTCGATAGTTCTCACAAGTGCCGCTACTACCCAGCCATTTCCTCTCGACCAGTAGCAATTCTTTCCATTAGGCTCTTTGTAGGGCGGAACAAAATCTTTGTCACGCCACCACAGATGGTCCTCATTACTATAGAGTCCGTTGGTTCCGTGCTTGAGCTTTGTATACAGATACATTTCATGCATCCGGTCGTAATATTTTTCTTCGTTGTAGATCTTACCAAGTCTGGCATAAACGGGCATTGCCATCTGTAGTGCATCAATCCAGTTCCAGTCATCAATCTTGTCAGTTGCAAGCATATTGTCGATACATGCCCGTATATCTCTGATCCTTTCCTCCTTGTATCTGTCGAGCATATATAGATCGATATATGTCTGTCCGCAGCACTGGTTATCGCCATTCCTTGTTTTTATTCCGTCGCGAAGCCCCCATTTATGAAATTCACCCCAGTCGAGTGCATACTTCAGGTATGTGGGATCGGCATTGAGCTTATAAAGTGACATTAATCCTTCATAGTATACCCCACGGGTCCATATATTGCTTGGCCGCTCCCGTTCTGTAATGATAGTCTTTCCTACATCGGGCCATTTCTCCATGAAATATTTGTTAGCCAGCACCATCGACTCCATTGTCTTTGCACTTGAGACAGTCTGAGCTGACATTTCTGTCGGTGAAGTAATAATGAGTATCAGCAAAACAAACATTAACATACCTAATCTCTTCATAATAAATATCATACTACTTTTAACTTTGAACTTCTAACTTTGAACTTTGAACTTTGAACTTTTCCTATTTCATCTTCACCTTACCCAGTAACAGATCAGTCAGGTTCTCAGCTGCTTTGCGGTTTTCAAAACTTTCAGGCAGGCGGTCATGATCGATATATTCATTGTAGATCCACGGATCGCCAATAGCAAAAACATATCCTTTTCCATACTTGTTTTCAGCCATCAGTACTTTCCCGTTCTCAGTCAGTATTGATTTTGCCGTCCCTGAAAGATTTATATCTGCCACCTCTTTAATATAGATTTTTGAAACACCTTTAAAAAGAGGATGGGCAGGAAGATTTATGCATGCCCCCATCTCAAAGTTGGTACCTGTTACAGGATGCAGAGTGACATGGTTAAAAGTCATTCCAAACTCCTTCATCAACTGATTAAGATGAGTAAACTCGCAATTGGGAGCATCGTTTGACAGTACAGCGAGTACACCTCCTTTTTTCACCCAGCCTGTTATTGCCTTAATATCAGCAGCCGATAAATAATTAGGATAGGGAGACTCTGTAGTTGTGTCTGGATCAACCAATATATACACATTGATCTTACTTAATACAGCTGGTGTTGGTCTGCCAATAGTAATGATCTGTGCACCTTTTGCCGTGAATATCTCACCCCATCTTGAGTAACCACTGTTTTCAGTGTCGCTCCACAGATAATGGAAAGGCTTGTTTGTCTTTGCATTGGTTTCACTATTAAACCAGTTATCCAGTCCGACAACAGGCTGCGCTATTGCACTGCTGCTAAAGAATGCCGATACTATAATTACTGCCAGGAAGAGTCTGTTCCTGATTTTTTCGTTTTTTTCCATAATTACCGAAGGTTTTAATATTTCAAAAATATGAAACATTACCGATGATACAACCATATTTTAAAACATATTCCTCAGGTTAGATGAATAATTATCTTTGTTTATGAAGTCTATCAGAAAATTAAAATTTTGACTAAACTTGGTGAACCTTTGTGCCTTCGTGCCTTGGTGGCAATTTTCTTCGCCACTAAGACACCAAGACACTAAGTTGCACCAGGAGTTTTATTTACAAATAAGTTCTATTGAAATGAAAAATAAACAGAAATTACTTCTCTATTCACTTCCTCTTCTATTCAGTTGTCTTTCAGCCAATTCACAGGATCTGGTCAATTCCATCAAACCCGGACAAATCTGGCCTGACAACCAGGGAAAACATATAAATGCCCATGGCGGTGGAATTCTGTATTATAATAAAACTTACTACTGGTTTGGTGAATCGAGATTACCACGAACCGAGAAGGATAAAAGCAACTATGGTGTAAGCTGTTACTCCTCAAAGGATCTGCTCAACTGGAAAAATGAGGGTCTGGCCCTGAGGGTTATAAACGATACTGCAAGCCTGCTTCTGCCAGGCTGTGTTATTGAAAGACCCAAAGTAATATACAACAGGAAGACAGGCAAGTTCGTTATGTGGTTTCATCATGAGCTCAAAGGCCAGGGATACAAGGCTGCAATGACTGGTGTTGCTGTAAGTGACAATATAACAGGTCCATACAAATACCTGCGTAGTCTCAGACCAAACGCAGGAGTGTGGCCTAAGAATTTTCCGGAAGAATTCAAGAAAGCAAAAGCCGGTGAAGAGACACTCAAAAGCTGGTCAAAAGAATGGGTCGATGCAGTAAAAGAGGGTCTGTTTGTCAGACGCGACTTTGAAGGCGGTCAGATGGCGCGTGATATGACCCTTTATGTTGATAAGAACGGAAAAGCGTACCATGTTCACTCTTCAGAGGAAAACATGACACTTCATTTCTCTGAACTTACCGAGGACTATCTTGATTTTACAGGGACATATGTAAGGGTATTGCCGGGAGATTCCAATGAAGCTCCTGCAATCTTTTTTGCAAAGGGGAAGTATTATATGTTCACATCGGGAACAACGGGATGGAAACCAAATCCGGGCCGCCTTTCAGTGGCATCTAAACTGCTTGGAGAATGGAAGACAGTTGGAAATCCCTGCAGAGGTTCTGAGGATGAAAACAAAATCACTTTTGGATCGCAAAGCACACATATACTGCCTGTTGAAGGTAAAAAGAATGCTTTCATCTATATGGGCGACAGATGGATTCCCGAGAATCTGGCAGAGAGCCGTCATATCTGGCTTCCTATTGAATGGGAAGATGGATTACCTGTTATTAAATGGTATAAAGGATGGGACATTACCAATCTGAAATAATATTATTATCTTTAAGAAAATAACAGAAAATGGTGTTAATTAAATAACAATAAAAACAATTTGAAATGAAGAAACTTATCCCCGTTTTAGCAGCATTAGTGATACTCATTATCTCAGGAAATATTGCTGCAGCTCAAAATAAAGTTGATAATATACTTACTCCTCAGGAGACAAAGGATGGGTGGAAGCTGCTTTTCGATGGTAAAACATCAAATGGCTGGATGAATGCAAAATCAAAGACCTTTCCTTCAAACGGATGGGAAATAAAAGATGGCATGTTATCTGTCAGTCCGGCAACAAAAGCTGCAAATGGTGGTGGAGATATTGTTACCGTAAATAAATACACAAATTTTGAACTCAGCGTTGATTTCATGTATACAAAAGGCGCTAATAGCGGTATAAAATATTTTATTGATACTGAAGCAAAAAACGGCTCACTGGCTTCAATAGGTTGTGAATACCAGGTACTTGACGATAAAAATCATCCCGATGCAAAAGCTGGCATTAATGGTAACAGAACACTGGCTGGTTTATACGACCTGATAGCTCCTAAAAATGTAATTGACAATGGTTTTGATACATGGAACACTGCAGTGATAAAAGTAAATGGCAACAAAGTTCAGCACTGGCTGAACGGGCAAATGACTGTTGAATATGAAAGGGGAAATGATAAATGGAGGGAACTTGTTGCAACAAGTAAATTTAAAACATCTCCTGGTTTTGGTGAGGTAAAAGAAGGCAGAATCCTGCTTCAGGACCATGGAAATGTTGTGGCGTATAAAAATATTAAGATAAGGGAGACGAAATAAGAGACAGAAGACGGAAGACCGGAGACTGAAGCAAGAAGACATGTGTCGTGAGCCGTGAGTCGTGCGTCGAGCGTCGTGTGCCAATAAACTATTAATGAGTGTTGTTGTTCTAGAATTAACCAACATAAATTCCGAAATCATGAAGAACCTTGCATTATTAATTATCGTTACGGGCTGTATTTACCTGGCAGCCTGTTCCAAAGATTCTCAATCTGAGGCCTTCAAACTGCTGACCGGACCAACATGGGTAAGCGACAGCCTGCTTGTAAATAAGATGGATGCCAGCGGACCGGAAGGGATGCTCAAAAACTTTCTGGGTGAAGCAAAATTCAATGAAGACGGGACCGGAAATTTCGGGAAATATACCGGAACATGGAGATTTTCGAATGAAGAAACATCAATTGTTTTAACAAGTGACTCTCTTCAATTTCCGCTCTCAGCAAAAATTGCCGAGCTCACTGTCAAATCCTTCAAGGTTACAACAACTTATCCCAATCCGGCTAATCCAACTGCACCGGTAAACATACGGATGACCTTCAAAGCTAAATAATGAAGTATACTGTTATATTAATAACAATACTGTTAAGTACTTCATTCAATTCCTTATTGTCACAAAAAATTATCAGTGGTAAAGTATTTGACAACAAGACACTTGAGCCACTGACCGGAGTATATGTGATATATGAAAAAGGAAGAGGTACTGCTACCGGTTCTGATGGAAGTTTCATAATAAATCCCGAATCCCGGACTCTCAGCATTTCTTTTAAATTCATTGGATACAAGCCACTTACAAGAAATATTGAACTCTTATCCGGAGAGGATACAACCATGCTTCAGATTGGCATGGACATGGAGATAATGGAAATCGGACAGATAGTAGTAAGCGCAAATAAAACAGAACAGAAGATCGCGGAGCTGACCGTATCAATGGATATACTCAAAACAGGCGATTTTCTTAAGACACATATCACTGATCCCCAGGAACTTATTAATAAAACTCCTGGTATAGAAGTGCTCGATGGCCAGGCTTCAGTAAGAGGAGGCAGCGGATTCAGTTATGGAGTCGGGAGCAGGGTTCTTGCTCTTATCGACGGATTACCGGTAATTGCACCTGATGCAGGTAATATAAAATGGCAGTTTCTTCCAATGGAAAATATCGCCCAGATAGAGATAATCAAAGGTGCATCATCTGTTCTTTATGGCTCTTCAGCTTTAAACGGGATTATTAATTTCCGCACAGCAGATGCTGCAAATGTCCCGGTAACACAATTCTTTGCCGAGACCGGAGTGTATGGTAAACCAAAGAACAGGAACTGGGTGTGGTGGGATTCTCCCCGTTTTTTCTCTGATTTATCCTTCTCTCATCTTCAGAAAATAGGTAAGACTGATGTTGGTATCGGTATTAATCTTCTGAATGATAATGGCTACAGGAAATTCAATGATGAAAAACTGGGAAGAGTAAGCTTAAGGATAAAACATTTCAATCAGAAAATAAAAGGACTCGTTTACGGAATCAACCTAAATTCAGGATATACCGAAAAAAGAGATTTTATTTTATGGGAGGATGCAGATCAGGGAGCCCTTAAACAGGATACATCGACAGTTTCTCTCTTGCATGGGACTTTCCTGGCTGTCGATCCGTTCATCTCATTTAACAATTATGGCAGGATTAAACATGATCTGCGTGTAAGATTGCAATCCTCAGCTAACAGGTTTCCTGTGAGGGATGAAAATAATTCTGATGCTTATTCTGCTTATGCTGAGTATCAATTCTATTACAAATTATCTGAGCTTCTCAACTTAACTTTAGGAGCATCAGAAAACTACATTAAGGTCCTGTCAAACTTTTATGGAAATCATGAAGGGATAAACCTTGCCGGATTTTCACAGATAGAGGCAAATCCTTTACCACGTCTTAAAATAGCCGCCGGAGTAAGAATTGAGCATAACAGACTTGATGGTATAAATGACAGGATTGTCCCTATATTCAGAACAGGAATAAACTGGCAGGCAGCAGATTATACATTTCTCAGGGCATCTTTCGGACAGGGTTACAGATACCCCTCCATTGCAGAAAAATTTGCATCAACAATACTTGGTTCTGTAAGAATTTTCCCTAATCCGTCTGTTCAGCCGGAATCGGGATGGAGTTCAGAGGTTGGAATTAAACAGGGATTACTAATAGGGCAAATATCAGGACAAGCAGACATATCTGCATTTTTTTCCCAGAACTCCGATATGATCGAATTCCCATTCGGCCTTTATCCTGAAGGATTAGGATTCAAGGCTGATAATGTTGAGCAATCAAGAGTATACGGTTATGAAGCAGAATTCATTCTTAACAGGTCGGTTGGAGCGATAAACAGTTCGATCAGTGGTGGATATACTTATATTTATCCGGTTGAATTTAACCCAACAACTCACAAGAGCAGTGATATATACCTGAAATACAGAAGAAAACACTCCTTAAAGCTGAGCTCAAACACTATCTATAAAAAGTTCAGTTTCGGACTTACCCTGTATGCCAGGTCGAAGATGCTTAATATCGATGATGTGTTTGTAAATGAGTTCACCAGAGAGAGCATCCTGCCCGGATTCTATGATTACTGGCTGGAGAAGAATAAAGCATATGTGGTTCTCGATGAGAATATCGGTTATAGCCTTAGTAAAACAATAACCCTATCAATCGCAGCAAAAAACATAACAAATCTTGAGTATATGGGGAGGCCGGGAGATATTCAGGCACCGCGGAACTACAGTATAAGATTTTCCGGAAAATTCTAATAAAATATGCCATTATGAAAACAACATCTGCAAAACACTTGTCAGTTATTTTCCTTTTAACCGGTTTTCTTGTTATCCTTTCTTCCTGTAATAAGAAGAATGTCAATGAAGTTATTGTACCTGATTTCGCTGCTCTTGCCGGACAGTTTAAAGCACCACCGGCAGAATATACTACTGCCCCGTTTTTTGTATGGAACGCAGAAATTACAGAAGGGGAGATTGACAACTTTCTAACTGAATTTAAAGAGGCAGGCTCTCTGCAGGTGTTTATTCATCCCCGTCCGGGTTTGATTACAGAGTATCTTTCTGATGAGTGGTTCAGATTATATAAATATGCTGTTGAAAAAGGAAAAGAACTTGGAATGAAGGTCTGGATCTATGATGAAAATTCCTATCCAAGTGGTTTTGCCGGGGGAAATGTACCCGACCAGATGCCTGAATCATTTAATCAGGGTCAGGGTCTGAGAATGACTAAATTTGAAATCCTTCCTGATACTGCCGGAAAATATTTTCTATGTCTGAAGGAAGACAACGGTACTTATACTGATATAACTGGTTCGCTGGCAAATGAATATGGAAAAACAGGTAAATACCTGCTGTTCTCGAAGACATATTTTGAAAAAAGCGACTGGCATGGAGGATTCTCTTATGTAGACCTGCTCTATAAAGGAGTTACAGAAAAGTTCATTGACATAACTATGACAGGTTATGAAAAACATCTCGGAACTGAGTTTGGAAAGACTATTCCCGGAACCTTTACAGATGAACCTGAAATTAATTCACCAGGTGGCATCCGCTGGACACCGGACCTTTTTGATGTTTTCATGGAAGAGTGGCATTATGACCTGAAGACAAATCTTCCCTCACTTTATGAAGAGGTGGGCGACTGGAAGAAAGTAAGACATAATTATACAAGTACTCTTTTGCAGATGTTTATCGACAGGTGGGCAAAACCCTGGTACAAATGGTGTGAAGAAAAAGGAATGAAATTTACTGGTCACTACTGGGAGCATGAATGGCCTAACATGAGACCAGGGGGCGATAATATGGCAATGTACGCATGGCATCAGGTACCTGCAATTGACATGCTCTTTAACCAATGGAATGACACAACATCAAAAGCACAGTTTGGAAATATTCGGGCAATAAAAGAACTGGCAAGTGCTGCAAATCAGACCGGCAGACAGAGGAAGCTAAGCGAGACCTACGGTGGTTCGGGCTGGGACCTCACTTTCAGAGATATGAAGCGAAATGGTGATTGGGAATATGCCCTTGGAGTAAATCTGATGAACCAGCATCTTACCTACTTCACACTATCCGGAGCCAGAAAATACGACTATCCCCCATCCTTCGATTATCACGAACCATGGTGGAAAGATTATAAGTACATAAATGACCATTATGCCAGGTTATCACTTGCACTGTCTTCAGGAAGACAGATTAATGATATCCTTATTATTGAACCGACTACTTCAGCATGGCTTTATGACTCTTATACCAGACGAAATCCGAAGAATGGCGAAATAGGCCAGGCGTTCCAGACTTTTATCACAAAACTTGAGAAAAGCCAGGTGGAGTATGACCTTGGCTCAGAAAATATGATCAAAGATCTCGGCTCTGTTTCAAATGGCAGATTTGTAATTGGTCAGGCTTCCTATTCAAAAGTAATCATCCCTCCTCTTACTGAAAACATTGATCTTGAAACATATAAACTTCTGGAGAAATTTGTTTTCAACGGAGGAACACTCATTGCATTTTCAATTCCTTCTCTTGTGAATGGAGCGCCAAGCGAGGGATTAAATGAGTTTCTGTCAAAATACTCTGGGAAGATCATCAAACCTGATCTTCTGTCAACTGATATTATCTCTGAATTTTTTGAATCAAAGGATCCTCTTTTCGAAGGTGTGGATGGAGGAATGCTCTATCATCAGACAAGGAAACTGGCTGATGGCAAGCTGATTTTTCTGGTAAATTCAGATCTTGATAAACAGCTGACTGGCTCTCTTACCGCAACAGGATCGGATGTCGTTGAACTGAATACATTAACAGGTAGTATCAACGGTTATCCAAATGAATCCGGAGATGGAAAAGTAACCTTATCGTATTCAATTCCCCCGGCAGGAAGCCTTCTTTTATTTGTTTCGGAAACAAAAAGGAGTGATTACCAGATTCCTGCCATACATGATAAAAAGGTCCTTGTTAATACTGAAACTCCTTTGGTAATAACCAGAGACCGGGAGAATGCACTGATGATCGACTTCTGCGATATTGAAACTGGAAATGAACTTACAAAGGATATTCATACAATAAATGCGGCTGATAAAGTTTATAAGTATCATGGATTTAAAAACGGAAATCCATGGAATACCTCTGTTCAGTTTAAAACAAATATTCTCGACAGGGATAAATTCGGAGCAAATACAGGATTCACAGCAACTTATCACTTCAACATCAGTGGTAAGTTTGATACGGGTGAACTCAGGGCAGTTATTGAACGGCCTAATCTCTGGAGTGTCTCAATAAACGGAACCGAGATCATGCCGGAAGCCGGGAAATGGTGGTTAGACAGATCCTTTGGTGTTTTCAGCATAGGAAAAAATGTCAGGGAGGGAGATAACACAATAGTTTTACATACATCGCCGATGAAGATTCATGCTGAAGTTGAACCTGTATATATTGTTGGTGATTTTTCCGTAAAACCTGCCTCAAAAGGATGGTTAATAGAACCTCCTGTTGTAAAACCAACAACTCTTAGCTGGCTGGATCAGGGGCTTCCTTTCTATTCATGGGGTATTACCTACAGCAGGGAATTTAATATTGAAAATAATGCAGGCAAATGGCAAGTTGAGCTTGGCAAATGGAACGGAACTGTTGCGGAAGTATATGTTAATGGGGAAAAAGCCCCTTTAATAGCCTTTCCTCCATATGTATCTGATGTAAGCGGACTTATAACAACAGGTGTGAATAAGATTGAAGTAAAGGTTATTGGAAGTCTTAAAAACCTCCTTGGCCCGCATCATAATTATGTCAGACCCGGATTAGCTTCACCGTGGTCGTGGAGAAATGTGAAAACCTACCCGTCGGGATCTGATTATGATATGATTAGCTATGGTCTCTATGAGGCATTCTCTCTCTATAATGAGAAATAGCCAATAAAAACACAGCAACCGGCAACAGTTGATAATATTTCGAATGATCCTGATTTAATCCTCCAATTGACTAAATATCAAGATACTATTTTAGACTTATTGCAGAAATGAATTATTTTTCTACATTTGACACGATTTTTATCACTGTTGTAATATTTTACATCATTATTTGATACTATTGCAATTGAAAAGGGGGATGGATGTACCTGTACAGAAAACCCATGAAACTTAAACTTAAATTAAAACCTATGAGAAAACTTTTAACTTTTGTTGCTTCTGTCCTTGTTACCGGCAGTATGTTTGCCGGTGGTCTGGTTACTAATACAAACCAGAGTGCTGCATGGGTTCGTCTGCCTGCCAGGAATGCTTCAACCTCCATTGATGCAGCATATTATAATCCGGCAGGATTAATGAAACTTGAAAATGGAATTCACCTTTCAGTATCAAACCAGTCTATTTTTCAGACAAGGGATATTGTTAACTTTTATGGCGGACCAGGCGGATCATTTGGTCTGAACCAGTACAGATACGAAGGCACTGTAACAGCTATCGCTTTCCCAAGTATCTATGCTGTATACAAAATGGATAAACTTGCTTTTTCAGTTGGATTCAATCCGATCGGCGGCGGCGGCGGCGCTGAGTACAAAAAAGGATTACCATCTTTTGAAATGACTCCTTCTGACCTCGTTCCATCACTTTTATCAATGGGCGCAACAGGTTACAAACTTGATGCATATTTCAAAGGCAGTTCTACCTTCCTTGGCTTCCAGGGTGCTGCATCATATAAAATCAACGACTTCATATCAGTTGCTGCAGGTCTTCGTTATGTAACAGCAAAGAATACTTATGAAGGACATCTTACTGATATCGAAGTTGAACTTCCAACAGGATTTACAAGAGCTGATGCAATTATGACAGGTATTGCAAATAGTGCCACAGGAGCTGCTACAGCTACAACAGGACTTGTTGCTGCAGGTGCAGGTTCTTTAACATTAGCCCAGGTACAGGGAGCAGGATATATAACAGCTTTACAGAGAGCTCAGCTTGAGGGTGCTCTTGTATCATTCGGATATCCAACAGCTACTCCGGTTGCTGCTGCTGATGCTGTCTTCAAAGGTGCTGCTGCCAAGTATACAGCTACTGCTACTCTTCTTGGTGATCAGACTGCTGATGCTGAACAGTCAGGTTCAGGGATCACACCATTCTTCAGTGTTAACATTTCACCGTCTGAGAACCTTAATATAGCTATCAAGTACGAAATGAAAACCAAACTCGAACTTGAGAACAAAACCACAAAAGATCTTCTTATTGGTTATGATGCAACAGGAACACAAATCACCATGTTCCCAAATGGTGCCAAGACCAATAATGATATGCCTGATATGTTGACCCTTGGTATTGACTACAAAGTTTCTGATGCTCTCAAACTTTCATTTGGTTCAAACTACTTCTTTGATAAAGATGCTGATTATGGCCACAAAGTTGATCATGACCTTGTTTCATCAACACCTTCAATTCCAATATCAAACAGGAAGATTATTAACAGAAACGGTATGTCGCTTCAGGCAGGTATGGAATATAATATTTCTGAAAAACTACTTGTAAGCTGCGGTTATGTGTGGGCCAACAAAGGAGTAAACGAAAAATATCAGAGCGACCTTTCATATGGACTGGCTACTCAGACATTCGGACTTGGCGGTGCATATAATGTTAAAGAAAACATTCAGATCAACCTTGGATTCGGTTATACATACTATTCTCCTGATACAAAAAACATTGAACATGTAATGGGAAAAACAGTTTATGTAGCAGAAGAATCATATTACAAAAGCACAAAGATTGTTGCTGTTGGAGTTGATTTCAAATTCTAATAGATTATCCTGACAATATTAAAGGCTGGCCTGTGAGGGCCGGCCTTTTTTTATGCAAAGTATCAAAATTTCCCCTCCTTTTGAAGGAGGGGAAACCTAATATTTCAGTACTTTACCCCCCTGTCATTCAAATACTTCAGATACTCCCCCACCCTTGGCGCTTTAGACGCAGCCAGCCTCTTATACCATACCATTGCATTTACATTGTCGGCATTCTCTCTTGCGGCACTTATAATATTCAGATACAGCAATCCCTCTATACCAAGATTCTGACTGTCGATATCATCAAGTATACTTTTGAACAGATACAAATTTTCTGCAGGGGTTACAGTTGATGCTTTTGAGAAAGCCTCATCAATGCGCTTATTAAGCTCATTATCAAGCGTTACTCCATAGAACCAGAAGCAGTTTTCAGAACAATTTTCAATTATATCAATCCATTTTGTGCCCGATTTAAGCAGAGGAAACTCCAGAGTAAACTTTACAACCTCGCCTATGTTTCTGAATTTATATGAATCAGGACAAACAGGGATTCCTGAAGTCTTTAGAATCTGATATTTCTTTCCTTCCTGATCAATCAGAAAGATATTCCTGTCAGCACAAAAATTTCCGTTTTCAATCCTGTTCTCAATTGAAAAATGAACTACTGTTTTTTCCTGAGACAATTCAACTTTGGATATCAATAACGTCTCATGACTCTTAAGTGCTGAATTAGGATTTTCAATTGTCTGGGAATAACCGCTGATCAGATATCCTGTTAATAAAATAACAATAAACCAAGTTCTTTTAATCTTCATAGCACTGTAATGTTTACTTCATAAGATATTTATTCTCAATATACTGACTAATAAAAATTCAATATAAGGCGTAACATGTTACATTAATAGTACACAAATACTCAGTTTGTAACAATGCTGTAATCTTTAATTAACCTGCCCTTAACCTGCCGGTAACATAATCGATAGATTTTTGTACCGGCAAACTATACGAACAAAACTAAGTTAAAAAAATGAAAATGGATCAATTTAAAATCAGTAAAGGAATAATCAGTTTTATAATCATAATGCTGACAGCTATCAGTAGCCATGCACAAACTGGCACCATAGAAGGGACAGCGGTTGACAGAAAGAATAAAGAGACTCTGCCCGGAGTTATGGTGACACTTGAAGGAACCACAATTGGTGCCATGGCAGATTTTGACGGACATTTTATTATCCAAAATGTAAAACCTGGGAAATACAAAATAAAAGCATCATATATCTCATATAATCCAATCGTAATTGAGGATGTTGTAGTTACTGCAAATAATGTAACCAGGGTAGGTTTGGAACTTGCAGAAAATGCCGTAGCTCTTCAGGAAGTTAAAATTACCGGTGTCAGAAAAACGAATACCGACGTTTCTATGATTAACGTTACAAGGATGAGTCCGCTTGTATCTATCGGAGTTTCAGGCCAGCAGATCCTGAGATCGCAGGACCGTGATGCATCTGAGGTTATTAAAAGGCTTCCCGGAACTACAATTATTGATGACAGATTTATTGTCGTCAGAGGACTGGCTCAAAGATATAATGCTGTGTGGCTTAACAATACAGCAACACCCAGTTCTGAAGCCGATGTAAAGGCTTTCTCCTTCGATATCATTCCGGCCTCAATGATAGAGAACATGCTTATAGTAAAATCACCTGCTCCGGAATTACCGGCAGATTTTTCAGGAGGATTTGTAAAAATAACAACTGTAAACCTTCCTGAGAAAAATTCCTTTTTTGCTTCATACGGAATCGGTTTCAGCGAGGGAACTACAACGAAAACATTTAACACACAGAAGGGAGGCAGCACCGACTGGATAGGGTTTGATAATGGATTACGTTCATTACCGGGAAGTATGCCTCCCAACCTTTTTGCCTACGAAGCAGCAACCAACCCTGAAATTCAGAACCGGATCACAACAATCGGAAGAGAGCTGAACAAAGACTGGGCCCCGGTTCTGACAACAGCCAGACCTGACCAGAGATTCTCAGTTGGATTCAGTAAGAGGTTCAGCATTAAAAACCAGTCATTCGGAAATATAACCGCTGTTACATACAGTAACACAAACAGCAGCGACGAAATCCTAAATAACAGTTATTCAATCTATAACTTCCGCGACGATAAGTCGTCCTATATCGACCAGTATAAGGATGAGCAGTTTACAAATAATGTTAAGGCAGGTATTGTACATAACTGGGCATGGTATCCTTCAACCGGACATAAAATTGAATTCCGTAATCTGCTCAATCAGATAGGTCAGACCCGTTCGACTGAAAGAACCGGAAGGGAATGGTATAATAATGGAAGATTTATTAAGTCAAATGAGTTAAAATATCTGAACAGGACAATTTATTCAGGTCAGCTTGCCGGGGAACATTCATTCAATGAAGGAAATACACGAATTGACTGGGTTGCAGGGTATTCCTATTCAAATAAGAATGAACCGGATACTAAGAGATACAGGTATTTAAGGAGTGAACAGGATACAAGCGAGTACTATCTACTCTTCGCGGACAATGCTGACCTCTCTTCACAGTCGAGAATGTGGTTCAAACTTAATGAGGACA
Source organism: Bacteroidales bacterium (assembly GCA_016709865.1). Classification (NCBI taxonomy): domain Bacteria; kingdom Pseudomonadati; phylum Bacteroidota; class Bacteroidia; order Bacteroidales; species Bacteroidales bacterium. Next base: position 523,253 of record JADJLX010000002.1, read on the forward strand.
TAATATCAACATCTGTTAACCTAGTTAAACAGTTCAATTTCTCTGATTTCAAACCCGAACTAAGAGCCGGTTTCTATTTTGAAGAAAAAAACCGTGACTTTTCAGCCAGGAACTTCGGATATACAAAAGCAAGCAAATCATCTCTGTTTGATGTAACTACTTTATCTGTAGATGAAATATTCACAGATGCAAATATCAATCTCACCGATGGCATAAAACTGACTGAAATAACCTCTTTATCTGATTCTTACGATGCTTCAAACAGGCAATTTGCAGGATATATTGCGGCAAAACTGCCAATTTCGCTCATTGCAAGTTTATACACCGGGTTACGAATAGAAAAAAACATACAGACACTATCCAGTTTTAAACAGGGTACCACTATTCCTGTAAATGTTGTTAGGGACACTCTAAACCTTTTTCCTTCAGCTAATCTTGCCATTAATCTGAATGAAAAGAATCTTATCCGAGCAGCTTACGGTTTATCAGTTAATCGTCCGGAATTCAGGGAACTGGCTCCATTCTATTTTGTTGACTTCGATCTTAATGCGGGTATTTATGGTAATCCGGATATCAAGCAGGCATATATACATAACTTCGATTTAAGGTTTGAGCACTATCCTTCACCAAATGAGACATTCAACATTGGCGCTTTCTATAAGAATTTCAGGAATCCGATTGAGATGGTAATTATGGGAAACAGCCCCACACAATACTCCTTCGAAAATGTCACATCTGCTTACAGTTATGGAGTAGAAATGGATGTTAGAAAATCATTGGGTTTTATCTCAGGCTATGAAAACTTCTCGGTAATCCTTAACGCAGCACTTATAAAGAGTCAGGTCAGATTCAATGAAGGAGACCTTCACAGAGACAGAGCCCTTCAGGGACAATCGCCATACATGGTAAATGCAGGGCTATTCTATTACAATGACGATAACGGACTGATGATGACCCTGATGTACAATATTATAGGAAAGAGAATAGTTGCAGTTGGCCGCCCCTCTCCGAATGACTGGGAAGATATTCCAGACATTTATGAAATGCCAAGAAATGTTCTTGACCTGGCATTAAGCAAAAAGCTTGGAAATCATTTTGAGGTAAAAGCAGCTATTAAGGATATTCTGAATGAAAGTGTTGAAATGATACAGAATGTAAAAACCTCTGTTGACATGAATGACATTACAGGAGGAGCTCAGAAGGGTGTTAAAGTGTTTGACCGTGACCAGGTTACAAAATCTTTCAGGCCAGGAAGATACATGACACTCGGAATAACTTACAAATTCTGAATGAATTAAAGATATGGACAGTAAATACAATTAAAACAACAACTAAACATGAAAAGAATTATTACACATTCAAAAAATCTGCTCGGTTTCACGACAGGATTATTGTTTCTTGCCACATCGTGTGCGAAGGATCCGATAATTGTGACCGACATCACTTTAGACAAAACAGAGGCTACCGTGCAGGTTGGTGCCACTTCAAACCTCACCGCATTCCTGACACCTGCTGATGCATCCAACCTAAATATTACCTGGAGATCATCAAGCCAGGCTATAGCTACTGTGGCTGACGGTGTGGTTACAGGAGTATCGCTGGGAGCTGCAACTATCACAGCTGTTTCACAATCTGATACTACAATTAAAGCAACCTGTTCAATATTGGTTACTCCTTCAACAGGCCAGGTAATTACTGTTTCCGGAGACATTACCACTGATACAAAATGGTATGGAAATGCAAAATATCTCCTTTCAGGTTTTGTTTATGTTAAAAACAATGCAACCCTCACAATTGAACCAGGCACAATTATAAAAGGCGTTTCCGGAACCAAGGGCACCCTTATTATTGAGAAAGGCTCAAAAATTATGGCTGTTGGAACAGCAGCAAGCCCAATCGTTTTCACCTCAGATAAACCAAAAGGACAACGCTCATATGGCGACTGGGGAGGAATAGTGATATGTGGAAACGGACTCACAAACAAACATGATGCCGGCACAGGAATTGGTGTGGCAGAAGGTGGTATCGGGTCAACATATGGAGGCACTGTAGCAAACGACAACTCAGGTACCTTGCAGTATGTCAGAATTGAGTTCCCCGGCATTCCTTTAACAGCCACTTCAAACAGTGAAATTAACGGTCTTACTCTGTATGCAGTTGGTTCAGGTACAACAATTGACCATATCCAGGTATCCTATTCCGGCGATGACTCATATGAATGGTTTGGCGGAAGTGTCAACTCTAAATATCTTGTTGCTTTCAGGGGATGGGATGACGACTGGGATACAGATAACGGATTTAACGGTAAAGTTCAGTTCTTTGTAAGTCTTCGCGACCCTGCAGTTGCTGACCAGTCGCAATCAAATGGCTTCGAATCAGATAACGACTCTGACGGATCAACACTGACTCCAATAACAGCTCCAATATTCGTAAACGGAAGTGTCTTTGGTCCGCTTGCAACACCAGGAACTACAGCGCATACACTCTATCGTCATGCAATTCAGTTACGCAGGGGAACACGTACTTCAATATATAATACAGTATTTGCAGGGTGGCCTTATGGCTTGTTCATTGATGGCGCCAAAGGAGATTCTCCTGCGCAGGCTACTGCAAATGTTCTGCAGATTGAAAAATCAGTTATGGCAGCCATGACAACTAATTATGTTACAACTCATCTTGCAACAGCTGAAACATGGTATCTTGATGCAACCAGGGGAAATGAGATAAAGGCAACTAACGACTTACTGATGCTTACAAGTCCGTTTAACCTTACAGCACCAAATTTCCTCCCAACAGCAAACTCCCCTCTGCTTACAGGAGCCTCATTTACAAATACAAGGCTAACTGATTCATTCTTTACACCGGTTACCTACAGAGGTGCATTTGGTGCAACAAACTGGACATCAGGATGGTGCAACTTTGATCCACAGAATACCGATTACTAAAGACCATCTTAGTTAATTCGTTTGCCGGGAGGCTGGCCGAAAGGTCAGCCTCTTTTTTTGTAACATTTAAGTAATACAATAAATGTTACTGTAATAAAAAATGCTGTTACCTTTGCAGCTAACAGAATATCAGACATAACCATAAAAGGTTAAGACTAAATTCAGTTTTTATGGATCTTAAAGGAAAAAGAATTTTAATAGTAGATGATGAAGAAGATCTTTGCGAGATCCTTCAGTATAATCTGAGTAACGAAGGTTATAAAACTGATATAGCACACTCTGCTGAGGAAGCTCTGAAAAGGTCCCCCCAGAATTATGATCTTCTGATGCTCGATGTGATGATGGGACAGATGTCAGGATTCAAACTTGCCGACAAGCTCAGAAAGGAAATGGACATTAACGTACCTGTAATATTCCTGACTGCCAAAGACACTGAAAACGACATACTGACAGGATTCAGTCTGGGCGCTGACGATTACATTACCAAACCATTCTCTGTTAATGAATTAACAGCACGTGTTAAAGCAGTTCTCAAGAGAACCAATCCGGGAAAAACTAAAAGCCAGGGAATGGTTAAACTTGGTGATATTGAACTTGATACGGTCAGAAAAAGACTGATCATAAATGATGAAAAAGTTGAGCTTACAAAAAAAGAGTACGAAATACTTAAACTCCTTATTGAGAACCAGGGAAAGGTATTCTCAAGAGAGGATATCCTTTTAAGAATCTGGGGCGGCGATGTTATTGTTACCGACAGAACAGTAGATGTCAATATTACCAGATTAAGGACCAAACTGGGAAAATATGGTCAGAACTTAAAAAACAAAACCGGCTACGGTTACTTTTTCGAACTTTGAAATCTATTCTCTCACTGATGGCTATTCGAAATTCATTCCGTAATAAACTCTTCCTTTACTATTCAGCCATATTCCTCATTTTCATCACACTCACTCTTGTCTATCTTTATAAAAGAGAAAAAGATTACCGTATCGGGACTCTTAATGATGAACTCTATAACATCACCAGGATAGTAGATAAGTTCATCCAGTCCAATTTCATTTATGAGAGAAATACTTACAAAAAAATTGATTCACTTGTATTGATCCTGCCTCAGCAAAATCTGAGGATCTCTATTATCGATCCATCAGGTAACGTTCTGTATGACAGTTCTGTACCGGACTGGAAGTCAATGCAGAATCACCTGAACAGACCCGAGATAATTGAATCGGCAAAATCAGATTTCGGAACTATGGTAAGAAGTTCAGGAACTACCGGGCAGGAATACTATTACTTTTCAAAGTATTATACAAAGTACTTTATAAGAGCTGCCGTTGTATATGATATTAAAGTGATTCACTTTCTTGAAGCAAAAAAGACCTTTCTGATAATAATCTTTCTTGCCTTCATTGGTATCTGGATAGTAATGCTTATCATAACCAACCGGTTTGTTGAATCAATTACAAAACTTAAGAATTTTGCATTACGTGTAAGCAGAAATGAACCAGTTGATTTCGACTCAAAATTTCCGAAAAACGAAATTGGAACTATCGGAGAAGAGATACTTGAAATATATAATAATCTGCTTCAGACAAAAAATGATCTTACCAACGAAAAGGAAAAACTTTTCAGTCACCTGGATGCACTTAATGAAGGGGTGGCATTTTTCTCCAAAGACAGAACAATTTTGCTGAATAATGAGCATTTCATTCAGTTTATGAATATGATCTCAGGAGATCTTAAGATCTTTTCATCCAATTTTTTCGAAATACCTGAGTTCGATGAAATTATCGATTTTATTGAGTCTTGTTCCGGATTGGAAATAACCGGCTCAGATCTGCCCAAAACGGAATTCCAGGTTGCCAAAGACGGAAGATTCTTCAGGGTTCAATGTGTTGTCTTTAACGATAAAAGTTTCGAGGTTATTCTAAGTGATGTCACCAAAATGGGTAAGAATAAACTCATTAAACAGCAGATGACATCGAATATAGCACATGAACTCAAGACTCCGGTCTCATCTGTGAAGGGTTATATAGAGACCCTTATTAATGATCCGAAGATGGAGTCAAAAAAGCAAAAATATTTCCTTGAGAAGGCACTGGCGCAGACTGACAGGTTAACCGGACTGATAAATGATATTGTTGTCTTGAATAAGATTGAAGAAGCAGGTACCACTTACCTGATGGAGAAGGTTAAGATAAAGAAGGTTGTGCGCGAAGTACATGAGAATTTCATATCATCGATTGAATCAAAAAGCATGAAAGTGGAGATAGATATAAATGATGATGTTGTTGTAAAAGGCAATAAATCACTTATTTTATCAGTATTTCAGAATCTTATTGAGAATGCAATCAACTATGCCGGGGAGAATACAACAATCAGAATACTGATTTATAATGAGGATAAGAAATTCTATTATTTCTCCTTTTCAGACAATGGTATCGGAATTCCCAAGGAGCATTTAAGCAGGGTTTTTGAACGATTCTACCGTATCGATGCAGGAAGATCAAGGAAGAGTGGAGGAACAGGGCTTGGACTGGCAATTGTTAAAAATGCCGTGCTACTGCATAAAGGTGATATTTCTGTCAGAAATAAATCAGGAGGCGGAACCGAATTCCTCTTCTCGCTTCCAAAATAAAGATCAGAACCAGTAACCGAAGTTGGCTGAGAAAGTCGGTGCTTTTACAGCATTTGAATATCCCAGTAATAAATCAATTGGTCCAAATACTGTTTTTATTGAATAATCAATACCGCCGCCCCAAATCACTTTGCTGTTTGCAGAATTGAATATTTCATCGCTTTGATAAAGTGTGTTAGCCAGTATTGAAGCATAATTGTTTTCTGATAATCTGAATCTTACACCGGCTAAACCTGAAAGAGCAAACCTGTCTATAAGGTTAACAGGCGATAAACCTATGAAAGGGATGTGAAAATCAAAGTATTGGGAATATGGAGCCCCACCGGCAATAGTACCTTTAAAGACAGGAAATGCTGTACTAAGAATTGTACGGTTATAAACATTGAAAAGGCAGGTAACTCTTTTTGAAACAGGAATGACGTTCCTCATCCTGAATAGAAGGATATGGCTAAGATCGCTGCTCTTTCCTGGCACTCCCTGAAGGGAATATTCAGTATATAATTCGATTCCCTTTTTCGGGAAATAATAATCATCGAGGTTGTCAACTGAAAGCCAGGTGTAAAAATTTGTCAGATAGCTGTTCTTCTCATAATTAACAATATCTGTATTGCTGCGGCTGAATATGTCGCCGCTGTAAAACTCCTCCTTAATTCCAAGTCCGGCGATATTCTGATGATGGAACCGTTTATATAAATAGACTGCTCCCGAGGAATAAAACAAGTTTGCTTCATATAGCTTTTCCCTGTTCTCGAAGATATCATAGTTCTGGTATTTTCCCTTGATCTCTATACCCGCTATCGGGAAATTGCCCCTGTTTGTCTCAGCAGAAAAACTTGCCCCGGGGTTTGCTGAAAGTTCTGTACTCGCTGAAATCTGCCCAAACCTGTTACCGTAGTTTTTACTTGTTAAATTAAGCATCAGGGCTGCTGCATCAGTTGTATTCACCTTGAAACCAACATGCTGTGTCACAACATTTTTCTCAACAATATTCAGATTAAGAGTTTTTCCTTTTTCATTATCAAACAGGTTGAAGTAGATCTTGTCGAATATCCCGTATCCATACATTTGATTTATAATTCCTTTTATTTCCTCATAGGAATAGTAACCGGGCAAATCAATATCCACACTCCTTAAGAGAAAGCCGGCATCAACTTTAAATTTACCTGTTAGTGAGAAATTCGTAATAAACCATTTCTCAGGAGCTACATACTTTTCAGTAAGGACACGGGGCTCAAGATTATTATCAGTCTTGAGTTTCCTGATCTTTTCAATTACTTTTTCAGCAGCAACTTCTCCTCTCATAATCAAAGTATCCACAGCTTCGTTACTGAAACTCATCAGGTTGTACCCTGTAACATCTGGCTTGATAATCAGATCACATAGTCCGGCATTTGCAGAGTCTTTAGTCTGATCAAGGAATCCGATCAGCTGGGTAAAGACCTCCTGCATCGACTTGATCTTATCTCTCGCATAAAATTCATCCGAGATATCAACTCCAATGATTATATCTGCGCCCATCCTTTTTGCAACATCTACCGGGAAATTATTTACCACTCCCCCGTCGATAAGTACAAGATCTTCCCTTTCAGGATATTGAAAAACTCCCGGAACAGCCATACTGGCATACATGGCAGTAGGAAGAGAGCCTTGTGTTAAGACAACCTCCTGACCGGTTTCCAGATTTGCGGCAACACAGGCATATGGAATTGGTAACTTGCTGAAATCCATATCAGACGGGACATTTCCTGTTAGTCCGCAAAGAAGGTTCAGCACGTTTTGCCCCTTAATTACACCCTGTGGCAAAGTAATTCTCTTCTTCTCATCGATATGAAGATTGAACAGGTATTTCTGCTGAAGAGCCCTGTCATCCTTCGAAAGATAAAACCTGGGAAGCTCATCAAGAAGAAGTGTCTGCCAGTCCTGGGTTTTACAGATCTCTTCAAGCTCACCGGCTGAATATCCTAGTGAGTAAATTCCTCCGACAAGACTTCCAATGCTAGTGCCTACTATCATATCGATTGGAATACCCTCCTTTTCCAGGATCTTAAGAACACCTATATGAGAAAATCCCTTAGCTCCTCCCCCGCTTAAAACAACAGCAACTTTTGGACGTTTTACCTGATCAGCAGACGATTGTCCCGACACAGAACCACTAATCATTAATAATAAAATGACAAGTATTACCATGTTGAAAAGACGGGGAGAAAGAGTAAACATTGCGGTCAGTAAAAAAAATAAAATCAAATTTACATACAAAAGTGATGTATTATATTCATCTTAACGTTTGAATTAATGATTATATTTCTTTTTTGAATTTTCAATCAGATGATATGAACACGAAATGGCTAGAATGGGCAACCGAACTTCAGTCAATAGCTCAGGCCGGACTGACATTTGCAGAAAACCAGTATGATATTGACAGATACGAAAAGATCAGAGATCTGTCGGTTAATATTATTCATGAATATACAGATATCGACAAGACAATAATAAGAAACCTCTTTGCCTCGGAAACCGGTTATCAGACCCCAAAGGTTGACGTTAGGGCTGCCGTTATCAGGGATGAGAAGATCCTGATGGTAAAAGAAAAGATCGATGGCAGGTGGTCACTTCCCGGAGGATGGGCAGATGTAAACTCTTCAGTGAGCGAATCAGCTGTAAGGGAGTGCATTGAAGAAGCAGGTGCTACTGTTAAGCCGGGGAGGATCATCGCCATTCACCTTGCAAACAGACAGAACGATTTTATCTATCCTTTTACAATATACAAGATCCTCGTTGAGTGTGAGCTTATTGACCACAGCTTTGCAAAAAACTCTGAGACACTCGATTCAGGTTTCTTTGAACTGGATAATCTTCCGGAATTATCTGTTGAAAGAAATACTTACAATCAAATCAAATTATGCTTTGAGGCAAAAAAACATAAACTATTTGAGGCAAAGTTTGATTAAAAATTATAATTTCATTCTTTAAGAACTGACACAGAGAGACACAGAGGCCTTAGACAAGCAAAGGCTTGCACAGAGAGACACAGAGTAATTATTACAGATTTCTCTGTGAAACTCTGTGTATCCTCAGTGTAACTCTGTGTAAATAAGAAAACTACTACAAAAAACGAAAATATGAATAAGAACCTAATTGGATCAACAGGATTAATTTTCTCTTTCTTATTCCTGCCTTTGACTCTCTCCGGACAGATTAAAAACCCGATATTATCAGGAAAAGAGAAAGCCTCTCTCTTCTTCAAACAGACAGAAATGAAAGCAACTTCACCATTCAAAGATCTGAAATGGCAATATATCGGTCCGACCAACATCAGCGGCAGATGCACTGATGTAGAAGCAATCACACCTCACGGGAAAAGTTACACAATATGGGTAGGATCTGCAACCGGGGGTGTTTGGAAATCAGTAAATGAAGGAACTACGTTTGAACCTGTATTTGATGGTATGCCATCTGCTTCAATCGGCGACATTGCGATTGATCCGAATAACCCCGAAGTAGTCTGGGTAGGAACAGGTGAAGCAAATATTTTCAGAAGTTCAAATGCCGGCTGCGGTGTATTCAAAACAACTGACGGAGGTAAGAGCTGGAACCTGACTGGTCTGGAAAATACTTTCACTATCGGACGTATCAGGGTGAATCCCAAAAACTCAGATATTGTTTATGTTGCAGCCACGGGCCATGAATGGACACCAAATGAAGACCGGGGTTTATTTAAGACAACTGACGGAGGAAAGAGCTGGACAAAAATTCTCTATGCAGATGAAAACACCGGCGTTTACGACCTTGTACTCGATCCTAAGGATCCCAATACACTTTATTGCACAACATGGGAACGGATGAGGCTGAAATGGAATGATCCAAGAACTTATGAGACAACAATGAACAACGGTATCTGGAAATCAACCGACGCCGGAAAGAGCTGGAATAAGATCAATGAAGGACTACCTGCTCCTAATATGCGCGGAAGAATAGGCATCGATATAGCTGCTTCAAATCCTAAAGTGCTTTATGCCTATGTTGATAACTACGAAATTGCCAGCAAGGCAAAACCTGGGGAACTGGATTCATATAGCCGACAGAGAAGGGATATAATAAAAGGAGCCACAATTTATCGTACTGATAATGCCGGCGCCAGATGGTCACAGGTAAGTGGTCTTACTGCTGATCAGAAGACATTTATGGAAAGACATTCAGCAACATATGGCTGGGTATTCGGGCAGATTAGGGTCGATCCGAATAATGAAAACATACTTTACACAATGGGAATCCAGCTTAACCAGTCAACTGATGGTGGAAAAACTTTCAAGTCGTTAAGAGGTATGCATGTCGATCATCATGGCTTGTGGATAGATCCTGCAAATTCAGATTATCTTCTTAATGTTCAGGATGGCGGGCTTGCGATATCTTACGACAAAGGCAAAAACTGGAAAATACCAATTACTGAACTACCTCTGGCACAGTTTTATAATGTCGCTTACGACTTTAGTACTCCTTTCAGGGTATTCGGATCGATTCAGGATCATCACAGCTTTTACGGACCTGTCGACCTTAGCAGAGGCAGAGACAGGGTTCCGGCAACTGAATTTAAAAACATTCTGGGAGCAGAAGGAAGTACACATGCTGTCAATCCTGTCGATAATAACACAATCTATTCCAGTACATTCTATGGCGCACTGGCCAGAGCAACAATAAGTGATTATCCGGGAAGCACAAAAGATCTTCTTCCTCAGAGGTTACCGGGCGAGGAGCCTTTAAGGGGTGAATGGGTAGCTCCTTCAGTTATATCAAAACATAATCCTGATATTATCTATCACGGAATGCAGTTCGTTATGAGATCAAGGGATAAAGGAGACACGTGGGAGTTTATCAGTCCCGACCTTTCATACAACGACCCGGCAAAAAGAGGTGATATAAATTACCAGACTATCTCAGTACTTGATGAGTCGCCTTTGCGTTTTGGTCTTCTTTATGCCGGTACTGACGATGGCAGGATCTGGAGAACAAAGGATGAAGGCAAAAGCTGGACAGAGATAAGAAATGGTGCAGTACCTAAGAAATTTGTCTCGAGGATAATAGCATCAGCCTATGAAATTGGAACTGTATATATGACCCAGACAGGCAGAAGAGACGATGATTTTCAGGTATATATATGGAAATCAACTGATTTCGGAGATACATGGCAGGATATATCCGCGAATATACCTGTTGGTCCTGTAAATGTTATCAGGGAAGATCCGGTTAATCCATCCATTCTTTATGTTGGTACCGATGCCGGCGTATTTGTCACAAAAGACGGAGGAAAGAAGTGGGAAGTACTTGGCAACCTGCCGTTTGCATATGTTCATGACCTGACAATTCATCCGAGAGATAATATGATAATTATTGCCACTCATGGACGCGGGATCTGGGTTTTGGATGCCAATCCCATTAATGAGAAAGATAAAAGAGGAAACTACAGGGATTATTATCTGACTGTAGAATAACCTTATAATCAGATTGGTGTAGAGACGCCATGCATGGCGTCTCCACTCAATTAATCAAATACAAATGCTTATCCTTTTTTTCAGTGACCTCACCAATAATTTCAGATTCTGAAAGCCCTGCATTTTTAAGACCACTCAATATTTCAAAAACTTTATCAGCCGGAACGCACATAAGCAATCCGCCTGAAGTCTGGGCGTCAAAGGCAACCATCTTCAGATTATAGTCGAGTCCCTCTCCGACATGAAGGAACTCCTCAACATATTCAAGGTTCCGGAACGAAGCACCCGGAATACATCCTTCATCTGTGAGGTTGTAAACGCTGCCAATCAATGGTACTTTTTTCATGTTCAATCTGATAGAGACATTACTTGCTTTTGCCATCTTAAGAGCATGACCGGCAAGACCAAATCCTGTAATATCAGTTGCTGCCCTGAGGTTATATTTCTTCATAACATCTGCCCCGGACTTATTAAGAAGTTTCATCAGTCTTTTTGCCTCAGCTATATCATTATCAGAGCTTATTCCAAGTCGCTGACCTGCCATAATCACTCCGGTACCTATCGGCTTTGTAAGTATCAGGGAATCTCCGGGCCTGGCGCCTGAATTGGTCAGTACTTTCTTCGGATGTACATACCCGATAACAGCAAGTCCGTACTTTGGAGGAGAATCATCAATTGTATGACCACCAATTATTCTGACACCTGCTTCAGTAGCTTTGTCAAATCCGCCTTTCAGTATTTCTGCATATGCTTCCATAGGAAGCTTACCTGCCGGAAACATCATAATGTTTAGAGCAAGAACAGGATCACCACCCATAGCATAAACATCGCTAATTGAGTTTGCAGCAGCTATTTGGCCAAACTCATAAGGGTCGCTGCAAACGGGAGGAAAAAAGTCGGTTGTAAAAACAAGTGCAAGATCATCATTTACCCTGTAAACACCCGCATCATCATGAGTATCAATATCAACAAGAATATTCGGATCTTCAGGCAGCGGGAGATACTTAAGAAATTCTTCCAGCTGTTTTGGAGAGATCTTTGACGAGCAGCCGCCGTGCTCCACCATCTTTAGCAGATCAACATTTAATTTTTCTGACATATCATGGTTTTATGATATTTCCGGCAGATGCCATAGCCTCGGCAATAACATACATATTGCTCAGAATCCCTGCTCCTGTCTGATCTTCAAGTTTATAGAAATTTACACATGTGGCGCAGAGAAGTAACTCAACTCCCATCTTTTCAAGATCCCTGAGATGATCTATCACCGGTGAACTTTTGGTAACAAGTTTAACACCGCTGTTGTAGAATAATATTTTGCGCGGCAGCTTATCAAGGTCTTTAAGTGCTTTGATAAAATTTGTGATGAGCAGACTACCAAGCTCAGCATCACCCTCACCCATTTTCTCGGAACTTATCACTACAATAAAGTTACCCTGTTCAAAATGGGCAATTGGTGTTTCACAATAGTCTTCTGCTTTTGGATTAAGCAATTCTCCGGTACTCTTAGTAACAATCATCGACCAGACTCCATCTTTTTCGCTAACCTGAAATCCGGTTTTATTATCCTTTAAGAAACGGCTGACATTATTAAATGAAGTAAGATTATCAGTAAGTACAACAAATGAATCTCCAACTGCAGTTTCCTTCAGCGCTCTTTTCGTTGCAATCAACGGGGCAGGACAAAGCTGTCCTTTTGTATCGACAATTCTCATTATATGAAATAAAAATTAGACTGCAAAAGTAGTAAAGAAATGTTGAATTTCGGCTTCACTCAGTTTGATGGAATACTTGCCACCAAGTCTCAAAGGCACAAAGTTACACCAGGCATAGGTCATAATATGATAAACTCTTGGTGATCCCTGGCGTCTTTGTGTCTTGGTGGCAGTTAGATTTTTTGGCAGATTAGAGCGGATACTTATTTGGGAAATATAATATCTTTGATCCTCAAAAAAAACGCCATGAAAAAATTTCTCATTCTGTTAACTGTAGTTTGTCTGTTAATTATTTCACAGTCCGCTAAATCGCAAGAGATAGATTATAAAGCCATTACCGGATCATGGCTGGGAAAGATAAACACAGGTGCTATTGAACTCAGAATTGTTTTTAACATTTCACTTACAGGTAAGGACACTCTTTCTGCAACTCTCGACAGTCCCGATCAGGGGGCAAAAAACATAAAAATGGGGAAAGTCACATACACAGGTGAAACTCTCAGGATTGTTGCACCTATGATGCTGGCCGAGTATAATGGAACAGTAAAAAATGACACGCTGATTGAAGGCACATGGAAGCAGGCAGGTAATTCCCTTCCTCTTAATATTGTTAAGTTAAAGGCTGCTTTTGCAATAAACAGGCCGCAGGAACCGAAAGCACCTTTCCCGTATACGGCTGAAGATGTTACCTTTAATAATGATAAATTCAATATTAAACTCGCTGGTACATTAACCATGCCGGCTGGCAAAGGACCTTTTCCCGCAGTTGTGCTGATAACCGGATCGGGAGCTCAGAACAGGGATGAGGAACTTATGGGACATAAACCATTCCTTGTTATTGCTGATTATCTGACACGTAATGGAATAGCTGTTCTGAGATACGACGACAGAGGAGTTGGAAAATCACAGGGTAGCCCATTTAATGCTACTTCGGCTGATTTCGCAACTGATGCGGAAGCAGCCTTCAACTTCCTCAGAAACAATCCGGATATTAATTCCAAAGCTATTGGATTAATTGGACATAGCGAGGGCGGAATCATTGCACCCATCGTTGCTTCCTCAAATAAAGAGATTGCATTTATTGTTTCACTCGCCGGAACAGGAGTGTCAGGGGAACAGATCATACACGCTCAGGGTGCTGATATCAGCAGAGCTTCGGGATTAGATGAGAAAGAGATTGAAGAGAATACTTCAGTTAATAAAAAACTGTTCTCTGTATTGAAGAAGGAATCTGATAACAATAAAGCATCGGAGAAAATTCTTGAGGAGTACAAACAGATCCTTAATAAGAAAAAAGCCTCCCCTGAGGAAACAGAAAAAAGTCTTAAGCAGATTCAATCGAGCATGAATCCTGCAGGACTGACATGGCTGAGGTACTTTATGTTTACAGATCCTGCAAAATTCTGGAAGAAAGTTAACTGCCCGGTACTTGCGCTTAACGGTTCAACAGATCTGCAGGTTGCCGCAGATGTTAACCTGCCTGCAATCGAAAAAGCACTCAAATCAGGTGGTAATAAGAATGTAAAAACAGTTAAGCTTGAAGGATTGAATCATCTGTTTCAGCACTCGGCAACCGGACTCCCTTCTGAATATGGAAATATAGAGGAAACCTTTTCCCCTGAGGCGCTTAAGATTATTTCAGACTGGATTTCGGGCTTATAGGTGTTTTTGCAAGTCTCTTGAGAATCATATTTCCCCTGGCAACAATTCCGGCAGAACCTTCGCCTTCCAGCAGATTAATTGTGGAGGTGAGTTCGTTAAGCAATTCCGGATATATAACAACAAGGTTATAGAGGATCTCCATTGAATAAGCCTTGATTGCTATTGCTGAAAAACCCGATTTCAAGGCCGCGAAACAGTGTTCAGCAAGAATGCCATGTTGTTTTACACTTATTCTTGCAAAATCACTAAGTGAGATTATCCTGAGAAATGATCGCTGTGTACTCTCATTATCAATCTGCCCCAGCCTGTTTATTATTTCTGGGAGATATGGATAGATAAGATCCGGAAACTTGTCGCATACCTTTGAGAGTGTCCACGATGCCCTGAAAGCCAGTTTCTTATCTGATGAAAAAGAGTATTCATACAATTTTTTAAATATGGCAGGATTCTCGATAGCAGAAGTGGCTATCCATTCAGCCTCTTTCATGCTCATCATCCTGTTGACCATATCCTGAAGTTCCCTGTCGGTTGAGAAAGACTGCTTCTCCTCCGACCGGTCAGCCCCTCTGTTGCCATTTTCTTTTTTTACCAGGGAATAATAGCTCTCTGCGACTGGGATATCTGCTTCAGAAAAATCGATTGAATTCAACTCTTCCGGTGCTATCCATCTGTATGCCAGATGTTCTGAGAGAAAAGGCATATCATCAAGTGTATCGCAGATGAATGGGATGAGTTTAATCTGTTTATGACCATAGTCGTGCTCAACTTCCGGAACTCTTCCGCAAATTACAATATCCATCGAAAGCTCTTCCTTTATTTCCCGGATTATACACTCTTCCACGGATTCCCCTTTTGCAAGCTTTCCGCCCGGAAACTCCCACTTTAAAGGATGATCTGTTGTCTCGCCTCTCTGGACAATCAGCACCTCATTATCTTCATTCCTTATAATCGCACAGGTAACATTAATCATTTCAGCAGATCTTCATATAACGGTATCACAAGTAAAAATTCATATTTGTTAGTCATAAAATCAATCTTACAGGCATAATGATCCATCCCGTTAGTAACAACTATATAAGGAACTTTCATTCCAAGATTATAAACCACGATCTGATCAAAAACCCCATCATCAATCTTTATTTCAGGAGCTTTGCATTCAACAATCATTACCGGCTCACCTGACCTGTTATGGACCAGAATGTCGACCCTTCGCTTAAGCCTGTTCAGATCAAACATTACCTCAACCCCTATCAGACCTGGAGGATATTCACCTGCATTTATGAGGTACTGGATAAAATTCTGACGCACCCACTCTTCAGGAGTAAGCCTGACATACTTTTTCCTTAAAGGATCGAGGATCATTTCCGAACCCTCTTTCCCCGAAATTCTGAATGAATATGCCGGCAGGTTTAACTCTTTCAACTTAGTTTTGTACTTTTGAGCCTAAGGTTTTATTTTTTACCTTCGTGGTCCTTTGTGAAACCTTTGTGTTCCTTTGTGGTTATATATTTTACCACAAATATATTGAGATAAACGTTAACAGAAAACAAGTTATGAAGACCAAAGAGGAAATTGTTAATAACTGGCTTCCACGATATACTGGCAAAGCTATAGGCACATTTGGTAAATATTTTCTGCTTACCAATTACAACTATTATGTGAACCTGTTTGCCAAATGGAATAACGTACCGGTTGAGGGAAAAGAAAATAATATGCCCAGCGCTACTGCCGACGGAATAACTATAATCAACTTTGGGATGGGAAGTCCCAATGCAGCTACCATTATGGACCTGCTGAGTGCTGTCGATCCCAATGCAGTACTTTTTCTTGGCAAGTGTGGCGGATTAAAGAAGAAAAACACTCTCGGTGATCTGATACTGCCAATTGCTGCAATTAGAAGCGACGGAACATCAAACGATTACCTTCCGAACGAAGTACCTGCCCTGCCGGCATTTAAACTGCAAAGTGCCATCTCAGCCACAATCACAAGATATAACAGGGAGTACTGGACCGGAACTGTATATACAACAAACAGAAGGGTATGGGAATACGACGACAGGTTTAAGAAATACCTTGTCAAGACCAGGGCTATGGCAATCGACATGGAAACTGCAACGATATTCACAGTCGGTTTCGCAAATGAAATACCAACAGGAGCTCTGCTTCTTGTTTCCGACCAGCCTATGATCTCCACAGGTATCAAGACTGAAGCCAGCGACATAAAAGTAACCAACGATTATGTTGAAATGCACCTAAAAATCGGTATCGACTCCCTCAGAGAGATCATTGAAAATGGCGTTTCTGTCAAACATCTGAAATTCTGATCATGGCAGCTACCTTCGAGGAGATAATGTCTGATCTGAAGAACAGGATTTTTAAGTCTGTTTATTTTCTTGGCCGGGGAGGAACCTTACTATATTGATCTAATTTCTGATTATATCGAGGATAAAGTACTTCCGGAAGCTGAGAAATCATTTAACCAGATGATCCTCTATGGCGATGATACAAATATTCCTTCAATTATAGACCTTGCCCGTCGTTTCCCGATGATGTCAAGTCATCAGGTTATTATTATCAAGGAAGCACAATCTCTTAAGAAGATCGAAGACCTCGGTATCTACCTTGAGAAACCCCTCAACTCAACTATACTGGTTATCTGTTATAAGTACAAAACTCTTGATAAAAGGACAAAACTTTTCAAAACGCTTGAGAGTCATGGTGTCTATTTTGAATCGGCAAGAGTCAGAGACTACCTTATCCCAGGCTGGATTGAGAGATATCTTATGCTTAAGGGAATAAAAACCGATCCCAGTGCAAGTGCAATGCTTACCGAATACCTTGGAACAGATCTGCATAAGATTGTAAATGAACTGGATAAGCTTATTATTACCTTGCCTGAAGGCAAGCCAATGATTACTACTGCCCTTATCGAAAAGAACATTGGTATAAGTAAAGATTACAACAATTTCGAACTGCAAAAGGCAATCGGCGAAAAAAATATCCGGAAGTCAAACATGATCGTTCACTATTTTGCCAATAATCCAAAAGACAATCCACTCACACTAACGATATCATCTCTGTTTACTTACTTCAGTAAACTACTGACTTATCATTATCTTACAGATAAATCGAAGAATAATGTAGCTGCAGCACTGAAGGTAAATCCCTTCTTTGTTAAGGAATATGAAAATTCTGCTACGAAGTATAACGTTTCAAAGACAGTACAGATTATCAGCCTTCTGCGTACCTATGACATGAGATCAAAGGGGTTCGGCGATCCGGGGACAGAACCCGGTGATTTACTGAAGGAGTTGGTTTACAAGATACTACACCTTTAATTCATCTCCGGGGAGTCGGGAAAATCTGCCCAAATCCGATATTTATTATTAAAGCTTCTCAGCACCCTTTTCCATGTATCCTCGCCACGGTTATTCAAAATAATCTCGGGCCTGACCTTGGCAATGACCCATGAGTCCTCTTTTAACTCGCGTTCAAGCTGCCCTGCCGACCATCCGGAATATCCCAGAAAGAATCTGATTTGTGCACTGGTTATACTTCCTGAAGCAACAAGGTCCCTTATGCTGTCAATATCTCCTCCCCAGAAAATATTATCTTCAACAAGTACACTCCTCGGTATCATATCACCCATTGTATGAAGATAATGAATTGTATCAGGTGCAACGGGTCCTCCCATATTCAGCTTTTCATTCCAACCTTCAAAACCGGTAATTGCATTTTCAAGTGTCAGATCGATTCTCTTGTTAAGAATGAAACCTACTGAACCCTGAGGGGTATGATCTGTCAGATAGACAATGCTGCGGCTGAAGAAAGTATCGGGAAGAAATGGTTCCGATATCAGAATCTTTCCTTTAGCCGGAATCTTGTCTTCCGGTAGTATTGCAAACATATCGAGCTCCTTGGACATACCTGAAATAATAGCTGGTTAGAAATATAATACAAAAATAATTAAGTAAAAACTTATCTTCAATTAAATATTATCATATTTTTGCCCCGATTGTTAAATAATCTCATGCAAAAAAGCACATTACGTATTATTGGGAATAAAGCAGTACTTAATATCCGTGAGAGGATGTGCGAGACTGCCGAGGAGCTGTTGGCCAGCGACAAATTCAGATCAGTTCTGGATCATTGTCTGGAAAATCTTAAGTCGAAAAACTCGCCATTGGTTTGTATTTTCTACAAATGCGATATCAATGAATCTTCAGTAAATGATCTGGTTAAGACCCTTACCTTTCTGGTTAAGTATGAAAGTAACCTGGTTCCTCATATTTTTGAAAATGCAAAGCCTTTCCTGAAAGATCTGGATGCACTGGCAAATTTTGTTGAGTACCTGTACGACTACTGGCGCCACTTTGATCGTTTCATAATAAATGACTCAGAAGGCGATCGGCTTGATAAGAGACCATACAGAACTTTCAATGAGACAATTGAACAGTTGACTCATCTTATCCGCACTGTATACAGACATATTCAGGAGAATATAACAGGCAGCCACCCGAGAGTTTACAGGCAGGTGCCTGCAGGTGCAGAAATGGCAGTAATCTCCTTACCAAAAGACATTGCATACTCTGATGATAAATATAAAAAGCTGAACTCAATTCATGTTATCAGGCAGATGCTTATATATCCGCCTCTTGTGATACAGCAGCCAATGAACAAAAGGACCGGTCATTTTAAAAAAATTGACAAAAATCCTATTGATCTGGTTGATCTGGAATCGGATGAATGGATTTGTTACCCAGCGAAAGTAGGCAAGCTTCTGATAATGGTTTACTTCCATCTCGAATTTTTCGAACTGGGATTCTCAATGTGTAACCTTTTCCAGTTAGCCGGCGATGACGACCTCCTTAAAAAGCCTGATGCTCTCTTTATTTATGGAGTACCGGGTAATGCAATTGACGGATTGTCGAAATATTCTACTGTATTCTATGATGATGAGAAGAACGGGATCTTTGTTGGTGCAATTCCAAACAGGTCTGAATTCGGATATTTTGGTTATCTGAAAAAAATGATTCTGACTCTTCATAACTCAATAATTATGAAAGCCGGTAACATGCCATTTCATGGAGCTATGGTCAAGATACTCCTTCAGGGTAACAAGGAGGCTACTATTCTTATGATGGGTGATACAGGTGCAGGAAAATCCGAAACCCTTGAAGCTTTCAGAGTACTTGCTGAGAAACATATTCGTCAGCTTACAATTATAGCAGACGATATGGGTTCTATCGAACTTGATGAAAATGGTTGCCCTATAGGATATGGAACCGAAATTGGTGCATTTCTTCGTCTCGACGATTTACAACCGGGCTATGCTTTCGGTCACCTCGACAGATCTATAATTATGAATCCAAGTCAGGTAAATGCAAGGATCGTATTCCCTGTGACAAAGTTCGAGACTGTTATTCAGGGACATAAGATCGATTATATCCTTTATGCCAATAACTATGAGGAGATAGATAATGAGCATCCGGTAATTGAAAAATTCAGTTCAGCAGAATGGGCTCTTGATATTTTCAGTGAAGGAGCTGTAATGAGCAAGGGAACAACCACATCGAGCGGACTTGTTCACTCATATTTTGCAAATATTTTCGGCCCTCCGGAATATAAAGAGGTTCATGATAAGATTGCTGCTAAATATTTCGCTTCTTTCTTTAAGAATAAAGTTTTTGTCGGGCAGATGCGCACCAGACTGGGTATAGCCGGATATGAATCAACCGGACCAAGGGATGCTGCTACTGAACTACTGAGAATTATCGGAGTTACGGAATAGGTAAGTTTGCCCCCCTGCCCCCCTAAAGGGCATAGCTACAAAGCTGAGCTTAGGGGATCAATGAGAAACTGCTTAAATAAGTTTCCCCTCCTTTTGAAGGAGGGGTGGTCGGGATGATTGATTATCATACATTTACCATATTTTATTTCCCGACCGGGGTGGTTGATTCTCTGATTCCTTTGAATTTTTAAATGTATGAAGAAGAAGAACCTCTTTAACAGAAATCGCATTAAATTCCTCAGATCAACATTTAGGAACAAGTCTACTTCTGCTGAGGCTGCTTTATGATAATCAACCACCCCGGCCGGTATTAGCATTTGCATCATAATCTAAAGGTGGTCCGGCCACCCCTCCTTCAAAAGGAGGGGAAATGTATCAGACATATATTCAATACTTTACATTCTGTATTACACTAAAGTCTATCTATTAACTTTAAGTTGACAGCTATGCCCTTTAGGGGGGTTGGGGGGCATAAGTTTGTATTAAAATTTCTCCGGAACTGCCTCCTTCATCATTCCGTAAACCACATCAAATATATCCTCAGCACTTGGTTTTGAGAAGTAGTCGCCATCTGTTGTATAGGCAGGACGATGTTCTTTGGCTGTGAGTGTTTTTGGAGGAGAATCAAGATAATTCCACGCACCCTGCTTTTCGAGAACTTCCTGCATCATATATGCTGTAGTTCCGCCGGGAACATCCTCATCGAGGAAAAGGATCCTGTTAGTTTTCTTCACAGAATTAAGGATAACCTTATTTATATCAAACGGAACGAGAGTCTGAACATCAATAAGTTCAACAGAAATATTATGAGATGCAAGATGTTTTACGGCCTCGACTGCAACCTTAACAGTTGAACCATAGGTAATTACTGTGATATCGCTTCCCTGGCTCATAATTTCAGGAATTCCAAGCTGTAGGCGGAATTCACCAATATTATCAGGAAGTCTCTCCTTAAGCCTGTAACCGTTAAGCGGCTCAATTACAATGGCCGGGTCATTACCCTCGAGCAATGTATTATAAAATCCTGCCGCCCTTGTCATGTCTCTTGGAGAACAGACATAAACACCTCTCACTGAACTTACAAGCATGCTCATTGGTGAACCAGAATGCCAGATCCCTTCTAGACGGTGACCTCTTGTACTGATAATCAGCGGTGCGATCATACGGCCTGCTGTTCTGTAATATGTTGTGGCAAGATCGTCGCTTAACAGCTGAAGGGCATACATGAGATAATCGAGATACTGAATCTCGGCAATTGGACGCATTCCCCTGAGAGACAGACCAATACCCTGACCAAGAATTGTTGCTTCACGAATACCGGTGTCTGTAATCCGGAGTTCACCATACTTCTTCTGTAAACCTTCAAGAGACTGATTGACTCCCCCTATTCCTCCTACATCTTCTCCAAAAGTGACAAGCAGAGGATACTTTGCAAACAGTTTATCATAGTTATCCCTGAGAATCTGGCGTCCTGGAACTTCCGGAGAATCAGCAGAATATACAGGAGCTACAGGTTTAACCTTGAGAACTGAAGTCGGCGTTTCATTATATACAAATGTGTTATAACTATTACCGGCATCTTCATAGTTCCGAGCAAGCCATCCATGCAATTCTTCTTTCAGATTATCTGATTTAGTGCAAGTCTGACATACATTCCGGAGTATTTTGCGGGCAGTAACAAAATTATCTTTCCTTATAGGCGAAGCTACCTGCTTCAGATCGTTGGTAAAAGCTTCTACATTACCTTCTTTTAACTCCTCTGCACATCTGCATGTGCGGTCATTTATGATCTTAACAAGTGCATCCCGTTCTACCTTGATTGGGTTCTGAAACATATCCCAACCTTTTTTTCTTGATTCTTTTACTTCTTCCTCAGTTGAAGCATAGATCTTATCCAGTTCTTCTGCAGAAGCAATTCCATTATCAAGTATCCACTCCCTCATTTTTTTAATAGGATCAAACTCTAATTCCCATTTTAGTCTTTCTTCATTCTTATACCTTTCGTGCGAACCTGAAGTAGAGTGGCCCTGTGGCTGTGTAACCTCCTCAATATGAAAGAGTACCGGAGTGTGTTGATCGCGGCATATGGCAATGCCCTCCTCATAAAGTTTTATTAGTCCGGGGTAGTCCCATCCTTTTCCTTTAAAGATTCTGATGCCGGGATTATCCTTTTCACTTTCAAATCCTTTAAGAATTGTTGATATACTTCCTTTGGTGGTCTGATATTTTTTAGGAACAGAAATCCCATAGCCGTCATCATATACAGATATAGCCATAGGTACCTGAAGTACCCCTGCTGCATTCATTGATTCCCAGAAGTGACCTTCAGAAGTGCTGGCATCGCCAATTGATCCGAAGGCAACCTCATTGCCTTTTGAAGTGAGAGTGGTATATTTATGAAGTTCCTTGTTTTGTCTGAATAACTTTGAAGCGTATGCAAGACCAAGTAATCGGGGCATCTGTCCTGCAGTAGGTGAGATATCAGAAGATGAATTTTTCTGCTTCATAAGATCAAGCCATGTACCATCGGCATTGATATTAGGAATAGAAAAGTGATTATTAAACACCCTTCCGCCACTTCCATGACTGACAGCCCTGTCGGTATTGCCATAAAGCTGATGGAAAAATTCAAGAGAGTCATATAAACCCATAGCCATCATCCATGTCTGATCGCGGTAATAACCTGATCTCCAGTCGCCGTTCCTGAACTGTTTAGCCAGGGCTATCTGTATGATCTCTTTTCCATCACCAAAAATTCCGAATTTTGCCTTACCTGTCAAAACCTCACGGCGACCTGCAATGCTAAGGTTCCTGCTAAGGTTTGCAAGCCTGAAATCGGCAAGAATTGTCTCTTTACTCAAATTAAGGTCTGTTATTTTTTTAGTTTGTTTCATTTCATTTAAGATATCTGGGAGATTTTTTCTAACCCCTTTGTCATTAAACAAATATTATCGTGTGTTGTTTAATAAATATCGAAGAAATGATGGTTATCTTTGCAAAACATAAAGTTACGAAATAAAAAGAGGGAGAGCAATAATGTTTTTTAAGCTGCTGATAATTAGTGTAATATTTCTGGCATTAGCCGCAGTGGGTATGGGTATAAGAATGCTTCTCAAAACGAATGGAAAATTTCCTGAAACTCACATATCCAGAAATCCGGAAATGAGAAAAAGAGGAATTTCATGTGCTCAACAGAATGATACCGGCTGTCACTCAACAGAAGATTTCCCGGGCTGCGCATCTTGCGGAAGCAAGATACTATGATACAAATATTACTGATTACGGTTTTCCTCTGTGGAACTCTGTGTGAGACTGAGCCTGGCGAAGGCCTCCGTGGAACTCTGTGTAACAAAAAAAGAACTGACACAGAGACACACTGAGGAGACACAGAGATACACAGAGAATAATTAAAGGTTATAATAATTCTTATTCGCCAGATTCAGAGATAAATTCTTTCAGACTTTTTGAATACCAGGTACTGAAGTTTCCGGAGTCATCGGAGTATATGAAGTAGGCGCTGAACTCAGGATGGTTATCAATAAATTCGATTGCTTTTTCTTTTCCCATAACCATGCACGCAGTTGCTATGCCATCTGCAGTGGCGCAATCATCTGCAATAATTGTTGCACTTAGTAATCTGTTTTTTGCAGGATATCCTGTTCTGGGATCAATTGTGTGTGAATACTTTATCCCGTCCTCAACATAGAACTTCCTGTAATTCCCAGATGTGGCCAGTGCTTTGTCTGATATTCTGATTATAGCCTGAAGTGTTTCTCCCGGAGAATTATTGTCATCCACAGGCTTATCAATGCCAATTCTCCAGTGAGCACCTGCTTTGGTACCTTTTGCTCTTACCTCACCACCTATTTCAATAAGGTAATCCTTCAATCCTCTTTTATCAAAGTAATCGCACAATACATCAACAGAGTAACCCTGTGCTATAGCATTAAAATCAAGCTTTATATCAGGATCTTTTTTGACAAGTCTTCCATTTGTTATTGAAATCTTGTCCATTCCGACTAGCTTCATCAGACTGTCGCGTTTAGGTTCTGAAAAGTTTTTATGTGAATCAGGGCCAAATCCCCAGGCCCTAACAAGTGGGCCTACTGTGATATCAAAAGCGCCATCGGTAATCCCAGAAATTTGAACCGATTTTTGAAAAACATTTTTAAAATACTCATCTGGTACAATATCCTCATTACGGTTAAGCCTCGAAACAACAGACGAATCTTTGTAAAGTGATAAAGACATGTCAAAATCAGCAAGTATCTTTTCCACCTCAGTTCTGAGAACTTCAGGGCTTATTTTCTTAATATTTTCGTAAACAACACTATATGTTGTACCCTGAGCGAAGCCTGCAAAACTTTCAATTGATGCCGGCTTATCACTGCATGAAGACAGAACAAAGAGCAGTATTAAGAATAAATATAAAACCCTGTTAATCATTACTTTATATACCGAAATCGTCAAAAGCAATATTCTCTTTCGGGACACCCAGAATATCGAGTGTTTTGACAACAGCACTGTTCATCTGAGGTGGACCGCAGAAGTAGTATTCGATATCTTCCGGCTCCTCATGCTGACAGAGATAATTATCTAATAAAACCCTATGAATGAATCCGGTATAGCCGGTCCAGTTATCTTCTGGCAGTGGTTCGGATAGAGCAAGGTTGAATTTGAAATTCGGAAATTCTTTCTCAATTGCCCTGAATTCGTCCTCATAGAAAACCTCTCTCAGCGATCGTGCACCATACCAGTATGATACTTTTCTTCCTGTCTTCAAAGTCTTGAATAAGTGGAAGATATGAGATCTCAGAGGCGCCATTCCCGCTCCTCCTCCAATATAGATCATTTCACTGTTTGTGTCTTTAATATGGAATTCTCCATAAGGACCTGAGATAACAACTTTATCGCCTGGTTTACGGGAGAAAATATATGTTGAACACAAACCGGGAGGCACATTCATGTACTGTTTTTTTACATTATCCCATGGCGGTGTCGCAATTCTGATGTTAAGCTTGATAAGATTTTTTTCAGCCGGATAGTTGGCCATTGAGTAAGCCCTGAATGTTTCTTCATTGTTTTTTACTTTGAGATCCCACATTTTATAATGGTCCCAGTCGGGTCTGAATTGTTCTTCTATCAGGAAATCCTTGAAATTAGCCTCATATTTAGGAACATCTATCTGGACATATCCGCCCGGCATAAAATCCATTGCTTCGCCATCAGGAAGACGTACAACAAATTCCTTGATAAATGTTGCGACGTTTCTGTTTGAGACAACTTCACATTCCCATTTTTTAATACTCATAACTGCTTCAGGTACCTTAACAGTTATATTTTCCCTGATCTTTACCTGGCATCCCAGGCGCCAGTGGTTATGTTGTTCCTTTCTTGTAAAGAAACCTGTTTCGGTAGGCAGAATTGATCCTCCACCGTCAGTAATCTGGCACTTACACATTCCACAGGTTCCACCGCCACCACATGCAGAAGGCAGGAAGATGCCATTCGATGAAAGTGTTGACAGTAAGTTGGATCCGGGATGGACCTCCATTTCCCTGTCGTTGATATGCAGATTGACCATTCCTTTTGGAGCAAGTTTATTACGAGCAAACAGAAGGACACTTACAAGCATCAGGATTACTAGCAAGAAGACTATAATACTATATAATATGGTTGTACCTGTTGTAATTGCTAAGATCATAATTAGTTATCCGTTAGAGTTTAATTCCCATGAATCCCATGAAAGCGATTGCCATCAGTCCTGTTACTATAAAAGTAATGCCCAGTCCTTTCAGAGGATCGGGGACATTGCTATACCTGAGTTTTTCCCTGATGGCGGCAATACCGACAATTGCAAGCATCCAACCAACACCCGATCCAACTCCGAATACTGTTGCCTCTGCAAGTGTTTCATATTCTCGCTCCTGCATAAAAAGAGCGGCTCCAAGAATGGCGCAGTTTACAGCAATAAGCGGCAGGAATATTCCAAGTGAATTGTATAAAGCCGGACTGTATTTCTCAATTACCATTTCGACAAGCTGAACTATAGCAGCAATTACAGCTATGAAAACCATAAAAGTCAGAAAGCTCAGGTCAACATCTGCGAACCCCTCTCCAAGCCAGGCAAGAGCGCCCTTCTTAAAAATATAATTCTCAAGAAGAAAGTTCACAGGGACAGTGATTAACAATACAAATATTACTGCAACGCCTAATCCCACTGATGTTTTTACAGTTTTCGAAACAGCCAGGTATGAACACATACCCAGGAAAAAAGCAAAAATCATATTGTCAATAAAAATTGACTTTATGAATATATTTAAAAGATGTTCCATAGTTCTGATCGCTATTTATTTTCAATGAGGCTTTTATCCTTACTTCTCTGATACCATATTATCAGGCCTAACAAAATGAGGGCCATCGGTGGCAGGATCATCATTCCGTTGTTTTCATAACCAGTATTATAGATACCTGCTTTTGAAATTACCGGATAGCCATAAATGGTTCCTGAACCTAACAACTCTCTGAAGAAGGCAACTATTATCAGTATTATTCCGTAACCTGCTCCGTTACCTAAACCGTCAATAAAGGATGGCCATGGTTTGTTTGCCATTGCAAAAGCTTCCAGACGTCCCATCAGGATACAGTTTGTAATAATCAATCCGACAAATACAGAGAGCTGTTTGCTTACATCAAATGCAAAAGCCTTAAGGAACTGATCAACGAGGATAACCATGGTTGCAATTACCACAAGTTGTACAATAATCCTTATCCTGTCAGGAATGGATTTCCTCATTGCGGCAATTACTACATTTGAAACCGCCACAACGATTGTAACTGACAGTGCCATTACTATAGCAGGTTTCAGTTTTACTGTCACCGCCAGAGCTGAGCATATTCCCAGAACCTGAACTGTTATTGGGTTATTCCTACCCAGTGGAGCAGTTAAAAGTTTAAGATTTTTAGCCGAGAACATCGGTTCTTTTTCATGTTTACTCATATCCTAGTTTCTGTTTTTCAATAGATAATCGTTATACTTTACAATACAATCCTGAAGCATTTTCTCGAGTCCCTTACTTGTAATAGTGCCTCCGGAAATTGCATCAACACCATGGATATCTGATTTATCAGCGCCACCCTTGTGGACAGTTACAGATACAAATTTCCCATCCTGATAGATTGTCTTTCCCGGAAACATACTTTCAAATGCCGGTGTATTTATCTCAGCTCCAAGTCCGGGGGTTTCTCCTTTATGATCAAAAGTGACACCATAAATTGTATTCATATCTTTCTTAAGCGATACATATCCAAAGATAGGCCCCCACAATCCCTTTCCCTCAACAGGAATGATTATTATGTGCTCACCATTATCAGAAGTAGCGCCAAATACCGGAAGATATTGCTGATCAATGGGTTTCTTCTGTTCAACTTTTTGAACTATATTAAAAACATCGATACCTTCTATTTTCTCACCCTTTGTGTTAATCACAAAGCTTTCGGTGATATACTTTTCGTACAGAGCTTCTGTATTTTTGGCTGATGACTCGACTCCAATTGATTCGAGCATACTATTCTTTTTCTCAATTTCAAGATTTTTCAACTGACGAGGCTGCAGCAGTGTTGCAGCCAGCGAAAGCAATGTTGCCACGGCAATTACCATAACAGCTGAAAAAATAAATATATATCTGTTACTGAATTCTTTCATTTTGTATAATTATTTGTTGCGATGTTAGCCCGTTTCAATCTCTTTTTGATACTCGACTGAATAACATAATAGTCAATAAGAGGTGCAAAGACATTCATAAGCAGGATAGCAAGCATTACTCCCTCCGGATAAGCTGGATTCAACACGCGAATAAGTACAGAGAGAACTCCGATCAGGAATCCATAAATCCACTTTCCTTTTTCTGTCTGGGAACCTGAAACAGGATCAGTTGCCATAAAAACTGCACCGAAAGCAAAACCTCCCATTACAAAATGATAATAGAAAGGAAGCTCCATATATGGATTGACAGCCACAGCATTTAAAAGAAGTCCCATTCCCAGACCTCCGGCAAATACGCTCACAATTATCTTCCAGCTGCCAATACCTGTTATTATCAGTATGAGCGCACCAAGTAAAATTGCTAAAGTAGAAGTTTCGCCAAAAGATCCGGGGATCGTGCCGATGAACATATCCATAATGGATGGAAGTTTTGTTGTTTCTCCTGCCGCACTGAGAGCCAAAGGTGTTGCTCCTGAGAATCCATCGATCACACCTTGTCCTTTTGTTAGTCCTTCGGTCCATATTTTATCTCCTGACATCCAGGCAGGATAGCTGAAGAAAAGAAAAGCCCTGGCAAGAAGAGCAGGATTGAAAATATTCATTCCTGTTCCACCGAAAACTTCTTTCCCTAAAATCACTGCAAATGTTGTTGCTATAGCAACCATCCACAGAGGTACATCTATTGGCATTATCATAGGTATGAGTAACCCGGAAACCAAAAATCCTTCATTTATTTCATGACCTCTGATCTGAGCAGCAATAAATTCAATTCCAAGCCCAACACCATAACTCACAATTACCATTGGCAGAATCCTGATAAAGCCAAACCAGAAATTCTGGAGTATACCTGTTTCAAGGCCTAGTGACCTGAAATGCTGTAAACCTGCATTATAGGAACCGAAAAGAAATGCTGGCAGAAGTGCGATTATTACAACTGTCATTGTTCTCTTCAGATCGATGCTGTCGCGGATATGCGATCCTTTGAAAGTAACCTTGTCAGGAACAAAAAGGAATGACTCAAATCCTTCAAATACCGAACGTAACCTGGCAAACTTCCCACCTTCTGTAAAATGGGGTTTGATCTTATCTATCTTTTTTCGTAAGGAATCCATTGTATATTAATATCTTGTTTTACTAACTCATCTCCCTGATCATCAGCTCAATTCCCTTTCGAACAATTGACTGGATCTCAACTTTGGATGGACAAATATATTCACATAGTGCAAAATCTTCTTCTGCAATCTCATATATTCCAAGGTTTTCCATCAACTCAATATCCTCGGCCAGAATAGCTTTCAAAAGCTGCATCGGATAAATATCCATTGGTACCACTTTCTCATACATCCCTGTCATGACGAAAGCCCTTTCTCCGCCATGAAGATTAGTATCGAGACTGTAACTTTTCCGTGGCAGGAGACTTGAAGCAAATGTTTTTGAGAAGCTGAATTTATTAAGACCTGGCATCATCCAGCCAAAGAATTCATAATAATCACCCTCAGGGATAACTGTAACCTGCGAATCATAATATCCAAGAAACCCGTCAGCTGTAATCCTTGTTCCTGTAAGTACGTTTCCACTTATATACCTGAGGTTCCCCGGCCTGACATTATCTTTTACTATTGAGGCAATAGAAGCACCTGAGCGTATTCTATAATACTGTGCATTCAGTACTTCAGAACCGGTAAGAGCTATAATTCTGTCGTGTTTGTAAGCACCTTCCTCAAAAAGTCTTCCGATTGCCAGAACATCCTGAAGATTCACTGTCCATACCCTATCTCCCTTATTAATTGGTCTGATATGATGAATCTGTATTCCAACATTTCCTGCAGGATGAGGACCAGAAATGTATGAGATCTCAACGCCGGATGTTTTTTTCAGGACTTCTGAAGAATCACCTTTGCCATTCAGGATCATATTAATCTTACCATCAGTAAGTTTAGTAAGAGCAGCAATTCCTTTCCTGAAATTTGTTTCCTGTGAGTTATCAATAATGAAATTATAATCAGGAGCGAGAGGTGCAGTATCAAAGCCGGAAATGAAAATTGCATCAGGAACATTGTTTGGATTGGCAACAACATTATAAGGTCTCTGCCTTATTGCCGGCCATAATCCCGATTTGAGAAGAGTCTCCCTGATCTTTTCCCTGCTTAATCCGGCAGCATCAGCTTTACCGAAATCTACATACTCATCTCCCTCTTTCTGAATGACTATCTCAAGTAATTTGCGGCGATCACCTCTGTTAATGTATAAAACCTCCCCGCTGACAGGAGATGTGAATAATATTTCGGGACGAAGCTTATCATGAAAAAGAGGTGATCCGGCAAGCACCTTATCACCCTCCCTTACATTCAGTTTAGGAGTCAGTCCCGGAAAATCCACAGGCTTAACTCCATACAGGTTTGCAACTACCTCACCGGCAAGGGTTTTTGTTGCTACTCCCTTTAACTTTATGTCAAGCCCCTTTTTTAATCTGACTGTTATTGACATTGTAAATATTATATTTATAAATATTTTACCAAGATCTGTTAATAAATTAACAGCAGGGTACAAAAGTATAAATACCTAGGCACATTATAATAAAAGTGCCAAATATGATACAACATTTTTTTATTTTTACAGTTATTAAATATATATTCTTTCAAATCTTACATAAGCACCTACTTTTAAGAAAACAGAATATCCTTTTATGAGGTTTATATTATCCCTTTATTTCATTATTTCTTTCATTCCGGCAATTGGACAGATTAATACTTCTGATCCGGAAGTTTTTTCAAGCATGATCTTCGATCAGAAGATCAGGACTGTTCAGCTATATAAGGAAGGATGGAACCTGTCCAATCCGATTATTAAACTCAACAGCGATGAAAAACTGAATCTCCACTTCGACCTCATTAACGATCAGGCTGAAACATTCTATTACACCTTTGTACATTGTGATAAGGACTGGAAACGGTCGGACATTTTCCCAAATGATTATATGAGTGGTTACACAGACAATCCAATTGAAGATTACCAGGCATCATTTAACACAACTGTAGATTATTATCATTATAGGCTTACTATACCAAACGAAAGGGTAAGTTTATCATTATCGGGCAATTATGTGTTGTTGGTTTATCCGCAGGATAGACCCGGAGAACCTGCTTTTACTCAAAGATTTATTGTATCTGAAGATGCGGTTAAGATAAATGTAACCGCACACCGTCCGCAAATGACAAAGGACAACAACACTCATCAGCAAATAGATTTTACTGTCAGTTATTCCGGGCTCAGCATAAATGATCCATACAGGAATACCTATGCATTTATACTTCAGAATGGCAGATGGGATAATGCGAAAAAAAATATGAAACCTGATTTTTACGGAAATAATGAACTAAAATACAATTCGTTATCTGATAAAAACATTTTTCAGGGTGGAAATGAATTCAGGTATTTTGATATTAAAAGTATAAGGTACCAGACTGAGTACGTTAAAAAGATCGATTTTGTTATACCTTATTATAATGTGTACCTCTTCCCTTCTGAAAACAGGGAGTTCAAACCCTATTTTTACTGGAAAGATTTCAACGGAAAATATTTCATTGCCATACAGGAGGGTCAGAAACCCGATACCGATGCTGATTATGTTAATGTCTACTTTACTCTTCCGTCAAAACAGGCTATTGCAGGAGGTAATATGTATGTATCAGGCGGACTCACCAACTGGACTTTCGGCAGGAATAATCTTATGACCTATAATCAGGTAAGTGAACAATATGAATGCACAATGCTGCTGAAACAGGGATGGTATAATTATGAATATGTCTTTGTTAAGGATGGCACTTCAGATAGCGTTGCCGGCATTTTTGAGGGAAGCCACTATGAAACTGAAAATGATTACACAATTCTTATGTACTATCGTAATCCCCGTGAAAGGTACGACAGGGTCATTGGTACAGTAACAGCCAATACTTTAAACAGAATGGCCAATTAATGCTTTTCGTGAGAATCAATCCCATACTGCATATAAACAGTATGTTTCATAGTCTTAAGTATTTCAGTCATATACTCTTCAACAGCCCTTACTGAACCTGGAAGGGTATAAACAAGTGCTTTGCCCATTACCCCTGCCACTCCCCTGCTTAAAAGAGCATTGGGCTTTTTGGTTCCATATTTGATCCTGATGAATTCCATTATTCCTGGTATTTCCTTATCGAGAAGAGGTGTTACTGTTTCTACTGTTATATCACGCGGGCCAATACCTGTGCCACCTGTGGTTATTACTATGTTATACTTGTCAGATGCATTTTTCAAAAGCTCCGACAATATGGAAGCATCATCAGGAATAAGTGTAAGATCAACACTATATTCCCACTTAAGAGATGAAAAAAATTCTGAAATGATCTCTCTTACCCGTGGCCCGCTGAGATCATCGTACTCACCTCTTGAAGCCCTGTCGCTCAGGGTAATGACCAAGATCTTAAATTTTTCAGGAATGCTCATTTCTTGATTTTTTCGGTAAGGGTTATATTATCGATAACCATATTTTTGTCAACTGCCTTACACATGTCATAAACAGTGAGCAATGCAACACTTACTGCTGTAAGAGCCTCCATCTCAACTCCTGTCCTGCCCTCACATCTCACTTCACTTTTTATAATTACGCCGGTTTTGTCAGATACAACATCGACTTTTACATTATCGAGTACAATATTATGGCATAAGGGTATAAGTGATGATGTCTGCTTTGCAGCACTGATCCCGGCTAACTGAGCTACTGTGAGCACATCACCTTTTTTCAGCTGATTTTCTTTTATCAGTTCAATAGTTTCGACTGCAAGTGTTATATGCCCGGTGGCTTTGGCAATTCTCAGCTGCGGCTTCTTATCTCCTACATCGACCATTATGGCTTTACCATGTTTATCAGTGTGAGTCAGTTGTTTCATAGCTTTTATCCTCCAATATTATAAAATGCTCCTGTTTCATTAACTGATCCGCATGCCGGTTTCAGCTCTATTGCCTGCCTTATTGCTTCTTCATAGCCCAGCTTTCTGATATCAAATTCTATATTATCAAAGAGACAGGGTTTAAGTTTTCCGTTGGCTGTGAGCCTTAACCTGTTGCACAATGCACAGTCACCGCCGGTACCTCCCTCAACAGTTGAGAAGTGTCCCCTGACAAGATCCATCTGACGGATATACCTGATTTCAAGATTATTGTCAGTACAATATTTTGTTACGCCCCTGGCATCCTCTTCTTCCTTTGATTTAATAATTACACAGTTGATTTTTACAGGAAGAAGATCTGCTTTTCTAGCAGCCTCAATACCCTCAAAAACATCAAACACATTTCCCTCTCTGGTTATGGCTGCAAACCTTACAGGGTCTACAGTATCGAGACTTATATTTACCCTGTGCAGACCGGCTGACTTAAGTTCCGCAGCATATTGCTTAAGCATAATGCCGTTAGTAGTCATTGAAAGATCTGTAATACCGGGGATATCTGAAATCATTCTCACGAGTGCAGTAATACCCTTTCTCACAAGAGGTTCACCTCCCGTAAGACGGACCTTTGTTACTCCATTTTCTACAGCGGCTTTTGTGAAACTTGTAATCTCATCAAAAGTCAGAATATCCGCATGTCTGAGTAACTGAATCCCTTCTTCGGGCATACAGTAGCTGCATCGAAGGTTACAGCGGTCGGTTACTGAAATGCGGAGGTAGTTTATATTTCTGTTAAACCTGTCGTACACTTACAATCTCTCCTTTCTCTATACTTTTTTTACCGGGGTCCAGGGATATAAGTCCATCAGCCAGCGATAAAGCCGAAATGTGTGCTGAACCATGATATTCCACTGGTGACACCATGCCATTTTTTGTAAAACTTACAGGAATAAAAGCACGCCTGTCAGCAAGTCTGCGCGTGAAAGATACTTCCATAGGCAATTGAATGGAATGCGGATTAAGATCATGTCCCATCATTTTACAGATAAGGGGCCTCACAAGAAGTTCGAACTGGGTAAATGAAGAAACCGGATTACCGGGCAATCCGAAAACAAGCGCCTCAGGATGTACCCCAAAGGTTGTAGGTTTTCCGGGCTGCACATTAATTCTGGAAAAAAGGATTTCTACACCAGCACTCTCCATTACACCGGGAATAAAATCGAAATCACCCATTGAAACACCACCTGTAAGTAATACAATATCGCATTCTTTTATCGCCTGTATTAAAAGCTCAAAAGTTGCCTGCTTGTCATCACGGGCAATACCAAAATACTTACCAAGTGCTCCTGCCCTAAGCAGCTGGGCAAGAAGCTGATAAGCATTTGAATTTCTTATCTGGCTGATCCCGGGTTTTGTATATGGTTCTACCAGTTCATCTCCGGAACTTATTACAGCTACAACCGGTTTTTTGTTAACTGCCACAGAGGTACAGCCGACTGCAGCCATTACTGCAATCTCCTGTGGACGAATCAGCTGCCCTTTTCTAAGTACAACATCTCCGGTTTTAATATCCTCTGCTTTAAAGGCTATATTTTCTTTGGTGAACGACCCCGTGTACTTCACTTTTCCTGATGGAAGAATTACCGAATCCTCAACCATAAAGACCACATCAGCACCTTCTGGAACTGCAGCTCCTGTCATTATTCTTGAGCTCTGATTTACTGAAACTACCTTTTCAGGCTGCATCCCGGCAGCTATAGTCTCGAGTATTTCAAGCTCATTTCCAAGATCAGCTTTCCTGCATGCAAATCCGTCGACTGTTGCCTTATCGAAGGGCGGCATATCCATGTCGCTTGAGACATCCTCTGCAAGAATACGGCCCAGGGATTCAATAAAAGAGACTGTTTCGGCCTCCTTCAGGGTGACCTTGCTCATCACGATTTTATATGCTTCTTCGAATGATATTACTTTCATTTTGAATTTTGAATTTTGAACTTTGAATTTTGATAAAGGCAAAGTCACGACTTCGCCCTACATAACCTTTCATATTTTCCTATTTATCTCCCTGCAATGCAATTCCCGCCTCCTCTGAAAATGTTATCCATACCTCAGATAACTCACTTAAAGGCTGTTGTCTGAACGATTCAGCAGATATGTCGATATAAAATATATCTCCTGTATCGACAGTAATTTCCATCCCGTATTCCGATGGAAGCATATCTTTTACAATCCCCTTTAAACAGTTGGATGATCCTGCAGGTGGATTGAGAGATATTCTGATTTCATCACTTCTCAGCAAAAGTAATCCTTCGCCTTCAGAAAAGCTTCCCTTTACATTAAATATTGTATTATTCTCAGAGACAGCTATCCATTTTCTGTCTCTAATTATGTAGTCAACCCTGAAGAAGTTCCTTATCCCTGAATATCTTGCAACAAATTTATTTACCGGTTTCCTGAATACTTCAAGCGGACTTCCTTCCTGAATTATCCTGCCATTGTGAATTACACCTACCCTTGAAGAGAGACTTAATGCTTCCCTGTAGTCGTGTGTTACGTGTATAATAGTGAGTCCCTGTTTATTAAGCCTGCGTAATAAACGTTTTATACCATCCTTCAGGCTCGCATCTATAGAGGCCATTGGTTCATCGAGAAGAAGCAGCCTGGGAGATGTAATTAATGTACGTGCCAGAGCAACTCTCTGAAGCTCCCCCCCGGAGAGATTGTGTGTACTACGTGCGAGCAAATGTGAGATATTAAGATCATCCGCAACACTGTTTACCCTCTCTTTTATCTTCGATTCAGACTCTTTTCCTGCATGCAGGGAATATGCTATATTTCCGAATACTGTCATATTCGGGAAAATGGCATAATCCTGAAACACAAGTCCGATGCCTCTTTTCTGAAGCCGCTTATGAGTGATATTCTCGCCATCAAGCCACAATTCGCCGGAATCCGGATCAGTCAGTCCTGCAATAAGCTCAAGTAACTGTGTTTTTCCTGAACCCGACCTTCCCAGAAGCACATAGTATGTCCCTTCAGATATCTCCAGATCAATATCTTTCAAATGGAAATCTCCCATCTTCTTCGATATTTTCTTAAGAGTCAGCATACTCTGATTTTGCAATTACAGGTTTTCGTTTCTCCGACAGTAATCTCAGAACAGTAAAAACAACAAGAGCCACAATGATAAACAGAACAGCGGCCGGACGCGCATAATTAAGTCCAAAAGAGCTGAATCTGTCATAAATAAGTACCGGGGCAATCATTGGATGATAGGCGATGATCACTACTGCGCCGAACTCGCTCATTCCCCTGGCAAACATCATTACAAATCCGGTCATTATGCTTCTCCACGCCAGTGGAAGGGAAATTGTAAAGAACACACGGGAACGGCTTGCACCAAGATTAAGTGCTGCCTTTTCAAGTCTCTCCGGTACTGCTGCAAATCCTTCACGGGCAGAGTTTATGAGGAACGGGAGACTCACAAAGGCCATAGCGATAGCAATACCGGCAGGATTATTTACAAGACTTAATCCAAATGCGGAGGCAGCTTTTCCAAGTATGCCATCTCTGGAGATAAAACCAAGAAGTGCAATCCCTGCTGCAGTGTGAGGCAGTACGACCGGTAAATCAATAATTCCCTGTACAACACTTTTCAGCGGAAATGATTTACGGGCAAGGATCCACGAAAACGGAACAGCAGCCAGTGCAAACAAAAATGTTGCAGAGAATGAAACCCATACTGTAAGCCAGATACTGGCCTGTACCTCCTTATCGGCAGCTGTCTCAAAAAACTCCCCAGGTGCGGTATGTAAAAACATACCAACAAGAGGTGCGACAAGAAAAAGCAGCACCAGCGAAGAGAGTAGAAGAAGTATCCAGTTGAATGGTCCGTACCTTTTCATAAAAGGATTAATTCATTTTAGTATCTTTCAGGTACCTTTGAAATTGCCGCGGAAGCTTATCATATTGCTCTGAGGAAAACGGAATTATTGGTTCCTGCCCGTTCTTCCTGAAGATTTCAATCCCTTCATTACTAAGTATAAAACCTACAAATTTAAGTGCCTCATCCTTATTTGCAGCAACCTCCGGAATAGTCAGACTATAATTAATAAAGTCACCCTTAACAGTCATTTTTGAACCGGGGGTGCTTCCTGCCACATCCAGTGAAACTGTATTGTAATTATCATTCATATTGGGATTAGAAAGGTTAATTTCATCAGGAAGGTCGATATATTTCAAATCGTGCTGTATGGCAACTGACTTATATTGAAACATATAGTCAATAGCATTTGACTCGATAAGCGCAATAAGGTCAACCTCTTTGGGCCTGATAAAATCCCTGTTTTTTGTTATCAATTTTTCTGTTAGTCCGGGGTAGTCATAGAACTTCTCCGCAAGCTTAAATGATAAAACAGTTCTGTATCCGCAAGGGTCGAAATCGGGTTCTGCCCGGGCATATATTACATCATCTCTCGAAAGGATTTCAATCCAGTTATTAGAGGTTATCTCTGAAGAATACTTTGATTTATCATTGTAAGCGATTACAATTTCATTAGTCGCAAACCTGATGCTCCAGCTTGCATACTCAGGTATAAGAAGCTCATTTATAACAAAATAGTCGGCAGAAGCCATAATATCACATGGTTTCTTAAGCTCCGTGATTTTTCTTGCACACACCAGGCTTCCGGCAGGTTCAAGAAGTATTTTGATGCCGGGGTTTTTCTTTTCATACTCATCCTTCAGCTGCTTGAACGGCACTGAAAGACTGCCGGCATGAAAGATTATTATCTCCCCTGATCTACCTGAGCCACTGTTTCTGCATGCTGTTATTAAAATAACAGTAAATAATGAATAAATGAATACCCGCTTCATTCTCTTTCAGCGATTTTGTTAATCCTTTTGAAAAAGGATTTTACTGTATCATGAACATTATCTTCAAGTTCTGCTTTAAGATCAATATAAGCGTTTGTCAGCTCCACCCCCTCTGAAGTAAGGTCTGTTTTCCCGCCTGCTTTCCCTCCACGGTGTTTGCCAACGAGCTGAAACCCTAAAACATTTTCTATTTGCCTGAGAAGTCCCCATGCCTTCCTGTAGCTGATATCCATATTACGGGCTGCAGCCACAATAGATTGTTCTTTCTTTATTTCTGTGAGAAGCGTAAAGCCTTCTTCACTGATAATTGTATCATCCTCTCGTGTCACCAGCCGGATCTGCTGTTTCAGGAAGATGTCGTAGTATTTTGAACCTTTGGGACCTGCCATAATTAACGAATTATGATTATGTTGGGACGCATAATAATGCGTCCCTACGATATGCAAATGTAAAACATTTGCATATCGGTATGGTAACACATTGATTATTATTTTTTAGAAACCCGGATTTACACCATTTGCAGAATTGCTGTGATTGTCTTCCAGTTTCTGGCAGTACCTGTCACACCCATTTTCTTCTCGAAGAAGTTTGTATACAATTTGGTTTTGCCAAATCCATTCGGACAGAAGATGAATATCTCTGATCCTGTGATCAGGAATTTATCGGGAGGATAATTGATGTTGCTGACCTTATCAATCTGGATATCAGATGGCTTTGCATGAAGAAATATTACTGCCATTTTAGACGGGTCAAAATCCATTTCATCCAGGAATGGATTTACCGAAAGAAGAGCTTTCAATTCCTCAACTGAGCGAATCATTGCAGGGACTACAAAACTGAACTTATTAAGGATCTCCTTTTCAATTAATTGTGCAATATCAGATTCAGAAATTCCTCTATTGTCGCTGAACAAAACGTTACCACTTTGAATATAAGTACGTACTTCACTGAAGCCCAAACTATTATAGAGCGCAGCCAGATCGGTCATTTTAATTGAATTATGACCTGTCATATTTACACCACGAAGAAAAGAGATGTAGGATTTCATCAGTATTCTACTGGTAGTCTTTAACGACATCTAACACTTCAGGAAAATCCATTCCGATTTTTTTGAGATGAGCAATTGTAGGCACACCGTTGTTATTCCATCCCCTTCGTCTGTATACTGCGTCTCTGAGTCTTTCGTACTGATCTTCACGATATTTACGAAGCACTTTCATTTTATCTTCGGTGGTCTTTCCTGCGGTACTGAATCCAACCTTTTCCTGAAGCTGTTTGTCATACCGTTCAGCGCGTGATTCATATTCTTCTTTGGTGACAGGTCCTGCTGCCCGGTAAGGCTGATTATCATTTACCCGTTTACCGTAGCCCCGGCGAAGGTTAAATACTCTCTGAAAATTATATACTCGTTCCGAATCTTCAATCATCCTGAACTTATCAAAATCCCTGCCTGTAACTGCCTTGTATATTGTTACATAATTATCAACGTGTTCAGGTACTTTAGCCGGCTCATCACTTGTTGCATTATTTTCGGGTTCAACATCATTCCATGGCAGTTTACATAGCCCGACAAGTCCAAACCATGTGCGGAACATAGGGAAATAATGAAGTGCCTCTGCTTTATTTTCAAATGTAGGAATCTGATTATTAACCATATCCATAAATATCAGCCAGGCTTCATCGTGCTGCGGACCTTTGTTTGTAAGCGCGAATCCGCCCTGCTGTGCAAGTGATTCCTTAGGCATATACTGGGAGTATTCAAGTCCCTTGTTTTCCATCCCTATGTCATTCAGTAAGTCTGTATCGCCCCAGCCATTCTTTATGAAAAGTTCTTTCATCTTTCTCACACCTGTTCCAGCAATCTTGCCAAAACCTTCACCACGTGCCAGCTGGTGGAGCATTTCCAATGCAGCCTCCGAATTGCCGAAATTTAGTTCCAGTCCTCCGGTTCTCTCCTTATTAAGAATGCCATTCTGATAACACTCCATAATAAAAGCAGTAAGAGTGCTCCAGGTGATTGTGCATATTCCGTAAGTGTCGCAATAGAAATTCGTCTCGATTATATATCCCGGATCAAAGATGCCGCAATTAGCTCCCAGTCCTGCAGCATTCTCATATTCAGGTCCGTCGACAATAACAGTTTTGCCTTTGTAGGGTCCGGTCTTAACTATATAATCATCAATGCCTTTACTGCACGACATGTTGCAGCCAATCCAGCAGCCATCAGGGATATTCTGAGTGAAGTGACTTTTCCATACAGAAGAGTCGATCTTAAATGCATCAGGATGACTGCCAAATTTATAATTCATAACAGGTAACAGGTCGTGATCATTCATTATCTCCATAAGGTGTGCTGTTCCTGTCTGCCTCATCTGGCACTGTTTATCATCAAGCTCGCGCATCTCCCTGTTAAATCTTTTGCCCCTTTCCATTATGGCATCGAGATCCACCACGTTATTCAGGTTTCCCTTTACACCTGGTATTTTACATACAAGTGCTTTGATCCTTTTATTGCGGAATACAGTACCTATTCCTCCCCTTCCTGCTTGTTTCAGCCGTACTTTTTTTCTTTTTAGATCATAAAAGCTGAAGTTGAGCATTCCAATCAGCGAATGCTCAGCTGCAGATCCTGCTGATACTACACCGATTGACTTTTTCTCATTGTCATTATCAGCAAAGATCTCTGTAAGCTGTTCAGCCAGCACATGGCTGTCGGAAGCTTCATCCGGAGCTTCGAATATTTCAATTTTATGATTAATACCATCTATAAATACTATTACATCTTTCTCCGCTTTGCCCTGCAATTCAATTGCATCAAAGCCTGAGAACTTCAGGAACGGACCAAAAAAACCTCCAACATTGCTGTCCATTACAGAGTCAGTCTGAGGCGATATTGTTACAACAAGCGATTTGCCTGTGCCGGAATACTGTGTTATGCCACCGATTGGACCAGATGAAATGATAATCTCATTTTCAGGATCATCCCATTTTGTATCTGGTTTTGTTGCATCCCATAGCAGCCTCAGACCATACCCCTTTCCGCCTATGAATTTCTCTTTCATTACAGCAGGGACACTCTTTTCCTTAATCTCCGGAGTACCAACATTAATATAAAGGATCTTGTCGGTGTAGCCTTTATCAAGAGGAGTCCATTTATACTCCCAAGCCTTAATCAGCTTATGCTGGTTTTTGATAGATGCTATGTCCATTTTCCTGATATTTAATTTAGTACGTTAATGGTTGTTAGAGAGATCAAAGGTATTAAACTGAGTGAAAAATTAATATGATTTAAATCAATATGCTTTAGATTGCATAACGTAAGATGAGGATTCAACCCATTGCATTAATTTGTATTTGTGAGTATCTTTATATCGGAAAATGATTAACCATGAGGTTTTCTGAAATCAAATCACACCTTAGCAGATTCAGTGTTGGGATAGCCGGTGCCGGCGGACTAGGCTCCAATTGTGCTGTTGCGCTTGCCAGAAGTGGAGTTGGTACCCTGATTATAGCTGATTTTGATATTATTGAAGCACTGAATCTTAACAGGCAGTATTATTTTACTGATCAGATCGGCCAGATGAAAACTATAGCTTTGAAAGAGAATATTTCCCGCATAAATCCTGATGTGTTTGTTATTGCTCATCAAAAAAGGCTTGACCGGTTTAATATTCCCGAAATATTCTCCGGCTGTAATATAATAGTAGAAGCGTTTGACAGCTCAGTCATGAAAGAGATGCTTATTGAAACTGTTCAGACAAAAATGCCGGGGGTACCATTAATAATAGGATCGGGAATGGCAGGATGGGGAAACTCGGAGCTTATCAGATACAGAAAGATTGACAATACTCTTTATGTATGCGGTGACGAATCAACTGAAGTTTCTGAGGATATACCGCCAATGGCACCGAGGGTTGGGATGGTTGCCAGCATGCAGGCAAACGTTGTAATTGAGCTTTTGATGAATATCGGAATTTAGTGTAAGAACAGGTGAAAATAGTACTTAATAACAGGGACGAGGAGTTTAATCAGGACTCTATAACAGTATCCGAGATGCTATTAATGAAAAAATTCTCATTCAGGATGAGGATAATCAAAATAAATGGTAATCTGATAACGAAAGAGGCCTATGATACAACTGTTATTAATAACGGCGATAATGTTCAGATGCTTTACCTCATGAGTGGAGGTTAGAAAAAATATTGTAGGTTTGTACCGTGATGCAGAGGTTTAATTTCATAGAAAAAGTCCCGCCGGTTTTAAGGAATAAATACATTCTGACAATAGCCATTTTTGTTGTGTGGCTGCTGCTTTTTGATTCCAACAACCTCATAGCCAGATATAAAGAAATGAGGGAGTTACATAAACTAAAGATAGACAGGGAATATTATATCAATAAGATTGAAACTGACAAAAAGAAGCTTCATGAGTTAAA
Source organism: Bacteroidales bacterium (assembly GCA_016709865.1). NCBI lineage: Bacteria > Pseudomonadati > Bacteroidota > Bacteroidia > Bacteroidales > Bacteroidales bacterium. The sequence continues at coordinate 565,487 of JADJLX010000002.1, forward strand.
GACGGACAATCAGAATCTCGAGAAATTTGCCAGAGAGCAATACCGTATGAAAAAGCCTGATGAAGACCTCTATATAATTCTAACACCTTCTGAAGACCGTAAGATTACAAGAAGGAATAACTAATCTGTTCAAACTGGTCTTTCCAGCTTTCTGAAATATTTCAGCAATTCAACCGGGTCCTCAGAATTACAGTTTGCACCAATTGTTTGGAGCAAGAGTGACGCAGAGACGACAACAGGTTGTTTTTCAAACAATTCAGGATGAACAAAATTAAGATACTTAACAATTCTGAACATATTAAACCAGCCGAAAAACCTCTTTCTGAATGAATCCAGTCCCGATGTATTATTCTTAATCTCAGTTAGTTTATTTATCCATTCAACTTTATCCGAGAATCGTTTAATTCCTTCCGGCAGGTTATCAAAACAGTCTGTAAGCTCCTCTGCCTTACACCTGAAGAACTTTTCAGTCATGGCAAAATATGCTCTTAGTTCAGTAAACGACTCCATATTATAAGTCATAACAACAGTACTTTCTTCCTTGGAGAGTTTCTCAATTGAAGCACCTGTGCCGAATGGAACCCTGAACGAAGGGCGCGGAGAAGGGTACACTGCAGTTGAATTAAGGCTGAAATAACCACCTGCAGGAACCAGTTTCTGGATAAAGTAGAAATCCTCACCAGCCTGTTTACGGTTCATTCCGCCTGCTTTAATATAAGGTAAGGCCCTGACAGCGATTGCTGAACCTACTGTATGAAAGATCCACGGAAATCCTGTGAAGGCAAGGCTCTGAAAATAGTATCTGAGATGCAGCTCATACTGTGCAATCGATTCATATACAGAACGGGGAAAATCATCTCCTTCCAGGGGATGCTCGAAATAAATTGAACAGGCTGATCTGTCCTTTCTTTTTAAGAATTCAGAATATACAGCTGTAAAATAGTTCTTAGCCACCAGACAGTCGGCATCAAGATTCAGAATAATGCCTTCAGGCCTGTCTATAGAATTAAACCGTCTGACAGCCTCATCCATTCCTGTTTTTCTGGCCAGCCCCACGCCCCAATCCTTTACTGATGAGTCGGCTGTGAAAGCAAAAAGCCGGAAGAAACAATCTGAATGTTCTTTCTTCCAGCTCTCTATGTCTGATATAGTTAATCTGTTGTTTTCGAGGCACTCTTCTGAAGCATCATTGGGTGCATTAACAACTATTATTACTTCAACCTTACAGCCAGGCCTTTCACATAGAATAAGTGATTCAAGCAGTCTGACAATGTCCGGTTCATTATACGAAGGAACGACAACTATTATACCTGTCTGTTTATCAGGTACCTCATTAATTATCTGAGGGAATAATGCCCTCTCATTAAGCCAGGTCGAGGCAAAACCCATATGAATTTATTTTTTCTCAGCCTGGTACTTAACGTTTATTGCATCAAGCACTTTCTGTGTAATATCCAATCCGCTGTCGCCGTAAAGTACAACACTTCCAAAGCTTTTACCAAGGATGAACTGGTAATTGTAAGTTGCTTTGTTTTCCTCAAGGAATGTTGTGATATACTCAAGAATCTGACGGTTCATAACCTGCTCCTCTTCCATAAGGTTTGACTGTAAATTATCGCGGAGAGTAAGCAATTCCTGCTGCTGCTGAGTAAGTGCCTGCTCCATCTGAGCTGCTGTAGCTCTTGTTACCAATCCCTTGTTTACTTTATCCTGATAATCCCTTACACCCTTTTCATACTGAGTTCCCTTCGAATTAAGCTCGGCTTCGGCACTCTTCTGCTTTGTAACAAGCTCTTCTCTTCTGTCGGCAAACATATCAAACCGGAATATTACAGTATCGATATTGACATAAGCAATTCCTCCTGCTGGTAGCTCATTTACTGAGCCATCTGAAGTTTTACTTTTTTTATTTCCTGTAAAATGCAGAAAATAAAGACCGATAACTGCTAAAAAGAGAACAGCAAACAGAGCTATTGATAGATTCTTCATTTAAATTGAATATTTGTTAAACATTAGTAAGGCGCAAATATAAACAAATAAATAAATCAGACTAGCTAAAAGAAATAAAATTAGCATGTTGACTTAAAGGCGAAAAGGCGTAGCGGCGTAAAGGCATAAGGGCAAAACAGTCAGTGCCGTAAAGCCGTAACACCATAATGCCGTAATGCCTTTAGAGTAATCCTAGAATTCGGGACATGGTATAGCTTTGAAACGCTTCCGTTGCTGTCCGATTGAGAGATTATTGAATTCGTAGATAAGGGAAATCTCATGCGCACCCGATGTTGAGCTTATCAGGTTAGATATTGTAAAATCGTAGCTATAACCAATCTGGAAAGCTTGTGTTTTTATACCAAGCAACCCGATTACTGCATCTCCGGCCTGTGATGTTATAAGCGGAATACCTCTGTACCACAAACCAAAAACGAGAGGATCTTTATAATAATACATTCCTATATCGGACTGTATGAATCTGCCCTGTTTCTGGAAGTTCATTGCGACAGAAAGTACTTCCTGCATCTTCTGCCTCAACCTTGTTTTTTTAAGTACCTGAACGCCTCCGTATAGATTGAATTTAACCGGAATAGTAGCTTCATCTCCATATAAAGATGTTTTAGGAGCGAGCAAATGATCGAGAGTAAATCCTGCCCAGATCCTTTCATTATAAACAAGAGCTGATGTGGCAAAATCGACATCTGCAACATGATCGAAAGGCGGAGGTGATATAGAAGGTGAAGTTCCGGTGCCGGTAATCTGACTTGGGAAGATCAGCTTATAGAAATTGAGGCCGAGATAATAGAATTTGAAATTGACACCAGGTCTGATATGCCATTCCCTGTTTATATTAAAATCGTAAGAATAGAGAAGTCCTATATTTGTTGTACTCAGGTCACCGGAGCCGGCTACGTCGTAATTTGCCAGTATACCAATACCTGAGTTGAAATTGGGCATTGCTTTCTCAAAGGAGACATTGTATGTATGAAACTTGCTGTTTGGAATTCCGGGCCACTGGTTTCTGAAGTTCAGAGCAAAACGATATTCCTCGGTAGCACCTGCAAAAGATGGGGATAAGTATAATTTATTAGCGTAAAATTGGGAGAATGTAGGATCCTGACCAAAAATATCTGTAATTATGATGAATGACAGTACGGTTAAATATATAATCCTCTTAACCAAGATCGGTCCCGTTAGTTTTACAAAGACGAAAATAGTGAATTGAATTCAAAATTCCTTAGAAATCTTTGATTTTTATCTGCAAAGGGGCCTCATTCCATCAAGTTTTTAATAAACGAGTGAAATTGTTAGACTAATGATGTCTATTATTTGATGAATGAAAAACAATATAAACAGTCGCAGGTAATCTTTAACAAATCAGTTCCTGAGTAATGTAACGTCACCCATTTTTACGAATGGTTCACCATTGCGGAAATTGCCTCGTACTTTCCAGATATACACACCAGGGTTGGCTATCTGACCTTTATAATATCCATCCCAACCAATATTGACATCACTGCTTTCGAAAATCAGTATGCCAAATTTGCTGAATATCCTTAGCTGATAATCTGTTACACCTGAGGAAGTCGGATGAAATACCTGACCTGACTCATCACTCTTGTTCGAGTAGAATCCACCGGATGGGCCTTCAGCATTAGGAATAAATGCATTTGGAAAATTGATAAAATATTCAGATCCCGAGAATGCATTCATTACAATCAGGGAGTCGGAACACCCGAATTCTGAAGTTGCAACAAGTTTTACATTATAATTACTGAACCTGGAATATCTGTGAGTGGGTTCAAATAGTCCGGAAGTAGTTCCATCGCCAAAGGACCACTTATATTTTATTGCGTTGGCTGAATAATTCAGGAACCTGATCTCATCATCAGGAATTACTGCTTCTTCAGGAGTAATCTCAAAACGGGCCTGAGGTCTTGGATAAACATTAATTACAGTTGAAGAGGTTTCCTGAAGTTTGCCATCACGGAATAAGTTTAGAACAACTTTATATTCACCATCCAGATCAAAAATCCAGTCGGGGCTCTTTTTGTCTGAGTATCCTCCGTCACCAAAGTTCCAGCTGCAGGAGTCGAATGAACTGACAGCAACATTAAAATGCAGTTTCAGGGGTACACATCCGCTCAGAGCTGATACTTCAATAATTGCATCACCTTTTACCTTTCTGTCGAGTAACTTTTCAGATTCTGTGGAAGAATCATTCAGGATATTATTTTTCGGAATTGAGTTAGAAATTCCTGCAGGAGCGATATTATCACCCTCTTTCTCCAAAACTTTCCTGTCAGCTATAACAACCGAATTAGTATTCTGCCGTGTCTTAACGCTATTTTCTCCGGCAATAACATTCTGCTGCTCCTTCTGGTCCCTGATTATAACTGAAGCTTCAGGCACATCAAAGACTTTAATACCGGAAACTTTTTCAGTTACGTCAGTGCCTGAAAGATTGTTTTGGGTGTTTGAGTTCCCTTTATCTGAAAAGAATAATATACCTGCTGTTAAAACTGCAGCCATAATCCCGCCAAGATAGTAGGCATTGAACCTGGCAGGATTAAAACGTATGAATTCCCTTCGTGCCAGTTTGCGCATGAGCCTTGCATTTACAGAGGGATCAGGAATTATCTCAGCGCCATCCAGTTTCCGCCTGAATAACTCCCTGACATTCATATCGTTCTTTTTTGTTTTCAACTTGTTAATTATATTCAATAAAATCTCTAACCATTTTCTGTATAACTGCTCTTTAGTTTCCCCAGCTTCTCCAGTTTATCCCTTATTACAGCTTTTGCCCTGCTATACTGCGACTTGGAGGTGTTTGTATCGATCCCAAGTATCTCAGCTATCTCTTTGTGTTTATATCCTTCAACTGCATATAAGTTAAACACCATTCTGTATCCTGTTGGCAGCTCATTCAGCACTCTAAACAGTTCTTCAGAGGTGAAAAAGTCCTCCTCAAAACTTGTCACCCCTGTCTCAACCGACACATACTCCTCAATCTCAACGTGATATCTGTATTTGAGATTCTTATGATAATGAGTAATTGCGGTATTTACTGCCACCTTTCTCAACCAGCCTATGAAAGAACCTGTTCCTGAAAAATCCTTTATGTTAAGGAATATTTTCAAAAAACTCTCCTGCAAAATATCTTCTGCCTCAGCTTTATCTGAAGCATACCTCAGACAAATTCCAAGAAGGAAACGGGAATACTGATCGTACAGCACCTGTTGCGCCTTTCTCTCATGTCGGGCGCACCCTTCTATTATTTGCTGGTCGCTCATCATAAACTGAGGACATTTTTAAGACCTGCCATGTATATAAATGGTTGCATTATCTGATAAATTTCCTGAAAATAGAAAAAATCATGTTTATTATTATGGTTTACGAATGACAAAGGTCATTAAAAAATATATTACGATCAGCTTAATTAGCATTTTAATTTTTGAAACTAAAATTATGTTCAACAAACTCATTGTAGCTATATTGCCGTGGTTCCCGAAGAAGTTTATCTGGATCTTTTCAAAATCCTATATCTCAGGGGTAAATATTGAAGATGCCATGCGCGTTTCAAAAGAATATAACAGTAAGAACATAAAAGTGACCCTTGATGTTCTTGGTGAATTCATAAAAAATCTCGATGAAGCAGAGGCTAACAAGAAAGAGTATATGAATCTTATTGATGAAACATATCAAAATAAGATTGATGGCAACATCTCACTTAAGCCTACAAGTTTTGGTTTGCTGCTCGATAAAGAGGTTTGCTACAGACATGTAAGGGAGCTTGTTGCAAAAGCTGCATCATATAACGGATTTATCAGAATTGACATGGAGGATTCTCCATGCACTGATGACGAAATTTCGCTGTTCAGAAGACTCAAGGCTGAGTTTCCACCAAATGTAGGTCTTGTACTCCAGGCATACCTTAAAAGGACCATGAAAGATATTGAGAGCATGATGGACCTCAATACTGAAGCAATACCTTTAAGCTTCAGGTTATGTAAGGGAATTTATGTAGAGCCTGAAGAAATATCATATAAGAAATACGAAGAGATTAATCAGCATTATCTTGAAGATCTTGAATACATGCTGAAAAATAAGATCCATGTCGGAATTGCCACACATGATAAACCTCTTGTGGAAGGAGCTTATACCCTTCTTAAAAAATATAATGTCCCGAAACATATGTATGAATTCCAGATGCTGTACGGGGTAACGCCAAAATTACGTGACAGCATAATTAATGAAGGACATGCAATGAGAATTTATGTACCATTCGGAAAACAATGGTATGGATACTCAACACGCAGGCTGAAGGAGAATCCAAGTATGGCAAGCCATATTATTAAGGCGATATTCTATAAGGGATAGTTTGGGTTATAGAGCGTAAAGCGTAGAGCATAGAGCGTAGAGAGTAAAGCACAGAACATAGAGCAAAGAGCACAGGGCGAATGACAAAAAAATCACCTCTTCTCCACTTCTCCCCTTCTATTTTCTTTTTATTTGCTCCAGGTATCTTTTATTCAGATCCTCAAGTTCCTTTGGTGTAATCTCGGGTTTGTAAGCGGCTGGTTTTTCTGGTAGTCCTTTAAGAAGCATGTAGGCTGCTGGGATAAGCATTAAAGGACTGATTCCAAGAATCCTGTCGGAAGGGATCCCTCCTTTTTCATAGGCATTAACTTTTTGTCTCTGCCTCAACATCTCATAGTTTGAATCAGGGTCGCCGAGACTGCTGATACTATTTCTTCCGGCATAAGCAGAAACAGCCACATTATATTTGGCATTATCCATTGTTGCCGGAGTTTTGCTCGGAGCATTCATAATTTCTGATTTCAGGTTTGAAAACCTGGGAACAATAATAACCTCTCCAATGTCGAGCGTATCACTTTTCATATATACCCCGGCTATAAACTCTTTCCCCGACAGTGTGTCGCTGATGAAAAATGTAGTTGGTTTATAGCCCAGACTATTAAAAACAACTGTATCGCTCCTGTTTACGTGGAATGAGAATGTACCGTCATTTCCGCTGACAGAAGAAAAAACCCTGTTGATTGTTATCTGTGAATTGATGATAGGTGAAAATGTACCGGCATCCATAACCACACCCTGAAAGAGTATTCTGATGCCGGTATTATTGTTCACCTGACTAAATCCGGAATTAATAATGAAACCAGCCAACAGAAATATCGTGAAAAGCCGTTTCATTTCTAAATTCATTTATAACTTGATAATCAGATCCTTTAAGCTTCTTTTCGGTACATGGTGATTTCTGTTCTCATCTCTCCAGTATTTAACATCATTCTCCTTAATCTCCTCCAGAATGACATTCTCAACCGGTGTCCCAAGTGCAAGTATTAGCAGGATTTCGTACTTATCGGGCAATTCGATTTCAGCTCTTAGCTCCTCACGTTTGATTGACTGGATCATGCATCCGCCTATCCCGGCTTCTGTGGCACCGAGCATGATACTCTGTGCAGCTATGCCGTGATCTATTCCGAAAATATCTGTTACAGATTTGTCTCCGAGTATCAAAATATAGGCTGATGGCCTCTCTCCTTTTTCCGGGCCCGGCCATTCCGTAAGGTAACCGGCCCACGCAAGATAGGGAAACACCTTGTTGCATTCTTCAGGAGTATTGTATATCAAATACTTAAGAGGCTGCCTGTTTGCACCTGAAGCGGAGAGACGTGCAAGATCAATTAATGACTCCAGAGTTTTTAATTCGATTTTTTTCGACTCATCAAAACGGCGACGGGAGCGGGTATTACTAATCAGGTCTTTAAGATTCATGCTTGAAATTTTATTACAGATCTATTAATATCTTTTTGCTACGAGATCCCAATCAACAATTTCCCAGAAAGATTTGATATAATCAGGCCTTTTGTTTCTATAGTCGATATAATAAGCATGTTCCCATACATCGCAGGTAACAAGCGGCTTAAGACCTCTTCGCAGAGGATTTCCTGCATTTGATTCCTGAACAATCTGCAGGGTACCATCTTCTTTTTTAACAAGCCATGCCCATCCGGCTCCGAAAAGGGTTGCAGCTGATTTGTTAAACTGTTCCTTAAAAGCATCAAACGAACCAAATGAGCCGTTTATTGCATCTGCAAGCTCTCCTTTAGGTAGTCTCCTGCCGTCTTTTGAAAAAGATTCAAAGTAGAATGTATGGTTCCATACCTGGGCAGCATTATTAAAAATGCCTCCTTCAGCCTTTTTGATAATTGTCTCAAGATCAGCTTTTTCAAACTCAGTTCCCGGGATAAGCCCATTCAGGTTATTTACATAAGCCTGATGATGTTTGCCATAATGGTAGTCGAGTGTCTCCTCACTGATATGCGGAACCAGCGAGTTTAAATTGTACGGAAGTTTTGGTAGTTCAAATGCCATGATTTTTAATTTTTGAATGAATACTTTTCATATTAAAACAACTAAGAAAAGCCTATGTTCAAAATTACTAAATTTATGGCTTATATTACCTGATTTCCTGTAAGAAATATTCTTGATGGCATTTGTGGTATGACGCCCTTTTCAGAGGCAACCGTGAATAATCTGTTTATAGCTTCCCTTCCCTTAATTCCAAGATCAATAGAATACTCATTAACATATAGTTTGATATGATTATTCATAACAGTGCTGTCCATCTCTTTTGCATTGCCGGCAACAAAATCGTACGAGGCGAATGAGTCTTTGTACGCGTACTCCAGGCTTCTTCTGACAATCCTGTTTACTTTCAATGCAATATCTTCAGGTATATTCTTATTTATAACTATCGCACCAAGAGGTATTGGCAGTCCGGTAAACTCCTCCCAGAACTCACCCATATCGGCTAATTTGTGAAGGCCCTTCTTTTTATAGGTAAATCGTGTTTCGTGAATTATCAGTCCTGCATCAACTTCATCATCAAGAAGAGCTCTTTCTATATCAGAGAAAAGATATTCGGTTTTGTTTTTAGCTTCAGGCCATGCTATGCTGAACAGAAGATTTGCAGTTGTATATTTACCGGGGATAGCAATCCTTTTATGTTCCATTCCTGAAGTACCATCGTTGTGCTTGCTAATAAGAAGAGGGCCATTGTGGTGTCCCAGTGCGCTGCCTGAATCAAGAATAAGATAGTTATCTGCTGCATATGCATAAGCATGATAACTCATTTTAGTAATATCTACCGCTGAAGAAAAAGCCTTTCTGTTCAGCTCCTCCACATCTGCAAGAAAATAGTCAAACTCCAGCCCTTCTGTATCAATCCTGCCATGCACCATCGCATCAAAAATGAATGTATCGTTCGGGCATGGCGAGAAGCCCAATGTTAATTTCATCACTCAAGTCTAATAATAACTTCTTTCAACTTTTCTGACAGGTGTTCAAGAGCAAGAGGAATATTCCATTTGCTCCTGTTTCGGGCCTCAACCTTGTTTGAGATTGATCTGAGTGCCAGAAAAGGCAATTTTTCCCTGGTGCAAATATAAAAAAAAGTTGCTCCTTCCATTGTCTCTATGTCAGGATTAAACTTTTTTTGAAGTTTAATAATTGATTTTTCTGAACCGGTCGCAGTGTTTACAGATATTGAATTTACAGGTCTTATAATATCCCTGCACTTTTCAGAAATCATAAGGTCGCTGTGAAGAAGTCCTGAACGGTATGGAAACTCATCAGGATCAGCCAGATCTGATTCAAATAACGTAAGAAAATTTTCCCTGTCCTCTATACCTGAATCTGCAAAACACTCTGTTACGGGCATAACAACATCTCCAGTCCTAATATCATCCTTATAACTTCCTGCAATGCCGGCATTTATTATCAGGTCAGGCTTCTTATTTACTGAAAGCCAGTGTTTAAGCGACCATGCGGTAGCAACAGAACCAACACCGGTAACTAGCAGACTTATCTCATTATCACCAAAAAAAATAAGATCGTCAGCAGTATTAATACCATCAATCTTTTTCACAATATCTGCTTCTGATGAAGTGGCAGTAACAATTAAGAGTTTCTTTGACATTAAAGATATGTATGAAGAAAATCCGATAAAGAGTTTTTAATGATTTTCTTTGATTACCCCAACCCCGGTGGGGAGCGAAGAAAATCAGATTACGCTTAGACAAATATATTGCTTTTATGATTTCAAAAGCTCATAATTATTGGCTAATATTGTAATATAAATAATTACCAGCATGATATACCTGACAAGGAGAGAGAGATTCTGTGCTGCACACAGGATGTTCAGACAGGACTGGTCAGATGAGCAAAACCAGAAAATTTTTGGAAAATGCTCAAATCCAAACTGGCATGGTCATAATTATATTTTATGGGTAACCATCAAGGGAGAGCCATCATCTCATGGTTTCGTAATGAATATTAATATCCTCAAACAGATTATACTTGAAAAGGTTGTAAATAAAATAGACCATAAGAACATTAATCTTGAGGTCGGATTTATGGATGGGAAAGTTGCGACCACAGAAAACCTTGCTGTGGCTATCTGGAATGAACTTAAACCGGCTATCGAAAAAGAAGGGGCTCTGCTCCATTGCGTAAAGATTGAAGAAACTGAAAATAACTCAATTGAATATTATGGCTAAGAGAATCGAAAAAGTCAATGACGGATCCGGTAAAAAATCCAAAGGTTATAATAAGGTGGAGTCGTGGGACGCTAAAAATATTGAAGAACTCTCCACAATTTACCACAGAGTACTTGAACTTGTAGGTGAAGATCCTGAAAGAGAAGGATTGCTAAAGACTCCGGCAAGGGTGGCAAAGGCAATGCACTTCCTTACTAACGGGTATAATATGGATGCTGAAGAGATTCTCAGATCAGCCATGTTCAAGGAAGAGTACAGACAAATGGTTATTGTAAAGGATATTGACCTTTACTCAATGTGTGAGCACCATATGCTTCCTTTTTTCGGGAAAGCTCATGTTGCCTATATCCCAAATGGTTATATCACCGGGCTGAGCAAAATTGCAAGAGTAGTGGAAGCATTCTCAAGAAGACTTCAGGTACAGGAGCGTCTTACAACTCAGATCAGAAACTGCATCCAGGACACTCTGAATCCTCTGGGAGTAGCAGTAGTAATTGAGGCTCAGCATATGTGCATGCAGATCAGAGGTGTACAGAAACAGAACTCGGTAACAACCACCTCCGCTTTTACAGGTATTTTCCTTAAGGAACTTAATACCAGGGAAGAATTTGTTCATCTGATCGGAACAAGATTACATTAACTACCCCTTCCCAGCCTTCCCCCAGGGGGGAAGGAGCTATAACCTCCTGCTTAGGAGGAATTAGAGAGGGTGGGTTGTAAATAGAATTTTTATATTTTTGTGCCACAAAAAAATCACTAATTTTTAAATTATGAAAGCTTATGTATTTCCCGGACAGGGAGCGCAATTTATAGGAATGGGTAAGGACCTTTACGAGAAATCACCTGTTGCAAAAGAGATGTTTGAAAAGGCCAATACCATACTTGGTTTCAGGATTACCGATCTGATGTTTGCCGGTACTGATGAAGACCTTAAACAAACAAAAGTCACACAACCCGCAATCTTTCTTCATTCAACTATACTTGCCGCTGTACTTGGAGATTCATTTAAACCTGATATGGTAGCAGGGCATTCACTGGGGGAATTCTCAGCTCTTGTTGCCAACAAAACACTTTCATTTGAAGATGGTCTGGTGCTGGTATCAAAAAGAGCCCTTGCCATGCAGAAAGCCTGTGAGAAAACACCATCAACAATGGCTGCGATACTTGGACTTGACGACTCGATAGTTGAAGAAGTTTGTTCAGCTGTTAAAGAGGTTGTGGTACCGGCAAATTATAATAGTCCGGGCCAGATAGTTATTTCAGGCTCTAATGAAGGAATCGACAAAGCTATAGAGATGCTTAAGGAAAAAGGTGCTAAAAGAGCCCTTAAACTTGCGGTCGGAGGCGCATTCCACTCTCCTTTAATGGAGCCTGCACGTCTTGAGCTTGAAGAAGCAATAAAAAATACTACATTCAGCAAACCAATATGTCCTGTATATCAGAATGTTAGCGCAATGTCTTACTCTGATCCCTCTGCAATAAAGGCAAACCTTGTATTGCAGCTGACATCACCGGTTAAATGGACCCAGAGTGTAATTAATATGATCTCCGGCGGAGCTACCTCATTTACTGAGGTCGGTCCGGGAAATGTACTTCAGGGACTTATTAAGAAGGTGAATAAAGATATGGTTACTGAAGCAGCGGTGATATAGCGGTTTTACAGTGTTACGGTGTTACGGCGTTACGGCATTACAGATTTAAGGCGCTTTAGCTTAATGGTATTGACTGGTTTGCCCCTGCTAAGCGAAGTCTCCTGACTTCGCTTTTCTTAAACTGCAGTCTCCAGACTGCATATATTTTACGACGAAGTCGGGAGACTTCGCCGAGCTAAGGGTGATTTACGGTTAAGCCGTTTTCTTCTAACTGAATATTAAAGTCACATTTTGAAAAACCGACTCATGCAGCGATAGTGATACCGGGCATGTTTTTACACAATAATTGAGGATCTTCTTCTGCTTATCGGTGTATGAATTTGCTGTGAAGTCGAATTCAATTTTTATCTCACCGATTTTTCTGGGGTTGTCAGTCATGATCTTTGTGATTGCACAGGTACTGCCGTCAATTGAAAATCCGTGTTCCCTTGCAGCTATACCCATAATTGTAAAAATGCAGCTTCCCAGAGCAGATGCAACCATATCTGTCGGAGAAAACTTTTCTCCTTTTCCCTTATTATCAACAGGAGCATCTGTTACTATTACACTCCCCGATCTTAAATGTGTTATCTCAGTCCTAAGATCTCCTACGTATGTTGTCTTTGCTGTTTCCATTACATTAAAGGTTTTAGTATTACTCCCTTATGGTTCCTCCCATCTATCATAATCTCAAGAGGCTGGTCAAATCTGACGTGCCGGATATAATCATCTTCATAAACAACATTTAATTTATCAAGATATTCGACATCGTAATGTCCTTCGTTTATATATGGGTTAATAGTAAAATAACCTACTCTGAAAGAGGTAAGATTCTGAAAAAAGTGAGTACCCTGACTCGGATCAATTCTGTAGTTTTTTAGTCCCGATTCAATAATTATCCTTGCAGCAGATATCTGCGGCCATTTAACAGGAATTCCCAGCCATGGATCGGTAGAGCCCCATCTTCCTGGACCTATCAGAACATATCCATTACCCTGCTTTACAAATTTTATATTAATTTTTTCAATTTCACCTGCCACATTCTTATTATTGGCTGCATTAAATGAGTCGGGTTTTATATAAACCAGATCGTGAATACCCTTGAATACCCCGTTCCCAAGTGCTGAGTCTGAATAGACTATAGTATCCTCCGTTTTTATGTGATCAATATTTATATGATGCGACTCCTCAGTATGAACTATTGGCCTTATCTGCAAGAAATTAAATATTTTGGGAGTACCCGGAGGTGTCTCCAGATTGGCAGCGAATTCGATTTCGATAGGGTTATTCATCTCCCTCTGGCCAATCTCAAGAAGGGTACTTAAGATCTCAGCTAAAGGAAATGTCTTATGCTGGAGAATATTGGCAAAGGTAACAACGCGTTTGCCGGGAAGGGTGATTCCGTCGCGCAGTACGTTATTGTTCCTGTCATAGGTTGAAGCTACAAACTTCATTGCAGCTTCATTATTAGCATCTTTGATGTCGATTTTAAGAATATTCACACCATCATCAGTTGATGGTACAAAGCTATCAATGTTAAGGTCAAGAGCACGGAACTCTTTTTGTGTATCCCTGATAGCTGTATCGGGAGTTGAAAGCTGAAGAATCTTCCGGGGATATTTAGGCGAAAACCTGAGTGATAATCCACCCTCGACAATTAGTTTTCCAAGACCGAAAGCAACATTCACAATTCCATCTTCGGCTTTCTCTGATCCGATAGGATAGTAATTGATTGAACGGGCAACACCCGATAAGGTCGGATAAAAGGTATCTCCATGTCTGTTTCCGCAAACCTCCTGAAGTATAATTCCCATCTTTTCTTCATCAATCACATTTGCAGTAGCTGTCATGTAGGCTTTACTTGCCTTGTAATAAACGGAGGCATAAACCTCCTTTATAGCATCGGACAGAACCTTTACCATCTCTTTATTATCAGGGATGCGCGGAATCATGTAAGTAGAATATATTCCGGCAAATGGCTGATAATGCGAATCTTCAAGCTTACTTGAAGAACGGACTGCAATAGGGACGTTCCTTGAAACTGCCAGAAATGCATAAAAATCCTGGTAAACATGCCCGGGAAGTTCTGCGTTAATAAACCTGTTCAGGATCTCATCATCAGAAAGGTCAGACAGGGCAACTGAATAGAGATTATTATGATCCATGAACTCGTCAAAGACATCGGTACTAAGTACTACCGTTCTGGGAATAGTAATCAGTACATCGGGGAATTTATTAAACAGTTTATTGTTTTTGATAATCCTGTTAATAAAAGCGAGTCCCCTTGCCTTTCCTCCGATTGATCCCTCTCCTATTCTGGAGAAAGTCTGATATTCATCAAAACTTGTTTTATCGAATTTTGCTATTACCCCCCTGCCCTTACCCAGCCTGAAGCTTGAAATGGCAATATATAGGAATCTTCGCATCTCATCCATAGTCTCAAAATCCTCTTTCCGGATATATTTGAACATTTGAGCAACCGGAAAAAGAGCACGGGCATTCAGCCATTTTGAGAAATGGTTTCGCGTAGCGTGATATTCAAGTGTATTGTCAGGAATTGAAAGCAGTTTCTGCTGAAGACTCTGAAGGTCAGTTGCAATAGCTATAGGTTCCAGTGTATCAGGGTTTTTGAAAACAAACGGACCAAAGGCAAGATTCTGAATTATGAAATTCCTTAGTTCAAGCGATAACGATTTTGAATATTTATTGATGAATCCAGCTCCCAGAGCTTCGGCATCCTTCTTATGAGTTAAGCTCGATGACTGGATCAGAAAAGGTACTTTATCATCGTCAGCCATAACAACCTTACAGAGTTCAATTCCGGCCCCCTCATCCACTACATTATCGCGCTTATAACTTATATCTGATATTACCCCGAGAACATTATACTTATACTTTTTATAGAGATCGAGAGCATCGTTGAAATTGCTGGCAAGGAGAATTTTCGGACGCCCCCTCAGCTTAAGCATACGCTGATGTTCATTAAGCGCTTCGCGCTGAAAATCAAGAGACTGAAGGAGAATAATCCTGTAAATATTAGGCAAATAGGATGAAATATATCTTATAGAGTTTTCTACGAGTATAATAGCCTGAACACCAATCTTTTCAATATCATAATCAGCGTTCATTTTATCTTCAATCAGCTTAATGATAGCAAGGATAAGCGAGGCATCCCCGAGCCAGCAGAAGACGTAATCTATCGCACTAAGGTCCTCTCCCTCAAGTCTCAAAGAGACTTCCCGTGAAAAATATGTAAGTACTACAATCGGAATATGTTCATACTGGGCTTTTATCCTTTTGGCAAGTGCAAAAACATCTGTGCCCTTAAGACTAAGCATTGAAATTACCAGATCTATATTTCCCTCCTTAAGGATCCTGAACGCATCCTCGGCATTATCAGTCTGGACAAATGTTGGAGGATATCTGAGGTTCAGAGATGCATATTCATTGAAAATCTGTTCATCAATACGGCCATCCTCCTCCAGCATGTAATTATCATAGTTACTGCATATTACCAGCACTCTGTGGATTCTTTTCTGCATAAGCAGATCAAATGAGGTATCGGTAAAGTCATATTTCTGCAGATCCAGTATTCCCTCTATAATTGTCATATATAGTAATTTTCATTTTAAAAATGCCTAAAGTGCCTGGAGTGTCGATATCACAGCCATGCCTTTCTTGCCATCCATTCTGATAAGAAGCGGATTTTCAAACCTGATATGTCTGAAAAACTTCCCTTTCTCTATAACTTTCTGATCTTTAAATTTATCCCATAGTACTGTTCCATCTTTGGTGCCCTCATTAATTGAGAAATAGCCAACATTCATAGATGTGACATTATGGAAAAAATGTGAACCAAGTGATGCATCGAGGTGAAAGTCAGGCAGGCTCACTTCAACGATTACTTTTGCATTCGAAATCTGCGGCCATACAACAGGTATTCCCAGAAAGCGGTCTTTTGTTCCCCATCTGCCCGGACCAATAAGAACATACTGCCTGTTTTCTGCCAGCATTTTTTCGTTCATCAGATCTATCTCAGAGGCCATCTGGTTAGTAAGCATATTGTTAAATTTCCCGGGTTCGAGATAAATAAGGTCAGTGATATCACTAATTACACCGTTCCCCATGCTCTTCTTCGTAACAAGTAACAAGTCATCGGTATAAATAGTTTCGGGATCAATTGAATACCCCGCTCCGCTGCCTGCAAGAGGTTTTACCTGAAGCAAATAAAATGATGCTTTCCCATCTTCATCTTTTGTAAGGTCTACAGCAAACTCAATTTCCACCGGTGTCCCGAAAGCTTCTTTAACAACATCCAGAACAATCTTCAGTGTTGAAGCCAGAGGAATATAATCGTACTTCAGAATATCAGCAAAATTTATTACTCTCGGACCGGGCATGTCAAGTCCCGGTATAATTGTGTCATTATCAGTGTTCAATACCGAAGCTGAATGTTTAAGAGTTCCATGTTTTTCAGCAATACTGATGTCAAGGGATATCAGTCCGGCATCCTCCCCCTCAAGGAGGTTAAAATCATTTTTTGACATGTCAACAGCATAAAACATCACCTGGGAGTTTTTGTAAAGGTCTTTTTGCGATACAATGTCAAGCGAAGGATAAGAAGGTGAAAAGCGATAAGCCCTCTCCCCTTCCACAACATACTGACCCAGTCCTACAGCGATAACAGAGAATCCGTCCTCAGGCTTCATATGTGCCACAGGATAAAAATTAAATGATTGTGCCGTTCCACTGATATGCGGATAAAACACATTCTCAAACCTGTTACCAACGGCAGCCTGAATTACAACGGCCATTTTCTCCTGTTCAATCTTATAGCTTATAGCTTCAAAATATGTCCGGGAATTACGGGAGTATATTGAAGCGAATACCAGTTTAATTGCATCAGACAATTGCTTAAGCCGTTTCTCAGGATCGGGATTTACATTAGGTAGCAAATAAGTACCGAAGATGCCTGAAAACGGCTGGCTCATTGAATCTTCAAAGAGGCTTGAGGAACGCACAGCCAGAGGTGTCTTAATAAGCCTTATAAATACTTTCAGTTCTTTTTCAAGAGTATAGCTCAGGCTTCCGTTAAGGAACAGGTTCTGAAGTTTCTCAAAGTCCTTCTCCTCTTTTACCTTATCCCACAAATGGTTACGCTCCATAAACATATCAAACTCATCTGTACCGATAATAGCAGTAATAGGTGTTTTGATGTTAATTCCAGGTGTGAGACGACTAAGTTCAAAACTATAGATAAGTGTATTGATGAAGGCCAGACCTCGGCCTTTTCCACCAAGCGATCCGCTTGAAAGACTCACTACATTTGTTTCATCAATAACAGCAGATTCCTCAAAATTGACAATTTTGCCCTTATTCATTTCCCGACGGCGCTTGCGGATGATGTTGAGCAGGAACTCCCTTAACTCCTTCATGCTCTTGAAATCAGTGACTCTGATCGGATTTATCATCTTGGCTATTTTCACTTCCCCTCTAGCCATAAGCCATAATGAGAAGTGATTCTTCATGGAGTGATAAACCAGTGAATCTTCAGGAACTGTCTGAAGATAAGCTTCAAACTCCTTCATTGACTTCGCAACGGCTATCTGCCGTCCGGTATTATCGCGGTAAACAAAATGGCCAAATCCAAGGTAGTAGTTTATGAAGGATTTAAGGTCCTGAAGAAGACTTTCAGAGTTTTTACTTATAAAATTGCATTTAAGTGAATGAGCGAACCTGGCATTTTCCGGATTTGATGACTGGAGAACTGCAGGAAGGTTAGGCAAATCCTTCTTGATCTGCTGAATAAGATCGAATCCTGCAGTATCGCTCATTTCCCCTTTCCGCGGAAACTGAATATCAGATATGACACACAGAAGGCTCTCCTTATATTTATCATAAATTGTTATTGCATCTTCATAGTTGGAGGCGAGAAGGACCTTTGGTCTTGCCCTGAGTTTAAGCACCTTATACAACTCATCGGTTGATACATCCTCAATCAGATTCTTAGTCTGCTCCATTACAAGAGTGTAAAGCATCGGTAGATAGCTTGAATAATATTCAGCAGAATCCTCAACCAGAAGAATTACACGAGTGAGGCCTTTCTTAGTATCATTATCGACATTTACCTTGTCTTCCAGGAGCTTAACCATTGCAAAAAACACCTTCGATTCACCGGTCCATACAAAATAGTTATCAAAAGGTATTCCCAGGGCCTTCTGCTTCTTTACAAAATGTACATCGCCATGGTTATTAAGCAAAATGAATGTAGGAATGTAAGGATACTTATTCTTGATTTTCTTGCAAAGCAGCATGGGGCTCTCTTTATCCACGCCGATCATAATAAAAATCATGTCATAATGCCTTGCCTTAAGCCGGGTAAATGCCTCATCTTCACCAGAAACCCCTGTAACCCTGGGTATTGAAGTAAGGCTCATCTGATAATACTCACCAAGTATATGATCTGAAAACCGGCCCTCACCTTCAATTGAATAGGCATCATAAAGGTTTGCCACAAGTAATATCTCTTTTACTTTGAAGGGCATCAGATCATGAAATACATCTCTTTCCGCATTGTGACGATCGAGAAATTTCTGCAACAGTTTCCTGCTTGAAGTATCTTTTACATTATCGTCTTCCTCTTTCGGTGACTGAGCCAGCCTAATAATGTCTCTTGCCAGATAACTGTTTATATACCCGGTCATGAGACTGCCTATATTTTGTATCAGGTCTCTTTCCTCTTTCAGGAATGGACCTTCATTTTCGGGACTGAACTCTTTGGTATAGAAGATCTCAATGTATCCCTTTTCACCATTGATCGAATCGAACTCCTGAACCATTCTCCAGTTTGTTTCAACAAAATCAACTGACTCAAATACCTTACCCATGAATCTGATCCTCGCAACGGTGTATTCAGGATATTGCCAGGCGGCAGGAAGAAGAAGCACTATTTGCTGAAGTGATTCTTCAATCGGTTTTCCTTCCTTGAGAATGTATGTTGTGCGGTTGATACAGCCAAGTTCCTTTAGTCTCTCCTGCTGTTCATGGAGAAGACGCCTGTATTCGGGACTGTTATGATTTGAATCAACCATTCAGAAATATGTTGGATCAGTTTTTAAAATTACGAAAATTACTTGTATCACGTTGCTGGGGCGAATTTATAATCCCTGCCGTGCTATTTAAAAACAAAACTGGCACGGATCACAGATCCGCGCCAGCATATAATAAGTGTCATAATTACACTAATAATCTATTCCACTTTCCAGGTTGATCCGTGCATAAGCAGATCATCCATGCACTTGATTTTGGAAGTTTTCTTAATTTCAGATATCTGTTCTGTCATTGCGCTATCATAAGTGACACCCTCAACAGCTCTGATAACTCCCAGAGCTACAGGAAATTCAGGATATCTCATATTTGCCAGCATATATTGAATACCCGGATTAGGTTCTGTGGCATCATGTACAATTATATCCTTTTCGGTAATGCCATCTTCACCAATCTTTACAACACGCAGTTTAAGTCCGTCGAGTATAAGACCTTTGTCATTATTCTTTCCAAAGATCATTGGTTGCCCGTGTTTGAGGATAAGGGTCCGGTCGTCGCGTACCTCTTTATCCGCAACGGTATCATGTACACCGTCGTTGAAGATGACACAGTTCTGGAGTACTTCCACAACGGATGTTCCTTTATGTCTGGCTGCCTCGGTATAAATCTGAGTTGAAAGAGCGATGTTGGTGTCGATAGTCCTGGCAAAGAATTTGCCTTTAGCGCCAATAACAAGTTCACCTACTGAGAACGGCTCTTCAACTGTCCCGTATGGTGAAGTTTTTGTCACAATCCCCTTTGTTGAAGTAGGTGAATACTGGCCTTTTGTGAGCCCATAGATTTCATTATTAAAGAGAATTATATTGATATTAATATTCCTTCTTATTACATGGATAAAGTGGTTTCCGCCAATTGCAAGTGCATCACCATCACCTGTGATCTGCCAGACTGAGAGCTCAGGATTAGCTGTTTTTACACCTGAGGCAATAGCGGAAGCACGGCCGTGAATACTATGAAAGCCATAGGTATCCATATAATAAGGAAACCTCGATGAGCAGCCAATTCCTGAAATAAACGCAAATTTTTCTTTAGGTATTCCCAATTCGGGAAGTGCCCTCTGAACAGAACTTAATATTGCATGGTCACCACAACCAGGGCACCATCTTACTTCCTGATCACTCTTAAAATCTTTAGGAGTATATTTATTTACTACAGTCTCTTCCATATTACATACCCTCCAGCATATTAATGCATTTGTCCTTTATATCATTTATTGTAAACGGGATACCCTGAACCTTATTTATCTGTTCATAAGTAAACTCCTGGTGTTTCATCCTCAGATAATTGGCGAACTGACCAAGGTTAAGCTCAGCTACAACTATCTTCTTGAAGTTATTAAACACATCCTTAACATTTTTTGGCAGCGGATTTATATAATTGAAATTTGCCAGACTTACATCATAACCCTCAGCCTGCAATTCACGCACAGCAGTAATCAGATATCCGTATGATCCTCCCCACCCGACAAGGAGCAGATCACCTTTCGGAGCTCCGAAGACTTTTAAGTCAGGGATTTCATTAGCAACCCTTTGCACTTTTTCCTCCCTTGTGTTTACCATCATTTCATGGTTTTCAGGGACATAAGAAACATTACCCTTAGCTGTTTTCTCCAATCCTCCTATTCTGTGTTCAAGCCCCGGTGTTCCGGGAATAGCCCATGAACGTGCAAGTTTTTCACAATCACGGTGATAAGGGTGGTAAGGCTGGTCGCTCTTAACAGCGATCGGCGGATTTATTTTTGGCAGATCCTTCATTGAAGGTATCCTCCATGGTTCAGTGCCGTTTGCAAGATAGCTGTCAGAAAGAAGTAAAACCGGGGTCATGTGCTCAAGAGCAATTCTGGCTGACTCAAAAGCAAAATGGAAACAATCAGAAGGAGTACTTGCGGCAATTACAACAACCGGACACTCTCCATTTCGTCCGTAAAGGGCTTGCAATAGATCGGCCTGTTCAGTCTTGGTAGGTAATCCTGTAGAAGGTCCTCCTCTCTGAACGTCAATAATCACAATCGGCAATTCAGCCATCACAGCCAGTCCTATAGCTTCTGACTTAAGTGCCAGTCCGGGACCGGAAGTAGAAGTAACTGCCAGTTTGCCGGCAAAACTTGCTCCGAGGGATGTACAGATCCCTGCAATCTCGTCTTCGGCCTGAAAGCTTTTTACTCCAAGATCTTTGTGTGCAGCGAGCTCTTCAAGAATACCTGTTGCAGGTGTAATAGGGTATGAACCAATGAACAGGTCAAGTCCAGATTTTTCTGCAGCAGCCAGTAATCCCCATGCTGTGGATGTATTTCCATTAATGTTCCTGTATGTTCCTTTAGCTATTTCAGCCGGAAGGATCTTATAAACAGGACTAAGTGCCTCAATTGTTTCAGCATAGTAATAACCTGTGCGCAGGGCAACTTTGTTTGCTTCGGCAATGCCAGGCTTATTTTGAAATTTTTTATCAAAATAATCCTCGGTATATTTTAATTTGCGGTCGAAGAGCCAGTACACCATTCCAAGGGCAAACATATTTTTTGTCCGCAGAACAGATTTAGGATCAAGTCCGTAGTCTTTCAGCGCTTCTTTCACCATTGATGAAATTGGCGCATCTATGATAACACAATGATCAAGCTTTTCTTCTCCGATAGGATCCTTCTTATAACCAGCTTTTTCGATATTTTTCTCAGTGAAGTTATCTTTATCGTAAATTACAGTACCACCTCTTTTTATCCACTTTGCATTTGCTTTTATAGCAGCAGGGTTCATCGCCACCAGAACATCAGAAAAGTCCCCGGGAGTATTTATTTCGGAATGCCCCAGATGAACCTGGAATCCTGATACCCCGCCAACTGTACCCTGAGGAGCCCGGATTTCAGCCGGATAGTCGGGAAAGGTGGATAAGTCATTTCCAAATAAGGCTGCTGTGTCGGAGAAGAGTGTCCCTGTCAGCTGCATTCCGTCTCCTGAATCACCGGAAAAACGGATAACCACCTCTTCTCTTTCGATAACCTGTGATTTTTTACCCATATAAGAAATAATTTATTAAACTAAGTAGGTTGTCTTACAAAGCTCAAAATTAGCTTTTTAAAAAATGAAAAATAGTATAGAAACTACTTTTACCGTATGATATTGATCATGTTTTACCTCCGGCGCTGATACTAGCTCCAGATATCAGCCTTTTTAAGGTTTATCTCACCCTCAAAAAACATTCTGGCTATTTTTTCAAAATAATCAGTATAATCGGAAATGAAGAACTGATCCTTTACCAGGGCTTTATCGTTGAGAAGGTTATTCTTCTCGAGGGTATCCCTGAGAATCATAGCGACTATTCTTGCCGAATCGACAACCTCTACATTAAAATTGAAAATTTTGCTAATCTGATTCTTGATTATCGGATAATGAGTACAACCAAGAATTAATGCCTGAATTCCTGCCAGTGATTCATTCGAAAGATATGAACGTATGATTGCATTACTGATATCATCAAAAATAAAACCTTCCTCAATCATTGGAACCAGCAGCGGTGTAGCTACAGATACAACTGATGTTGATGGTGAGATCTCTTTTATCTTGGTTTCATATGTTCCGGAGCTGACAGTTCGTTTTGTGCCGATCACCCCTATTTTACTGAAGTTTTTTGTGCCAATATACTCAACCACAGGATCAATCACGTCTATCAGGATAGTCTTATCGCGGAAACGGTCTTTAAGCGATTCGAAAGCGGATGCAGATGCAGAATTACAGGCAATAAGAACGACTTTTGCATTATGATCCAGAAGGAATTCGGTAATACGCTGTGAATAGAATCTGATCGATTCAGCCGATTTATCACCGTAAGGAAGGTGTGCTGTGTCGCCAAAGTAAACCAGGCTCTCTCCCGGCAGGATCTGCTTAATAGCGTGTGCAACGGTAAGTCCGCCAACTCCTGAATCAAATATTCCTATAGGTTGTTCTTTCACTTTGCCCGTATATTTAAAAAAATGACCATCTGCCAAGTGGCGGATGGTCACTTGTTTAAGGTATGTAAATTACTTTAATCCTAATTTAGCTTTTGCGAGAGCCATAACGTTTGTACTCTTGGTCTCATCAAAATAGAGAAGTGATCCCTTTGATATGTCAAAAACATAAAGGAATCCGTTTTCTTTTCCAACATCTTTAATTGCCTTATCTACTTTAGCATATACCGGTTGAAAGAGTTCAACCTGCTTCTGCTGAAGCTTTTCCTGAGCGTTAGTCTGATACTCCTGAATTTTCCTGTTCAGATCAATAAGTTCCTGCTCTTTGGTCTGTTTTACGAGATCGGTAAGGTTTTTGAGTTCCTTGTTATAAGCGTCACTCTTATTATTTAATTCAACTGACATCAGTTCGAGATAATTAATAAGCTCCTTGCGATATGCTTCCAGTTTGACATTTGCAGAATCAAATTCCGGCAAAGCAGTAATCAGTTCTTCGCTGTTTATATGTCCAAACTTAAAGCTCTGAGCCATCGCACTATTTCCCGCAAACACCAGCAGTACTATCAAAGCCGCTATTCCTGTAAATCTTTTCATCATAATAATTTTTTAAAGAATAAATGCAAAAGTAATTAATTAATTTTTATAACCTAATTTTTCGAGAACCTGGTCACTGAGGTCAAATTTCGGATTGGCAAACAGAATATTACCTCCCGCTGCTGTATCGAAAATAACAGCATAAGAACCTTCAACAGCCATCTCTTTTATAGCTTTTATTATTTCGTCCTGAATTGGTTTAACAAGTTCTTCCCTCTTCTTGAAAAGATCGCCTTCCATACCGAAGTATTTATTCTGGAGTTCTTTCATCTCTTTTTCCTTCGCGATGATAGCCTCTTCCCTCTTGGTTTTCATGTCCTGCGATAACAGTACTGCATCGTTCTGATATGATTTATACATCTGTTCAACAACAGCATAGCCATCTGCAATCTCTTTCTCCCACTGTACAGAAAGTTTATCAAGCTGTTCCTGCGCTGTTGTGAAGGCAGGAATATTTTTCCTGATATATTCAGAATCGACGAATGCATATTTCTGAGCTACAGCCATAGCTGAAGTCAGAACCAGTAAACTTATTAAAACACCTAACTTTTTCATAACTTCAAATTTAAAATATACTTATTAAAATTGCTGACCTATAACAAAATGGAACTGTGATTTATTAGCATTTGTAAACCTTACCGGATCGGGAACAGGATCAAACCCATATCCCCAGTCGATACCAAGTAATCCGAACATTGGAAGATTAGCTCTTAAGCCGATACCTGCCGAACGGTTCATTTTGAAAGGGTTATATTCTTTAAGCTGATACCATGCTCTTCCTGATTCAAGAAATGTCAGACCATAAATTGTAGCCTGGGGATTAAGGGAAATAGGATATCTGAGCTCGAATGTGATCTTTGAGTATACGTTTCCAGACTGCGCTGTCATACTTGGATTATAAGGAGTAAGAGAGCCATTGGTATAGCCCCTCAGGGATATAACCTCACGACCATAAAAACTATAGCCTGTCATGCCATCGCCACCGACATAAAAATTCTCAAACGGAGATGGACCTATATCATTATTATAATGCCCCAGGTATCCGAATGCATAACGGGCATTCAGCACCAGTTTATCATTGGCATCAAGCGGGAAGAAATAATCCGCTTTGAAAGTCCATTTGTGGAATTCAATATAATTGTATTTAACCTGATCAGATGCAATCGACATATCCTTTCCGCTGATCGAAGAATATGGCGGAGTGGCCTGGACTGAAAGAGTAAATGAAGAACCTCTTCTCGGGTAAATAAGGTTAGGGCTTGTAGAGAACCTTGTCAGTTTTGCACTGAGACTAATAAGATTTGATACACCATCATCGAACAGGAAGCTGTATTGAGTAAAATTATCAAGGTTATACCGCTGATAACTTAACTCCCCATAGAGTGAAAAGAAATCGTCGGGCCATTCGAGTCGTTTACCAAGACCCACCGAAGCACCGTCAATTATCATTGAATGACCGCCCTCCTGTCTCATTATTGACCTGTACATAGAAACCGAGAATGTATTGGGATTTTTGCCTCCGAGCCATGGTTCAACAAAAGAGACATTAAATGATGAATAGATCTTTCCGTTCGACTGTGCCCTGATGCTGAGCGACTGTCCATCTCCTGAAGGATAAGGTTTCCATTGTTTAAGGTCGAAGAAATTGCGCATTGCAAAGTTGTTGAACCTAACGCCAACGGTACCTACAAGCATACCAGCTCCCCAGCCTCCCGATACTTCAAACTGGTCGTTTGCTTTTTCTTCAAGCTTATATAACAGGTCAACGGTTCCATTGTTTATATCCTGCAGCGGTACCGGATTAATTTTTTCCGGATCAAAATGTCCAAGTACTCCAAGCTGCCTTATCGACCTAATAATCTTGTCTTTGCTGAACAAATCGCCCGGTAAAGTGTAAAGTTCCCTTCTGGCAATATGCTCATTTGTTCTTGTATTTCCTGAGATAATAACATTATTAAGGTATGCCTGATCACCCTCATATATTCTTATTTCCAGATCGACAGAATCCTTGTCTACCTTGGCCTCAACAGGTGTAAGTCTGGAAAACAGGTATCCGTTATTCTGGTACATACCGCTAACAGCGTCCTGTGCACCGGAATTTCCATTGAGCCTGTCGTTTATCAGCGACTGGTTATAAACGGTTCCTTTCTCTATGTTAAAGACTTTTTCCAGATCTTCCTTCCTGTATACACTATTTCCGACCCAGTCTACATTCCTGAGAAAGTACTGATTCCCTTCTTCTACCTTAATTACCAGTCCTATCCGGTCCTCTGAAATCTTATAGATAGAATCAGATAGAATTGCGAAATCCTTGAAACCGTTATCGTTATAGAATGTATATAACTTGTCTTTATCCTCGCTGAACTTCTCACCTATATATTTTGAAGCCCTGAAGAAGTTAAGGTTTTTCTTCTTTGTATCCTTCATCTGCCGGCGCAGTTTTTTAGTCTCAAAAAACTCGTTTCCGACAAATGTTATATCACCGATTTTAACTTTATCCTTTTTATCGACATTAATGTTAAGAATCACGTTGTTAGGCTGATCGGGATCATCTTTCTGAATGAATTCCACCTCTGTATTGAGGAATCCTTTTTCAACAAAATGATCTTTAATGATTTTCTTGGCAGTATTCAGAAGAAATGCAGTTACCTGTGAGCCAACCGGAAGATTGATCTTTTCAGCAAGATCCTGGGTCTCTGACTTTTTCATCCCGTTGTACTTCACTGAAGAGATCCTTGGCCTTTCCTGCAGAGCAATATCAAGAAAAACCGTATCTGATGAAACCTTTGTTATTGAAATCCTGACATCTGAAAATAGTCCCTGCATCCAAAGTTTCTGAGCAGCAGCAGTAACAGCTTCTCCCGGAATTGTAACTTCCTGTCCGAGTCTTAGTCCAGATATACCTATAAGTGCATTAGTATCAAGAAATCTTACACCGCTAACTGTTACTCCACCTATAATATAATCATCGGAAGACATATAATCATAAATCTCCTGCTCTTCCTGGGCATACAGCGAAAGACCCATCAGAGTCAGGAATATTGCTACAAAAGTCCTTTTAAATCTCTTAATCACCATTATTTCATTATTTTTCCGAAACTTGTTCACTAGTTTTTCCAAATCTTCTTTCTCTTTTCTGGAAGTCAATTATAGCTGTATAGAAATCATCTTTACCAAAATCGGGCCAAAGTTTTTCTGTAAAGTATAATTCAGTATATGCAAGCTGCCACAAAAGGAAGTTGCTAATTCTCAGCTCCCCGCTTGTTCTTATCATTAATTCAGGGTCGGGAATATCATATGTTGTAAGATATTTTTCAAAATCATCTTCGTTGATTTCTTCCGGTAACAGAATTCCTTTTTTAACATCTGATGCTATTTTTCTTGCTGCTTCAGTTATCTCCCACCGGGAACTATAACTCAGTGCAACAACAAGATTAAGTCCGGTACTAACCGATGTAAGATTAATTGTTTCATTGAGTCTGTTTCTGACATCATCAGCCAGCCTGTCAACATCACCAATTGCAATAAGTCTTATATTATTTTTTGTCAGAGTATCTGTCTCTTTACTAAGCGATTGCACCATTATTCCCATAAGAGCCGAAACCTCTTCATCTGGCCGGCCCCAGTTTTCAGTTGAAAATGCATAACAGGTGAGGTATTTGATACCAATTTCTGCAGCGGCTTCAATAACATCCCTCAGTGCATTTACTCCCTGCTGGTGTCCGAAAATCCTGTCGAGACCCCGTTGCCTTGCCCAACGGCCATTACCATCCATTATGATTGCCACATGGGAAGGTAATTTATTGATATTTATCTCGTTCCGCAATTGCATAATCTACCTTTTTTTTCTGGAATTATCTTCCTCGTAAGCAGGACATCCCACCAGATTGTTAAATAGCTTCCAGGTAACTGATACTCCTGCAAATGAATACCAGTCGTTATTATGAATCCATCCATAATCGGAAGGATCTACCGGATCTTTTAAGCCGTCAAAGTTATCATAAAATGTTTTACGAAAACCATATTCAGCTTCCAATCCCATATTTTTATAAATATTGACTTTAAAACCAACCGATAAAGGTATAACGGGAACATAAGTAAATGTCTCATTGGTCATTAAAGTCCGGCCCCCCGCAGGAGCAGCAGCCGGAAGAACCGGTACATATGATGATGTGGATGCATTAATAAAAGCTATTCCAGCACCTGCAGCGAAGTAAGGTGTATAATCCCATAGTTTCCCGGCGGTTGAATACGGGAAAAAATTGAACTCAAACTGGAGTGCCCACTCGGCAACTGTTCCCTTAAACGAACTCTGTCTCTCTTTTTGAAACTCGTTCTTAAAATCCGTATCGTCAGCCTTCAGCCCTGCAAAGAAAATACTAGCCCTGATTGCTTGACGGGGATGCAGGTTATAGCGGTAGATGAGGCCACCTGCAAGACCCGGTGCGTACATTAACCGATCAGGATTTATGTCTCCCATGTAAGATGAAACACCTGCAAACAGCCCATAATCAGCATTCCGCTGACCTGATAGGGCAAGAGAAAGACTTAAGAATAATAAAAACCAATGTAATCTTTTCATCAAAACTGATCCAGCTCATTATCATCTGAAGGATGGCAATCCGTTTGCTCCGGTCTTCAGCTTGTACGTAACAGTGAAATTGAAAAAATAATAAACGTCATTTGAACTGGAATATTGTGAAGTATAGCCATCAAGATTATCAGAAAATGAATACCTGCCTCCTATTTCAACTCCAAAGTTAAAATCAGGTGAATATACAAGTGTTGTACCTAGTCCAACAGGAATAACAGCAGTAAAGCCTGACGGTTTAAACCCTTCAAGGGCTTGTTTCGCTTTAAGTTTATCATTTGGATTACCTGAATATGCTAATCCACCTATACCTGTAAATACGTAAAAATCAAGTGATCTTATTAAACCACCAATACCAGGCTTTCTTCCTTTCCCGAAAAGATAACTGTTCTCTGCCTTATTTTTAATAAAATAATACTCACCAATCAGAGCAGGTTCGAATATAGAAATTGAGGTTTCATAATCTCTGGCTTCATTTGAACCCCTGGCATCTGAAGCATGCAGGTAACCAAATGTTCCACTGAGCCTTACATTTATATCCTGGGTGATCCTGTATTTAAAATTGACGTTTAAATCAAACCTGGTCTGTAGAAAACTCAAATCTCTTATCCCAAGTATATTTTTAGTCTTTGAAAAACCTCCGATATCGCCAAAAAACTGGGTTGGTCCGAATCCGGCAGATGCTTCATATCGTCTCATTTTCCATAGCTGACCCTGTGACTGACCCTCGTTAATCGCATAAATAAGACAAACCAGAAATATAATCAGAAGGGACCGTTTCATAATAATTTCCTTTTTATTGCCTTACAAATATAATAATTTTTTCAATTTCTCTTATCTACACCCCACATCAGCTTATTTCTGAGTGTACTATAGAAATCTCTTCCCTTGAGCATAACTGTTTTAAGTTTGACAGGAGCCCTGTAAATATGGATCTCTTCAGTGAACGGAACTCTTGCTGATCTGAAGTCGCATGTTGTCATATATTCATGACTTCTCCCCTCAATTACCATCCTGAGTCTGCTCTCTCCTGATATAATAATTGGCCTTATGGTAAGGTTATGAGGAGCTATGGGAGAAATAATAATACTTTCATCCTCAGGTGATAAAATCGGTCCGCCAACACTCAGATTATAAGCAGTTGAGCCGGTTGCCGTGGATATAATCAGTCCGTCGCACCAGTATGTATTCAGATGAATATCATCAACATAGACATTTATAGTTATCATACTGAGATCAGCTTTCTGAACAGTGATCTCATTGAGTGCGGATGAAGCATTTCCCTCAAACAAACCATACGGACGTGATAATTCGAGCAGACATCTTTCAACAATTTCATACTCTCCACTGCATAACATATCTATCGAATGTGATATGTCTTCTGCCGGTATATTGGCAAGAAAACCCATTCTCCCTGTATTAACACCGGCAATAGGAATCTCAAGGTCCTTCACCTTCAGAACAGTCTCAAGAAAAGTACCGTCCCCGCCAACACTTAAGACCATCTCAGGAAGCTCGGTGAGATCTGAAAGTTCAGAAAAATGTTCAATAAGATCACCTCCCTGGCAAATTTTGTGATCTTCCGATTTCTGATGAATAAGCATCTTTATACCTCTCCTGCAGAATTCAGTTACCAGCCTGCTAACACCTTCTCTGGTTTTCGGATTGCTGTCCTTACTGTAAATTGCAACTTTATTCAGCATATTATCAGATATTAAGATATTTCATGAGAAGATCGAACCTCTCTGAATAAAACCGATCCATCGAATCGTTTGTTGTAACCCATGTTTTAACTTCATAGTTATATCGTTCAAAAGTCTTTATCACAGAAACCAGATCGCCGGTATTTACTTTAAGTGTCACTTCCAGTTTTGTTGATTCGGGAGGAGAAGTAATGTACATACTGAGGATCTTGATATTGTTACCTTCAACAATCTGTGCAATCTGCGACAGAGAATAGTCTCTTTCTATCAGCTCAAGTACAATTATGCCGCCGGGCTGATCCATTGAAGAAATGCCAGCTATATGCCGTATGAGGTCGCTTGTTGTTATTACACCCTTAAAATGGTTTTTGTTATCAAGAACCGGTACAACTGAAAGTTTCAGCCGCGAGGCAAGTCCTATCACTTCAAATATATGCTGTTCATCACCGACATAAGGTTTAAATAATGTAAGCTCGTGATTACCAATTGGTTCATCAGGCTTATTCATATCATAAATATCGGCATCAGAGATAAGTCCGAGAAAATCCTGATTATTCACAATCGGCAGATGCGACACTCTGAATATCTCCATCCAATTCAGCGCGGTCTGACCGAGATCTGATGTCTTAAGTGAAGGAATTACCTCAGATATTAAGTCTTTAGCAACCATAAAGATTTTTATTTTCAACTAAAATAGTAAAAAAAAAGCCAGTTGTTGTAATTTTGCCACACAATTACAAATACGGTTAAATCTTACATTTATTATAATGACAAAGTTAAGCGTTAATATCAATAAGATAGCAACCCTCCGAAATGCAAGGGGCGGTAACATTCCAAATGTACTGAATGCCGCCATTAATTGCCAGATTTTCGGAGCCGACGGGATAACCGTCCATCCCAGGCCCGATGAAAGACATATTAGATATAATGATGTACTTGAAATAAAACCTCTTATTACTACCGAATTCAATATTGAAGGATATCCTTCTGTCGGTTTTATAAGTCTTGTACTCGCTGTTAAACCAAATCAGGTTACACTTGTACCTGATGCCCATGATGCAATTACCTCCAATGCAGGCTGGGATACATTACGAAACAGGGCTTTCCTCACTGATATTGTATCAACTTTCAGGAAGGCCGGGATCAGAACCTCACTCTTCGTGGACACAAATCCTGTTAACATTGAGAATGCTGCATTAACAGGAACCGACAGAGTTGAGCTGTACACCGAACCATACGCAACAGCATTCAGCGTTAATGCTCCGGAAGCAGTTGAACCATTTGTAAAAGCTGCAGAGATTGCACGCAATGCCGGACTGGGTTTAAACGCAGGTCATGACCTCAACCTCGACAATCTGAGATATTTCCATCAGAACATCCCATGGCTAGAGGAGGTTTCAATAGGACATGCACTTATCTCAGACGCTCTGTACCTTGGTCTCGAAAATACAATCCAGATGTATAAAAGACAGCTTGCCTGATTAATCTTGTATGAAACTATTCTGCAGGAAATATGGCGAAGGACCGCCGCTTATCATACTTCACGGATTGTACGGATCATCTGATAACTGGGCGACAATTGCTAAAAATCTTAGTGACATTTTCACTGTGTATCTTCCTGACCAGCGAAATCATGGACAATCACCTCATTCCGACATCCATGATTATGACTCAATGCGCGAAGATCTTTTTGAGCTGGCAGCTGATCTGTCACTGAAAAAATTCTTTCTTGCCGGACACAGCATGGGAGGAAAAACAGCAATTTCATTTGCTTTAAAATATCCGGAAATGCTTAATGGTCTGCTTATTGCAGATATTTCTCCATTCATAAGCGAAGCTCATAATAAAGTTGCTTACAGCCAGCATAAATCGATTCTGGAAGCTATGTTATCAATTGACCTGACTGGTATCTCCAGGCGGGATGATGCTGAAGAGAACCTCAGGGAGAAGATAAGTGATGAAAAAATCAGGGGATTTGTATTAAAGAATCTTCAAAGGAGTACCAAAAATAATTTTACCTGGAAGTTAAACGCATCTTCCCTTCTAAAAAATCTTGATAAAATTATGTCTGGTGTAGACAGAGGTGCTTTATATTCACAATCAATAACCGGATTTCCTGTTATATTCCTTAAAGGAGGTGATTCAGATTATATTCTCCCATCGGATTTTGGTGATATTTTAAAGATATTTCCCGCTGCAGAGTTTGCTATTGCAGAGAAAGCAGGTCACTGGATCCATGCTGACAGACCTGATGAGGTGATAAAAAATATAAAGCGATTATTATGAAAATGTTACAGACTCTATCTTATCGTCGCTGATCGCTGGCAGATTCATAAATCTTAAAAGAACCTGTCCTATAGCCAGAACATCCTTCTCACAATACTGTACTATCCTTTTCAGGTCCTTTTCAACATAATAAATCCCTGCTACCATACTGCCGTCAATATCATCCTTCGGGCTGGGGATACCCAGAATCGATGTAAGAAGGTCGAGTGATGTATAGTTCTTATAATCACCGAATTTCCAGAGATCCATAGTATCCAGAAGTTTTATTTCCCATGGTTTTTTCCCGGCATTATCGAGTATCTCAGGAATGATCATACCATTAATAATCATCCGCCGTGCAATATAGGGATAGTCAAATTCCTTACCGTTATGGGCACATAAAAGAGCCTCTTTATTCGTACGGCAGAACTTATAAAGCATGTCAGAAAATTCTGAAAGAAGCACCTTCTCATCATCACCATAAAATGATTTCAACCTGAAACTGTAAGGATTTTTTTCTTTTATCAATCCTACTGAAATGCATATTATCTTCCCAAATTCCGAGTAAATACCTGCCCTTTCATAGACATCAGCAGCAACCTGTTCGGGTGATCTGAACTGTCTTGATTTTTTCTCCCAGAGAGTCTGAAACAAAGGATCAAGTGTTTCATAGGAAGGAGACCCGGGAACAGTTTCTATATCAAGGAATAAGACATCCTCAACCTTTATATTGTCAAGCATGGTTTTATGATTTACTTTTTAAAAGATGTTTCTCAATAATTGAGATCAGGACTTCAATGCCCACCTGATTTTCACCACCGCCGGGAATTATAATATCAGCATATCGTTTTGATGGTTCAATAAACTGAAGGTGAGAAGGTTTTACGGTATCGTGGTATCTCTCAAGAACCTTAAGAACCGACCGGCCCCTTTCAACAATATCCCTGTTTATTACCCTCCCAAGGCGGTCGTCGGCATCGGCATCGACAAAAACCTTGATATCCATCATTTCACGCAGACCCGGATCGGTGAGTATCAGAATTCCTTCAATGATTACGACTCTGGAGGGTTTAACAGGAATTGTCTCTTTAGACCTCAGACATGTAATATATGAATAGATTGGCATTTCTACTTCCTCACCCTCTTTAAGCTTTTTGAGATGATCGATCAGTAACTCAAATTCAACAGAATCAGGATGGTCAAAATTGATTTTCTGCCTCTCCTCAAGTGAGATTTTTCCATTGTCCTTGTAATAGGAATCCTGAGGAATTACTATAACTTCGTCATTTGGAAATACTTCCACAACTTTTCGGACAACGGTCGTTTTTCCGGATCCGGTCCCGCCGGCAATCCCAACAATCAGCATAAATTTTATATTTTTGCAGTAATTAAAATTTATCAAAAATAGCAAATGGCCGAATTATATCCAATAAAGTTTGAAACTGTTCTGAAAGAGAAGGTCTGGGGAGGAAATGCCCTTGCCTCCCGCTATAACAAGAAACCTGCAAAACCCGCAAATGTTGGTGAAAGCTGGGAAATATCAGCTGTTTCCGGTGAACAGTCTGTAATCAGCAATGGATTTCTGGCAGGAAACAATCTTGAGGAAATAATTGAGGTTTATATGGGCGATATAACCGGTGATGCGGTTTATGAAAAGTTCGGTAATGAGTTCCCCCTGCTTATCAAGTTCATAGAAGCACGCGAAGATTTGTCTATCCAGGTCCATCCGGGTAATAAACTTGCCAGGGAAAGGCACAAGGCATATGGAAAAACTGAGATGTGGTATATACTTGAAAGTGAAAAAGGATCAAAGATTTATACAGGATTCCGTGAAGGTGTAACAAAAGAGAACTACCAGTCTGCAGTAAATGACGGAACAATGGCAGATCTGCTAAATGTTGAACACCCTGAACCCGGAGATACCTTCTTTATTCCGGCAGGGAGAATCCATGCAATAGGTGCAGGAACAGTACTTGTTGAAGTTCAGCAGACTTCAGATATTACGTACAGGATATTTGACTGGAACCGGAAGAGTACAGGTAAAGAAAAAAGAGAACTCCATACAGATCTGGCACTTGATGCCATTGACTTCAATGCAAATGGCAA